>CBINBI010000047.1:0-26275 GCA_966248875.1 uncultured Rhodanobacteraceae bacterium
TGCTCGTACCAGTCGCCAAGCACGATGCGTTCACATGTCATCCCGTCGAGATTGATCTCGTGCAACGCCGGTCGATGCGTGTGGCCGTGAATCAGGCGTCGCGTGCCGTACTTTGATAGTGTCGCGTTGACCGCTTCTGGCGTGACGTCGGTGATCGCCTCGCCGGCTGAACGAGTGTAGCGTTGACTCTCCGAGCGGGCTTGCTCGGCGTAGCGCTGGCGATCGGCCACGGAACGCGCCAGAAATGCGCGTTGCCAGCTCGGTGCGCGCGTCTCTCGGCGGAACGACTGATACGCAACATCGTCCGTACACAGCGTATCCCCGTGCATCAACAGCACCCGTTCTCCTTCCACGTCGACGACGGCGGGATCGGGCAAGATCGTCATGCGCGCCCGGCGCGCATACGCGTCTCCCAGCAGAAAATCGCGATTGCCGTGGATGAAAAAACACGGCACGCCCTTTCCGTGCAGCCGCGCCAAGCCGTCAGCAACACGATCGGCCAGTTCGTCTGACGCATCGTCGCCGATCCACGCTTCGAACAGGTCGCCCAGGATGTACAGCGCGTCGGCGCGCGCCGCTTCGGTCTCCAGGAACTCGAGAAACAGCTCGGTAATCCGCGGCCGGCTCGCGTCGAGGTGCAGATCCGAGATGAAGAGGGTGGTCATCGGCGGAGACGATGGCGACGGCAGCGGCCAGGGCCGTCGCCGTCGCGATTTCAGTGAATCACAGTCATCTTCTCGATGACCACGGGTGTCACGGGCACATCGCTTCGGAACGGCCCCTGTGCTCCCGTCGGCACGCCCTTGATCTTGTCCACGACATCGAGCCCCGAAATCACCTTGCCGAACACGCAGTAGCCCCAGGTCGCACCGTTCTGCTCGCTGGTGAAATCGAGGCGAGGATTGTCGACGACGTTGATGAAGAACTGTGCGGTGGCCGAGTTCGGGTCGCTGGTGCGTGCCATGGCCAGCGTGCCGCGCAGGTTGCTGAGGCCGTTCTTCGCTTCGTTGGCGATCGCGGGGCGCGTGCGTTTCTGCTGCAAATCACGCGTGAAGCCGCCACCCTGGATCATGAAATTGTCGATGACGCGATGAAAGATCGTGCCGTCGTAGAAGCCGCTGTTGACGTAGGCGAGGAAGTTCTCGACCGTCTTGGGCGCCTTGTCGGGATAGAGCTCCACCGTGATGTCGCCAAGGCTCGTCTTGATCAGGACTTTCGGGTCCACCGCCTTCGACACCTCGACGGCCGGTGCTTCGTTCGCTTTCGGCTTGGCGGCCGTGGCCTTGGCAGGCGCCTTCGGTGCAGTCTTGGCCGGCGCGGTATTGCCCTGCGCCAAAGCGAGGGCCGGCAAAAGAAGGGCAAAAATCAACAGCGCACGCTTGAGCATGGAAGCCTCCTGGTCGAATCGGCGAATGATAGGCAAAGGCCCCCTTCACGTCATGCGGAGCGGCGTCACAGGCGCGCTCCCGCGGCCCGTGTCACGCCGCGACGCTCTCGGGGCTGCGCACCTGCAGCTTGAGATCGAGGATCTTGAAGTAGCTCACTTCCTGATCTAGGTCGGCGCGCGTCAGCGGGTGTTGATCGAGCCAGCTGGCCGGAAGTTCCAGCCGCATGGTCTTGTCCTCGACGCTCGCGCGGAGCGGCGGCAGCGGATCAGTCGTACGGCTGCGGCTCAACAGCGCGGCGAGGCGGAGCAGGGCCGTCAGACGGCGTGTGGCACGGCGCAGGCGCTGCGGCAGCGCGTCGAGGCTTTCGCGGTCCGGCTTGCGGCGATGTGAGCGGACGATCGCGGCCAGCGCCTGCTGGCCCTGCCGGCTGAAGCCCGCAAGGTCCGAATGGGCGACGATGTACGCTCCGTGCACGTGGTGAAGGCTGTGCGCGATGGCGAGTCCGATCTCGTGAATGTCCGCGGCCCAGCCGAGCAGGTCGCGATCGAGCGCGGAAAGCTCCCACGCTTCGGCGACCTGATCGAACAGCACCATCGCGGCGTGATGGACCCGTGCGGCCTGTGCACGGTCGACGCCGTAGCGGACGGCGAGTGCCGCGACGCTGCCCGAGCGCGGATCGGCGTGCAGGGCGCGTCCGACCATGTCGTACAGCAGACCTTCGCGCATAGCCGTCTCGCAGACGCCCATCTGCTCGAGCCCGAACATCGTGAACGCTGCCTCCAGAATCACGACGCCGCCGGCGATCACCGGCGCGCGTTCCTCGGCAAGCCCCTGCAGGCGGATATCGTCGATGCTGCCGGCCTTGAGCAGCGCGTCGCGCAACTTCTCCAGCGCGCCGGCGCTGATCCCCTGCTCGCACCAGCCGTTCGCCTGGACGATGTTGCCGATCGCACGCGCGGTACCGGACGAGCCGATCGCCTCGCCCCATCCGCGAGCGCGATAGTCCGCCGCGAACTGCTGCAGCTCGACGGCAATGTCAGTCTGCGCCTGCTGCCAGCGTTTCGCGGAAATCTTGCCGTCGCCGAAGAAGCGCAGCGTGCTGGCGATGCAACCCACCTGCACGCTCTCGGTCTCGATTGCCTCGAAGCCCTGGCCGATGATGAACTCCGTGCTGCCGCCGCCGATGTCGATGACGAGTCGACGCTGCTGCGACTGCGGCATGCCGTGCGCGACGCCGAGATAGATCAGGCGCGCTTCCTCGCGTCCGGACACGACTTCTATGGGATGGCCAAGCGCGGTTTCCGCGGGCAGCAGGAATGCCTGCGGATTGGCGAGCTGGCGCACGGTGTTCGTGGCTACTGCGCGCACGCGTTCGGGCGGCAGCGCGCGCAGGCGCTGCCCGAAGCGCGCGAGGCACTGGAGCGCTCGCTCCCGGCGCTCTGAATCGAGGCTGCGGTCGGCCCTCAAACCCATCGCCAGGCGCACGGTGTCGCGCAGCCGATCGATCAGGCGCAATCCGCCGTGCTCGTAGCGGGCGACGACGAGATGGAAGCTGTTCGAGCCGAGGTCGACGGCGGCGAGCAGCTCGCCGTCGCGAATGTCGATGCTGGGGTCTGCCACGACGCGATCCCGCAGGGAGAAGTCGGATTTTCTCATGGCGCGAAGTGTGGGTGGGCGCCTTCGTCCGCGAACCCGTCTTCCCCGGTCCTGCGCCGCTTCAACCCGTCATCCCGGCTAAGCCGCTCCGTTTCGTCGTCCTGTTCCGGTTCAAGTCGGCCTGTTGCGGGCATCTGGTACGCCGCACCTCAGCCTGCAAATTTGGCCAGCAGGGCCTGCTGCGCCGCGTGGGGCGGCGCATCGCCGGGCACGATGCGCACGTAGTGTCCATTCGAATCGAGCCGCCAGGCCTGCGTGTTGTCGGCCAGATAATTCGCCAGCGCTTCGTCGAAAACGCGCGCAGCGAGCTCCGGGTCGAGTATCGGAAAGCAAGTCTCGATCCGGCGCAGGAGATTGCGCTCCATCCAGTCCGCGCTCGAGCAGTAGATTTCGGGCGAATCGCCGTTCTGGAACCAGTACACGCGGCTGTGCTCGAGAAAGCGACCGACGATGGAGCGCACGCGGATGTTCTCCGAAACGCCGGGAATGCCGGGCCGCAGCGTGCATGCACCGCGCACGATCAGGTCGATCACGACGCCCGCCCGCGAAGCGCGATACAGGACTTCGACGACGCTTGCTTCGTTGAGCGCATTCATTTTCGCGATGATGCGGGCAGGCCTGCCTGCTCGCGCGTGCGCGATCTCGCGCTCGATTTTCTCCATCAGGCCCTTGTGCAAGGTAAACGGAGAATGCAGCAGGCGCTTGAGCTTGATCACGGGCCCGAGCCCGGAAAGCTGCAGGAACAGAAGATGCGCGTCCTCGCCGATCTCTGCGTTTGCCGTCATCAGGCCGAAGTCGGTGTACATCCGCGACGTGATCTGGTGATAGTTGCCGGTCGAGAGATGCGCATAGCGGCGCAGGGCGCCTTGCTCTCGGCGCACGATCAGCAGCATCTTCGCGTGCGTCTTGTAGCCGACGACGCCATAGACGACCTGCACGCCGGCCTCCTGCAACCGGTTTGCGAGACGCAGGTTCGCCTCTTCGTCGAAGCGCGCGCGCAGCTCGACGACGACCGTGACGTCCTTGCCGTGGCGTGCCGCTTCGATCAGCTGATCGACCAGCGGCGAGTCGTTGCCGACGCGGTACAGCGTCTGCTTGATCGCGAGCACGTCGGGATCGACGCTGGCCTGTCGCACCAGCTCCAGGACGGCGCCAAACGATTCGAACGGATGGTGCAGCAGGATGTCGCGCTCGCGGATCGCGTCGAACAGGTTGCGCTCCTCGGTGACAGCCGGCAGCACGCGCGGAACGAACGGCTGGAACTTGAGATCGGGCCGGTCGACCTGATCGTAGATCGCGGTGACGCGGTTGACGTTCACCGGGCCGTCGCAGCGGAAGACATCCTGCTCGGAAAGCTGGAAATTGTGGACCAGGAGGTCCGTGACGCTCTTCGGACAGTTGTGGGCCACTTCCAGCCGCACCGGCTTCGCATAGCCGCGCCCTTTCAGCTCGTCGCGCAGCGCGAGCGCGAGATTCTCGACTTCCTCCTCGTCGACGAAAAGCTCGGAATTGCGCGTCACGCGGAACTGGTACGAGCCCTTGACTTCCATGCCGGGGAAAAGCTCGTCCATGAACTCGTGCAGGATGCCCGAAAGGAACACGAAATCGTACGGCGCTTCGGCGACTTCGGCCGGCAGGCGGATGATGCGCGGCAGCGAGCGGGGCGCGCGCAGGAGCGCCATGTGGCCCTCGCGTCCGAACGCGTCGCGGCCTTTCAGCACGACGGCGATGTTGAGGCTCTTGTTGAGGATGCGGGGGAACGGATGCGCGGGATCGAGACCGAGCGGCGAGAGCACGGGCATGCACTCGTTGCGGAAATAGCCCTGCAGCCAGCGTTTCTGTTTGGGAGTCCAGGCGTCGCGCCGGGAGAAGCGAATGCCTTCCTTCTCCAGATCGGGCAGCAGGCTCGTGTTCCAGAACTCGTATTGCGCGTTGACCAGCGCGAGCGCGCGCTCACGGATCCGGGCGAGCACCTCGCTTGGTGCCAGCGCGTCAGGGCCCAGCTGGATCTCGCCGATCTCGCTCTGCTGCTTCAGCACTGCGACGCGCACTTCAAAGAACTCGTCGAGATTCGTGCACGAGATGCAGAGGTAGCGGAGGCGTTCGAGCAACGGCACCGCGGGATCCTCCGCCTGCGCGAGCACGCGGAAATTGAATTCGAGCTGCGCGAGCTCGCGGTTGAGGTGGAGCGCAGGGTCCTTGAGATTCGGGAAGGCGTCGCGGTTCATGACCAAGCCATGGTCGCACGGATCAAGCGGCCCTGCCTCCGTGATCCGTCACGGCTCCGGCGAGGATGCGCTTCCGCTGCAGCCGCCCGCTTGGAGCCGCATGCGGGGCGCGGCCGCGAAACGGCGTGGCGCAGCTTGGCCACAATCCCGATTCGCTCGTCTCCGTCTCGTGCCGCCCCTTCCGAGCCAGTGTTTGAGCTCGGCGTCCGGGGGCGCCGCCCGGCACGGGAGAAATGACGCGTCCAGTTCAGTCACGCGCTCGCCGATGGCATTGTGCGCCGTGCGCGCATCGGCGGCGTGCATCGCTTCCATGCCGGCCTTGCGCAGCGCGAAGGCGACCATGTCGCGGATGGAGCTTTCGTCTTCGACGATGAGGATGTGTTTCTGCACGCGATCACCGCTCGACGAGCGCCGAAGGGCGCCTGTGGCGCCGTCATTGCAACCGCGTTCTGCTACGGCTGAATTACAGCGGCGGCAGAATCGCGACACCGGCTCGCATCGGACGGAGTCGCACGGCCCGAATGTTACAGTAACGCGACCGGCCCGATCGCCGCGTACGTGCCTGGCCGGCCTCCGCAGTTCCCCGGTGCGATCACCGGTTCCGGCAGCAGGCGAGGGCGGGGACGAACGAATCCGGTGCGTCCGCCTCGCGCGAGCCGCGCTTGCGCAGCGCGAGGACCTCGGGCGTGAGCTGCGTGATGCGCGCGTCGACGCGCGAGCGCTGGTAGAACGTGAGATCCGGCTGCTTGGCCAGGGCCTTGAGCTGATTCAGCGCGTCCTCGGCGTGCCCGCTGAGATAGGCCGCTTCGGCATACGCCTCGGCGGCGCGTACCTTGTCGCCGGCGAGCTGGCAGGCGCGGCCGTAGCTTCTCTGCAGGTCCGGATCACCGGAGTAGCGCTCGACCAGCGGCCGCAGGAGCTCCTGCGCGCGGCGTGCGCTCTTGTCGTCGCCTCGCGCCATCAGCGCGCCGGCGTAGGCCAGCGTCACCGCGCGGTTTCCCGGGAAATCCGCATTGAGCCGATCGTAGACCTGCAGCGAGGCCTGTTTGTCGCCAGCTTGGTCGAGCGCGTCGGCGAGCGCGAGCTGGAGCACCGACGAGGTCGGCTGGCGCGCGGTCAGCTTGCGCAGCTCGGCGACGGCCTGCGCGGCGCCGCCGGAGCGCGTCAGCGCGAGCGCGTAGCCGTAGCGGTTCGCCGGCGTGTCGAACTCGGGATTCCTGTCGAGGTTGTCGGCATAGTACGCCCGGACCTTCGACGGCGCGTCGGCCGCGAGCACGCGCGCTCGCTCGCGCATCAGCTCGAAATAGGATTCCTGTGCCAGGCTGTGCACGCCGCATGCCGTCACCGAGACCTGCGGCAACGCGCCGTCCCGGCCGTGCTTCTCGACTTCCATCGTCGCGCCTTCGCTCGACGCGATCGCGCTTGCGTCCGTGTCGGAGCCGATGTCGGTGACACGCGGGACTGGGAGATCGAGGTTCAGCGGTCCTTCCACGCTCCGCGAACGCTGCATGGGTGCCGCCGGCACTCGCGAGCACGTCAGATTCTGCGCGCGCGCCTTCGCGTCCGCGATGCGCGAGGTGTCGACCGGATGATCCATCAGGAACTCGGGAACATCGATGCCATTGACGCGCATCACGCGCTGCAGCGTCGCGAACGTGTCGGCCATCGACATGGGATCGAAGCCGGCGCGCGCCATCGTCTGGATGCCGACGCGGTCGGCTTCGGCTTCGTCATGCCGCGTGAAGTTGATCTGCCGCTGCTGCATCAGCGAGGTGCCGGTCACGATCGCGGCCGTGCCGGTATCGTCGGTGCGACCCGAGCTTGCGATGAGGATGCCGAGCATCGCAAGCATCGTCGGCAGCGACATCTTCTTCATGTCCTCGAAAGCGCGCAGGAGATGCTGCTGCGTGATGTGCGCGATCTCGTGTGCGAGCACGGCGGCAAGCTCGTCCTCGCGCGACATGTTGGTGAGGAGTCCCGCGTTCGCGGCGATGTAGCCGCCGGGCACCGCGAATGCGTTGATGTCGTTGTCACGCACGATGAAGAACGTGAACGGCAGGTCGGGCCGGTCGCTGTTGGCGACGAGCTTGTAGCCGAGCGCGTTGATGTACTCGTCCAGCAGTGCGTCGTCGATGACGAGACCGTATGAACGCAGCTCGTGCAGGACACTCGCTCCGTATTCGCGCTGGTCCTGCGGCGACATGACCGAACCCGCCGAGCTGCCGATGTCGGGCAGCTTCACGTCGATGTCGCGAGCGCCGGCGAGCCCGGCGATGCAGGCGGCGGCAAGAACGGTAAGTGCGCGCAGGGGCAACTTCATTGGACTGCGGGTTCGTGCTGGATCCACATTAGCGCGGGGCAGGCCGAGCCGCCAGCCGCGCCTGTCATTTGGGGCCGCTCGGGCCCGGGTGCTCAGCTCGCATTCATTCGGCGGGCCCTTGCGTTGCGGCAGACCCGCCCGCACCCTTGTGCCGCCGCTGGCTGGATTCAAGAGTCGATGTCCCACGCCGAGATCTACACCACCGCCGTCTGTCCCTATTGCGTAGCCGCGAAGAATTTCCTGAAGGCCAGGGGTTTCGAGTACAGCGAGGTCCGCATCGACCGCGAGCCCGGCAAGCTCGATGAAATGCTCGCCCGCAGCGCCGGGCGGCGCAGCGTGCCTCAGATCTTCGTCAACGGCACCCACGTCGGTGGCTACGACGAGCTGGTCGCCGCCGATCGCAGCGGCAGGCTCCGGCAATTGATCGAAGCCTCGAACGGAGGACCGCCCGCGTGAGCCGCGTCGACGATTTCACCAAGTTCCGCAAGCGCATGAACGAGCGGATCCTCGGCCACGACAACCAGGTCGTGCGCCGTTTCTTCGCGCTCGACACGCAGACCTACCAGCCCGGCGCTCTCGACGTGAAGACCAAGGAGATGCTCGGCCTGGTCGCCTCGCTCGTGCTGCGCTGCGACGACTGCATCAGCTACCACGTGGCCCAGTGCAAGGACGCGGGTGTCACCGAGGACGAGTTCTTCGAGATCTTCAGCGTCGGGCTGGTCGTCGGCGGCTCGATCGTGATTCCGCACTTGAGGCGAGCCGTGGACTTCCTGGACGAGCTGTCTCGGAACGAGAAGGGCGGCGGCTAGCTTCGCCTCTCCAGGGCAACGTCGTTACCGCGGCACGCGCAACAGCTGAATCGGCGCCCCGTTCGCGCCGTGCCCGGAAATGTGGTCGTAGCCGACCATGTCGAAATCCGCCACGAGCGCTGCCCCGGCGGTCAGCGTGCAGGCATCGGCCTGCTGCGTTCCCGGAGCGAGTCGGCAGTCGAGCACGGCGTCGTTTTCGGCATCGGTCAGGCGGAAGCTCTCGGCGTCGCGGCTGCTCGGTCCGCTGAAATCGAAGAGCCGGGTGTTGCCGCCGTCTTCGGGAATCAGCACCCAGCGCCCGACCCACGACGTGCCGGCAGGGCCGCCGGAAAATGCCGTGCGCGCCAGCGTGAGCGGCCGCACCTGCACGTCGCCGTCGTTGTCGCTGCGAACGAGCCAGGCTCGCGCGCGCGCCGGTGAGAGGAACTCGATTTCCAGGCGGGGCCCCGGCAGCACGCCGGGCGGTGTGACGATCGCCGAGAACCATCCGTCGCCGTTCGCGAGCTGCACCAGCGGAATCCGCGCGACACGACCGGAAAGCGTCGTGCTGCCGAAGTACCACGTCGGAGCGCCCGAATCGGCAAACCCGAGCAGGCTGGCGGCGATCTGGTTCTCCTGAAATTCCAGGCTCATTCCGGTTCCGGGGGCCGGCGTGCCATCGGCGTCGGGCTGCGTCCACCAGAAGCCGCTTTCCGGCAATGGGGCGCTGGTCGGGGATGCGGTGTCGATCAGGGCGAAGGCGACGAGCCGCGTGCCTGCCAGCGAGCTGCTGTAGACACGCACGCGGAATACCTCGGTTGGGGATGCGCCGACGCTCGTGGTCGTGGCGGGATCGACCCTGAGATGAAACGGCACCTGCCTCGGCTTGCAACCCGTCGCGGGCGCCGAGAGCTCGATGCTGAGATCGGCGCCGTCGAGCAGCGCGCGCTCGATGTGCGGCACGCAGCCGGCCGGCGCAGTACCGTCGATGCCGATCCGGTACGCGCTGCCGATAGCCGCTTCGCGTGGCGACAGGGTCACGTGCAGGGCCGTGCCGGCGGCCTTGGCGATCGCCGGTGCGCCAATGGCCGTCGCGAGGACGACCAGCATGGCGAGGATTCGTCGTGTACAGCGCAACGGCATTTACGGATAATGCGCGGCCCGCGCACCCTCGGTTCATCGCCGGCGCCTGCGCCGGCAGGTTGTGGCGAAACCGCGCACGCGCGTCGCCAAGATTCTCATTGTCGCGCATCCTCCCGCGGTCGCCAAATCGCCGCGGCGCCGGTCTGGCACGGTATGGCGCGCGGATGCCGCCTCACGGGAGGCGGCGCGGGCCGGCCCTGGGCGCTTTCCTCTCTTCCGGAGCATCCCATTACATGAGCAGAACACTCGCAGTGATCCGTGGCGACGGCATCGGGCCCGAGATCACCGACGCGACCCTGCGCGTCCTGGACGCGCTGAGCCTCGGGCTTCAGTTCGAATTCGTCGAAGCCGGCCTCGCGGCCCAGGAAAAGTACGGCGAGCTGCTGCCGCAGGCGACGCTCGATGCGATCGCGCGTCACCGCATTGCGCTCAAGGGCCCGCTGACGACCCCGGTGGCGGGCGGCTTCAGCTCGCTGAACGTCGAGCTGCGCAAGCGCTTCGACCTCTATGCCAATGTGCGGCCCGCGCACTCGTTCCCGAACACCAAGTCGCGCTTTCCGGAAGGCATCGACCTCGTCACCGTGCGTGAGAACACCGAGGGCGCCTACATCGGCGAAGGGCAGCTCCTGTCCGAGGACGGTGAGACCGCGACGCTGACGCAGAAGGTCACGCGGCGCGGCTCGGAGCGCATCGTGCGCTACGCCTTCGATCTCGCGCGCAGCACGGGCCGCAAGAAGGTCACCATCGTCCACAAGGCGAACATCCTGAAGTCCACGTCCGGCTTGTTCCTCAAGGTCGCGCGCGAAGTGGCGGCCGGCTATCCCGAGATCCAGCACGACGAGCTCATCGTCGATAACTGCTGCATGCAGCTCGTCATGCGGCCCGAGCAGTTCGATGTGATCGTCACGACCAATCTCTTCGGCGACATCATTTCCGATCTCTGCGCCGGGCTCGTCGGCGGGCTCGGGCTCGCCCCGGGCGCGAACATCGGCACCGAGGCCGCGATCTTCGAGGCGGTGCACGGCTCGGCTCCGGACATCGCCGGCAAGGGCATTGCCAATCCATGCGCGCTGATCCTCGGCGCGGCGCAGATGCTCGATCACATCGGCGCTGGCGCGGAGGCCGCGCGCGTGCGCGGGGCGGTGCGCGATGCGCTCGAGAAGCGCGATCGAGTGACGCCGGATCTCGGCGGCTCCGGCACGACGGCATCGTTCGCAGACGCGCTGGTCGAGCGCGTGCGCGGCTGAGGCGAGGCTAGCGCCTGCGTGCGGTCGCGACATCGTGCCGCAACACGCGCACCCGGCCGCCGCCGGGTCTATACCCTTCGGCCAGCGCGCGGTGCACGTAGTCGATCGCCCTGGCGACCGCGATGGGCAGCGCATCGCCCAACGCGAGGTTCGCGGTGATCGCCGATGCCAGCGTGCAGCCGGTGCCGTGTCCCTCCGCATCGATGCGTGCGTGGTGGAACCAGCGCGCTTCACCGTCGGCGGTCAGCAGCAGGTCCGAAACTCGGCGGCCCCGAAGGTGGCCGCCTTTCAGCAGCACGGCCCGCGCGCCGAGCTCGATCAGCGCGGCCGCGGCGGCGGGAAGGTCGGCGGCATCCTTGACGCGACGGCCGAGCAGGGTTTCCGCCTCCGGCACATTGGGCGTCACGAGGTCGGCACGAGCGAGCAAATGGCGGCGCAAGGGCGCGGCGAGATCGCCGCGCGAGAGCCTTGCGCCCGTGGTCGCTACGAGCACGGGGTCGAGCACGACGGGGGCGCCCCTGTGACGATCGAGCGCCGCAGCGACGGTGCGCACGATCTCCGCCGTCGCGAGCATACCGATCTTGATCGCGCTTACGCGGAAATCCTTGAAGATCGCGTCGATCTGTGCGCGCACGATGCGCGTGGGCAGCGGCTGGATCGCGATGACGGCACGCGTGTTCTGCGCCGTGACGGCCGTGATCGCCGTGAGTCCGTGCACGCCGTGCGCGGACAGCGTGTCGAGATCGGCCTGGATGCCGGCCCCGCCGCCCGAGTCGGAGCCGGCGATGGTCAGTACCGCAGGCGGAAGCGGCCGCCGTGCCCTCATGTTGCGAGCCCGCAACATTGACCGAGGCCTCGGTATCCGGATGCTGGAACGGAGTGGCCGTGCTGTCTCATTTGCGAGCAGGATAAAGGTCTTAGGACAAAATCCTGTGACACAAATCTCTTGACCCGATGTTGCATTTTCGCCAAAATCACGGCGGAATAACACCAACAACACCACAGCGAGACCGCAGCAGAGGCAACAGCACGGGGCAATGCAGCGGGCGACAGCAATGACAGGGAGATGGGTAGGAGCGCTGGCAGCATTGCCCGCGCTCCTCTTTTCCGTCGCCTCCGTTTCCGCCCAGGCGGCTGCCGTCGCGGAATCGGGTGCGGATGCCGCGCGTGCATTCGCCGCCGGCAGCGAGTCGGTGCTGACGCGCTGGCACGATTACGCGCTGGCGAGCATCACTCCGCAGTTTTCCTGGGCCGTGCTGCCGGCCACCAACGCACCGCCGCGCGTGCTCGATCGCTACGGCGCTCGGCTGGACATGCCACCGCTCTTCACCGTCGGCGAAGCGAGGACGACTCACATGTCGGTCTCGATTGCTTCCGGCATGGTCGGCGACTCGCCGGCACTGATGCCCGACTCCACACCGAGCATGCTCGGTGTTCCGCAGAGCGGCGTGCAACGCACCGTCGTGACGCCGTCGCTCGTGCAGCAGTGGGACGACGGCAGCACGGCGAAGCTGTCCGCCGTGCTTGCGTATCAGCGTTTCGCGAGCCTCGGCCTAGGCATGTCGCCGTTGCAGGATGGCGCGCTGCCGCCGACCTGGGCCGATACCGGCAATACGTCCTACGGCGCCGGTGCGCGTATCGACGTCAGCGGCCCGCTCGGCGAGAAGTTCCGCTGGGGCATCGCGTATCAGTCGCGTGTCGGCATGGACGCGTTCGCGAATTACCGCGGCGTGTTTTCCGATCCGGGTGATTTCGACATCCCGGCCAATGCCAGCTTCGCGCTGAGCTATGCACTGACGCCGGAGTTCGATGTCGACGTGGGCGTGCAGCGCGTGATGTACAGCGCGATCACGCCGTTCACGAGCGCATCGCTGCCGACGCGCTTCCTCGCCTTGCTCGGCGACGGCGCGAGCCCGGTGTTCGCGTGGCGCGATCTCACGGTCTACAGTGTCGGCTGGACGGTGCACGACGAAGAGATCGGAAACCTCGAATTGCGCTACACGACGCGCCAGCAGCCGCTGCCGACGTCGGTGCTCCTCGAGCGAGCTCTCGCTCCGGAGACCGCCGACGACATGCTTTCGGTCGGATGGTCGCGCGCGTTCGGCGAGAACTCGCGCATGAGCTTCGCCGCGAGTTATGCGTCGTCGCCGTACCTGCTCATGATGCCGACCTACCGCACGCGCGATGGCGCGACAGCGAGCCAGGTCGAGTTCGAGGCGCTGTGGTCGGTGCGGTTCTGAGGCGCTGACGCGCGACATTTCGTCCTGGGTCGGACCAGCGTCTTTGATTGGCTTTGCGGCGGCGATCGTTGAGCCGCTCACATCCTTGTGTTTTTTCGTCGGCCCTCCGCGGCCGACGAGTTACCTTCTTTTGCTGGTCCAAAAGAAGGTAACCGAAGAAAAGGACACCTTCGCGGTCGCGGTCGTGTTGGCCCCCCTGCCCCAAAAAAAGCGCGCGCGTGGTGCGGGGTTGGCTGACCCTAACTCCGGGTTATGACAGCGAACGCACGCGGATCCTGCGCGTGCCCCTTCGGGCTGATCCTCCGCCCGCTCGCCGCGGCCGAGAGGGACCCGGGAAGAGCTAAAGCGCGGCAGTCCCTGCCGCGCAAGCAAGACCGGAGGAAGGGGCGAACGAACGCTCAACCTTCCATTGTTGTCCCAACGAAAGCGGGGGCATGGCGCCTTTGTCTCGGCTCGTCGATCCGGCCGTTGAAGCGCACGAGGTCGCGAGCCGGAGCTCGTGAAGGGACGTAGGGAACCGCTTTGATCCGGTGTTTCCGGAGCAGGTCAAAGCGCCTTCGATGGAGGCGCGACCGAAACTCCCTCAAAAGGAAACGAACCCCGGACAGCGGCCCTACAGCACCTCCGACGCGTAATCCGCGAGGCGCGAGCGCTCGCCGCGGCGCAGCGTGATGTGCGCGCTGTGCTGCCAGTCCTTGAACCGATCCACGGCGTAGGTGAGGCCCGAAGTCGTCTCGGTGAGATAGGGCGTGTCGATCTGTTCGACGTTGCCGAGGCAGATCATCTTGCTGCCCGGGCCGGCGCGGGTGATAAGCGTCTTCATCTGCTTCGGCGTCAGGTTCTGTGCCTCGTCGATGATGACGTAGCGGTTGAGGAACGTCCGGCCACGCATGAAGTTCAGTGAGCGGATCTTGATGCGCGAGGCGAGGAGATCGTTGGTCGCCGCACGGCCCCAGGCGCCGCCTTCCTGCGGGTTGGTCAGCACTTCCAGATTATCGGTGAGCGCGCCCATCCACGGCGTCATCTTTTCCTCCTCGGTGCCGGGCAGGAAGCCGATGTCCTCGCCGACGGAAACCGTCGCGCGCGTCATGATGATCTCGCGGTAGCGTTGCTGATCCATGACCTGCGCGAGTCCGGCGGCGAGCGCCAGCAGCGTCTTGCCGGTGCCGGCGGTGCCGAGCAGGGTGACGAAATCGATGTCAGGATCCATCAGCGCGTTGAGCGCGAAATTCTGCTCGCGGTTGCGCGCCGAGATGCCCCAGACCGTGTGCGATCCGCTGCGGTAGTCATCGACGATCTGCAGGATCGCCTTGCTGCCTTCCAGCCGCAGCACGCGCAGCTCGATATCGTCCTCGCCGGGCAGATAGAGGTTCTGGTTCGGGTACCAGTCCTCGTCCTTGCGGCGCTTCACCTCGTAGAACGTATGGCCGCGTTCGGACCACGAGCGCACTTCGTTGTGCCTGTCCCAGAAATCAGGCGGCAGCTCGGCCAGGCCGGTGTAGAGCAGGTTGAAATCGTCGAGTGCGCGGTCGTTTTCGTAGTCCTCGGCAGCGATGCCGTAGATCGTCGCCTTGATGCGCAGGTTGATGTCCTTCGAGACCAGCGCGACCGGTTCCTTGCGCTGCTCGCGCAGCGCGAGGATCGAAGCGAGGATCTGGTTGTCAGGCAGGGGCCGCTTGCCTTTTTCCGACGCGGTATTCAGCGAGGACGTCTGGAAGTAGAGCCGTCCGCTGCGCCCGCGCCGGTCAAGCTGCAGTCCCTTGGGGTGCTTGAGCTCGACACCGTCCTCGACATGCCGGCCGTTGCCGTTCTCGATCAGCTCGTTGATGAAACGGCTGACCTGGCGCGCGTTCCGCGCCGTTTCCGAAGTGCCTTTCTTGCCCGCGTCCAGCTCCTCGAGCACCGTCATCGGCAGGAACACGTCGTGCTCCTCGAAGCGGAACAACGCGGTCGGATCGTGCATCAGCACGTTGGTGTCGAGCGCGTAGATGCGCTTGCCTCGGGTCATGCGGCGTTCTCGGTGCGGAAAGATGGAAGGCCGGCGCGGCGCGCGCGGCGAGCGCGGAAGCGCGACGGGCAGCAGACGACGATGACGGTCACTGGCGGGTCAGGCGCTCCAGTACCGCTTCGGCGTGGCCTGGCACGCGCACGTTGCGCCAGGCCTGGACCAAGCGGCCGTCGGCTCCGAACAGGAAGGTCGAGCGGATCACGCCGACGTGCTTCTTGCCGTAGAGCACCTTCTCGCCGATGACGTCGAATGCGCGGCACCAGGTCTCGTCGGTGTCGGCGACGAGCGGGAACGGCAGGTCGTGCTTGCCGCAGAACTTCTCGTGCGAGGCGACCGAGTCACGCGACACGCCGACGATCTTGCAGCCGTGCTTGGCGAATTTCGGATACAGATCGCGAAAGTTCTGCGCTTCGAGCGTGCAGCCCGGCGTCGCATCCTTCGGATAGAAGTAGACCACGAACGGCTTGCCCGCGAGATCAGCGAGCTTCAGCGTCGAGCCGTCCTGCAGCGTGCCTTTCAGCCTGGGTGCCTTGTCGCCGGGTTCGAGCATCGTCAAAACTTCATCGGATCCATGATCGCGTCGAGATTGAGCCCGTCGCAGAATTCGAGGAAATCGTCGCGCAGCGCCGCGATGTGCATCGTGTTCGGGATGCCGATCGTGATTTGCGCGGAAAACATGTCGGCACCGGTCTGCATCGCGCGGTAGCGCGTGGAGTGCAACTGCTCGATCGTGATGCCCTGACGCGCGAAGAACTCGGCGAGCTGGAACAGCACACCGGGCTTGTCGGCCGCGACGACTTCGACGATGTACGGCAGGAGGTTGGACTGCTGCTGTTTCGCGCCGGTGCGGAAGTGCGCGAGGCGCACCTCGCCGTCGCGCTCGAGGCGCGCCAGCGCATTCTCGAGCTTCGCGATCGCGTCCCAGGAGCCCTGGGCCAGCGCCAGCACGGAAAGGTCGCTGCCGAGCGAGGCGACGCGTGCCTCGGCGAGGTTGCAGCCGCAATCCGAGATGCGTTTGCTGATCGCCACCAGCGGCGAGTGGTTGGCGGGAGCGAAGGCGCTGATCAGGAGGTAGTTTTCGTTCGCGGCGGGGCGCGGTGCGTTTTCGCCCGGTGTTTGCTTTCCTGCCGGCTTCACGATTCCATGGACCCTTATCGACATCGCCTGCCGATGCCCAGCGGTCCAGAATACTTGCCGCTGCCGGGGGGAGCAAGTAACATTCTGCGACTCGCAAGTCATTGAATTTACGCCGTGACCCTTTCCGGGAGCATCTGCGCACTGGCGACGCCGTTCGGCGGGCGGGACGATGCGCTGGACCTAGACGCCTGCGGCCGCCTGATCGATTACCAGCTCGCAGGGCGCACGCGCGCCATCGTCATGGCAGGCTCCACCGGCGAGGCCGCCGCGCTCGACGAGCGAGAATATTCGTCGCTGCTCGAATTCGCGGTCGCCCGCATCGCAGGGCGTGTGCCCGTGCTCGCCGGCACCGGGCAATCCGCGACCGCGAAAACGATCGCGCAGACGCGCCGCGCGAAAGCCGCCGGCGTCGATCTCGCGCTGGTCGTGGCGCCGCCTTATGTGCGGCCGACGCAGGAGGGCCTCTATCGGCATTTCTGTGAGGTCGCCGAGCACGGAGGCCTTCCCGTCGTCCTCTACAACGTTCCGACGCGCACCTCGTGCGATCTGATGCCGGAGACCGTCGCGCGGCTGGCAGGGCACGGCAACATTGTCGGCATCAAGGAAGCGCGACCCGAACCCGAGCGCATGCGCGCTCTGCTGGATCTTTCCGGCGAACGCTTCGCCGTGCTTTCGGGCGACGATCCGACTGCGATGCGCGCCATGCTGGCGGGCGCTGCCGGTGTCATCTCCGTGGCCGCGAACGTCGCGCCGTCCACGTTCGCCTTGCTCTGCGAGCGGTGTGCGGCCGGCGATGCCGAAGGTGCCCGAGCGGTGAACGAGCAGCTGCAGCCGCTTTACGATTTCCTCGGCGTCGAGCCGAACCCGATTCCGGTCAAATGGTGCCTGGCTGAGTTGGGCATCGGCACGCCGCAGCCGCGCCTTCCGCTGCTTCCGCTCTCCGCGGCCCACCATGCGAAGGGCCGGGACGTGCTGGTTCGGCTCGGATTAATCGAGGCTGCGCGCGCAGTCAGTTAGACTACGCCGCCACCCCAAGGGACCCACCAACGTGAGACGGGACATCCGAGCCCTGGCCATCGCCGTGACCGCGACCTGCTTCCTTGGCGGGTGCGGCTGGCTGCATCGCCATTTCGACAAGAAGAACGACGAGTACAAGACCAGCGTCCAGGAACGACCGCTGGAAGTCCCGCCGGACCTCGACAGGCCGAACACCTCCGGCGCGCTGACGATTCCGCAGACCGGTACGCCGGCGGCGACGCCTGGCGCGAGCGGTGAAGCTTCGGCAGCGACGGCGGCACCGACGGAAGCACCGGCCTCCGCGCCGGTCGGCGAAGCGCCGGCGCCGGCCGTCCTCAGCGGCGACAGCCTGCACATCGCCGATACCGTCGACAGCGTCTGGAATCGCGTCGGCCTTGCCATCGAGCGCTCCGGCGCGGCGACGATCCTCGCGCGCGACGAGGCCGGCCGGAGCTACGACGTGCAGACCACCGGCCAGGTCGTCGCGAAGCCCGGCTTGTTCAAGAAGATCGTCACGCTCGGCATGGCCAAGGGCAAGACGACGGCGCAGGTGCGCCTCAAGCTGCGCGTGCTCGCGGAGGGCGATGGCAGCAAGGTGGTCGTCGAAGGCGCGACGGACGAAGCCGCGCGGGATGCGGCGCAGGCGCTGCTGGCGACGTTGAAGCAGAGATTGTCCTGACGTACCGGCCGCAGCCGAGGGACGGCGCGAGCATCGTGACACGCGCCGTCCGGCGCCGCCGCAATTTTCGAGTGAAAGCCGGCCGAACGATTGCGCGCGCAATCTCAATTGCGCGCGCAATCTCACCGCGCGCGATCAGCGTTCCAGCAACGGCAGCTTGCCGGGCTTGCCGTCCCATTCCTTGGCATCCGGCGGAGCGTCCTTGCGTTCGGTCAGCACGGGCCAGACCTTCGCAAGCTCGGCATTGAGCGCGATGAAGTGCTCCTGGCCGGCAGGCACATCGTCCTCCGGAAAGATCGCGTTGGCCGGACACTCGGGCTCGCAGAGCGTGCAGTCGATGCACTCCTCGGGGTCGATCACGAGGAAGTTGGGTCCTTCATGGAAGCAGTCGACCGGACAGACTTCGACGCAGTCCGTGTATTTGCACTTGATGCAGTTTTCGGTGACGACGAAGGGCATGGTTCTGGGCCGGATCGCGAAACTTCGGTCGAAGCCCTGCTCTGGTGGAAAGTGCGGCCACGGACGGCCGAATCGGACCCGGAAATTGTAGAAGCGAACCGGCCGGATCGACAGCCTCGCCTGGTCGGAAGCGGGGCCGCATGCCGGGCGGAAGACACCTGGCGCTCCCTACGAGAATCGAACTCGTGTTTTCGCCTTGAGAGGGCGACGTCCTGGACCGCTAGACGAAGGGAGCGCAAACCGTTGGGAAAAACAGCGGTCGCGTAGTATAACGAAAGAAAAACGAGCGGCAATCGCATCCGGCCGCTGCGATGGAAGTTTCCGAGGAATGATTCCCAACGCCAAGCGGCAGGTCCCGATCATCGCCGAGTTGCGCACGACGCCGCGGGCGGAGCACTGTATTTCGCGCCGGAACATCTCCAGCGGCGCCCTGCGCGTCCTCTACCGCCTCAATGAAGCCGGCTATCAGGCCTTCCTGGTCGGCGGTGCTGTGCGCGACCTGCTGCTCGGCGGCCACCCCAAGGATTTCGACGTCGCGACCAACGCGACCCCGGAAGAGGTGCGCGGCTTGTTCCGCAACTGCCGCCTGATCGGCCGCCGCTTCCGCCTTGCCCACGTTGTGTTCGGGCGCGAGATCGTCGAGGTCGCGACCTTCCGCGGCACCGGCGACGACGGCAGCGGTGACCGTCATCTCGTCGACGGGCGCCTCGTCCGCGACAACGTCTACGGGACGATCGAGGAAGACGCGCTGCGCCGCGACTTCACCGTCAACGCGCTCTATTACGACATTTCCGATTTCAGCGTGCGCGACTACGTCGGCGGCATGCAGGATCTCGAGCAGCGCTGCCTGCGCCTCATCGGCGATCCCGAGGAGCGCTATCGCGAAGATCCCGTGCGCATGCTGCGCGCTGCACGGCTCGCCGCCAAGCTCGACTTCACGATCGCGCCGGAAACGGCGGCGCCGTTCGCCAAGCTCGGCCCGCTGCTCGCCGAAGCGCCGCCCGCGCGCCTGTTCGACGAGTCGCTCAAGTTGTTCCTGTCCGGCTACGGACTCGCGAGCTTTCACGCATTGCAGACGCACGGACTGATCGAGCACGTGTTTCCGAGCACGGCACGCTCGCTGAAATCGGTGCACGCTGACCGCTTCCGCGTGCTGCTGGAGCGTACACTTGCCAGCACCGACGAGCGCGTGCGCGCCGAGAAGCCGGTGACGCCGGCATTCCTGTTTGCCGCGCTGCTGTGGGAGCCGGTGCGCGCCGCCGCCGAGGAGCTGATCGCCGCCGGCACCGATCCGGCGGCGGCGTGGGCGACGGCGTCGACGCGCATCATGAGCGAGCAGGCACAGCGCGTCGCGATTCCGCGCCGTTTCGCCAGCAGCATCGAGGAAATCTGGATGCTGCAGCCGCGCTTCGAGCAGCGCGTCAAGAAGCGTGTGTTCCGCCTGCTCGCGCACCCGCGCTTCCGCGCAGCTTACGATTTCCTGCTTCTCAGAAGCTCCGAATCGCCGGCGCTTACCGAGCTCGCCGAATGGTGGACCGCGGCGCAGCAGATGGATCATCAGGAGCTCGCGCGTCAGTTCGCGCCGCAGCCGCCGCTGACACCCGAAGGTGCCGCTGCGACAGAAGCTCCGAAGCGCCGACGCCCTCGCCGGCGCCGCCGCAAAGCAAAACCCGCGTCGGAAGGCGGCGCGACACCAGCCGAGTGAGTCGCGTGGACGAGTCCGTCGCGTACATCGGCGTCGGCAGCAATCTCGACGATCCGGCGCGCCAGGTGCGCTCGGCGATCGACGCGCTCTCACGCCTGCCACGCAGCCGGCTGCTGCACGCTTCGCGCCTGTTTCGCACCGAGCCTTGGGGACGCGCCGACCAGCCGGAGTTCATCAACGCCGCCGTTGCGCTCGCGACGCGGCTTTCGCCGCGCGAGCTGCTCGATGCGCTGCTCGCGATCGAGCGCGAGCGCGGCCGCCATCGCGACGGCACGCGCTGGGGGCCGCGCGTGATCGATCTCGATCTGCTGATGCACGGCGATCTTCGCATCGAGGAGGACGGCTTGCGCATTCCTCATCCGGAGATCGCAGAGCGCGCGTTCGTGCTCCTGCCGCTCGCCGATCTCGACGCCGAGCTCGAGGTGCCGGGCCAGGGCCGGGTGCGCGATCTGCTCCTTCGCACCGGCACGGCGGGCTGCGTGCCGCTCCCCGCAAGCGGCGCGGCTTGAGCAAAGCGGCGCCGACGCGGAATAATCGTTCTTTCCGCCGGGACGAGCCCATGCAGCCGGAATCCAATCCCCGCGCACCGGTGACCTTGCCGGAGCTGCGCGAACGCAAGCGGCGCGGCGAGAAGATCGTTGCCGTCACCGCGTACGACGCGAGCTTTGCGGCGGCGGCGGACGCGGCGGGCATCGACATCGTGCTCGTCGGCGACTCGCTCGGCATGGTCGTGCAGGGCCATGCGAGCACGCTGCCGGTGACGGTCGATCAGATCGTCTATCACGCGGCTGCGGTGTCGCGCGGGTCGCGCCGCGCGCTGCTGATCGCGGACATGCCGTTCCTCGCCGCGCGCGACGTTTCGACGGCGCTCAACACCGCGCGCAGACTGATGGGCGAGGGTGGCGCGGCGATGGTCAAGCTCGAGGGATCGGGCTGGGCGTCGGACGTGATCCGCGCGTTGAGCGAGCGCGACGTGCCCGTCTGTGCGCACCTCGGATTGACGCCGCAATCGGTGTACAAGCTCGGCGGGTTCCGCGTGCAGGGCCGCGATGAGGCGGCGGCCGCGCATCTGCGCAGCGCCGCACGCGAAGTGCAGGATGCCGGCGCCGACCTGCTCGTGCTCGAGTGCGTGCCGGCTTCGCTCGCGGCGGAAATCACTCGCGATCTGTCGATTCCGACGATCGGCATCGGTGCCGGCGTCGACTGCGATGGACAAGTGCTGGTCATGTACGACCTGATCGGCCTCTCGCCCGGACGCCGCCCGCGCTTCGTCAGGGATTTCCTGCGCGGCAGCGATTCGATCGTCGGCGCGCTGTCCGCGTACGCGGCCGCGGTGCGCGCGCGCGAGTTTCCCGCGCCCGAGCACAGCTACTGACGCGATGATGCCGGTCTTTGCTCGCGCGAGCGATCTGCAGGCGTTTCTCGCGACGTTTCGCCTGCGCGCCCAGCGCATCGCGTTGGTGCCGACGATGGGCAACCTGCATGCCGGTCATTATTCGTTGATCCGCATCGCACGCGAGCACGCCGACGTCGTCGTCGCCAGCGTGTTCGTCAATCCGACGCAGTTCGGTCCGAACGAGGATTTCGCGCGTTATCCGCGCACGCCCGAAGCCGATGCAGCGGGTCTTTCCGCCGCGGGCTGCGACGCCCTGTTCATGCCCGCTGTCGAGGAGATGTATCCCTTCGGGCCGGAAAATACGGTGCGCGTCAACGTGCCGGGCTTCGACATGCTGGAAGGCGCGGTCCGGCCCGGCCATTTCGATGGTGTCGCGACTGTCGTCGCCAGGCTCTTCAACATCGTGCAGCCGATGGTCGCAGTGTTCGGCCGCAAGGATTATCAGCAGCTCCTGGTGATCCGCCGCATGGCGCGCGATCTCGGCTATCCGATCGACATCGTCGACGCTCCGACGCTGCGCGAGGCGAGCGGGCTCGCGATGAGCTCGCGCAACCAGTATCTTGACGATGCCGGGCGCGAGCGGGCGGCGGTGATCTACGCGACTCTCCAGCGGATGCGTGAGGCCGTTCGGGCGGGCGTTCAACCGCGGCGAGAGATCGAGGCGGAGGCCGAGGCCGCCCTGTGCGCGGCCGGGTTCGCTCCCGACTACGCCGTGATCCGCCGGGCGGACGATCTCGCCGAGCCCGCTCCCGGACAATCGGAGGCGCTGATCGGCCTCATCGCGGCCCGGCTCGGCTCCACGCGGCTCATCGACAATCTGTTGTTGACCGAGCAGTAGCATTTTTTGCCGAAGGTGTGGTATTCTTCCCACCGCCACTGGGATTTTTGCAACGCATCGTTGCCCCGGCGGCAAGCAGGGCGCATTGTAAGGTAATCGTCACTCCGATTGAGAACCCTCGCGCGGACACGCAGCGAGGGTTTTTTTTTGATTTCACTCTTGAAACTCAAGAGCTTGCTGCGCATATTGCCGCGCCGCAACATAGCTGCACGGCTTCGGCTATAATCGCAGCTGTTGCGCCGAAGCAACAGATGACACTTGGGGGCGCCCATGCAGCTCAACATGCTCAAGGCCAAGATCCACCGCGCGACCGTGACCCATGCGGAGCTGCACTACGAAGGATCCTGCGCCATCGACGGCGACCTGCTCGACAGCTCCGGCATCCGCGAGTACGAGCAGATCCACATCTACAACGTCAACAACGGCGAGCGCTTCTCGACGTACGCGATCCGCGCCGACGAGGGGTCGGGCATCATCTCGATCAACGGTGCCGCGGCGCATCGCGCGCAGCCAGGCGACATCATCATCATCGCGGCGTACGGCGTGTATGAGGAAGCCGAAGCCGCCTCGCACAAGCCGCAGCTCGTCTACGTCGATCGGCACAACAAGCTGACGCACACCAACACGTCGATTCCGAAGCAGGCCGCCGCCTGATGCCTTGCCGGCGCTCCCTGCAAGTGGAGAAGCGCAGCAGGGCGATGCGGTTCTGACTTTCCGGCGGCCCGCGTAAACTCGAACCTCCGATGACGACGGCGCATCCATGCTAGAGGCAGACCTCGAGCGTCTGGCGGCAGAAGCGTCGCGCCTGCGCGCGCGCCATCTTCGCGACCTGGTCGCCGAACCGGGCCGAGCTGCGAAATACGGCCGGCGCGTCGGCCCGCTGTTCGTCGATCTCTCGCGCCAGAAGCTCGATGACGCAGCGCTTGCGGTGCTCGGCGGGGTACTCGAAGCATCACGCTGGGGGGACGCGCGCGACGCGATGTTCCGCGGCGATGCGATCAACCGCTCCGAGCGCCGTGCGGTGCTGCACACGGCACTGCGCTCGGGTGAGTCGAGCCTGCCGGCACTCGCGCCGCCCGCCGTGCTCTCCCACGTAGCCGGAACGCAGGATCGCATGGCGAGGCTCGTCGAGGCGATCCATGGCGGTGTCGATGGCGGCTTCGGCCTGGCCCCCGGCGTCACCGACGTCGTCAACCTCGGCATCGGCGGTTCCGATCTCGGACCGCGGCTTGCGGTCGAAGCCCTGCGCGACTTCGACGTCGGCAAGGTGCGCTGCCATTTCCTGCCGAACGTCGACGGCCACCGCACGGCCGCGCTGATGCGCACGCTCGATCCGAAGCGCACGCTCGTTCTGCTGGTCTCGAAGAGCTTCACCACGCAGGAAACGCTGCTCAACGGAACCGTGCTGCGCGAATGGCTCGTCTCGGCGTATTCCGGCGATCGTGCCGCGGCGGACCGGCACCTCGTCGCGGTGAGCGCGAACGTCGAGGCGGCACGTGCGTTCGGCATTCCCGGTGAGCGCGTGCTGCCGATGTGGGACTTCGTCGGCGGGCGTTACTCGCTCTGGTCCGCGGTCGGCCTCGTCGTCGCGCTCGCCATCGGCATGCCGGCTTTCCGTGCTCTGCTGCGCGGCGCGGCCGCGGCCGATGATCATTTTCGCTCGGCGCCCTGGCGCGAGAACGTGCCGGTGCTGCTCGCGCTTGCGGGCATCTGGAATCGCAATGCGCTCGGCTTTCCGAGCGTGGCGGTGATTCCGTATCACGACTATCTCGCGGAGCTGCCGGCCTACCTGCAACAGCTCGAAATGGAGAGCCTCGGCAAATCGATAACCCCGGATGGCGCTCCGGTCGCGCAGTCGACGGTGCCGGTATTGTGGGGCAACGTCGGCACGAACGCCCAGCATGCGTTCTTCCAGGCCTTGCACCAGGGCACCGACACGGTTCCCGTCGATCTTGTCGGCGTGATCCGGCCGGCGCATGGGCTCCATTCGAACCACGAGGCGCTGCTCGCGAATCTGCTGGCACAGGGCGCTGCGCTCGCGCTCGGCAAGACGTTCGACGAGGCACTGGCCGAAGCCGCTGCCGGCACCGATGCCGAGCGCCGCGCGCTGGCCGCGCAGCGTACATTTCCGGGTGACCGGCCAAGCACGACGATCCTGCTCGATGCGCTCACGCCGGAAAGCCTGGGCACGTTGCTGGCGGTGCACGAGCACAAGGTCTTCGTGCAGTCTCACCTCTGGGGCATCAATGCCTTCGATCAGTGGGGTGTCGAGCTTGGCAAGACCCTCGCGAAGTCGATCGGCCCTGCGCTTGCGGACGGAGCTGACACGAGCACCCTCGACGCATCGACGCGTGGCCTCGTCGACGTGATCCGCGCACGGCGGCGGTAGGGACGCCCCAAACGGGCGCCGACGCGTCCGTCAGCTCGTTCAGTCCCGCTGATTTAGCTGCGCTGCAATAGTGGCGCCTGCGCGCCAACTTGGCCACACCTCGCGGGGCGACTGACGCCTTCAAAGCAAAACGCGCGCTAAACAGACGTGACTTCCGTGGCGGAATCACGTGCCGATTTTCGTATCACCCCTGTGATTCGTTCAAAGACAAGTCCGGGGGGACAGATGCACGACAGCACGGCTGTATTCATTCCGACTTATGTCGGCGTTCGGGAAACGCGCGAGGCTTCCCATGGACGGCAGTAGAGGAGGCATCGCGTGTACTGCCCGGGCGCGGGCGGGCAAGCCATTCCGTATCGACTTCGACCGGGTGGCGAACAACGGACGGCTCCTGCGCAACGGCGCGGCCACCGACCGCCATCTCCAGACGGAGCGTGTCCTGCGTGTCGTGGTCGGCTCAGGACGCACCAGCATGCTGAACGGCAGCGCGCTGCCGCCGATGGTGCTGATCCCGCTGCGGGGCAGTCTCAGGCTGGCGGATGGCGAAGCGCTCCAGACATTGCGCACCGGCCAGCTGTTCGTAGCCGAGGGCGGGCAGTGTACGCACGTGATCGGAAGTCAGGCGTCCTTGTGGATCACGGTCATGGCGCCTGCGCCGCTCTGGCGGCAGCTCATCAACTCGACGCGAGAAACGCCGGTGCCCGAACCGGTGCTGCTGCCGGCGACGCATCCGGCCGATCGCGAAATCCGTCGCGCGGCCGTGCAGCTTGCGCGCGATGCGGCACGGGCCGGCGCTGGCGACAAGGTCGGCACCGCGACCTCCGCGATCAAGTTCGTCACGCTGCTCGCCGAGCTTCAGGCCGGCTTCGATCCGCTGATCAAGCGCTGTCCCGGCCGTACGCTGAGCCAGCGCCGTGCGGTATTCCTGCGCCTGCAGCGCGTCTATAACCGCATGGAGTCGTCGAGCGAGCTCGATCTCGGCATCGCCGAATTCGCGCGAGCCGCGAATTATTCCACCTGCCACTTCGTACGTACGTTCAACGCGGTATTCGGCGAGACGCCTTATTCGGTCCTCATGGAGCAACGGTTGAAGCGCGCATTCCGGCTGGTGCAAAACACCGAATTGAGCATCACCGAAGTCGCACGGGCAAGCGGCTTCGAAGATCGCTGTGCGTTTGCACGGTCGTTCAAGCGGCGTTTCGGACAGACGGCTAGCGCAGCCCGCGGCCGCGGTGGCGAAGCCATCGGCCTCTGACGGCTTGGGCTCGTGTGCAGGGAGTCGGACTGGCGGCCGGCTCCTGCACCGCAGTCCCGATGCTTTTTCGCTCACCAAATCAGGCTATCCATCAATTTTTTCCAAACTCTCGGAAAAGAAACGACCAAGCGTCGGTGCTGACAATTTTTTAATGTTCTGCGTTGCGCACGCATTCGCTGTCGTGGACCGCTATCCAACGAAACGCAGGAGAAATTCATGCGACACACACTGCTCCGACAGTCCATTCGACGTGCCCTCGAACATCCGGGCACTGCGAGGGCTTCGTACGGCATCACTGCACTGACGGCGCTGGGGCTCCTGACGCCTCCGGCTCTTGCGCAAGACGCGCAGGACCAGAGCAATCAGCAGCTGGAGACCATCA
>CBINBI010000048.1:0-25893 GCA_966248875.1 uncultured Rhodanobacteraceae bacterium
GAGAAGAACGGCACCTTCGCCTCGCCGGCGATCGCCTTGGCGAGCAGCGTCTTGCCGGTGCCCGGCGAGCCGACCATCAGCACGCCGCGCGGAATCTTGCCGCCGAGCTTGGTGAACTTCGACGGATCGCGCAGGAACTCGACGAGCTCGCCGACTTCCTCCTTCGCCTCGTCGCAGCCGGCGACGTCGGCGAACGTGACCTTGACCTGATCCTCGCCCTGCAGCTTCGCGCGCGAGCGCCCGAACGACATCGCGCCGCGCCCGCCGGCGCCGGCCTGCATCTGGCGCATGAAGTAGACGAGCAGGCCGATGAAGATGAGGAACGGCACCCAGTCGAGCAAGATGCGCCAGAGCGGCATCACGTTGTCGGCCGGCGACTGGCGCACTTCGACGTTGTTCTTGTTGAACAGCTCGATCGCATTGTCGTTGGCGCCCATCGGAATCGTCGTCGACACCGAGGAGCCATCCTTGAGCTTGGCCGTGGCCTTGGTCGGCACGTCGGCGCTGAGCTGCACCGAGGCGACGCCGCCGTTGCTGACCTGCTGCGCGAATTCCGAATACGGCACGTCGGACGGCGCCGACGCGCGCGGATTGAAACTCTGGAAGACGGTCAGAAGGACGACCGCGATGATCACCCAGAGCAGCAGATTCTTGGCCATGTCGTTCATATCGAGCTAACCACCGCAAAGCACTTCGAGCGAGGCGCCCGGCGCCTCGGTGTCCCTCTCCCGTCCGGGGAAAGGCCTTGCCGGGAGCGGTGGAGGGGTTTCGACAAGCCTTCCCTCGTCCGCCTCCGGCACCCGGGGTCCATTCCGGGACAGAGTCCTTCGTCCGCCAACGGGGAGAAGGAAAAAGCTCACTTCCTGCCGACCGCCAGCGCGTAAACCTCCGGGCTGCGCGCGCGCGAGGCCTTCGGCTTTCGCATGCTGACTCGCTCGTAGCCCCGGCGCAAGCGCCGCACGTACTCGTCGAAGCCTTCACCCTGGAAAAGCTTGGTCAAAAAAGCCCCGCCCTTCCGTAGATGTGCCTCGGCGAACTCCTCGGCCAGCTCGGCCAAGTGCATCGCCCGCGGCTGATCGACGCTGCTCATGCCGGACAGATTGGGGGCCATGTCCGAGAGCACAAGGTCCACGAAAGCGCCATCCAGATGATCTTCCAGCGTTTTCAGCACTTCGGTTTCACGGAAATCGCCGAGGATGAAATCGACTCCGGCGATGCCCTGCATCGGCAGGACGTCGAGCGCGATCACGCGTCCCTTCCCGCCGATGCGCGAGCGGACCATCTGCGACCATCCGCCGGGCGCCGCACCGAGATCGACCACGACCATGCCCGGCTTCAGCAGCCGGTCGCGCTCGATCAGCTCCTCCAGTTTGAACACGGCGCGTGAACGCCAGCCCTCCGCCTGGGCGCGCTTGACGTAAGGATCGCTGAAATGTTCCTGGAGCCAGCGGGAGCTGGATTTGCTGCGCGTCATCGTCCGCGCGGCACCGCGCCGGTTCGGTGAAAAAGGGCATGCATGATAACCTGCAGCGGACCCACCCTACGACCGCTCGTCCCCATTCGGTTTCCGTTCATGCCGCTGTCGTCTCATCAGAAGCACTACCTGCGCGGCCTTGCGCATTCGCTCGATCCGGTGGTCATCGTCGGCCAGAAGGGCGTCACCGCCGCGCTGCTGCAGGAGCTCGATGGTGCCCTGGCACGTCACGAGCTGATCAAGGTGCGGCTCGCCGACGCCGACCGCGAGGATCGTGCCGACACGATCGAGGCTCTGCGCGAGGCGTCCCGCTCGGAGCTGGTGCAGACGATCGGGCGCATCGCCTGCTTCTACCGGCGCAACCCCGAACAGCCGAAGATCGAGCTGCCGCGGAAGTAGGACGCATGCAGCTCACTCACGATCCCGCCGAAGGCTATCTCTTCGTTCGCGCCTGCACGAAGCACGCGATCACGATCGTCGATCGCCCGCTGACGAAGAGCTTCCTGCTCGCGCCCGATCGCGTGGTCGAGGACTGGCCCGTCACCGAAACCTCGCAGTTCGATGCGGCCGCGGCCGACGCGATCGCTGCGCTGAATCCCGAAGTCGTGCTGCTCGGCACCGGCGAGCGCCAGGTGTTTCCGCCCCGCGCTGCGGTAGTGTCGCTGCTGCGGCAAGGCATCGGCGTCGAGGTCATGGACAACTCGGCGGCGAGCCGCACGTACAACCTGCTCGCGTCGGAAGGACGCCGCGCCGTCGCGGCGTTCATGCTGCCGGACGAATGAGACGCGAAGCGGTGGGCCAAGGCCCACCCTATGCGCGCTCACGAAAATTCCGCGCCGCCTGTCCGTGACACACATAGGGTGGGTCTCGGCCCGCCATCATGCCGTCATTCGTCCTGCGACAGCTTGCGCAATTTGCGCATCGCCTCTTCCTGGATCTGCCGCGCACGCTCGCGCGTGATGCCGAGGTCGCGCCCGATCTCGGCGAGCGACTGCACCGGCGCGCCGCCCAGGCCGAAGCGCCGTTGCATGACGGCACGCTGGCGCTCGGTGAGTCGCGAGAGCCAGAGCCCGAGCCGCTCCGCTTCGGCCCGCGACAGCGCGCTCGAGGATTCCTCGCGATCCAGCGGCGATGCGACCGGCTCGCTCGCCTCGGCGACCGCGTCGAGCGAGGCCACGCTTTCGCCGACGCGGAACAGCTCGGCGACTTCGCGCGTGTCCTTGCCGACGGCCGCGGCGATGTGTTCCAGGCTCGGCGGCTGGCCGTGTCGCGCGGCAAGCTCGCGTTCGGCGCGCAGCACCTGCGCGAGCTCGCGCAGCACGTGTACCGGAAGGCGTACCGTGCGGCCGTGGTGCATCACGGCGTGCTGCACCGCCTCGCGGATCCACCACACGGCGTATGTCGAGAAGCGCAGGCCGCGCTCGGGATCGAATTTCTCCACCGCGCGGATGAGGCCGAGATTGCCCTCCGCAATGAGATCCATCAACGGCACGCCGCGGCCGACATAGGCGCGCGCGACGGAGACGACGAGGCGCAGGTTCGCCTCGATCATGCGCCGCCTCGCCTCGCCGTCGCCTGCGCGCACGGCCTTGGCGAGCGTGGCTTCCTCGCTCGCGCCGAGCAGCGGCGTCAAGCCGATTTCGCCGAGGTAGACGCGCGTCGATGAGCGCGCTTCCTCATCGTGCGACTCGATCGATTCGACGAGATCGTGGAAGTCCTCGCTGGAAAGCTCGGGCACGGTCGAGGGCGCAACCATCGCTACAGCTTACGCCTTCGCGGCGGGCACGATCACCGTCGCGGCAGATAGCCCAGCGGGTCGGACGGCTTGCCGTTGCGGCGGATCTCGAAGTGCAGCTCGTCGCGGCTCGTGCCGCTCGAGCCCATCTCCGCGATCATCTGCCCGGCCTTCACGCGATCGCCTTCCTGGACGAGGCGCTTGCGATTGTGGCCGTACGCCGAGAGGAACGCGGGGCTGTGCTTGACGATGATCAGCTCGCCGTAGCCGATCAGGCCGTTGCCGCTGTAGACGACCGTGCCGTCGGCCGCGGCGCGCACCGGCGAGCCGGACTTGCCGGCGATGTCGATGCCCTGACGCGTGGGGTCTCCGGCGGCGTAGGTGCCGACGATCTCGCCGTCCGCCGGCCAGTGCCAGACGATGTCGCCATTCGATCCGGCGGGCTGCGAAGCCGTGGCCGGAGGCGGCGTCGCGGCTGGAGCGGCGGATGCCGTCGACACGCCGGGTGTCGCCGCCGTCGACGATCGGGATGACGCCGGTGCGACCGGCTCGAACGGGCCCGGCTTCGGCGCCGCTGCCGTGCGCGTTTCCGGTGCGCGAGTGGCCGATCGCGGCGGCGGAGCGGCACGCGCTGCGGCTCCGGCCTGCGCAGGCGGCCGCGCCGTGGAACGGCCCCGCGACAGCTTGAGCTCGCGACCCGGATAGATCGTGTAAGGCGGCTCGATGCCGTTCCACTCGGCCAGCTCGCGGTAGTCGAGACCGTGACGGAACGCGATGCTGTAGAGCGTGTCGCCGCGCTGGACGCGATACGTGCCGGACGTCGCCGGCGCACGCCTTGTCGGCGCCGGAGTCGAGCGCGGTGGCGGCGGTCTGTTGATGCTGCGGTCTTCGACCGGCGCAGGGCCCGTTGAAGCACACCCGGCGACGACCAGTGCGAGCCAACCTACCCGAACCAGCGCACTCCGGAAATCACTTCCCATGCCGGGAGTTTATCGGATGAACTTGAGGTAGATAACCAAGGCGGCGATCAGTATCGCTGCCGTCCATCCGATCGGCTCGATCCAGCGATGCAGAAACGCCTCGGCCTTCGGGCCGCCGAGCCGGATCGCGCCCGCGATGAGATAGACGCGCTTGCCGCGGCCGATCAGCATGCCGCCGAAAAACGGCAGCAGCGGCATGCCAACGATGCCCGAGGCCCAGGTGAATACCTTGAGCGGCACCGGCACGAAGCCGGCCGCCACCAGCATCCAGAACGCCTTCCACGGATGCGCGGTCAGATCGACGCTCAGCTCGCCGACGAGGCGATCGATGCTCGCGAGCCAGCCGATGCTCTCGAACAGCGGACGCAAGGCGTCGAACGCGAAATGACCGAGCGCGTAGCCGATCGCCGCGCCGAGCATCGAACCGACGAGGCTGATCGTCGCGTAGCGCGCCCAGGCCTGCGGCTTCGCAAGCGTCATCGGCGCCAGCATGATCTCGGGCGCGACCGGAAAGACGATCGCCTCGACAAAGCTCAGCACGCCGAGATACGCGGGCGCCTTCGGATGGGCCGCCCAGCGCAGCGCACGCTCGTAGAGCGGCTGGAAGATCTTCATCGAGTTCCCTGCTCCCCTGACAAGCCGCGGCGGCCGATCATCCGACGCCGCCGAGCAGCGGCACGAAGCTGACCGCACCCAGCGATTCGCGTACCCATTCCCCGTCGATCATGCGCACGCGCAGCAGCGTCTGCCGCCCGGCCGGCCCGACCGGCGCGACCAGCGTGCCGTCCGGTGCGAGCTGATCGAGCAGCGCAACATCGAGCTCGGCACCCGCGGCGGTGAGCATGATGCCGTCGAACGGCGCTTCCTCGGGCCATCCGAGACGCCCGTCCGCGTGGCGCGAGCGCACGTTGCCGATGCCGAGCTTGCGGAAGCGGCGCCGCGCGTTGCGCAGCAGCTCCTCGATGCGCTCGACCGTGTAGACCTCCTCGACGAGCTGCGCGAGCACCGCGCACTGATAGCCTGAGCCGGTGCCGATCTCGAGCACGCGCCGCGGCAGCCGATGCTCGATCAGCGCCTCGGTCATGCGCGCGACGACCCACGGCTGCGAGATCGTCTGGCCCTGTCCGATCGGAAGCGCCGTGTCCTCGTACGCGCGGGACGCGAGCGCTTCGTCGATGAAGAGATGGCGCGGCAGTTGCCGGATGACGTCGAGCACGCGCCGGTCGCGGATGCCCTCAGCGGCGAGACGATCGGCGAGGCGGTCGCGTGCGCGCTGCGAGGTCATGCCGAGCCCGCGCGACGCCGGATCGGGGCGACGGAAGATCATCGCCGCGCTCTCCGGAAAACGCGTGCCGTGATCGGCTTCATCCCGTGCGCGCTCGCGCAGCACGCGAAGCAGTCCGCGCTTCGGCGGTGATTGAGTTCGTTCCAGGCAGGGGCGTGCGTGCTCATGCGCTGCGAAGTCTCGGTTCGAGCGAAGCGACCCAGCCGCTGACCTTCTCCAGCGCCTGGTACCGCGTCAGGTCGACGTGGATCGGCGTGATCGAGACCTGGCCCGCACGAATCGCGTGGAAATCCGTGCCGGGCCCGTCGTCCTCGGCCTCGCCCGGCGGGCCGATCCAGTAGATCGGGCGCCCGCGCGGATCGGTTCCGGCGATGCACGGCGCGGAGCGATGACGGCGCCCGAGCCGCGTCACGGCAAGCCCGTCGATCTCGTGCCAGGGCCGGTCCGGCACATTGACGTTGAGAATCGTGTCGGCCGGCAGCGGGTCGATCAGCAGCCGGCGCATCAGCAGCAGCACGGCTTCCGCCGCGCTGTCGTAGTGCAGGCCCTTGTGATCGGTGCTGGCGAGCGAGATCGCAATCGCCGGCAGGCCGAGGAAACGGCCTTCCATCGCCGCGGAAACGGTCCCGGAGTAGATCACGTCGTCGCCGAGATTGGCCGAGTTGTTGATGCCGGACACCACGATGTCCGGCTCGCGATCGAGCAGGCCGGACAGCGCGAGATGCACGCAGTCGGTCGGCGTGCCGGCGACGCGGTAGCGGCCATCGTCGAGCCGGACCACGCGGATCGGTGCGTCCAGCGTCAGCGAGTTGCTGGCACCGGAGCGGTCGCGGTCCGGCGCCACCACGGTCACTTCGCCGACATCGGCGAGCCGCTCGGCGAGCACGCGCAGGCCGGGAGCGTCAACGCCGTCATCGTTGCTGACCAGAACTCGCATGCGCTCCTTGAGGCGAATCGCCGCGTCCGCATCGCCGAGCTGCCGGACGGCCTCGCGCCTTGCGGCGAACGGATTTCGGGAAACGCCGAATGATAGCGGATTCGCGGCGAACGCCGCCCGCGCGCGGCGGCGCGGGGCTCGTGCCGCTCGCGATCTGCTAGCCTCGCGTGATGACGTCCGATGATCAGGCCGGCGATGACGTGCGCCTGTTCCGCGACGCGGTCGGTCCGGTGCGCCCGCTCAAGCGGAGTGCTTCGTCGCCTCCGCAGAGGCCGCGTCCGCAGCCGACCGCCGCGCAGGCCGAGCGCGACGAGGCGCGCGTGCGCGAAGAGCTCCTCGGCCATGCCTTCGATCCCGCCACGATCGAAGTCGGCGACGAGATCCATTACCTCAAGCCCGGCCAGCCCGCGCGCCTGCTGAAGCAGCTCCGGCGCGGCCATTTCAGCGTGCGCGCCGAGCTCGATCTGCACGAGATGACGATCGCCGTCGCGCGCGAGGCGGTGCGCGCCTTCCTCGACGACGCGATCGCGCGCGGCGACTACTGCGTGCGCATCGTGCACGGCAAGGGCCTGCGCTCGCGCGCGCAAGGGCCGGTGCTGAAGAAGATGACGGCGACCCTGCTCGCGCGGCGCAAGGACGTGCTGGCCTACGCCTCTGCGCGACCCGCGCAAGGCGGAACCGGCGCGGTGGTGGTGCTGCTGGCCCGCGCCTGAGTGCCAGCTCTGCTCAGCCTTCCTTGTCCTTCAGGTAAGCGGGTTTCTTCGGGTAGTTCACCCACACGACCGACGCGTGGCGGCGCACCGCCCACTCGTTGACGGCGATGACCTTCCCGACGTCGATGTCGCTGTCCATCGTGCTGGTGCGCGTGAGGCCGTTGCTGCCTGCCGTGCCCGCACAGGCCGATATCGCAAGACAAAGGACGATCACAGCTGCTGTCGCTGGCGTTCTCATCGTGCCCTCCGCATCTTCCGATGCGGCGCCACGCGACGATCGCAGGCGCCGCGACCAGACTATAGACCCGCGGGGCCGCTGCAAAAAACGCTGTTCGTCGCGCATTTCGCGCATTTCGCCGGTTCAGGCGGATCCGGCACCCTCGGCGCGAAGCTCGCGCAACACGACCGTCGCGAAAGCGCCGGCGGCGAGCCGGAATTCGAGCACGAGCGAGCCGTCGGGCTCCCAGGCGTGGACGAGGTCGCGCACCGGGAGCCGAAGCGCGCGCCGCTGCTGGGCGAGGCCCGTCCGCGCCAGGCCGTCGGCGAGAGCGCGATGAGCCTCGATCGCGGCGAGCTCGATTGCGCGGACGCGACCCGTGCTGCGCAACTCGCCCGCGCCGACCAGCGGGCCGGTCGGATCGATGTCGAACGTGGCGAGCCGGCGGGCGAGCTCGGCCGTCCACGGTTCGGGGCCGAAGATGGAATGCGTGCCGGCGAGCATCCACACCTCGCCGTCGAGTCCGCAGTTCCAGCTGCCGTCCTCGACGCGAGCGGCCAGTACCGCGTTGAACACCAGCGAGCGCGCCGCTGAGATCGCCAGGCTTGCCTGCGAGCGCGGCATGCGGCGTCCGGCGAAGAGCTGCCGCGCACGCTCGAGGTTGCCGGCGTCGCGGCCGAAACGCTGCTCGCCGAAATAGTTCGGCACGCCACGTTCGCGGATCGCGGCGAGCCGCTCTTCGATCCGTTCGTGTTCGCCGCGCACGTCGCGGATACGGATGCGGAAGCGATTGCCGCGGTGCACGCCGCGCTTGAGCTTGCGATCGTGCCGGCTCGCGGCGAGCACGCGCACGCCGGGAATCGCGAGCGCGGACCAGTCCGGGTCGCTCCGGCCCGGGAGTTGCACCGAAAAACTCTGCCGCGTGATCGCGTGGCGATCCTTGAGACCTGCGTAGCCGACCGCCATCGGCGCGACGCCCGCCGCTTCGGCGAGCCGCCGCGCGACCCATTCGGTGTTCTGGCCGATCTTCTCGACGAGCAGAAACGCATGCTCGCCGCTGCCGGACGGCGTGAAGCCGAGCTCCTCGTCGACGCGGAAATCGCCGGGCTCGACACGCAGCCGTCCGGTGACGGGCGGCCCGCCATGAGCGTAGGGCAGCCCGGACACCATCAGCGCAGCACCATCAGAGCGGATCCAGCTCGAGCCTTCGCACCAGCGCTTCCAGCTCGGGGTTGTCCGGGCGCACGGGCTGCGGCATGCGGCCGCGCGTCAGCAGCACGATCGCGAGCGCGGCAATGCCTTCGCCGCGCCCGGTGAAGCCGAGCGTCTCGCTGGTCGTCGCCTTGACGCTGATGTGCCCGATCGCGCAATCGAGATCGGCGGCGAGATTGCGGCGCATCGTGTCGGCGTGCGGCGCGATCTTCGGCCGCTCGCAGACGACCGTGACGTCGGCGTTCGCGAGCACGAAACCGTGCTCGGCGATCAGCTCCGCGCAGTGCTGCAGGAAATGCCGGCTGCTCGCGTCCTTCCAGCGCGGATCGGCCGGCGGGAAATGATGGCCGATGTCGCCGAGCGCGAGCGCACCGAGGATCGCATCGCACAGCGCGTGAATCACGACGTCGCCGTCCGAATGCGCGACCAGCCCGCGGTCGTGTGGAATCTGGACCCCGCCGAGCACGACGTGATCGCCGGGACCGAATGCGTGGATGTCGATGCCTTGGCCGATGCGCATGGTTGGAGCGGGGATTGGGGATTCGGAAGTCGGGATTGGGCCGGGGAATCGTGAATCGGGAATGGGAATCGGGAATCAGGTTTGCCGTCGCGCAAGCATACAACTCGTCGTTCCCGCGAAAGCGGGAAGCTAGCGCCGCTGCTCCAGCCGCCGAAGGCGCTGGGTTCCCGCTTTCGCGGGAACGACGAGTGGCCTAGGTCTCGCGCCTCCAAAGGTATTCGGCAAGCGCCATATCCGCCGCGGTCGTCACCTTGATGTTGTCTTCGGCGCCTTCGACCAACAGCGGGCGATGGCCCATGCGCTCCATCGCCATCGCCTCGTCGGTGACGGCGACGCCGCCGGCTTCGGCGGCTTCGAGCGCCTGCGTCAGCTCGCCGCGCCGGAACATCTGCGGCGTCAGCGCGCGCCAAAGCCTCTCGCGCGGTTCGGTCGCCGCGACGCGGTTGCCTTCGCCAGCGCGTTTCAGCGTGTCACGCAACGGTGTCGCGAGCAGCGCGCCGCCGGCCGGGATGCCGAGCGCAACGAGCGTTTCGACGTCGCGGGGCGAAATGCAGGGACGCGCGGCATCGTGCACGAGCACGAACGCGTCGGTGGCGACATCGGACGGCAGCGCACGCAAGCCCGACAGCACCGAGCCGCTGCGCTCGGCGGCGCCGGTCGCGGTGCGCACAGGTTTTCCGCCGATCATGCCCATCCCGGGCCAGTGCGTATCGCCGTCAGCGAGCACGACCATGAGGCCCGCGATTTCGGCGCAGGCGACCAGCCGCTCGAGCGTGCGCTCGATCATCGGCTTGCCCGCGAGCGGCTGGTACTGTTTCGGGATGCCGGCCCCGAACCGCCGGCCGCTGCCGGCCGCCGGCACGATGCACCAGAGGCTTTCAGTGCCCGCCATCGTCCGGCGGCCTCTGCGCGTCGGCGGGCTCGACGACCTGATAGAAGGTCTCGCCCGGCTTCAGAAGGCCCAGCTCGGCGCGCGCGCGCTCCTCGACGGCCTCGTCGCCGTGCTTCAGGTCGTCGACTTCGGCGGACAGCGTCTCGTTGCGCGCCCTCAGCTTCGCGTTCTCGGCCTTCTGCTCGCTGACGCGGTGCTGGAGCCGCCAGACTTCGCGCATGCCGCCCTGACCGGTCCAGAGCTTCACCTGCAACGCGATCAGGAGAATCAGCAGGATCAGGGCGACGTAGCGCAGCAACGCGGTGCGACCTCAGCGGGCGAAGTCCGGCAGATTCGGAAAAGCGTCCTTGCCAGCATAGCGCGCCGCGGCGCCGAGTTGCTCCTCGATGCGCAGCAGCTGGTTGTATTTCGCGACACGGTCCGAGCGGCAGAGCGAACCGGTCTTGATCTGCGTCGCCGTCGTCGCCACCGAAAGATCGGCGATGGTGGTGTCCTCGGTCTCGCCGGAGCGGTGGGAGATCACCGCGGCGTACTTCGCCCCGTCCGCCATTGCGATCGCCTCGAGCGTCTCGGTCAGCGTGCCGATCTGGTTGACCTTGATCAGGATCGCATTGCCGATCCCCTTGTCGATGCCTTCGCGGAAGATGGCTGGATTCGTCACGAACACGTCGTCGCCGACGAGCTGCACGGTCTTGCCGAGGCGTTCGGTCAGGAGCTTCCAGCCGTCCCAGTCGCCCTCGGCCATGCCGTCTTCGATCGTCAGGATCGGATAGCGGGCGCACCAGCCGGCAAGGAAATCGGTGAATTGCTCGGACGACAGGCGCTTGCCCTCGCCCTGGAGGTTGTACTTGCCGTTTTCATGGAACTCCGAGCTTGCCGCGTCAAGGCCCAGCCAGACGTCGCCGCCAGCCGCGTAGCCGGCCTTGCTGATGGCTTCGAGAATGGTCTCGATCGCTTCCTCGTTGGACCTGAGGTCGGGCGCGAAGCCGCCTTCGTCGCCGACGGCCGTGGCGAGGCCGCGAGATTTCAGCACGCCCTTGAGCGCGTGGAAGATCTCGACGCCGGCGCGCAGCGCTTCGGAGAAGCTCGGCAGGCCGACCGGCAAAATCATGAACTCCTGCAGGTCCACGTTGTTGTCGGCGTGCGCGCCGCCGTTGATGATGTTCATCATCGGCACCGGCAGCCGCGCCGGGCGGTCCCCCGCGAGCAGTTTCCACAGCGGCACGCCCTTCGCTGCCGCGACCGCGTGCGCGTTCGCGAGCGAGACGCCGAGCAGCGCGTTCGCGCCGAGCCTGCCCTTGTTCGGCGTGCCGTCGAACTCGATCAGTTTCCGGTCGAGACCGGCCTGGTCGGCTGCGTCGAAGCCCTTCAGCGCTGCGGCGATCGGGCCGTTGACGTTGGCGACCGCCTTCGTGACGCCCTTGCCGAGATAGCGCGTCTTGTCGCCGTCGCGAAGCTCGACCGCCTCGCGCGAGCCGGTCGATGCGCCGCTCGGCACCGCGGCGCGGCCGGTGAAGCCGCCGTCGAGCACGACCTCGGCCTCGAGCGTGGGATTGCCGCGCGAATCGAGGATTTCGCGCGCGTGGATCGTCTTTATCGTCTGCGTCATGGTTGTTCGCTTCGTTTCTTCTGCGCGTAGATGATGCCGGTCTCGAGATTCAGCGCCTTCGTGATGAAGTTGCGGTATTCGCTGGTGCTGAAGCCGAGGCCGTGCAGGAGGTCGAGCAGCTCCTGGTGCGTGCGTGGCTTCGCGTAGGCGTCGTGGTACTCGAACATGAGCTGCGGGATGGACGAGAGGAGGGCCTTGTCCATGTTCAGCAGGATGTCGAACTCGGCGCCTTCGATGTCCATCTGCAGGATGTCGATGCGGTCGATGCCTTCGCGCCGGACGAAAGCCTCGAGCGTCATCGCCGGGCAGTCAAACGTCGATTCGGCCTCGACGCTCATCGTGAAGATCGAATGGCCGCCCGAGTTGTACGGATTCGTGTTGAGCGTGATGTGATCGAGCTCAGGATCGCCGACGACGGCAAGGTTGTACGCCCGCACGTTGGTGATGCCGTTGCGCTCGATGTTGCGTTTCAGGATCTCGAAGTTCTCAGGCAGCGCCTCGATCGCGTAGACGATGCCTTTCGGCCCGACCAGGTGCGAGTAATTCAGCGTCGACGTGCCGATGTGCCCGCCGAGCTCGATGACGACGTCTCCCTCGCTGACGGAGACGGTTTGATAGTCCTTCGCGCCCCACTGCTCCCACAGCACCATCTTGTCGAGCGACTTCGGCCGGTAGAGGATCTTCTGGCCGTAGGGGCTCGTGTAGACGCGCAGCCCGGAACCCGCGACATCGGGGTCGCGCGGCGAGAACAGGCTTGCGGCGGGAAACACGACCTTCGAGGCGAGCATCGCGACGAAATCACCGGGTGTCATCGGCGGTGGTCCATGATCGGGATCGAATCGGCGGAACGGCGCATCGGCGAGGCATCCGTCAGATCGCGGCCTTCTTTGCGACCTCGTCGAGTGCGAGCAGAGTCTCGAGCAGCGCTTCCATCTTTGCGAGCGGCCACGCGTTCGGGCCGTCGCTGAGCGCCTTGTCCGGATCGGGATGCGTTTCCATGAACACGCCGGCGACGCCGACGGCGACGGCCGCGCGCGCCAGTACCGGCACGAATTCGCGCTGGCCGCCGGAGCTCGCGCCCTGCCCGCCCGGAAGCTGCACCGAATGCGTCGCGTCGAACACGACGGGGCAGTTCGTCTCGCGCATCACGGCGAGGCTGCGCATGTCCGACACGAGATTGTTGTAGCCGAAGCTCGCGCCGCGCTCGCAGACCATGATCTGCTCGTTGCCGGTCGCCTTCGCCTTCGCGACGACGTGCTTCATGTCCCAGGGCGAGAGGAACTGGCCCTTCTTGATGTTGACCGGCTTGCCGGCGCGCGCAACGTTCTGGATGAAATCGGTCTGCCGCGAAAGGAATGCGGGGGTCTGCAGGACGTCGACGACCGCCGCGACTTCGTCGATCGGCGTGTACTCGTGCACGTCGGTGAGCACCGGCACGCCGATCCGGCGCTTGACCTCGGCCAGGATGCGCAGGCCCTCGTCGAGGCCGGGGCCGCGATGGCCGCTCACCGACGTGCGGTTCGCCTTGTCGAAGCTCGACTTGTAGATGAAGTGGATGCCGAGCCTGCCGGTGATCGCCTTCAGCTCGCCGGCGGTGTCGAGCGCGAGCTGTTCCGATTCGATGACGCACGGACCTGCGATGAGGAAAAGCGGCTGGTCGGGGCCAACTTCGAAGCCACAAAGGTTCATGCCTCGAAACCCGCCCCTTCGTCGTCCCGGCGAAAGCCGGGACCCATTTCGATCATCGTGGCGCAAAGCAAGATGGATTCCGGCTTTCGCCGGAATGACGGATTGATGCGTGCGCGAGCTCGCGTGGCAGAGTTGCTCACGCCACCGCTTCCTTCGCAAACCGCGGCGCTTCGCGGTTCGCCTTCTGTTCGCGCGCGGCGCGGATGAAGCCGACGAAGAGCGGATGCCCGTCGCGCGGGGTCGAGGTGAATTCCGGGTGGAACTGGCAGGCGAGGAACCAGGGATGGTTCCTGATTTCGACGATCTCCACGAGCAGGTCGTCCATCGACTTGCCCGCGATGACGAGGCCGAGATCCTCGAAGGTCTGGCGATAGCGGTTGTTGAACTCGTAACGGTGGCGGTGCCGCTCGCGGATCACGTCCTGGCCGTACAGCTCGCGCGCGAGCGTGCCGGCCTTGAGGCGGCACTCCTGTGCACCGAGGCGCATCGTGCCGCCCTTGTCCGAGGACTCGTCGCGGCGCTCGACCTCGCCGGAGCCGGTGGTCCACTCCGTGATCAGAGCGATGACCGGGTGCGGCGTCGAGCGGTCGTTCTCGCTCGAATTCGCGCCTTCGAGACCGGCCACGTTGCGCGCGAAATCGATGACCGCCGCGTGCATGCCGTAGCAGATGCCGAAGTACGGCACCTTGTGCTCGCGCGCGTAGCGCACGGCGGCGATCTTGCCTTCGAAGCCGCGCTTGCCGAAGCCGCCAGGCACGAGGATGCCGTCCATGTCCTTGAGGAGCTCGGCCGCGCCGCGTCGCTCGATCTCCTCGGATTCGACCCAGCGCAGGTTCACGCGCGTCAACTGCTTCAGGCCGCCATGGCGCAGCGCCTCACCGAGCGACTTGTACGCATCCTTGTGCTCGACGTACTTGCCGACGATCGCGATGTCGACCTCGCCCTTCGGATGCTCGACCGCTTCGACGGTGCGCTCCCACTCGGAAAGATCGGCGGGCCTCGCGTTGAGCTTGAGGCGCTCGACGACGATGTCGTCGAGGCCCTGCTGGTGCAGCCAGAGCGGCAGCTTGTAGATCACGTCGACGTCGACGGCGCTGATGACGGCCTTTTCCGGCACGTTGGTGAACAGCGCGATCTTGCGCCGATCGGACGGCGGCAGCGGCTGCTCGCAGCGGCACAGCAGCACGTCGGCCTGGATACCGATCGAGCGCAGCTCCTTGACCGAGTGCTGCGTCGGCTTGGTCTTGATCTCGCCCGCGGCCTTGATGAACGGCACCAGCGTCAGGTGCATGAACATCGAGGCTTCCGGGCCGTGCTCGATCCGGATCTGGCGGATCGCCTCGAGGAACGGCTGCGATTCGATGTCGCCGACGGTGCCGCCGATCTCGACCAGCGCGACGTCGTAGCCCTGCGTCGCCTCGTAGATCTTGTGCTTGATCTCGTCCGTGATGTGCGGAATCACCTGCACGGTCGCGCCGAGGTAATCGCCGCGCCGCTCCTTGGCGATGACGCTCTCGTAGATCTTGCCGGTGGTGATCGAGTTCTTGCCGGACAGGCGCGTGCGCACGAAGCGCTCGTAGTGGCCGAGGTCGAGGTCCGTTTCGGCGCCGTCGTCGGTCACGTAGACCTCGCCGTGCTGGAACGGGCTCATCGTGCCCGGGTCGACGTTGATGTAGGGGTCGAGCTTCATCATCGTCACGCGCAGGCCGCGCGCTTCGAGGATGGCAGCAAGAGACGCCGAGGCGATGCCCTTGCCTAGCGAGGACACCACGCCTCCGGTCACGAAAACGAGGGGAGTCATGGACGGCAGCGATCCGCTGGTAAAGCGACATTTTACCGGGTCGGGCCGGCGGCGGCGAGTGGCCCTGGCGGGTGCGGCAGCGCTTCGGGCGGCCGTTTCGCGTCCCTTCACGCGCGACCGTGATAGGAAACGCCGCGCGACTCCGTACTAGGGGATCAACCACGTACGACCGGCTTTCCGGGCTGCGTGGGTCCATCCACCACTAGCGGGAGTCCACCATGAAACTCGTCCACACGCTGCTCGGCGCCGCCGTCGCCGCCTCGCCGCATGCCGGCGCGGCCACCATCACCGTCACCAACCTCAACGACGCGGGCGCGGGCAGCCTTCGCGCCGCCGTCGAGCAGGCAAATGCCGCGAGCGGCGGCGACATCATCCAGTTCCAGGCCGGCCTGACCGGCACGATCAGCCTCGCCAGCGAGATCCGCATCAGCGACACACTGGAGATCGCGGGCCCCGGCGCCGGCCGCATCATCATCGACGGCGCGGGCGCCACGCGGCTCTTCAAGGTGCAGCACGCGGGCGGAAATCCGGCCACCGCCACGTTCTCCGGGCTCACGCTCGCACACGGCCATGCTGATGAAGGCGGCGCCATCTGGTCCAACGGCGACCCGGTCGTGGTCCGCGGCTGCATCCTGAGCGACAACTTGGCCGATGCGCGCGGCGGTGCCGTATTCGTGGCCAACGCGAACCTCTCGATCGACGCCTCGGGCCTCTGGGGCAACGAGACCGGCGGCACCGGCGGCGCGATCCTGTTCTCGGCCGGCGACGTCACCATCACGCGCAGCCGCATCGAGGACAACAGCTCGCAGTTCGGCGGCGGCATGAGTGCGCTGTCGCCGCGCGTCAACGTCTACATCAGCGACACGACGTTCCGGAACAACAGCGCCGAGCACACCGGCGGTGGCCTCTGGGCCTCGACCGTGACGCAGATGAAGATCTCGCGCAGCGCGTTCGTCAGCAACGTGACGGGCCAGCCCAACGGCGGCGGCATCTACTTCGCCGCGGTCACGGACCTCGGCTCGCCGGTCAACGTCATCGAGAACACGACGTTCTCGGGCAACGAATCGCTGCACCAGAACGGTCGCGGCAGCGCGCTCGCGGTGGCGAGCGGCAACATGACCGTGCGCAACTCGACCTTCGCGTTCAACCGCACCGCACCGGAGCTTTCGCCGGGGCCCGACGCCGGCGGCGCGCTGTGGGTTGGCGGCGATTCGACCACGCAGGTCACGCTGCAGAGCACGCTGTTCGCGGGCAACACGCACGGCAACGCCGGCGCGCTGGTCGACGTCATCCGCCAGAACGGCGGCACGGAAAGCATGCTGAGCGCGACCAACAGCGCGTTCCAGACGCAGCCCGACGTGACGACGCTGAACGGCACCGTCAGCGCCGTGATGTTCGACACCGATCCCGAGCTCGAGCCGCTCGACGAAACGCGCCTCACGCCGGCGCGTACCGCCTGTGCCTCATCAACGCGAGCCCGGTGCTCGACCACGGCAGCAATCCCGGCAATCTCGAGACCGATCAGCGCGGCCCCGGTTTCCCTCGCTCGGCGGCGTCGACGGAAGGCGGCCCTGCCGCAACCGACATCGGCGCGTACGAATACCGCGTCGACCGGATCTTTTTCGGCGACTTCGAGCAGCACTGAGTCCTCCTTCGAACGGAATCGGACCATGCGACTCCCGCGATTCTTCATCGCACGCGCGCTCGGCCTTGCCGGCGCGCTCGTCTCCGCGGCCGCCGACGCCACCGACATCGGCGCCGGTGCCGCCTACCGTGCGCCTCGCCGAGGCGCTGCTGCGGACGGCGCTGGCGCCGGAGCCAGGTTCGTCATTGAGTCACCCGGTCAGGCGGGGATCGGCGGCGTGGTGGACGCCGTCGGTTCTCGTCTGGCCGGATCCTTTCGGACGCGCTCAGTCCACGCGCACCGGCTCCGCAGGCGACCCGCACTCGGACGCGAGTTGCCAGAAGATCACCGCCGACACGGCAGTGATCGCGCCCATGCACGCGAATGTCGCGTGAAACGCCGGCAGCGCGTTCGCGCCATGCTCGGATCCGAACAGGCCGGTGAATGCCCCCAGCAGGCCGCTCGCCGCCGCCACGCCCAGGCTCGTCGCAAGCATCATCACCATCGAGAGGAGGCCGTTGCCGCCGCTCGCGAGCTCGCCTTCAAGGTCGTTCAGCGTGATCGTGTTCATTGCGGTGAACTGCAATGAATTGACGAGGCCGAACAGCGCGAGCTGGACGATGCGCAGCCACGGAGGTTCCGCCGGCGAGATCAGCGCGAAGCTCGCCATCGCGAGCCCGACGAGGACCGTGTTGCCCAGCAGCACGCGCCGGTAGCCGAGCTCGCGGATCAACGGCACGACGAGGCGCTTGGATACCATGCCCGCCAGCGCGACCGGCACCATCATCATGCCCGACTCCAGCGGCGTGAAGCCGAGGCCGACCTGGAACAGGAGCGGGATCAGGAACGGCATGCTGCCGCTGCCAATGCGCGAGAAGAGGTTGCCGAGGATGCCGACGCGATAGCTCGGCACGTCGAAGAGCTTCAGCGAGAACAGCGGCGACTGCACCTGCGTCGCGTGCAGCCAGTAGGCTGCGAAGCTCGCAAGCCCGAAGATCATCAGCAGCAGCACCGTCGCGTGGCGCAGGCCCAGCTCCGACAGGCCATCGAGCGCAAGCGAGATCGCGACCATGCTGAACGACAGCATCAGATAGCCGATCGCGTCGAAACGCTGCGCGTCACGGCGCGCGTCCGGCATCAGGCGTATCGTCGCCGCGCCGGCGACGATGCCGACCGGGATGTTGATCAGGAAGATCCAGTGCCACGAGGCGATCTCGACGAGCCAGCCGCCAAGCGTCGGCCCGATCAAAGGGCCGATCAGGCCCGGCAGCGTGACGAAGCTCATCGCGCGCAGGAACTCGCCGCGCGGAAACGAGCGCAGCACGGCGAGCCGGCCGACGGGCAGCAGCATCGCGCCGCCGATGCCCTGCACGACGCGCGAGGCGGCCAGTTGCGCCAGCGTCTGCGAGTACGCGCAGAGCAGCGAGCCGATCGTGAACAGGACGATCGCGCTGAAGAACACGCGGCGCGTGCCGAAACGGTCGGCGAGATAACCCGACGCCGGAATCAGCATCGCCATCGTCAGCGCGTAGGCGATGACGACGGACTGCATGCGCAGCGGGCTCTCGCCGAGCCCCGCCGCCATCGCCGGCAGCGCGGTGTTGACGATGGTCGAATCCAGCATCTGCATGAAGACGCCGAGCGCGACGAGCCAGAGGAGCGGCTCGCCCGTGCGTTTTTTCGGAACGGGGTTCGTCACGGCGGGCATGCGCGCGAGACTATGCGGCGCGTGCGGAATGCTGTCCAACGCGGCGCGCCTTCGCGTGCGCTTGACCCTGCGCGCGCGCATCGCCATTCTGCGCGCCACCTTTCGTCGTTCCCGCGGAAGCGGGAATTCAGCGTCTTAACTCCAGCCGCCGAAGGCGCTGGGTCCCCGCCCCCGTGGGGACGACGGGCAACAGGGATCCGCACGAAGAATGAGCAGCCGCTACAACGCCGCCGACATCGAAGTCCTCTCCGGCCTGGAGCCTGTCAAGCGCCGGCCCGGCATGTACACCGACACGTCGCGGCCGAACCACCTCGCGCAGGAAGTCATCGACAACTCGGTGGACGAGGCGCTGTCGGGCCACGCAAGCGCGATCGACGTCGTCGTGCATGCCGACGGCTCGGTCGAAGTGTCCGACGACGGCCGCGGCATGCCGGTCGACGTGCATCCGGAGGAAGGCATCCCGGGCGTGGAGCTGATCCTCACGCGCCTGCACGCCGGCGGCAAGTTCTCGAACCGAAACTACCGGTTTTCCGGTGGCCTGCACGGCGTCGGCGTATCGGTCGTCAACGCGCTGTCGACGCGCGTCGAAGTCACGATCCGGCGCGACGGCCAGGTCTACCGGATGAACTTCAAGAACGGCGAGCGCGCGAGCAATCTCAGCGTCGTCGGCAGCGTGCCGAAGAAGCAGACCGGCACCACGCTTCGCTTCTGGCCCGACCCGAAGTACTTCGACTCGCCGAAGATCTCGCTGTCCAGGCTCAAGCACGTGCTGCGCGCCAAGGCGGTGCTCTGCGCCGGACTCACCGTCCGCCTGGCCGACGAGGCGAGCGGCGAGAAGGACGAGTGGCATTACGAGAACGGTCTGCGCGACTACCTGCGCTCGATGCTGGGCGACGCCGACTACCTGCCGCCGGATCTCTTTCTCGGCTCCACCGAGAAGGACAGCGGCGCCGTCGAGTTCGTCATCGCATGGGTTCCGGAAGGCGAGCTCACGCAGGAAAGCTACGTCAACCTGATTCCGACCGTCCAGGGCGGCACGCACGTCAACGGGCTGCGCTCGGGACTGACGAACGCGCTGCGCGAGTTCTGCGAATTCCGCAACCTGCTGCCGCGCGGGATCAGGCTCGCGCCGGAGGACGTGTGGGACCGGCTCTCGTTCGTGCTGTCGCTGAAGATGACCGATCCGCAGTTCTCCGGCCAGACCAAGGAGCGCCTTTCCTCGCGCGACGCGGCCGGCTTCGTCGAAAGCGCGGCGCACGACGGCTTCTCGCTGTATCTGAACCAGCACGTGGAGATGGGCGAGAAGATCGCGCAGCTCGCGATCGAGCGCGCCACGCTCCGGCTCAAGACCGAAAAGCAGGTCGTGCGCAAGAAGATCACGCAGGGCCCGGCCCTGCCCGGCAAGCTCGCCGACTGCGCGTCGAGCGATCTTTCGCGCACCGAGCTCTTCATCGTGGAGGGCGACTCCGCCGGTGGCTCGGCGCGGCAGGCGCGCGACAAGGATTTCCAGGCGATCCTGCCGCTGCGCGGCAAGATCCTCAACACCTGGGAAGTCGATCCCGGCAGCGTGCTCGCCTCGCAGGAAGTGCACGATCTCGCCGTCGCGATCGGCTGCGATCCCGGCAAGGACGATCTGTCGGGCCTGCGCTACGGCAAGATCATCATCCTCGCCGACGCCGATTCCGACGGCCTGCACATCGCGACGCTGCTGTCGGCGCTGTTCCTGCGCCACTTTCCCGCGCTGGTGCGCCAGGGCCACGTATTCGTCGCCATGCCGCCGCTGTTCCGCGTCGATGTCGGCAAGCAGATGTTCTACTGTCTCGACGAAGCCGAGCGCGACGCGCTGCTCGAGCGCATCGAGCGCGAGAAGATGAAAGGCGCGGTCACTGTGACGCGCTTCAAGGGCCTCGGAGAGATGAATCCCGCGCAGCTGCGCGAATCGACCATCCATCCCGACACGCGACGGCTCGTGCAGCTCACGGTCGGCACCGACGACGGCACCGCGAACCTGATGGACATGCTGCTGGCGAAGAAACGCGCGGCCGACCGGAAGGAGTGGCTGGAGACCAAGGGCGACCTCGCTTCGCTCGAAGTCTGACGTTCGCCCTCTCCCGCGCAGCGGGAGAGGAAAAGCAAAAGCTGCACCGCCCAGCACAATGACGAACGGTCCTGCGGCTGTTCACACCGGCGTGCGAAAATACGTCGAAATGTCGAACACCTCCGAAGTCATGCTCGAGCCCGCCGCGCACCGCATCCAGGCCGAGCCGTCGCACGCCGCGCTGGAAACCGCGTTCCCGATCCTGGCGATGCTGAGCGTGTGCCACCTGCTCAACGACATGATCCAGTCGCTGCTGCCGGCGATCTATCCGCTGCTCAAGGATGCGTTCCGGCTCGACTTCGGCCAGATCGGGCTGATCACGCTGACGTTCCAGATCACGGCGTCGCTGCTGCAGCCGCTGGTCGGCATCTACACCGACAAGAAGCCCATGCCGTATTCGCTCGCGATCGGCATGGGCTGCACGCTGAGCGGCCTCCTGCTGCTCTCGCACGCGCCGAGCTTTCCGCTGCTGCTGCTCGCGGCGGCACTGATCGGCTCGGGCTCGTCGGTGTTCCATCCGGAGTCCTCGCGCGTCGCGCGCATGGCGTCGGGCGGCCAGCACGGGCTCGCGCAGTCGCTGTTCCAGGTCGGCGGCAACGTCGGCTCGGCGATCGGGCCGCTGCTCGCCGCGTTCATCGTGATGCCGCGCGGACAGGCGAGCGTCGCGTGGTTCGCCATCGCGGCGCTGGCCGCGATTGCGCTCCTGACGAAGATCGGCGGCTGGTATCGCGCGCACGTGCCCGCGCAGCGCATATCACGCAGATCGGCGGGTGCGAGAATCCTGCCGCGCCGCACGATCGCCATGACGATGGCGATCCTCGGCCTGCTGATCTTCTCGAAGTATTTCTATCTCGCCAGCCTGTCGAGCTATTACACGTTCTATCTGATGCACAAATTCGGTGTCACGGCGCAGAGCGCGCAGCTGCACCTCTTCGTGTTCCTCGGCGCGGTCGCTGCCGGCACGCTGGCCGGTGGCCCGATCGGCGACCGCATCGGCCGCAAGTACGTGATCTGGGGCTCGATCCTCGGCGTGCTGCCGTTCACGCTGCTGCTGCCGCACGCGAGCCTGTTCTGGACGACGATCCTGACCGTGATCATCGGCCTCGTGCTCGCCTCGGCGTTCTCCGCGATCATCGTCTACGCGCAGGAGCTGGTGCCCGGGCGCACCGGCGTCATCGCCGGCCTTTTCTACGGCTTCGCATTCGGCATGGGTGGACTCGGCGCCGCGGTGCTCGGCGAGCTGGCCGATCACATCGGCATCGAGGCCGTGTACGGCATCTGCGCGTTCCTGCCGGCGATCGGGCTGCTGGCGTGGTTCCTGCCGGCGGTCGAGAAGTCGAAGACATGACGTGTTTCCGGCCATTGCTCGATGGCCGCACGTCAGTCGGCTGAAGCCCCACCCTGCACCGTTATTCGACGGAATGGTCGAGGCCGAGCGCGCGGTATTCCGCGAGCGGCCACTTGTCGGCATAGCGCTCGCGAACGTCGACGTTCCGGTTGATGTAGCCTGCGAGGCCCTTGCCGGCCCGCGCCAGCCACTTCATCCGCTCGACGTGCTCGTGTCCGGTCGTCGCGACGTCGTAGCGATAGACGATCCCGTCCCTGAACAGTACGTCGATGGCATCTTTGTGCAGGTTGTACGAGAGGACGCCGGACTGGCCGCTGCGGTCGGTGTACGGCTTCATCCCGTGTCGAGTCCGGTCGAGCAGTGCCACATCGCGGCGCGACGTCAGTCGAGGCACGCTTCGAGCAGCGCGCGCAGCACGCGCTGCGTGCGTGCGGCGAGATCAGGCCGGTACTCGAAGTTGTCCTCGTCCATGTAGTTGAGCTGCGCGAGCTCGAGCTGCACGGCTTCGATGTCCTGCGCCGGATCGCCGTAATGGCGCGTGATATAGCCGCCCTTGAAGCGCCCGTTCACCACATGCGTGTAGTCGTCGTGGCGGGCAAGCATGTCGGCGAGGTGCGCCTGCAGCGCCGCCGAGCAGCTCGCGCCGCCGGCCGTGCCGAGATTGAAGTCCGGCAGGCGCCCTTCGAACAGGAACGGCACGACGCTGCGGATCGAGTGTCCCTCCCAGAGCACGGCACGGCCATGCTCGGTGCGGATGCGCGCGAGCTCGGTTTTCAGCGCGGCGTGATACGGACGCCAGTACGTCTCGACGCGCTCGGCGATCTCCGAAGCCGACGGTTCCTGCCCGGCCTGGTAGATGGGCGCTCCGCTGAACTCGACGATCGGGCACAGGCCCGTCGTGTTCTGCCCCGGATACAGTGAAGCGTCGTCCGGCGGACGGTTGAGGTCCACCACGTAGCGCGAATACACCGGCACGAGTATCGACGCGCCGAGCTCGCGCGCGAACGCGTACAGGCGCGAGACGTGCCAGTCGGTATCGGGCGTGCGGCGCGCCGAGGGCGTCAGCCGCGCCGCGATGTCATGCGGCAGCGCGGTGCCGTCATGCGGCAGGCTGATCAGCAGCGGCGCCGAACCCCGATGCAGTGTGAAGGTTTCCATTTCGTCCGATTGTAGCGACGTGTGCGCCGCGCCCGTCATTCACAAGGCGGGCTTCAGCCCACCGAACGCGTCGAAAGAAACCGATGGGCTCAAGCCCACCTATGACTTCGTGCGCGGATGCAGGGCGACAGGTTGCGGCCGGATGTCGCTCGCGAGCGAGCAGGCGCCGCAGGTCGAGCAGGCGCTGGTGCCGCAGCCCCGCGTCGGCGTCTGCACCGGCCGCAGCGCGCGGCCCAGCCGTCGCAACCATGCCGCGTGTGACCTTTCGAGCCACTTCGCGACGCGCGCCTGCGCGCGGCGGCTCGCGGTCGGCAGCAGCCGGCGCGACGCATACCACGCGCTCCACGCGACGGCGAGCGCGATGATGAATGCCTGCGCGATCGCATACGTTCTCATGCGAGCACCCTCGCGACCTGGTACGTCAGCAGCGAACCGGCATAAGCAAGTCCGAACAGGTACCCCGCCGTGATCCAGACGCGCCGCCACGAATTCGTCTCGCGGCGGATCGTCGCGAGCGTCGAAATGCACATAGGCGCGTAGACGTACCAGACCAGCAGCGACAGCGCGGTCGCGAGCGACCACTGCGCCGCGACGATCGCGGACAGCCCGACCTCGTTGCCCGACAGCGCGTACACCGTCGCCAGCGACGACACCGCGACTTCGCGCGCAGCCAGGCCGGGAATCAGCGCGATGCAGATCTGCCAGTTGAACCCGAGCGGCGCGAACACGTAGTGCAGCGCGTGCCCGAGCCGACCCGCCAGGCTGTAGTCGATGGCGGGTCCGCTCGCGTCCGCGGGCGGCGCCGGAAAGCTCGACAGGAACCACAGGAGCACGGTCAGCGCGAGAATGATGCCGCCGACGCGCTTCAGGAAGATCATCGCGCGCTCGTAGAGGCCGAGCGCGATGTCGCGCGGATGCGGCACCCGGTACGACGGCAGCTCCATCAGCAGCGCGTGCTCGCTCTTGTCCCTGTGCAAGCGTTTGACGACCCAGGCGACCACCAGTGCGCTGACGATGCCGATGACGTACAGCGCAAACAGCACGACGCCCTGCAGATTGAACACGCCGCCGACCGTGCGCGCGGGAATGAACGCCGCGATCAGCAGCGTGTAGACCGGCAGCCGCGCCGAGCAGGTCATCAGCGGCGCGACCATGATCGTCGTCATGCGATCGCGCGGATCCTGGATGCTGCGCGTGGCCATGATGCCCGGGATCGCGCAGGCGAAGCTCGATAGAAGCGGTATGAACGAGCGGCCGGTCAGGCCCGCCGACAGCATCATGCGGTCGAGCAGGAAGGCCGCGCGCGGCAGGTAGCCCGATTCCTCGAGCGAAAGAATGAACAGGAACAGGATCAGGATCTGCGGTAGGAACACCAGCACGGCGCCGAGGCCGGCGAACACACCGTCGACGACGAGGCTGCGCAGCGCGCCGGCGGGCAGGATCTCGCCGATCCCCGCGCCGAGCGCGGCGATGCCGGCGTCGATCGCGTCCTGCAGCGGCTTCGCCCACGAAAACACGGCCTGGAAGATCAGGAACATCACCGCCGCGAGCACGAAGAGTCCGAGCACGGGATGCAGCACGACGCGATCGATCGCGTCGTCCGTCGCCGCCGTCCGGCGCGGCACGCTGACCGCGTCGGCAAGCAGCGCGCGCACCTCGGCGTGCAGGTCGGCGTCCTCGCTCACGGCCGGCGGTACCACCGGCACGTCGCGATCCAGCCGCTCGACCAGCGCCGCGGCGCCGCCGCGGCGCACGGCGACCGTCTCGACGACCGGCACGCCGAGCCGCTGTTGCAGCCGCGCCGTGTCGATGCGGATGCCGCGCTTCCTCGCCGCATCCATCATGTTGAGCGCCAGCACCAGCGGCCGGCCGAGCCGCTTCAGCTCGAGCACGAAGCGAAGGTGCAGGCGCAGGTTCGTCGCGTCGGCGACGCAGACGATGAGGTCCGGCACCGCCTCGCCCGGATAGCGGCCGAAACAGATATCCCGCGTGATCTCCTCGTCCGGGCTTGCCGCCGAAAGGCTGTACGCGCCCGGCAGGTCGAGCACGCGCACGCTGCGTCCCGACGGCGCCGTGTAGAACCCTTCCTTGCGCTCGATCGTGACGCCCGCGTAGTTGGCGACCTTCTGCCGCGTGCCCGTCAGCTGGTTGAACAGCGCGGTCTTGCCGCTGTTCGGGTTGCCGACGATGGCGATGCGCAGCGTGGCCGCGGAGGCATTCACGCAAGCTCCTCCGGAATCACCCGCACGCGCGCCGCCTCGGCCCGCCTGAGGGCGAACCGGGTGAAGCCGATCTGGACCAGCAGCGGATCACGCCCGACCGGCCCGCGAGCCACGACTCGCACCGGCTCGCCCGGGACGAAGCCCAGCTCCCGCAGGCGCCGGGAGATCGGGTCGTTCAGCTTGGCATCCTCGACTTCTTGAATCACCGCGGTCGTGTCCATGGCGAGTTCGGAAAGCCGCACTGGGAAAGCACGCGTAAATAAGAATGGTTCGCATTATAGCCGGAATCGGGCCGGTGGGGGTCGCGAGGGCACGGGAATACGGCCCGAATCGCTTCGCGCCGGGGCGGCATGACGGCGGGCAATACACCGGCGGCCGCGTCAGGTTCAGAGATCGGCGTGCAATGAGGCAAGGCAATGGGTCCCCTCGTTCGCGGTCACAGGCAAGTCATGGGTCGCGACGGCGACCCATGACTTGCCTCGGTTGTTATAGTTACCGACCAACCCATTTCTGACGCCGCATGGACACGATCCGCATCCGCGGTGCGCGCACGCACAATCTCAAGAACATCGATCTCGATCTGCCGCGCGACAAGCTGATCGTCATCACCGGGCTTTCCGGCTCGGGCAAGTCCTCGCTCGCGTTCGACACCATCTACGCCGAGGGCCAGC
>CBINBI010000049.1:0-25814 GCA_966248875.1 uncultured Rhodanobacteraceae bacterium
CTGCCGGCCCCGGTCAGGCCGGCAGCGACGGTGAGGGTCGGCTACTGGAGCCGGTGAGTGCCCGGTCAGGCTCGCGCGAAGCCCCGGCGGCGGCTTCAGCGCGGCGACCGCGCCCAGCGCTCGTACTCGGAACGCGAGATGCGCCCGTCGCGATTGCCGTCGGCATAGATGTAGTCGTTCGCGAGCAGGTCGTAGGCTTCCGCGTCGGCGGTCGTGATGTAGGCCTTGCCCTGGGCAAGCTGATCGAACGGCGGCGGCGGCGCGTACGTGCGCGGTCCCGGTTGTCCGGAATGGACGGTGAGCTGCCCGTACTCGGTGTCGTAGGTCGTGGTGGTGCGTTCGTCGACCTGCTGCGCCTGCGCACCGAGCGAGCAGAGCGCCGCGGCGACGACGCCGCAAATGACGCGGGTAGTCATCATGGCAGTATCCTCCATCGGGGCGCCCTTGCCCCAGGTCCCTCTGAAACTAATCAGCGCCGATTAACCCTGACCAAATCCGGGTAGTGACGGGTTCCGGTACGTGCAGCGGCCGTTCGGGTATCGTCTGTCGCATGCATCGGCACCCGCACGCTCCGCGCACGCTCGCGCTCATCGCAGCGTTCAAGTTCGCCAAGGCGGCCGTGCTCGGCATCGTCGCCTTCGAGGTACTGCGACTGGAACAGCCCGCCGAAGCGGCGCGCGTCGCCGCCTGGCTGGCCGCGCTGCCGATCGCGACAGGCCACGAAGGTATAGTCCGTGCCGCGCGGGCGCTGCTCGGCCTGAGCGCGCACGCGCTCGATGTCGGCGCCGGCATCGCAAGCGTGTACTCGGCGCTCTATGCGACCGAGGGCATCGGGCTCTGGCGTGACGCGCGCTGGGCGAAGTACCTGACCTCGATCACCACAGGGCTTCTGATCCCCGTGGAGCTCTGGGAAGTCGTCACGCATTTCGCAGCGCTGAAACTCGCCGCGTTCGCGGTCAACGTCGCCATCCTTGCCTACCTCGTGCGGCTGCTGCGCTCGGAGCTGAAGCAGGAGCGCCACGAGGCGATCCAGACGTGCCCGACTCCAGCAAGTCGCTCGTGACCGATCCGACATGAGCCTGCCTGTGATCCGCGTGATGCGAACGCTGTTTCCGGTGGTGGCGATCGCCGCTGTGGTCCTCGCGTCCGGTTGCCACGAGCGCTCGCAGTCCGCTCCGGCCGCATCGCAGACGGCCTTGCCCGCGTCGCCTGCGCCCGTCGTCACCGCGGCGCCGGCAGCGCCGCCGTATGCCGATCCGGAGGCCGAGAAGGCAATCGCCGAGCAGCACGCGGCGCCGGTCTCGGCGGCGTGCCTTGCGAAAAAGGCGGAGCCCGCGAAGAGGCCCGCGCTCGCGATCCATCGCTGGGTCGACGCGGCAGGAGTGACGCACTACTCGGACCAGTCGCCATCGGGTGCAGTGAGTCAGCACCGCGTGCTGGAGGTCGGCGGGCTCGAGCCGATCCGCATCGAGGCGAGCGGCTACGATGGCAATTTGCCATCGGACCTGCAGCGCCGCGCGATCGTCGACGCGCTGGCGGTGCAGCGCGTGTTCCACGACGCGTTCGGCATCGACGGACCTGCGGATCTCGTGCTGCGCATCGTGTTCGTCGGCGACAAAGCGGCGTACGCCCGGCTCGTTGGCAGCGGCGTGCTCGCCGCGTCGACCGGCGCCTATGTGCCGCAGCGGCGCACGATCTACGTGCGGAGGCAGGCCGATGACGAGCTTGCTTTCGCGATCCTGCGCCACGAGATCGCGCACGCCCTGATCCACGAGCTGATCGGCAATCTCCCCGTCGTGCTCAACGAAGGGCTCGCCGAATATTTCAGGCATTACCGCGCCGCCGGCATGGGCGGACAGATCGATCTCGCCGCGGACCGGCGCAGCCTCGCAGGAGCGGCGCCGACCGCCAACGGCGCCGATGATCTCGTCGAGCTGCTGGCCCTGTCGGGACAGGATTTCTATACGGCCGATCGCGACCGCCGGTATCTGCGGGCGTACGCGCTGGTCGCCGTCCTCATGCGGGACCCGGGCGCCATCGCCGCCATGCGCGAGGTGCTCCTGCGGCAGCAGGAGCAGCCCTGCGCTCCGGTGGCGGCCGAGAGGGTGCTGGACGGCCGCTATCCCGGCGGACTCGGCACGCTGGCCGCCGACTGGGCGGCGTTCCTGCGCGATCCGCCCGACTCCGTGCGCGCCTACTGACCGCCCCCCAGAGGGGTCGGCCGGACGGCACTTGACAGGCGTCCCGGCTGTCGCCAGTCGAAAAACGTTCAGGTACACTGCCGCCGCTGTGTTTGCACGGTCACCCGCTGCTGTGACCCGATGCAGCGCCGATCGCCGATCCGCTACGTCGCTTCACGTACACCTGCACACCCAGTGTTCGACACGCCGGCACCGGCGTGAGCAGTACAGTCCAGTTCAATCTGTGGAGAGTTCCATGTCGGATCGTCAGATCGGAACCGTCAAGTGGTTCAACGAGAGCAAGGGCTTCGGCTTCATCAGCCGTGACAACGGGCCGGACGTGTTCGTGCATTTCCGTGCGATCAGCGGCACCGGCTTCCGTACGCTTCAGGAGGGGCAGAAGGTCAGCTTCCGCGTCGTGCAGGGCCAGAAGGGCTTGCAGGCGGAGGACGTGACGGCGGTCTGAAACTGCTTCCCGCTCGCAATCGAGGCCGCGGCCCATCGCCGCGGCCTTTTTTATGCGCGCTCGGCACGGCGATGGCATGATGGCAGCGTGCAGCGCGAATCCGGTCTCTCCATCGAGCCCAGGCTCCACGATCTCGGCGGCGGCTTCGTCGTGCGGCGGCTGCTGCCGTTCCGGCTGCGGCGCCAGGTCGGGCCGTTCGTGTTTTTCGATCACTTCGGCCCGGTCGACCTCGCTCCCGGCAACGGCATGGACGTGCGGCCTCATCCGCACATCGGACTCGCGACGGTCACGTATCTCTACGAAGGCGCGATCCGGCATCGCGACAGCCTCGGCTACGATCAGGTGATCCGGCCCGGTGATGTCAACTGGATGACGGCCGGGCGCGGCATCGTGCATTCGGAGCGCACGCCCGCCGAAGAGCGTGCGGCCGGCCATCGATTGCACGGCGTGCAGACCTGGCTGGCGCTGCCGCTCGCGAGTGAGGATGCCGAGCCCGGCTTCCAGCATCACGATGCGGCCGCGCTGCCGGAAGACGAGCGCGGCGGCGTCAGGCTGCGCGTCATTGCAGGCACCGCGTTCGGCATGGAGTCGCCCGTCCGCGTGTATTCGCCGACCTTGTATGTCGATGCGCGCTTCGCCGCGGGTGCTCGGATCGGCGTGCCGGCCGAGCATGCCGAGCGCGCGGTATATCCGATCGACGGCGAATTCGCGCTCGACGGCGCGCCGATCGCGCAGGGTCACATGCACGTGCTCGCCGGCGGCAGCGAGGTCGCGCTTGCCGCGAAGACGGCGGGCCGGGTGCTGATCTGCGGCGGCGCGCCGCTCGATGGCGAGCGCCTCTTGTGGTGGAATTTCGTCGCGTCGAGCCCGGATCGCATCGAGCGCGCCAAGGCGCAGTGGGCCGAGCAGCGTTTCGGGCAGATACCGGGCGAGACGGAGTTCATTCCGCTGCCGGAACGCTAGCGCGCGGTCCTGTCATCGGCGGAGTGCGCCACATGAGACGCTACGCCAGCTTTCGCGAGTTCTATCCGTTCTATCTGTCCGAGCACGCGCACCCGGTGTGCCGCCGCCTGCATTTCGCCGGCAGCCTTCTCGTGATCGTGGTTCTCGTGGTCGCGGTGCTGAGCCGGGATGCGCGCTGGCTGATCGCGGCGCCGATCGTCGGCTACGGTTTCGCGTGGATGGGCCATTTCTTCTTCGAGAAGAATCGCCCCGCGACGTTCAAGCACCCGCTCTACAGCCTCGCGGGCGACTGGGTCATGTTCCTGGATATCCTGCGCGGCCGCGTCAGCCTCTGACGGCGCTCGGCTGCCTGCACGAATGCCTCCGTCCGTGGCATGACTTTCGTCCCATCGCTAGGATGACGGACGGTCGTTAATCTTCCTCCTGTTCTTGTCTTGCAGGCGTGCCGGATGTGCCGCGGGGGATCCGGTTCGCCATTCACCGGGAGACGTCCATGCGCATTCGATGGGTGTTGTGCCTGCTGGCTCCGTTCGCGATCGCGGCGGCGCACGCAGAGACGGTCGACGAGCTGCTCGCGAAGAACCTCGCCGCGCGCGGCGGCGCCGACAAGGTGGCGGCGATCAAGACGCTGAAGTCCGAAGGCAAGCTATTGTTCGGCGGCCAGTTCGAGCTGTCGCTGACGACGTACCAGAAGGCGCCGGACAAGGTGCGCAGCGAGGCGAGCATACAGGGCCTGACCGCCGTGCAGGCCTGGGACGGCCACGAGGCCTGGCAGATCTCGCCGTTCCAGGGCCGCAAGGATCCTGAAAAGATGTCGGCCGACGATGCGAAGGCGCTCGCCGACGACGCGCCCATCGCCGGCGCGCTGATCGGCGCCAGGGAACGTGGCGCGCAGATCGAATATCTCGGCACCGAGGATGTCGACGGCACCGAGGCACACAAGCTCAAGGTCACGCTGAAGAACGGCGACGTCCAGTACGTCTACCTCGATCCCGACCATTTCCTCGAGATCCGCACGGTCTCGCAGCGCCACGTGCGCGGCACGCAGGTGGAAAGCGTCACCGACTACGGCGACTACGAGGAAGTCGCCGGCGTGTACTTCCCGTTCTCGATGTCGACCGAGACCAAGGGCGACAGCAACCGCCAGCAGACCACGATCGAGCACGCGGAGGCCAATGTCGCGATGGACGACAGCCTGTTCGCCTTTCCGGCAGCCAAGACGGGAGCGGGAAAATGAGCACGGAGAATCGCACGATGACGTTGACCGTCCGCAGGACCCTGCTTTCCACGCTCGCGGCCGTCGCCGCGGCTGCGTGCGGCGCGGCGTTCGGCGCCGATGCGCCCGCACCGCGCTTCGACGCCGGTGTCGTTTCCGGGCTCGGCGCGCGCAACATCGGCTCGGCCGCGATGAGCGGCCGCATCTCCGCGGTCGCCGCCGTGCCCGGCAAGGACGGCAAGACCACGCTGATGATCGGCGCCGCCTCGGGCGGCGTGTGGAAGTCCACCGATTCCGGCACGACGTTCAAATCCGTGTTCGACAAGCAGCCGGTGCAGTCCATCGGCTCGATCGCGATCGATCCTTCGAACCACGACACGATCTGGGTCGGCACGGGTGAATCGTGGACGCGCAATTCCGTCTCGATCGGCGACGGTATCTACAAGTCGACCGATGGCGGCGAGACCTGGACCCACATGGGCCTGCGCAACTCCGAGCGCATCGCGAAGATCCTCGTCGATCCCTCGGACGGCAACACCGTCTATGCCTGCGTTCCGGGCAAGCTCTGGAGCGACTCGCCGGATCGCGGCCTCTACAAGACGAGCGACGGCGGCAAGACCTGGTCGCAGGTCCTCAAGGGCAGCAATCTCTCCACCGGCTGCTCGTCGATCAGCCTCGATCCGAAGAATCCGGACGTGATCTTCGCCGCGCTTTGGGATTTCCGCCGCAAGGGCTGGACGTTCCGCTCCGGCGGTGAATCGGCGGACAAGCCGTCGGGCAGCGGCCTCTACCGGTCGGCCGACGGCGGCCGCTCCTGGACCGAAATCACCGACGTCGCGAACCAGGGCTTTCCGAAGAAGCCCTACGGCCGTATCGCGGTGGCCGTCGCGCCTTCCGACGGGAACATCGTCTACGCCTTCGTCGAATCGACCGATTCGGCGCTGTTCCGCTCCGACGACGGCGGCAAGACCTGGAACGAGCGCGACAAGAGCCAGATGATGGTGTGGCGCCCGTTCTATTTCGCCAATCTCATCGTCGATCCGAAGAACCCGGACCGGCTCTTCAAGCCGGACCTCTTCCTGATCCAGAGCCTCGACGGCGGCAAGAGCTTCGCCAATGTCGGCGGCGGCACGCACGGCGATCATCACGACGTCTGGATCGACCCGACCAACACCCAGCACGTCATCGCCGGCGACGACGGCGGCCTGTGGCAGTCCTACGACGGCGGCAACAAGTGGTGGAAGCAGAACAACCTGCCGGTGTCGCAGTTCTATCATGTCTCGATCGACCAGGCCGACCCGTTCCACGTCTACGGCGGCCTGCAGGACAACAGCTCGTGGGTCGGCGACAGCCAGTATCCGGGCGGCATCACGAACTCGCGCTGGGAGAACATGTTCGGCGGCGACGGCTTCTGGATGTTCGAGGATCCTTCCGATCCCGACTACATCTATGCCGAGTACCAGGGCGGCAACATCGGCCGCGTGAACCGGAAGACGCACGAGTACCGCGCGATCCAGCCGCTGCCGGACTACAACGAGAAGCTCCGCTACAACTGGAACACGCCGATCGCGCTCTCGCCGAACGAAAAAGGCACGATCTACATCGGCGCGCAGTTCCTGTTCCGTTCGCGCGACCACGGCCAGAGCTGGGAGCGCATCTCGCCCGACCTCACCACCAACGATCCGAAGAAGCAGAAACAGGAGGAATCGGGCGGCGTCACCGTCGACAACTCGGCGGCCGAGATGCACACGACGATCTATTCGATCAGCGAATCGCCGAAGCAGGCGGGCCTGATCTGGGTCGGCACCGACGACGGCAACGTGCAGGTCACGCGCGACGGCGGCAAAAGCTGGAGCAACGTCGTCGGCAACGTGCGCGGCGTGCCCGAGCACTCATGGGTGTCGTGGGTGCAGGCCGGCAGTTTCGACGCCGGCGCCGCCTTCGTCGCGTTCGATCGCCACACCTTCGGCGACATGGCGCCGTACATCTACAGGACGAGCGACTACGGCAAGTCGTGGACGGCGCTCGTCTCGCCGAAGGACGCGAAGGGCCTGCGCGGCTACGTGCATGTGATCAAGCAGGACACGGTAAAGCCGGACCTGCTCTACGCGGGCACCGAGTTCGGCCTCTGGATCTCGATCGACGGCGGTGCGACATGGGCGGAGTTCAAGGGCAGCGAGTTCCCCTCCGTCGCCGTGCGCGACATGGCGTTCCAGGACCGCGATGCCTCGCTCGTGCTCGCCACGCACGGCCGCGGCATCTGGATTATCGACGACCTGACGCCACTGCGTGCGCTCGACGCGAAGACGCTCGCGAGCGAGGCCGCGTTCCTGCCGACGCGCCCGATCCAGCAGCGCATCAGCGCGTTCGGCGGCTGGCCCGAAGGCGACGCGTCCTTCAGTGGCCCCAATCCGCCGAACGGTGCCGAGATCGTCTACTACCAGAAGAGCCGTCATCTGTTCGGCAAGCTCAAGATCGACATCCTCGACGGCAAGGGCGAAGTCATCGACACGGTCCCGGCCAGCGTGCGCCGCGGCATCAACCGCGTGACCTGGTCGATGCGTGCCAAGCCGCCGCGCGTGCCGCCGGCGGCGCAGATCGCGTACAACTCGACGCAAGGCCCGCGCGTGCCGCCCGGCACGTACACCGTGCGCATGACGAAGGGCAAGGAGATCTACGAGACGAAGATCGACGTCGGCCTCGACCGTCGCGTCGCGTTCTCCGTTGAGGATCGCCGCGCCCAATACGATGCGGCGATGCGCGTGCGCGCACTGTTCGGCGACATGAGCAGCCTCGTCGACCAGATCAACGCGGTGCGCGCGCAGGCCGATGCCGCGGCCGGCCAGCTTCCCGGGAACGACGTCACGCGCAAGCAGCTCGAGGCGCTGTCGTCGAAGGCCGACGACATCCGCAAGAAGATCGTCGCGACGAAGGAAGGCGGGGCGATCACGGGCGAGGAACGCCTGCGCGAGCACACCGACACGCTCTATGGCGCGATCATGTCCTACGACGGCAAGCCGTCCGACTACCAGCTTGCGCGCATCGATGCGCTGAATCGTGAGCTCGGCGACGTGAAGCAGGAGTTCGCGAAGCTGCGCGAGGACGATCTCGCCAAGACGAACGCGGCGCTGCGTGCGAAGAACCTGCCGGAAATCACCGTTCCGGATATCGCGCCCGCCGAGGCGGGCGCAAGCGGCGGCAAGCCCGGCGAGGAGAACCGGCCCCACGCGCCGTGGGAACGCGACTAAGCGCCGAGCGTCGCGGCGCGCGAGCCTGAGCCGCTCGCGCGCCGCGGCAGCGTCGGGCGCTTGCAGAAGACGGTACCTATCCGCGAGTATGCCCGTTCGTTTCGGGCCCGACGCGGAGCATGAGGGAGCACGTCCACACCGAACCGGCGCCGAGCGTCGCGGCCGGTTCCCGCCTGCGCTACATCGATGCGCTGCGCGGCATCGCCGCGCTGCTGGTGCTGTGGCTGCATGTCGCCAACAGCTATCGTGCCCTGAGCCACGAGACTGCCGCACACGTGCGCTGGCTCAACGATTTCGTCTCGGAGATCGACATCGGCCGCATCGGTGTCGTCGTGTTCTTCCTGATCAGCGGCTTCGTCATTCCCTTCAGCATCCGCCGCGACAGCGCCGCGCCCGTCCTCGGCTTCGCGGTCCGGCGCCTGTTCCGCATCTATCCGGCGTACTGGCTGTCGGTGCCGCTCGCGGCTTTCGTGTTCTATTGGCTCGTCGGCCAGCCGTTCACGGCGGCCGAGCTCGCCGCGAACCTGACGCTGACGCAGGACATCTTCGGCTTGCGTCCCGCCGAGGGCGTCTACTGGACGCTGACGGTGGAGCTCGCGTTCTACGCGCTCTGCGTCGCGCTGCTGCTCTGCCGGAGCCTCTTCTCCGCGCGTCGGATCGCGCTGCTGTCCGTCGCGCTGGCGGCCGCGCACACGTTCGCGATGTTCATGCGCTGGCTGGGAACTCCAGTCATCAGCGTCGGCGCCTCGTTCTGGCTGCTCAATCTTTCGGTCATGCTGTGCGGCGCATTGTTCCGGCTCGTCCGCTCGGACAGCGCACCGGATCGGCTGGCCGGGCTGGCGCTGCGCGGACTGGCGATTTTCTACGTCGCCGTGCTGCCGGCAGTGGTTGTGCTGGCGATCCACAAGCCGTTCAACTACGCCGTGCCTTACGCGATCGCGTTCGCCGTCTTCATCGCCGGCACGACGGTGCTGCGCATCGAGACGCGGCTCACCGACTGGCTCGGGCGCATCAGCTATTCGATCTATCTGTTCCATCCGATCGTGTTCCAGCCCGTGTATCTCTGGCTGATGCGCCAGCCGGCCGAATCGGCCTGGCGCACGCAGCACCTCGCGGTGTACCTCCTTGCGAATCTCGTGCTCACGCTGATTGCCGCGGTGCTGGTGTTCCGCTTCGTCGAGCAGCCGGGAATCCGGCTAGGGCGGCGGCTGGCAGCCCGCTTCGAGCAGCGGCGCGCGACGGCGACGGCGTCCTCGTCGGCCGATGCCCGCGCGCCGATCGCCGCGGCCGAGGCGACCGCCGGCTGATCAGTGCGCCGCGGCTGGCCCGACGTTGCCGAACGGCGGCCGCGCGAGCCACACCACCGGGATCATCACGACGAACAGCGCTGCGTAAAGCAGGAACACGTCATTGACCGCAAGCGTGAACGCTTCGCGGTTGACGATGTTTTCTATCATCGCCCAGGGCGCGTTGCCGGCTGTTCCCAGCGTGCGGAGGCCGTCCACGAACTGCTGCGTGGACGGACTGGCCGCCGTGATGTGCTCGGCCAGCGTTGCGTGGTGGAAGTCGCCGCGGTGCTGCCACATCGTCACGGTCACGGCGGTCGAAATGCTCGCCGCGATCGTGCGGAAGAAATTGGAGAGCCCCGATGCCGAGGCGATCTCGTGCGGCTTGAGCCCCGACAGGATGACCTGGTTCAGCGGGATGAAGAAGCACGGGATGCCGATGCCCATCAAGAAGCGCGGCAGCACGAACTGCCAGAACGAGGTATCGACCGGAAACGTCGAGAACCAGTACGACGTCCCCGCGAACACGAGGAACGAGAACGTCACCACCGAGCGCAGCTCCAGCCGCTGGATGTTGCGTCCGATGATCGGCGACATCACGAACGCGAGAATGCCGACCGGTGCGGTCGCATAGCCCGCCCACGACGCCGTGTACCCGACGACCGTCTGCAGCCAGAGTGGATAGATGACGTTGATGCCGAAGAACGCCGTCATGCCGAGCGCCATCGCGATGACGCCGATCGCGAAGTTGCGCGAGCGGAACAGCGTCAGGTCGACGACGGGATGCCGCTCGGTCAGCTCCCAGGCGACGAAGAACGTGAGGCAGACCAGCGCGATGATGCCAAGCGTCGTGATCAGCGGCGAGGAGAACCAGTCCTTGTCGTTGCCGTTGTCCAGCATGAACTGCAGGCAGCCGACACCGATGACGAGCAGGGCGAGGCCGATCATGTCGATCGGCGCCTTGACGGTGGCCGATTCGCGGCTGCTGAGCAGCGTCCAAGTGATCAGCACCGCGAGCAGGCCGACCGGCACGTTGATGTAGAAGATCCACGGCCACGAATAGTTGTCCGTGATGTAGCCGCCGAGGATCGGACCGAAGATCGGCGCCACGACGACGGTCATCGCCCACAGCGCGAGCGCGAGGCCCTTCTTCTCGTTGGGGTAGTTGTTGAGCAGCAGCGAAAGCGACAGCGCGACCATCGGGCCCGAGCCCGCACCCTGCAGCAGGCGGCCGATGACCAGCATCGGCATGCTGGTGGCGAGACCGCACAGCGTCGACATCGCGACGAACAGCAGGGCTGAGGCGCAGAAGCTGCGCACCTCGCCGAAGCGGCGGCCGATCCAGCCCGACAGCGGCTGCATGATCGCGCTCGCCAGCGAGTACGAGCTGATCGCCCAGGTGCCTTCCTGCGGGCTCACGCCGAGGCTGCCGGCGATGTGCGGCACCGACACGTTGACGATCGTGATGTCCAGCACTTCCATGAACGTCGCGAAGGCGACGGCGACCGTCAGCAGCGCGAGCGGCGCGCCGTGCAGCGGCGGCAGGGGCTTTGCCTGCGTGTCGGCCATGACGGCGGATCAGTTCGCCTTGGCGAGGTTTGCGCGCACGATCGCGTCGGCTTCGAGCTCGGCCTTGGCGAAGTCGCTGGCGTATACGTTGGTCTCGGCGATCGCCGCGTTGGCCGGTGCTTCGGCGAGCACACGGCCGCCGCGCTCATGCGTGTCGACCGTGACGGCGGTCGAGAGGCCGACGCGCAGCGGGTGCTTGTCGAGCTCCTTCGGATCGAGCGAGATGCGCACCGGCACGCGCTGTACGACCTTGATCCAGTTGCCCGATGCGTTCTGCGGCGGCAGCAGCGCGAACGCGGCGCCGGTGCCGGGCGCGAGGCCGACGACCTTGCCGTGGAATTCCACGTCGCCGCCGTAGAGATCGCTCTCGATCTCCACCGGCTGGCCGATGCGGATGTTGCGCAGCTGGCTCTCCTTGAAGTTGGCGTCTACCCAGAGATCGTGCAGGGGAATGATCGTCATCAGCGGCTGTCCGGGCTGGACGCGGCTGCCGACCTGCACGGCGCGCTGCGCGACGTAGCCGCTGACGGGCGCGACGATCGCGTTGCGCTCGGCGTTGATCCACGCTTCGCGGAACGCGGCCTTGGCCTGCATCACGGCCGGATTCTCGGCGACGGAAGTGCCGTCGACGAGCGCGTGCGCGGCCGCGCTCTGGCGCAGCACCTGCTCGAGCGCGTTCCGCGCGTTGCGCACGGCTTCCCGCGCGTGCGCGACCTCCTCGGGCGCGATCGCCTTCTCGGCCAGCAGCGGCTGGCGGCGCGCGAGATCGGATTCCGCTTGGGCGAGCTCGATCCTGCGGCTCGCGATGGCGGCATCGTACTGCGATGCCATCTCGGTCTGCTGGCGCACCTGGCGCACCGCGTTGGCGAGCGCGCTCTTCGCCTTCGCGAGCGCGACTTCGCTGTCGGTCGGATCGAGCTTCACCAGCACCTGGCCGGCCTTCACGAGCTGCGTGTCGTCGGCGAGCACGGCGATCACCGTGCCCGCGACCTGCGAGGACACGCTGACCTGATTGCCGCTCACGTAGGCGTCGTCCGTCGTTTCGCGCAGCGAGAACACGAACAGGTAAAGCAGGTACCAGCCGACGCCGGCCAGGGCGAACACGGCTGCGATCACCAGCAGGATCCTGCGGCGCTTGCCATTGCCATTCCCGTTGCCGGTGGCGTGGGTGTTTCCGGTTGCGTAGTCCTGATCGCTCATCGGAGCTCGCTGGGTGTGTTGATTTACGGGGAGCGTGGGTCGGGGACGGGCGTCGAGTCGGGCGAGCCATCCACGCCGGCGAAGCGGTAACCGCCGCCGAGCGCCTTGATCAGCGCGATCTCCGTCGAGACCGCCTGCGCGTGCAGCGCAATGGCGGCGTCCTGCTGCTGGATGACTTCGGCTTCGGCCGCGATCACGGCACGGTCGTCGCCGATGCCCTGCCGCGAGCGCGCATCGGCGGTCTGCTGGAGCGACCGGCTCGCGGCGACCTGCGTCGCGCGCTCGCGCCGGCGGGCCTCGATCTGCTGCGCAGTCAGCGCCTGCGTCGCGACTTCGTGCGCGGCGGAGACGACGGTCTCGTCATACTCCGCCGCGGCGGCTTCGAGCTGTGCCTGCGACGCGCCGAAGCGCGCCTCGAGGCGGCCGCTCTCGAAGATCGGCAGGTGAATCGCCGGCGCGACGTTGGCCACCCGGCTGCCCGCGGTGAAGAGCTTGTCCATGTCGATGGAGGACAGGCCGATCAGCGCGCTGAGGCTGACATCCGGACAGAACTCGGCGCGCGCGAGATCGACGCGCCGCAGCGCCGCCTCGATGCGCCAGCGGCTGGCGGCCACGTCGGGACGGCGCGCGAGGAGGTCGATGCTGGCATCGTCCGGCAGTCCGCCGGTGACCTCCGGCAGCGGCTTCGCGGCGAGCGCGGGCAGGTCGGCCGGAGCCACGCCGAGCAGCGCGGCGATCGCCGCAAGCTTGATGCGCGCCGAGCCTGCAAATGCCTCGCGCTGCTCGCGCGCACCGGCGACGCGGATGCGCGCCTGGTAGAGCACGTCGGGCGGATCGACATCGTGCGACACGCGCAGCTCCGCGATCCTGAGATTGCGTTCAAGCGTCGCCGTCAAGCGCTCCATCAGCGCAACGCGCGCCTGGTCGGCCTGCCAGCCGAAGTACGCGTCGGCGACCGCCGTCGTCAGCATCAGCGCCGCGGCGGCGCGTTCGGCCTCTGCGGCGCGGGCCTCGTCCAGCGCGGCTTCGATCGCGGCGCGGTGCTTGCCCCAGAAGTCGAAGTCGTAGCGGAACGCCACGCCGAGGTCGGCCTGGCTGTACCAGGTGAAACCGAGGAACGCGGGCGGGATCAGGCCCGTTTCGCTGAGCCGCTGGCGCTGGTACTGCGCGTTGCCTTCGATGCTGACGCCGGCGTCGGCGCGCGCGACGTTGATGGCTTTTTCAGCGGTCGCGAAGCGTGCGTTGGCCACATCCAGCGAGGGCGCACCTTCGAGCGCCTTCGCCTCCAGCGCGTCGAGCTGGTCGTCGCCGTAGCGCTTCCACCATTCGGCCTCGGGCCAGGTTGCGCCGTCGGTGGCGGCGATGCCGGCCAGCGGCGCGGCTTCGCGCAGCGCGAGCGTGTCCGGTTTCGGCGGAATCGAGCAGCCGGCCAGCAGCACGGCCAGCGGCACGATCCATCGCGCGGTGTTCGGAAACATCGGGTTTTTCGTCCTGACGTTGGGGACTGCTCGGTAGGCGAGCGATGTGGCTCAAGGTCCTTTTGCGGGTGCGATGCCGCGCGTCCGGGCGCTATGGTCGGCGAGCATTTCAATACTAACCAGTACGGAAATTGAGCGCAAGGCGGCTCCCTGATCCCGAACCGCGCCTATTTGTAGTCACGGTGGCAGGCCTCGCAGGCATTGGACACGTCCGTGAGCGTCGCGCCGCGTGCCGGGCAGCCGCTCGCCGACCGGAAGGCGCCGACCGCCTTGCGGAGGTCGGCGGCGTACTGCGAGAACACGCGGTCCCGAGCTCCCGGCGCGAGCAGGGCGGGCTCGATGTCGGAGGCCATCAGCTCGAGGTGCGTCGCCGCCGACTCGGTTTCCGGAGCGTCGCAGCGCCCGTCATGGAGGAGATCGCGCGCGCGGCCGAGCTCGTGCTGCATCACGGTCATGAGCGCCCGCGGCCAGGCGTTGCGCTGCTGCAGCACATTGGCCGCCGTGACCGCGGTGAGCGCGCCGATCAGCACGCCGGCAAGGAGACAGATGAGATAGCGCATGGGGGTGAAGACGGGGTTGGGGATTCGGGATTCGGGATTCGGAAAACTGGGACTGCGGCGGTCGATCGGCAAGCTCTGCGATACTCCCACAACCGCTTTCGAATCCCCAATCCCGAGTCCCCAGTTCCGCCCCATGGACGAACGTTTCCGCGGCATCGACCGCCTCTACGGAGCCGGCAGCGGCGCGCGGCTCGCGACGGCGCATGTCTGCGTGGTCGGGATCGGCGGCGTCGGCTCGTGGGCCGTCGAGGCGCTGGCGCGCAGCGGCGTCGGCCGGCTGACGCTGATCGACGCCGACGACATCTGCCTGAGCAACACGAACCGCCAGCTGCACGCGCTCGCCGGCGAGTACGGCCGCCCGAAGGTCGAGGTGATGGCCGAGCGCGCGCGCGCGATCCATCCGTCCGTCGAGGTCGCCGCGATCGCGCAATTCCTCACGCCGTCGAACCTCGACGCGCTGCTGGGCCGCGGCTACGACGTCGTGCTCGACTGCTGCGATGCGTTCCGCGTCAAGGTGGAGATGATCGCCTGGTGCCGCCGGCGCAAGATTCCGCTGATCGTCTGCGGCTCGGCCGGAGGACGCACCGATCCGACGCTGATCGCCGTGCGCGATCTCTCCAAGACCCAGCACGACGCGATGCTCGCGCTGATCCGCAAGAAGCTCCGCGACGAGTTCAACTTTCCGCGCGGGCCGAAGCGCTATTTCGGCGTGCAGGCCGTATATTCGCTCGAAAACGTGCGCTACCCGCAGGCGGACGGCAGCGTCTGCGGCACACGGCCGGCGCTGACCGGTGAGGCCGGCCTCAAGCTCGATTGCGGCGGCGGGCTGGGTGCGGCGACACACGTCACCGCGACGTTCGGCTTTGCCGCGGTGTCGCGGGCGATCGCGAGATTGCTGCGCGGGCCAGGCTGAGCCGCCGCTTCGAGTGCGGGAGTTCACGCGTGAGGATGAAGGCCGCGTGGGCTTGCGATCATCTGCGTCGTCACGCCGCCGGATCCAGTCCGAACAATGCCTCGGCATTGCGCGATGTCGCCGCGGCGATTGCGTCGGGCTCCTCGTCGCGCAGCATCGCGATTGTGCGCAAGACCTCGACCAGGAACGCCGGCTCGTTGCGCGCGCCGCGATGGCCTGCCAGCGGCTGATCAGGCGAGTCGGTTTCGAGCAGCAGGAACTCGACCGGCATGCGAGCGACCAGCATGCGCAGCCGGGCGGCCCGCTCGTAGGTGACGGGCCCGCCGATGCCGAGGCAGAAGCCGAGCTTCCACAACTGGCGGGCCTGCTCCTCGCTGCCCGAAAAACTGTGCACGACGCCGCGCAGGCCGCCGACACGCCGGATCGCGGCGGCGACATCGTCGTACGCGCGCCGCGCGTGCAGGATCACTGGCAGGCCGAGCTCGCGCGCGAGCGCGAGCTGGCGATCCAGGTACATCCGCTGCGCCTCGCGATCGAGACCCTCGACGTAGTAGTCGAGCCCGCATTCGCCGACGGCGACGGCGCGCTCGCGTGAAAGCCACGCCGCCAGCGCGTCGAGATGCTCCGGCCGGTGCCCGGCGAGGTACATCGGATGCAGGCCATAGGCCGGAAAGAGGCCGCTCTCGCGCCGGCAGAGATCACGCAGCTTCGCAAAGCCGTCGAGCGCGACAGCCGGCACGATCTGCCGAGCTACGCCGGCGCTCCGCGCGCGCCCGATCACGGCGTCGCGGTCGGCGTCGAACTCGGCGGCGTCGATATGGCTGTGGCTGTCGATCAGCGCGATCACGCGCCGATTCTAGAGGCGATCAACTAGGGGCGATCAGCCAGGGCGATCAGGGATCGAAGCCGTCCCGGAAGATCGTGTCGTCTACGCCGTTGCCGAGTGAGCCGTCCATGTTGACGTTCTGCGCGTGGATGTCGCCTGCGAAGCTGGACGCGTTCGCCGTCCAGGCGAAGGTGGCATAGCCCGACGTGCTCATCGCACCTGTGAGGCGGCCGATGTCGTTCGGCTCGGTCGAAAGCTCGACGGTTTCAGTTGGCCAGACGTAGTCGCCGTCGGGATCGAGCCGCGCGACATGGATCGGCATGGCGTTCGGCGCGTCGTCGCTGGCCCAGGCGACAAGAACGCCGCCGCCCTCGGCGGGCAGCGCTTCGATGTTGGTCTGGTCCAGCGTCGACAGCGGCACCAGCACCTTGCCGCCGTCGCCCCACTGCCGCGTGCCGCTCGCGTCGATGCGCTGCGCGTAGACGCCGATATCGCTCTGCGTCAGCAGATCGGTTTCGCGCCAGGCCGCGTAGATGTCGCCGCTGGCCGGATCGTAGGCGCCGCTCGGCTCGAAATGGTGCTGGCCAGAATCCGTCGAGGCGAGCACGCCGTTCTGCGCGGAGGCCGCGCTGCCGTCCGAAAGGATGTGCTGCACGCGCACCTGGCCGCTCGCGCCGACCGTGTACCAGACGAAGACCGCGCCGCCTTCGCCGTCCTCGATGAAAGGAGGGAAGTTGCCGAACTGGAGCGCGCCGCCGCTGCCGTCGAAGACCTCGACCGGATCGTCGCCCCAGAGATTCGCGCCGTCGAACGCGGCGAGCTTCTGCGTCCAGAGCTCGTGCGAGGTGCCGATATAGGGCACCCAGGAGACGATCGCGTTGCCGTCGGCGTCGCCGTGCAGGTCGGCCAGGAAGAAAAAGCCGGTGGAGGGCACGATGGGCACTCCGCCGAGCGCCCAGACCGAGTTGCCGTCGCCGTCGAGCTTCTGCACGACGACCGAGCCGTCGTCGCTGGTCCACGCGACCAACACCGTGCCGTCTCCGGCGGCCGAGATCTTCGGTGCGTGCGTGCCCGCGGGATCGGCCGACACCAGCACGCCCGGCGTGCCCCAGAGCGGCGTGCCGTCCGGAGCGACCTTCTGCGCGAGGACCTGAGGCGTGCCGCCGCTCTCGTAGCGGAACGCGAGCAGCGCGTTGCCGTCGGCGTCGATGTCGAGCCCGTAGTCTTCGGTGGAGCTGAAATCTCGATCGGCGATCTCGATGCCGTTATGCGGCCACTGCTCGCTGCCCGCGGCGTCCAGGCGCTGGAGGTACACGTCGTAGCCGCCGGCGGCGTTGTCGAACCAGCTGACGTAGAAGCCGCCGTCTGCCGTCGCTGCGAGTTTGGCCTGCACCTGCTCGTTGTCGCGGTCGGCGATGACGAGATTGGCGGCGGGATCGTCCGACCACTGCGCCTGTGCACCGCCGATGTGAAAAGCGACGACAGCGGCGATCGCGGCCGCGCAGGTAACGAGAGATTTCATCGCATACCCCCTCTGGCGAACGAGGCCCCGGCGCCGGCGCCACCAGCCGGCGTCTTTCAGCCGATGCGCGCGAAAACATACTCCGCGCTGCGAAACACGGCACATGGCCGCGTGTAAAGGTTCGTAAGGCGGGTCAGGCCCCGCTGATCAGCCACGCGGCCAGGCCGAGAAAGATGCCCATGCTGACGACATCGGTCGCGGTTGTCAGGAAGATGCTCGACGCGGTGGCCGGGTCGGCGCCCAGGCGCTTCAGGCCGAGTGGCACCGCGGCGCCGGCGATGCCGGACATCGCGCAGCTGCCGGCCATCGCGATGAACGTGATCGCAGCCAGCATGAAGGCCTGCGGATGCTCCTGGTGATAGGCCGCCCAGAACATGCCGATGGCGGCGACGAGCCCCGTGAGCGCGCCGTTGAGAAAACCGAGCCAGGCTTCCTTCCACAGGAGCGCGGCCGCGCGGCCGGCCTTGAGCTCGCCGAGCGTCATGCCGCGCAGCGTGACGGCAAGCGCCTGGCAGCCGGTGTTGCTGCATTGCCCGGACAGGACGGGAATGAACACTGCGAGCAGCACGACGCGATTCAGCGTGTCCTGGAACAGGCCGACCACCGCCGCTGCGACGAATGCGGTGACGAGATTGAGCTGCAGCCATGGATGGCGGAACCTCAATGCGCGCTGCCATGGCGTGACCAGGCGTTCCTCTTTTTCGACACCGACCATCGAGCCCGCCTGCGCGCTGATTTCGAAAGCCTGTTCCTCGAACAGCACGGCACCGCGCACGAGGCCCAGCAACCGCTGTTCGTGATCGCAGACCGGGTACACGGGATAGTGCCTGCGCACGACTTCGCGCATTGCGTCGATGACGTCGGTGTCCGGGTGCAGCGCGAACGGGTGCGCGACCATGATCTCGGACAGACGCTGCTCCGGCCGCGCGAAGGCCAGCTCGCGGAACGCGACGAGCCCCGTCAGGTGGCGTTCGGCGTCGATGACGAACACATAGGTCACCAGCGTGTGCGAGACGACCGGCCGCAGCGTCGCGATGACTTCGGCGACGGTGGCGTCTTCCGTGAACACGGCCGGCGGCGCCTCCATCAGGCGGCCGACGGTGCCGGGGCTCCAGTGCTGGCCGGTCAGCCACTGTCCGCCTTCAGCCTGGCCGGCGGCAAGCGCGATCTGGCGGCGGCGCTCGGCGCCGAAACGGTCGAGGATGGCCACGGCGCGGCCGGGGCCCAGATCGTGCAGCAGCGCCGCGATCACGGTGTCGGGCAGGGGAGTCAGCCGCGCGACGGCACTGTCCGCATCGAGCTCGCGCAGGTCATCTGCGGACGGCGTCGTGGTCTGCATTGCGGCATCTCCCCCAGGCGCGCCGATGCTAACCCAAGCGCCGCATGACCCGCAGCTTGCCGACGCTTCGGCAGTTCCATTGCCGTTCATTGCGGTTGGCACAATCTGCAGGCGATTTCCCGAGTCCGCACGGAGAGTGTCATGCGAACGAACCCATACCGCCTGATGACCGGCTTTGTGCTGGCCGCGATGCTGGCCGGTTGTGCCGCGCCGCCGCCGCGCTCGACGTACTACGACGGCGATCGGGGCTATTCCGATCGCGGTTACTACGACCGCGGCCATTATGACCGCGACCGCAGCTGCAATCAGTGCGGACGCATCACCGACATCGAGCGCGTCTACGCACGCGACCGTCGCACCAGCGGCGGCGGCGCGGTGATCGGCGCGATCGTCGGCGGCCTGCTCGGCAGCACGATCGGCAAGGGCGACGGGCGCACCGCTGCGACCGTCGGCGGCGCCGTCGCCGGCGGCTTTGCGGGCAACGCCATCGAGCGCGAAGGCAACTCACGCACGTACAACGCCTATCGTTTCTACGTCGATCTCGACGACGGCCGAGGCGCCGTCGTGACGCAATACGACAACCCCGGGCTTCGTCCCGGCGACCGCGTCATGATCCGCAACAGCCGGCTGGTACGGCTGCGCTGAGCGCTTTTCACCGAGCGACAAAAAAAGCCGGCCATACGGCCGGCTTTTTATTGGCATTCGCGCGCAGCGGAAGCGGCGTCGCGCAAGTCAGTTGATGCGATAGAAACTGTGCGCGCCGATGGTCGCCAGCGGCGGGCCCTTGATCCATGCCGGTGACGCGAGGTCGGCGGCGACGAAATGATCGGCATGCGGCACGACGAACTTGCGCTGCTCGCGCGGCAGCGACCACATGTCTAGCGCGCGGCCTGCGATCGTCCACGCCTTCTCCCACGCCCGCGGCGTGTCGAACACGAAATTGCGGCTGGTGTGCGAGAGCGCGAACTGCCCCGGCGCATTGACCACGTCGCAAACGCTGTGGCCCCAGCGGCCGCTCTCACGGCGGCGCAGCGCGACCTCGGCGACGGCCATCTGTCCGCGTGCGGACTCGCTGCGAGCTTCAAGGTAGATCGTGCTCGCAAGACAGATCTGGTCCGACGCCGGTTGCGGAAGAATCGATGCCATCCATAGCAGGAACGCAAGCTTCATCGTGTTTGCTACCTCTCCAACGGAAAACCTGCGCAACGGTCGCGACGATACGGGCCGGGGCCGAATCGCGACTGAGCGGGCGGAACCGGCCGTGACACGCACGGGCAAGCGCGCAAGTGCGCAGCGGCTTGTTCCGGATTGTTCGTTGAGACGCGTGCGCGGCCTGCATCGCGCTGTCAGCGCCTTGCCGGGCCTGTCTGCCATTCGCGGCAGTCATTCCGGCTGTTGCGTCGTTCGACGCGGATCGCACGAATTTGCTGGCTCGCGCGATCGTCGGAAATCGGTTCGATGACCCCCCGCCGGGGCGGGGCGCGCGAAGACTACGTCATGACCCCGCGTCTGTCACCCCTTTTGGGTGAATGTTCAATGAATGTTCAGCTTTGTGATTTTTGCCGAACAGTACAGGATGCGCAGCAGTCGGAAACACGTGTAAGAGTATTTTTATAGTTATTTATCAATCTCTACGATATGGCCGGCAGCCGTCCCGAGCGCGGTGGCGCCCGCAGCGGCATCGGCCAATACGGCAAGAGCCTTGCGCTTCTCCGCGAAAACCTGCGCCGAGTAGAGAACGGTGCCGGCGCGAGCGCCGCCTGCCTCCATCGCAAGCCCGGGGGGCGCTGCAGCGTCGCCGCGCAGCACGACGCGGTGCAGCCGCTGCTTGAGGCCGCCGCGGAAATGCAGGCGCGCGGCGATTTCCTGGCCGGGATAGCAGCCCTTGTCGAAGCGGAGCGCGTCGAGGCGCTCGAGATCGAGCGCCTGCGGGACGAATTCGTCCTGCGTCGCCGGCGTGAGCCAGGGCAGGCCGGCCGCAATGTCGGCGAGCCGCCAGGTTTCGCGTGCAGCGGCATCGAAGGAGGCAGCGGACGGGGAGGGGCCGAGCCAGACGACGCGCGGCGACGGCCCGGGCTGTGCGAACGCGCAGCCGCCATCGTGCTCGGCGATGCGCTGCGCGGTGACGCCGAAACGTACCGGATCGTCCTCGATGCCGCAGGCCATCCATCCCTCGTGCACATGAAGCCGGACCTTCGCGCGCAGCACGAACCGCGCGAGCGCGTCGCGAGTCGCCGCGGCGTCTGCGAGCGGCAACCACATCAGCAGCCGGTCGGCGGCGACGCGCAGCAGCGCGAACACGGCGCGCGTGCGGCCGGTGGCGCCGAGCCACGCGCTCCACTGCCAGCTGCCGACCTCGAGGCCCGCCACATTGCTCGCGAACTGCGCATGAGCGAATGCGAGTGCGTCCGCACCCGAAAGCTCGATCGGCGCAGCTTTCTCGAGCGGAACGAAAGAATGCCCCATCGTCACGGACATGCGCTTCACTCTAGCACTGCGGGAATGCGCTTCCAGGGCCTCGGCGGTCGCGCTTGCGACGCGCAAGACGCCGTGTCGGTTGTCTCGCGGCCGCGCTGGGTTTAACCTTTCGCGCCGCAAACGCGCCATGTCCGACCCCTACTCTCCCGAAACCGAACCCGCGCCGACGCACGCCGATGCGGAGCCTTCGCCCGCTCCGCGCGAAGCGATGCGCGAGGTCGGCGGACGCCCGGGCCCCGACCCGACGCGCTACGGCGATTGGGAAAAGAACGGACGCTGCATCGACTTCTGATGCAGCACTCGCCGCCGGCCCGGAACGTGGACATCGCCAGCAGGAAACCGACCATGCCCGCTACTGCGCGCCCGCTGTCTCCGCACCTTTCGATCTACCGCTGGCAGATCCAGATGGTGACCTCGATCCTGCATCGCGGCACCGGGCTCTTTCTCGCACTCGGCACGATTCTGCTCGTCTGGGCGCTGTGCGCGCTCGCGAGCGGGCCCGACGCGTTCGCGCGTGTCGGCGCGTTCTGCGCATCGTGGATCGGCGTCGTTCTTCTGGTCGGCTGGACCTGGTCGCTCGCGTTCCACCTGCTCAACGGCATCCGTCACCTCCTGCAAGACCTCGGTCTCGGCTATCCGCCGGAGATGTTCGTGCGCAACGGCTGGATCGTGACGATCGGGAGCTTCGTCCTCACGGCGCTGGTCTTCGCCGGGTTCTTCCTGCAGCGGGGTACCGCATGAACTCAGAATTCCGCTCGCCGATGAAGAACGCGCGCCGGCTGGGCTCGGCCAAGCACGGCGTGCGCCATTTCATGACCCAGCGCATCACGGCGGTCGCGCTGGTCGTGCTCGGCATCTGGTTCGTCTGGATCGCGCTGTCCCTGCTGCACGCGGACTACGTCGGCGCTCGCGCGATGGTCGCGCAGCCGTTCAATGCGGTGCTGATGCTGGCGTTCGTCGTCGCCGCGTTCTGGCACGCGCAGCTCGGCCTGCAGGTCGTGATCGAGGACTACGTGCACACGCGCGCGCTCGAGCTCGCGCTGCAGGTCGCCGTCAAGTTCCTGTGTTTTCTCGGCGCTGCCGCGAGCGCGCTCGCCGTCATCCGCATCGCGCTCGGACCCGCACCGCTCGGAAGCTGATCGAATGGAAAGCTACAAGATCGAGGAGCACAAATACGACATCGTGGTGATCGGCGCGGGCGGCGCCGGGCTGCGCGCCACGTTCGGCCTCGCCGCGACCGGTCTCTCGACCGCGTGTCTAACCAAGGTGTTCCCGACGCGCTCGCACACGGTGGCCGCGCAGGGCGGCATCTCGGCCGCGCTCGGCAACATGGGCGAGGACGACTGGCGCTTCCATTTCTACGACACGATCAAGGGCTCGGACTGGCTCGGCGATCAGGACGCGATCGAGTACATGTGCCGCGAGGCGATTCCCGCCGTGATCGAGCTCGAGCATTACGGCGTGCCGTTCTCGCGCACCGAAGACGGCAGGATCTACCAGCGTCCGTTCGGCGGCATGACGACGCACTACGGCAAGGGCACCGCGCAGCGCACCTGCGCCGCGGCGGACCGCACCGGGCACGCGATGCTGCACACGCTGTATCAGCAGGCGCTCAAGCACGACGCGCGCTTCTTCATCGAGTACTTTGCGCTCGACCTGATCTTCGACGGCGAGGGCGTCTGCCGCGGCGTGCTCGCGCTCGACATGAGCGAAGGCACGATGCACCTCTTCCGTGCGCACGGCGTCGTGCTCGCGACGGGCGGCTACGGGCGCGCTTACTTCAGCGCCACCTCCGCGCACACCTGCACGGGCGACGGTGGCGGCCTCGTGCTGCGCGCAGGCCTGCCGCTGCAGGACATGGAGTTCGTGCAGTTCCATCCCACCGGCATCTACGGCGCCGGCTGCCTGATCACCGAAGGCGCGCGTGGCGAGGGCGGCTACCTCACCAATTCCAAGGGCGAGCGCTTCATGGAGCGCTACGCGCCGAACGCGAAGGATCTCGCCTCGCGCGACGTGGTCAGCCGGTCGATGACGATCGAGATCCGCGAAGGACGCGGCGTCGGCGAGCACAAGGACCACATCAACCTTAATCTCATGCACCTCGGCGCCGACGTACTGCACGAGAAGCTGCCCGGCATCTCCGAGAGTGCGCGCATCTTCGCCGGCGTCGACGTGACCAAGGAGCCGATTCCGGTCCTGCCGACCGTCCACTACAACATGGGCGGCGTGCCGACGAACTACCACGGAGAAGTCGTGCGCAAGATCGGCGACGATCCCGACGCGGTCGTGCCGGGCCTGTACGCGATCGGCGAGGCGGCCTGTGTCTCCGTGCACGGCGCGAACCGGCTCGGCTCGAACTCGCTGCTCGATCTCGTCGTGTTCGGGCGCGCCGTCGCGCAACGCTGCGCTGCGACGATCAAGCCCGGCCAGCCGCACAAGGAGCTGCCGCGCTCGGCCTGTGACGCCGCGCTGGCGAATTTCGACCGCATCCGCCACGCGAACGGCTCGACGCCGACCGCCGAGATCCGGCTCAAGATGCAGAGGACGATGCAATCCGACGCGGCCGTGTTCCGCACCGAGAAGACGCTGCGCGAGGGTTGCACGAAGATGGACGATATATTCGCCTCGTTCGCCGACGTGCGCGTCTCGGACCGTTCGCTGGTGTGGAATTCCGACCTGATCGAGACGCTGGAGCTGCAGAACCTGCTCTACAACGCGGTCGCGACCATCAACTCCGCCGAGCAGCGCCGCGAGAGCCGCGGTGCGCACGCCCGTGAGGATTACCCCGAACGCGACGACGAGAACTGGTTGAAGCACACGCTGGTCAGCGTCGATGCGAACGGCAGGTGCGCCTTCGACTTCCGGCCGGTGCACATGCGGCCGATGACGAACGACGTCGAGGCGGTGCCGCCGAAGAAGCGGGTGTATTGATGAAGCCGGGATTCGGGATTCGGGATTCGGAAGAGCGCATGCTCGGGAATCTCGCCTTTTCCGACTCCCGAATCCCCAATCCCGAATGCCGGAATTCCGATGGCTGAATTCACTCTCCCGAAGAACTCGAAGATCAGGCCGGGCAGGAAATTTCCCGCCGCGGCCGGCGCCAGGAACGTCCGCACGTTCCGCGTCTACCGCTGGAATCCGGATGACGGCGAGAACCCGCGCGTCGACGAGTACGAAGTCGATCTCGCGAGCTGCGGGCCGATGGTTCTCGACGCGCTGATCAAGATCAAGAACGAGATCGACTCCACGCTGACGTTCCGTCGCTCGTGCCGCGAGGGCATCTGCGGTTCGTGCGCGATGAACATCGGCGGCACCAACACGCTGGCCTGCACCAAGGCGATCGCCGACTGCCCGTCGGGCGACGTGAAGATCTATCCGCTTCCGCACATGCCGGTGGTGAAGGACCTCGTGCCGGATCTCACGCACTTCTACGCGCAGTACGCTTCGATCCAGCCGTGGATCCGCACGCAGAGCGCACCGCCGCCCGATCGCGAGCGGCTGCAATCGAAGGAGGATCGCGCCAAGCTCGACGGCTACTACGAGTGCATTCTCTGCGCGTGCTGCACGACTTCGTGCCCGAGCTACTGGTGGAACAGCGATCGCTATCTCGGCCCGGCCGTGCTGCTGCAGGCCTATCGCTGGATCGTCGACTCGCGCGACGAGGATACCGGCGCCCGGCTGGACGATCTCGAGGATCCGTTCAAGCTCTATCGCTGCCACACGATCATGAATTGCGCGCGGACGTGCCCGAAGGGCCTCAATCCGGCCAAGGCGATCGCCGAGATCAAGAAGCTCATGGTCGAGAGGCAGGGCAGCTGAGGTTTTTCCTGCCGTGTGACGAGGGAAGGCGAGGGAACTGCCTTCCGGCGCCGGCGGCGTAAAGCCCATGCAGAACACCGCCGACCTCAACCGCCTGCGCTGGCGCTGCCGTCGCGGCACGCGCGAGCTCGACCGCCTGCTCGAGGACTGGCTGCGCGAGGGTTTTCCGCACGACGACGCGGACGGCCGCGCCGCCTTCGACGCGCTTCTCGACGCGCCCGATCCCGAACTCTGGTCCTGGCTGATCGGCCAGGAGCGTCCGGACGACCCGCGCTTTGCCCGCATCGTCGATGCGATCCGCGCCCGCCATCGCGTTTGACTATCGGCCGCCGCCGCGCGTCGTCGCGCCGGTCGCGATCCTGTCGCTTGCCGCGATGGCGGCGCCCTGGCTCAGCGTCCTGCCACCCCCGGTGTGCGCCGCCCTGTCGCTGGCCGCATTGCTGATCGCGCTGCGCGCATTGCACCGTTTCGTGCGCCCGCGGTTCCGGCGTGTCGCGTGCCGGAGTTCCGGCTGGACGCTCGTCGACGCGGCGGAATTCGAGCACGCCGCCGAGCTCGTCGCGCACACGCTGCTCGGGGCCTGGATCGCGCTCGATTTCCGCGTCGAAGGTCGCGGCCGTTTCCGTGCGCTGCTGGGGCCCGGCAACGCGGATGCGGACCTGCGCCGGCGCCTCATCCACAGTCTCGCACGCGCCGAACTAGCACAGGCCGGGTAGGCGGCTTCGCTTTCCGGGGTCCGGCGATTGCGGCA
>CBINBI010000050.1:0-25091 GCA_966248875.1 uncultured Rhodanobacteraceae bacterium
ATCGATTCGCTGGGCGAGCTCGGCTACGTCAAGTCCGTCGCCGATCTTTACAAGCTGACCCTGGACGATCTGCTTGAAATGAAGCGCCGCGCCGACGAGCGCGACGGCACGACGCCCGAGACGGTGAAGGCCGGCAAGATCGCGACGAGGTGGGCCGAGAACCTCATCGAGGCGATCGAGCGCAGCCGCCGCACCACGCTCGATCGTTTCCTCTACGCTCTCGGCATCACGCACGTCGGCGAGACGACGGCGAAGTCGCTCGCGACATGGTTCGGCGAGATCGCGCTGATCCGCCACCTGCCGTGGCCGATCCTCAAGCTCGTGCCCGACATCGGCGGCGAAGTCGCGCGCGCGATCGACGCGTTCTTCCAGCAGGAAGGCAACCAGCGCGTCATCGACGATCTTCTGGCGCGCGGCGTCACTATCACCGATGCGCATCCGCCGTCGGCGAAGCTGCGGCGTTCGCTCGATCTCGCCCACGTCCTCGCCGCGCTCGAAGTGCCGAGGCTCACCGAGAAGCGCGCCGCGCAGGTCGCGGCGGGATTTGATTCGCTGGCGGTGCTCGCGAAGGCGAAGCTGCCCGCGCTGCTCGAAACCGGGCTCCCGCAGGAAACAGCCGAGGCGCTGCACGCGTTCACCGAGTCGACGGAAGGCCGCGCGCTGCTGCAGCGTTGCGCGAAGGCCATAGACGATCTGCGCGACGCGACGAAAGGCGTTGCGGAATCGGGGCCAGGTCCGCTCGAAGGACAGACCGTCGTCCTCACCGGCACGCTGTCCTCGCTGACGCGCGACGAGGCGCGGGACAAGCTCGAAGCGCTCGGTGCGAAAGTGGCGGGCAGTGTGTCGAAGAAGACGAGCTTCGTCGTGGCGGGCGAGGCGGCCGGATCCAAGCTCGACAAGGCGAGCGAGCTCGGCATCGATGTCTGGGACGAGGCGCGCCTGCTCGCGTTCCTGAGGAAGCACCATGCGTGACGCGGCGACGCTGCGCCGCGCATTCGAGCTGCGCGCACGGCTCTACGCGCTGATCCGGCGCTTCTTCGCCGAGCGCGGCGTGCTCGAAGTCGAGACGCCGGTGCTGAGCGAGGCGGGCAATACGGAGCCGAACATCGAGAGCTTCTCGACCACGTTCGCGGGGCCGGCCGTGGCCGGCGCCCATGAGCGCTGGCTGCGCACCTCGCCCGAGCACGCATTGAAGCGCCTCCTGGCGGCCGGCCTCGGCGACTGCTTCGAGCTCGGCCGCGTGTTCCGCAACGGCGAGGCGGGGCGCCGCCACAATCCCGAGTTCACGATGCTCGAGTGGTATCGCGTCGGCTTCGATCATCGCCGCCTGATGCGCGAGACGGCCGAGCTCGTCGAGGCTGCGCTCGCGTTGTCGGGCCGGAGCGCCGAAGTCGTCGAGCTCAGCTACCGCGAGCTGTTCGCCCCGCTCGCGATCGATCCGCTTGCCGCGCCGGTCGAGGTGCTGCGTGCGCCACTGGACGCGTTCCGGATCGATCCGCGCGGGCTCTCGCGCGACGACTGGCTCGATCTTCTCGTCACGCATCGGTTGCAGCCGGCGTTCCCGCGCGATCGCATCACGCTGGTCTACGACTTTCCGGCTTCGCAATGCGCGCTCGCGAGGATCCGCAAAGGCGATCCACCCGTCGCCGAGCGCTTCGAGCTGTTCCTCGGCACGTACGAGCTCGCGAACGGCTATCACGAGCTGATCGACGCGGTCGAGCAGCGCGCGCGCTTCGAGCGCGACAATGCGCGCCGGCGCGCACGCGGTCAGCGCGAGGTGCCGGTCGACGAGCGCTTCCTCGCCGCCTTGCCGAACATGCCTGCCTGCGCCGGCGTGGCGCTCGGCATCGAACGGCTGCTCATGGTGCTGGCCGGCACCGACGACATCGCCGATGTCATCGCGCTTCCGTTCGCGGTGGCGTGAGCGCGGCGCGCATCGGCAGGCGCAGACGTGCCACGCAACCCTGCGCATCGCGGCGGTTTTCGAGTGTCAACGAGCCGCCGTGCGCCTCGGCGATTTGCCGCGCGAGCACGAGTCCGATGCCGGAGCCGCCGCGTTTGGTGGTGAAGAACGGCACGAAGAGGTTTTCGCTCGGGGGCAGACCCGGCCCGCCGTCGACGATCTCGACCACGAGCCAGTCGCCCGTGCCGCGCCAGCGCAGCCGCACGTCGCCGCCGGTCGAGAGCGCCGCGTCGGCCGCGTTCTGGATCAGGTTGATCAGCGCCTGCGCGATCTGGTCGGCGTCGATGTCGAGGCGCACGGGCGGGCTCTCGTCGATGCGCACCGCGATACGCTGCTCGAGTCGCGCCGTGCGCCGCGCCAGCTCGTCGAACGCGATCTCCGCCGGATGTGGCGACGGAAGGCGCGCCAGGGCGGTGTAGCGCGCCATGAAGCGCGCGAGCGCCTCGGCGCGATCGCCGATGATGTCGAGCGCGCCGCCGGCGTCGTCGCGCCAGTCGCCGGGCAGCGGCTCGGTCGCGATCAGCTTGGCCAGCGTTGCCGCCATCGAGCGGATCGGCGCCAGCGAGTTGTTGATTTCGTGGCCGAGCACGCGCAGCAGGCGCTGCCAGGCCAGCCGTTCCTCCTCGCGCAAAGTGCGGCTGAGGTCGGTGATGACAAGGAGATCGTGCGGCCGGCCGCCTTCGCGGAAGCGCGCGCGGCGGACTTCCCAGCGCCCGCTGGCACCCGGAAACGAGCGTTCGACGAGGCGCGTGTCGGCGATGTCGAGCCAGTCGCTGAGGCCGAGCGCGGACGCCGGTCGCCCTTCGAGCACGGCGAAGTCCGCGCCGAGCAGGCGTTCGGCCGCGGGATTCGCGAGGCGCAGCCTCCGCGCGTCGTCGAATGCGATCACGGCGATATCGAGCGCCGCGATGACCTTGGCGAGCAGCGCGCTCTTCTCCTCGAAGGCCAGCCGCTGCTCGCGCAGGGTCTGCGACAGCGCGTTGATCTCGATGACGACCTCTCCGATCGCATCGCCGCGGCGCGCGCGCGAGCCCCGCAGACTGTAGTCGCCTTCGCGCAGCGCTTCGAGCAGGTTCGCGAGCGTGTTGAGCGGATAGACTGCGCGCCGCCGCACTGCGAAGGCGAGGCCGAGCGTGATCAGCGCGACACAGCTCCAGGTGACCAACGCGTTCGAGATGGCGTCCGTCGCGAAATACAGCGCGACGAGCAGCGCGGCAAGGCCCGGCGCCGCCGCCAGCAGCGTGCCGGCCATCAGGCGCGTTTCGTAGTTCCAGCGGGAGGGATCGCCGCGCATCGCCGGGATGGTAGCCGTTCGCGGCGCCGCGCGCGGGCGCCGGTCACTCGATGCCGTATTTCTCCATGCGCCGGTACAGCGACGGCCGGCTGAGCCCGAGCAGCGCCGCCGCGCGCTGGATGTTGCCGCCGGTGCGTTCCAGCGCCTGGCGCACGAGCTGCTGCTCGGCTTCCTCGACCGTCATCGATTCGCTCGCCGCGAGTGCGGCCGCGCCGGACAGCGCGTGCGTCGCCTCGGGCTTGAGGTTCAGCGCGGCCTCGTCGACCGTGTCGCCGTCGAGCATCAGCACGGCGCGTTCGATCACGTGCGAGAGCTCGCGCACGTTGCCCGGCCACACGTAGCCCTTCAGCGCGTGCAGGGCGGATGGCGCAAAACGCAGGCCGCCGCGTTGGTAGCGCCGCGCGAATTGCGCGAGAAACGACTCGGCGAGCAGCGCGATGTCCTCGTCGCGCTCGCGAAGCGGCGGCAGACGCAGCTCGACCGTGTTGAGCCGGAACAAAAGATCGCGCCGGAACGTGCCGCGCGCGACTTCAGCGGCAAGATCGGCGTTGGTCGCCGAGATCAGGCGCACGTCGACCTTGATCGTGCGCGAGGAGCCGACGCGTTCGAGTTCGCCGTCCTCGAGCACGCGCAGGAGCTTGGGCTGCTGCGCAAGCGGAATGTTCGCGATCTCGTCGAGGAACAGGCTGCCGCCGTCGGCGAGCTCGAAGCGGCCGATGCGGTCGCTTTTCGCGTCGGTGAATGCACCGCGCACGTGGCCGAACATTTCGGCTTCGAACACGGACTCCGGAATGCCGCCCATGTTGACCTTGACCAGCGGCTTGTCCGCGCGCGCCGAGCGCTCGTGCAGGCGGCGCGCGACGACGCCCTTGCCGGTGCCGTTCTCGCCGAGAATCAGCACGTTCGCGTCGGTCGGTGCGACGCGGTCGAGCTGCGCCAGCACAGCCTTCATCGCCGGCGACTCGGCGATGAACAGATCCTCGCCCTCGTCGCGCAGGATTTCGTTCTCGCGCTTGAGGCGAGCCGCTTCGCCGCGAGAGCCGGCCAGCGCGAGCTGCGTGCGGATGACGCTCATCAGCCGCTGGTTGTCCCACGGCTTCTCGATGAAATCGCCCGCGCCGTGCCGCATCGCCTCGACGGCGACGTCGATCGTGCCCCAGGCCGTCATGACGACGACAGGGAGATCCGCGTCGAGCTTCTTGATCTCGCGCAAGAGATCCAGCCCTTCGGTGCCCGAGGTGGTGTCGCGCGTGTAATTGAGATCGATCAGCGCCGCGTCGAAACGCTCCTTGTGCAAGGCGTCGAGCGCTGCGCGCGGCCCGTCGACGCAGGCCGCGTCGATACCCTCGGCCTTGAGCAGCAGGCGCAGCGCCTCGCGGACCTCGCGTTGGTCATCGGCCACCAGAAGGCGTGCGCGCGTCGTTGCCATGAATCCGGATTCGTCCTTGCTGCTCTGTCGACGCGATTATGACGCGGTTTTTTCCAGCCAGCCGTCGAAGAGGCGCAGGATGCGACGCGCCTCATTGGCGTATTCCTCGTTGTGCGTGACCTGGACGATCGTCATGCCCTCGCGGTTCAACTCGTGCAGGAGGTCCATGATCATGCGTGCCTGGCTCGAATGCAGGGCGCCGGTCGGCTCGTCGGCGAGCAGCAGTGCGGGGCGCGTGATCACTGCGCGATAAACCGCGACGAGCTGCTGCTGGCCGCCCGAAAGCTGGCTCGGATAGAGATCCTTCTTGCCGACGATGTTGAACCGGTCGAGCAGATCGCCGACGCGAGCCGCGCGCTCCTTTGCCGTCACGTCGCGATACTGGAGCGGCAGGTCGAGATTCTCCCAGACCTTGAGATCGTCGATCAGATGGTAGTGCTGAAAGATGAACGCGACCTTGTCGCGCTGCAGCTTCTGGCGCTGCTTCGCGTCGAGCTTTTCCACCGCGACGCCGTCCAGCTCGTAGTGCCCGCGCCAGTCGTGGTCCATCAGGCCGAGCACGTTGAGCAGCGAGCTTTTGCCCGCACCGCTCGGACCCATGATGCTGACGAATTCGCCGCGCGCGATGTCGAGACTGATCTGTCGCAGCACGAAGACGCGCGATCCGGCGAGGGGATACGAGCGTTCGACGTCGGCGAGGCGGACCAGCGGATCCATCAGGGGTTCCTCCTTGATCATTCGTGGCGAAGCGCGACCGCGGGATCGACGCCGGGCGCGCGGCGCAGGCGCCGCAGAGTGTCGAGCATCATGAGTCGGCCTGGATACGGATCATTCGTAACGCAGCGCTTCGACCGGCGCCGTCCTCGCGGCGCGTCGCGCCGGCAGCCAGCAGGCGGCGAGGGCAACCGCGGCGAGCACGACCATGACCGTCGCGAGGCTCGCCGGATCGATGGCGCCGACGCCGAACAACTGACTGCGCAGCACGAAGCCCAGCGCGATGGCGCCGACGACGCCGATACCGAGGCCGATCGCGAGCAGCCGTGCGCCGTCGGCCAGCACCTGGCGGCGGATGCGCATCGCGTCGGCACCGATCGCCATGCGCACGCCGAACTCGCCGGTGCGCTGCGCGACCGCGAAGGCGAGCACGCCATAGATGCCGATCGCGGCCAGCACGAGCGCGAGCGCCGCGAACGCGCCGATCAGCTGCATCGGCACGCGACGCCCCGTCAGCGAGAGCTGCACGCGCTGGTCGAGCGTCATGACTTCGTAGAGCGGCTGGTCCGGATCAATGGCTCGGATCGCCGCGCGCAGCGGCTCGGCGAGCGTGCCTGGCGCGACGGTGGTGCGCAGCACGAGCGCCACGGTGTCATCAGGCATCTGGCCGTAATTGAGGTAATAGCTTTCCTGAGTGACGTCCTCGCCGAGATCGGCATTCTTGATCGTGCCGACGACGCCGACGATCGTGAAGCGGCGATCGGTGAAACCGGGACGCTCCAGGTCGAGCACGTGTCCGATCGCGTCGCCGTTCGGAAAACGCTTCTTCGCGAACAGCTCGTCGATGACGGCGACCTTGTTGGCGCTGGACCAGTCCGCGCGCTCGAACGTGCGCCCCTGGCGCAGCGGGATGCCCATGGCCTTGAAGTAGCCGTCGTCGACCGTGCGCTGGAACGCGTGCGGCGTGGCGTCGTTGTCCGTGATGCCGACGATGCGGTAGCTCGAGCCGGCGACGTTGCCGGACAGCGGCTTCGCGTCGGTGACGCCGGCCGCGCTCACGCCTGGCAGGTTGCGCGCGGCCTCGAGATAGCGCGCCATGATCGCCGCGCGCGCGGCAGGGTCGGGATATTTCGCCGGCGACAGCGCGACGGCTGCCGTGAGCACCCCGCGGCTGTCGAAGCCGGGACTTTCCTGCGCGACCTTGGCGAAGCTGCGGACCAGCAGGCCTGCGCTCGCGAGCAGCGCTACGGCGAGCGCGATCTGGACGACGACCAGCGTGCTGCGCAGCGCGCGCGCCTGCCGGCCGCCGCCGCCGAGGCGGCCGGCTTCGCGCAGCACCTGCTGCGGCCGCACCAGGCCCGACGAAAGCACGGGCGCAAGGCCGAAGAGCAGCCCGGCGGCGACGGCGATACCAAGCGTGAAAGCGAGCACGCGAAGATCGAGGCCGAGCGAGACCCAGTCCGGCAGCAGACCGGAGAGGCCGACCAGGCGCTGACCCAGCGCGGCGATGCCGATGCCGAGCGCTGCGCCGGCCAGCGCGAGCAGCACGGCCTCGATCAGAAGCTGGCGCACGACGCGACCACGGCTCGCGCCGAGCGCGGTGCGCACGGAAAGCTCCTTCTGCCGCGACGAGTGCCGTGTCAGCAGTAGGTTGGCGATGTTGGCGCAGGCGATCAGCAGCACGCAGCCCACGGCGAGCTGCAGCAGGATCAGCATGCGCGTGTTCTCGCCGGCCAGCAGCGTGCGCAGCGGGCGCACGTTGACGGTGAAGCCCGCCGTTTTCATGAATTGGGCGAACTGCGCGCCGTCGCCGCCGATCGTGCCGATGCGGTCGAGATTGCGGCGGATGACGAGATCGCACTGCGCCTTGACGTCGGCCAGCGTCGCGGCGGGCGCGAGCCGCGCGATGCTGGTCGAAAATTCGTAGCCGCGCTGGTCGTCGGCCTTCTGCGCCGCAGTGAATGCGAACGGCACGTAGAACGCCGTTTCACGGTCGGGAAACATGAAGCCGCGCGGCATCACGCCGATCACGCGGTAGCTTTCGCCGTTGAGGCGCAGATCGCGGCCGATGATCGACGGATCGGCATTGAAGCGGTTGCGCCAGATCGCATCGCCCAGCACGACGACGCGGTCGGTACCGGGCTGTGCCTCGTCCTCGGTGAACGTGCGGCCGAGCGCTGCGCCGACGCCGAGCGTCGAGAACAGCGACGGCGTGGCGCGCAGACCGCGCACGCGCTCGGGCGCGCCATCGAGCGCGAGATTGAAGTTCTCGTTGGTGTAGAGCGCACTGTCCTCGATGGCGGGCACTCCGGTGCGGCGGTCGAGGTAGTCCGGAATCGAGGCACCGGTCGCGTCGAGCCCCATGCCGACGTAGCGGTTCTCGATGTCGATGAGGCGGGCGTCCTCGCGATAGGGCAGCGGCGAGAGGTAGACGCCGTCGATCAGGCTGAACACGAGCGTGTTCGCGCCGATCGCGAGCGCAAGCGTCAGCAGCGCCGCGATCGCGAACGCCGGCCGCGCACTCAGCGAGCGAAGGCCGTAGCGCAGATCCTGGATCACACTGTCGAGCATCTGGAATCTCCTAGTTCAGCGCTTCGCGCGGTGCGGCCGCCGACGCGCGTCGCGCCGGCACGAGGCAGGCGAGCAGCAGTGTTCCGAGCAGGAGCGCGCTGACGCCGGCGAGCGTCACCGGGTCCGCGGCCGGCACGCCGGACAGCAGGCTCCGTGCCGCCCGGGCGCCGGCAAGCGCGAGCAGAAGGCCGAGCGCGACACCGGCGACGCCGATCGCGAGCCCGCCGTGCAGGACGAGGCGCGCGATGCGACGCCGCGTCGCGCCGAGCGCCTGGCGCACGGCGAACTCGTGACGGCGCTCGCCGACGGCGAAGGCCATGAGGCCGTACACGCCGCCGACGGCGAGCACGAACGCGACGAGCGCGAACGCGCCGAGCAGCGCAAGGCTGAGGCGCCGACCGGCGAGCGCGTCGGCGCGCAAATCGGTCAGCGGATGCAGGCTGTACGGAATGCCGGCTGCCGAACGGCGCAGCACACCCTGCAGCTCGTCGATGACGACGCGCGCCGGCAACGTGGAGCGCACGACGATGTTGAAATCGGAGGCGGTTGCCGGGCGCTGTGCGAGATCGACATAGACCGATCCGAGCGGCGCGCGCTCGAGATCGCTGTCGCGCACGTCGCCGACGACGCCGACGACCGTGAGCACGCGCATGTCGCCGTCCATGTTGCCCATCTGAAAACGCTGGCCGATCGGATCGCGGTCGCCCCAGGCGCGCCGCGCGGCCGTCGCGCTGACGACGGCGACGTGCGTGCCGTCGGCGACGTCGCCGGCGTCGAACGTGCGTCCGCTGAGCAGCGGGATGCCGGCGGCTTCGAAATAGCCTTCGCTGGCGACGCGGAACTCGGCATGGCCGATCGGTGCCGGCGCGTGCTGCACATCAGTGACGCCGCCGTCCCAGAAGGCACCGTCGGGCGCGCCGGACAGCGGGAGGCTGCTGACGCCGCCGACGGCGGTGACGCCGGGCAGCGACGCGAACTCGCGCATCAGCCCGGCATAGCGGCGCGCCGTGGCCGCGGCCGCGGCGGGATCGCGTGTCCACGGTTGCGAAACCTGCACGCTCACCGCGTTCTCGGCGTCGAAACCGGGATCGACGGCGAGCAGGGTGAGAAAGCTGCGGCCCAGCAGGCCCGCGCCGGCCAGCAGCACGGTCGTCAGCGCGGTCTGGCCGACGAGCAGCAACGTGCGCGCGCGAATCTGCGTCCGGCTGGCCGACATGCCGCGGCTGCTTTCGCGCAGCTCGCCGACCGGATCGCGGCGCCGCGAGTTCCAGAGCACCGCGCCCGCGGTGACGAAACCGATCGCAACGGCGGCGAAGATGGTCGTCGCGACCATGCCGCCGTCGAGACCGACTTCGCTCGCGCGCGGCAGCGCATCGCCGGCGGACCGCACAGCGATGCGGGTGGCGAACGCCGCAGCGCCGAGGCCGATCGCCGTCGCCGCCGCCGAGATGAGGAGACTTTCGAAGAGGACCTGTCGCGCGAGCCGCGCGCCGCTCGCGCCGAGCGCTGCCCGCACGGCGAGCTCGCGCGCCCGCGCGCCGTTCAGCGCGAGCAGCAGGTTCGCCGTGTTGATGATCGCGATCAGCAGCAGGAACGCGGTGCCGGCGGCAAGCAGCAGCAGGGCGCCGCGCACGGGAGCCGCGATCGCGTCGGCGAGCGGCCTGATGCCGAAGGCAACGAGATCGACGCCGTCGCCGAAGCGCGCCTTGAGGTTCGTCGCGAGCGCGTTTGCAGCGAGCCGTGCCGCGCCGAGATCGGCGGCGCTGCGCAGGCGCCCCACGGCGCTCCAGTTGTGCGCAGTGCGCGAGGTGTACGGCGGATCGAGGTTGGGCGTCCAGACGACGGCATCGTTCGGAAACGCAAAGCCGCGCGGCATCACGCCGATGACGGTGTAAGTCTCGCCGTTGACGTCGAGCCGGCTGCCGACCACGTCCGCGCGCGTGCCGAGCAGGCCGCGCCAGAGCGCATCGCCGACCACCGCGACCTTGTCGCGTTCGTCCTTGCCGTAGGTGCGGCCGAGCGCCGGCGCGACGCCGAACACGCCGAAGAAATCTCCGCCCGTCGTGTCAATGGTCGCGCGGATGGCGGCATCCCCGCTGCGCAGCACGCCGGGCCAGCTCGTGTGCATCGCGGTGGTGGCGAGCGGCGCGAGCGCGGCCGAGACGTCGTCGTAGTTCGGCTCGGCGAGCGCCATGGTGTGGCCGTCGGCGGCGGTTTCGCGGATCTCGATGAGCCGGTCGGGCTCGGGATAGGGCAGCGCTCGCAGCAGCACCGCCTGGACGACGCAGGCGATCGCGATCGCGGCGGCCATGCCGGTCGCGAGCGTCAATGTCGCGAAGATCGCCGTGCCGGCGCGGGCGCGCAGGCTGCGCAGCGCGAAGCGAAGGTCGCCGAGCGCGCTCATGATGCGGCACGCTCGCTGCGCGGACGCATGAGGCGCTGATCTTCCTCATGACGCAGACGGTGCATCGTTTCCTCGTCGACGACGCGCCCGTCGAACATGAAGATCTTGCGCTGCGCGAAATCGGCGTAGCGCGGATCGTGCGTGACCATGCAGATGGTCGAGCCGGACTTGTGCAGCTCGTCCAGCAGCTGCATCACCGCTTCGCCGTTCTTGGAATCGAGGTTGCCGGTCGGCTCGTCGGCGAGCAGGATCGAGGGTTGCCCGACCAGTGCGCGGGCGACGGCGACGCGCTGCTGCTGGCCGCCGGAGAGCTGCGCCGGGAAATGCTTGACGCGATGCGCCATGCCGACGCGCTCCAGCGCGGCGATCGTGCGCTCGCGCCGTTCGGCCTTGGATACGCCTTCGCGGTAGGTCAGCGGCAGCTCGACGTTCTCGAACACGGTGAGGTCGCCGATCAGGTTGAAGGCCTGGAACACGAAGCCGATTTCGCGGTTGCGGATCTGCGCGCGTTCGGCCGCGCCGATGTCGGAGACCTCCCGGCCGTTCAGCACGTAGGCGCCCTCGCTCGGCGTGTCGAGCAGGCCGAGGATCGCGAGCAGGGTCGACTTGCCGCAGCCCGACGGCCCGGAAATCGATACGTATTCCCCGCGATGGATGTCGAAGTGGACGCCGGCGAGCGCGTGGGTTTCGACCTCGTCGGTCAGGAAGACTTTCTTGATGCTGTCCAGGCGGATCAGTGCGTCGTTGGCGTTCATCGTGGGCGTCGTTCGTTCGAGTGGTCAGGGTTGGATGCGGTTTCCGGCGCAAACGTCTCAATCGAGACGCACGCGATCGTTCTGGTCGAAGGCGCTGGTGTCGGAGAGGATGACGCGGTCGCCGACGTTGAGGCCCTGGACGATCTCGATCAGGTTCACCGAGCTCTTGCCGAGGCGCACCGGCACGCGGCTGGCGACATTACCGCCGGGCTCAAGTCGGAACAGGCGGACCTCGGAGTCGGATTGGCCGAACGCAGGGCGGCCGACGTACAGCACGTCGGGCAGGCGCTCGATCTCGATCGTGCCGTCGACCGAGAGATCCGGCCGCGCGCCGGGCGGCAGTTTGCCTTCGAGCTCGACGTCGACCTGCACCGTGCCGTTCTGCACGGCGGGATCGACGCGCAGCACCTTGCCTTCGATGACGCCGTTGCGCGTGTCGACCTTGACCGGTTGGCCGAGCGCGACGTCCTTGGCCTGCGTCTCGGCGATGCGCAGCTCGGCCATCAGCTCGCCCGGCCGCGCGACGCGCGCGAGGTTCGCGCCCGCGGCGACCTGCTGGCCTTCCTCGACCGGCACCTGCTGCAGGATGCCGGCGATGCCGGCACGCACGTGCAGGGCATCGGCCTGGCGCTGGCGCAGCTCGCGGGTCGCGATGAGCTGATCCAGCCGCGCCTGCTCGGCCGCGAGCTGCGAAGCGATGTTGCGGCGGAACTCGACCACGCGCTGCTCCTCCAGCTTCATGCGGTTCTTGAACTGTTCGAGCATGACGAGGCTCTTCTGGTACTGCACGGCGGGAATCACGCCCTTCTCGGCAACAGGGCGCTCGGCCTCGGCCTGCATGCGCGCCGTCTCGTAATCGCTCTTCGCCTGCGCGAGCGCGGACTGCTCGTCGAGCAGCCTCGAATTGAGATCGGTGCGCTTGGCGACGAGATCGGATTCGGCTGCGGTGACCGCGGCCTTGGCCGCGAGCAGCTGATCGTCGACTTCCGGATTGCTGAGCTCCATGATGACCGTGTCGGGCTTCACCTCCGCGCCGGGCTTGATGACGATGTGCTCGACGCGGGCCGCGGTTTCGGCGGCGATCCAGCGGATCTCCTTCGGAACGAGCGTTCCGGGGCCGCGCACTTCGCGCAGCAGCTCGCCGCGCTTGACCGTGTCGATCAGAACGCTCGATCGCTCGATGGAAGGGATCGCCGGGCCGAGCGCGGAAAGGCCCGCGGCAGCAGCGGCGAGTAGCACGACGAGGGCGCCGCCGATCAGGTACTGGCGTCGGCGCTTGCGTTTCTTGAGCTCGGGACGGGCGATATCCATGCGCCGATGGAGCAGGGAGCGTGCCACGCCTTGGCTACGGCGATTTCATCGCGGGAAAAACCTGAAAGTTCAATTGGATATTCGATGTTTCTGCCACGGAATATCACACGCGTGCCGAGCCCATGAAAGCGCGAGCGTCCGCTGGCGTACAGTTGCACTGAACGGCTGCGTACACGATGAGCCGAGCCCGTGATCACCGAATGCGCCGGGATGTTGCTCAGAATTCCAGATCGAGCGCCGCGCACAGGTAGTCGATCATCGGGGCGATGCGCCGGAAGGTCTCGATGACGGTCGGCAACAGCTCGTCCGAGGTGACGACGGCGTCGGGAATGCCGGCGCCGGCCGCGAAGTTGCGGCGCTTCAGGTCTTCGATCAGTTCATGCTCGGGATCGAATCCGCGCGGCGGGCGCGACAGGCTCTCGCCCCAGAACTCGAAGCGTCTGCGGAACGCCGGCGTGTGCACGGCCTGCTTCCATGCGGCGGGATTGTCGGCAAGGAACGCGCGGATCCTTTTCAGCGTCGGCGGCTCGGGATGCCAGAGCCCGCCGCCGGCGAAGCAATCGCGTGGCTGGATGTGCAGGTAGAACGATGGCGCTTCCACCTCGCGACTGCGTTCGTGCGAAAAGCGTGCGCCGCCCCAGGTTTTGTACGGCGTCTTGTCGCTGCGGAAGCGCGTGTCGCGGTGGATGCGGAACAACGAGCCGCCCTGCGGCCTCGGATCGGCGCGGTAGTGCGCACTGATCTTCGCGAGCGGTGCCTGGAGATCGGCGATCAGGCGCAGGAACGGCTGGCGCAGCACGTCCTCGTAGCGCGCCTTGTTTGCGGCGAACCAGGCGCGGTTGTTGTTGGCGGCGAGATCACGCAGGAAGCGGAAGGTGGCTGGGGTGAAGTAGGCGGAGGGCATGGAGTGCAGGAAATAGGGAAATAGAGAATAGGGAAGGTAGGGCGCCTGGCCCATTCCCTATTCTCCATTCCCCATTCCCCTCTCTTCAAAGCAATGTGCGGCCCCAGTGCTCGAGCTGATCGAGCGTGGCGTGGCCCGCCGGTGTCATGGACGGGTCCGCGCGCAGGGTCGTGATCGCCGCAAAGTAATCCTCCAGCGTGCGGGGCGTGGACGCCGTGCCGGTCTCGAGCCGCTTGCGCCGCTCCGCTTCCCACCGCTCGGCCTCGTCGAGGCTCAGCGTCGCCGGCCAGTTGCGAGCGCGGTAGCGGAACAGGAGCTCCGCGCAGCGCGTGTCCTTGAACGGAAACGGTCGCGTGCCGAGCTGCTCCGGCGGCGTCTCGCGCACCGAGCGCAGTAACAGGCGATCGTCATCGGAAAAAAAGCAGTCATAGAGCGCGATCTCGACGTCGGTGGGCGCGGGCTCGGGCCCTCGCTGCGCGTCGCGCGCGAAGATGCGCCGTACCTTCTCGGCCACGCCCTCGGCAGCGCGCAGCCGATCGAGATGGCGCAGGCCGCGCTCGACATCGAGCGCGATGCGCGTCGTGTCCGTCGTGCGCAGCACGCTCAAGGGCGCGAGTGCCGGCGAGCGGTTCGCATGCACGATCTTGAGCGGAATGCGCTCGACGCCCTCGGGCAGGTCGGCACGCGGTGTGAACACGCGATCGGCGATGGCGTCGGCATCGAGCTCGATCAGCGGGGCGGGATCGGCGTCGAGATCGAACACGATCACGCGATTCGGGTGCGTCGGATGGGCGGCGAGCGGCGCGATCATCGCAAGGCAGCCGCGGCTCGCCGGATAGCGTGACGAAACGTGCAGCAGCGGCGTCATGCGTGCCACGTCGATCAGTTCGAACACGCGCTGCTTCCTGCGCAGGGCGAGGTGCCAGTTCCAGAGCCTAGGCTGGCGCAGGCGCAGGACACGCGCGAGGCCGAGCGTCGCCTCCACATCCGACAGCGCGTCGTGCGCGTGCTGCTGCATCACGTGGTTCGCGCGCGCGAGGTCCTCGAGCCGGAACGTCGGCGTTCCGTCCTCGCGCAGCGGCCATTCGATGCCGTGCGGCCGCAGCGCGTAGCACATGCGCGCGAGATCGATCAGGTCCCAGCGCGAATTGCCGTTCTCCCACTCGCGCGCGTACGGATCGTAGAAGTTGCGGTACAGGAGATGCCGCGTGAACTCGTCATCGAAGCGCAGCGAGTTGTAGCCGACGCCGCAGGTGCCGGGCTCGGCGAACAGCTCGTGCACGCACGCGGCGAACTCCGCCTCGATCACGCCCTCGGCCTCGGCGCGCTGCGGCGTGATGCCGGTGACGAGGCAGGCGTACGGATCGGGCAGCACGTCGCGCGCCGGCTTGCAATAGAGCGTGACCGGATCACCCAGGATCTCGAGCTCCGACGTGGTCCGTATCGCGGCGAACTGCGCCGGCCGGTCACGCCGCGGGTCCGCGCCGAACGTTTCGTAGTCGTGCCAGAGAAAGGTCTGCATCGCGCGTCCGCTGCCGGTCCCGCAGCGTAGCCGCGCGGCGCCGCTTCTGACAAATGCCTCTGTCCGCTTGCGGGGCCGCATCCGGCGCACCTGCTAGACTCGCTGCGGATGCCCGCGGGGGAGGCAAGGCGCGCATCGATGAGGAGAGCCGAATGCTGCACGAGGACAACCTGATCTGGATCGATCTCGAAATGACCGGACTCGATCCCGCTCATGATTCCATCCTCGAGATCGCGACGATCGTCACCGACAAGGATCTCAACGTGCTGGCCGAAGGGCCCGAGTTCGCGCTGCGGCATCCGGTCGAGCGGCTGGAGGCGATGGACGACTGGAATCGCAACCAGCACCGCAAGTCGGGTCTCTGGCAGCGCGTGGTCGATTCGACGATCGACATCGCGACGGCCGAAGCACTCACCGTGGAATTCCTCGCCCAGTGGGTGCCGCCGGGCAAGTCGCCGATGTGCGGCAACTCGATCTGCCAGGACCGGCGCTTCCTGTATCGGCTGATGCCGCGGCTGGAGAGGTACTTCCATTACCGCAACCTCGACGTGTCGACGATCAAGGAGCTGGCGCGGCGCTGGTCGCCCGACCTCGCACGCGGCTTCAGCAAGGAATCGACGCACACGGCCCTCAGCGACGTGCGCGATTCGATTGCGGAGCTGAGGTACTACCGCCCGTACATGGGGCGGCTCGCGGGAGCGCTCGAAGCGCCTTGATGCGCGTCGCCGCGCTCAGTCGAGCAGAGGACGCAGGTCGTCGGGGATCGGCCGCTCCGGATGCGTGCGCCGGAAGAGGCGCAGGCTTTCCGTAGCCTGCTGGGATCGGCCCTGCCGCATCAGTTCGCGGATGTGCGCCAGCCACGCTTCCGGCGCAAGCTGCATGTCGCGCTGCAACTCGACTGATCCGCTGGGCGGCGTCGGCGACGACAGGCCTTGCCTGTGGCGTGCCGCGCCGGCTGCCGGCTGCGAACGCTTGTCGTCGGTCGCGCCTTGTGCCGCGGGGTTGGCCGCATTGCCGTACGGGCGAGTTGACTCTTCCGACTCCGCTCCGGCTTCTCGTTGATGACGTTCCGCTTCCGGGAATGCCTGCGGCAGAGGCGCCTCGACCGGCACCGGCGCCTGCTTCGGCGCCGGCGGTGGAGGCGCGGCCGTCGCGGGAGCGGGCTTGCTCATTGTCTTTGCCTTGCGCGCGGACTGCCGGATCGCATCGCTGGTCGGGCTGGCGCCGGACGCTTCGTCTCGCGCCGCGGCCGGCGCCTGCGTTGCGGCGGCCGGAGCCGGCGCTTCGGCCGGCGCTGCGTCTTCGTGCTTCCTGCGGGCCGATTCACTGATCGGCTGCACCGGCACCACTTCTCGCGCCGGGCCGATGATGCTCTTGTCGCTCATCGCGTCGTGCCCGATGCGCCAGGCGATGCCGGCGGCGAGCACGATGCCCGCCGCCGAGCCGATGCCGAAGATCCAGCGCTGGCGCCTCGGCGGCTTGCCGCTGTGGACGGCGCGCGCGGCGTCGCTGAGCACCGCCCGATCGAGCCGGCGCGGGGGCTCGTAGCGCGGCAGTCGCCGGTACAGCCGGCCGATCTCGCCGCCGTCCTCGCGCAGGAGGTCGTCCATATCGCGTTCGCGGTCGTGTGTGCTCATGAAGCAAACCTCGCACGGATGCGTGCGAGCGCGTAGCGCAGGCGGGATTTCACCGTCTCGCGTCCGGCGCCGGTCACCGCGGCGATCTCCTCCAGCCCGAGCCCGCTCTCGACGCGCAGCAGGAAGGCGACACGCTGCTCGTCCGGCAGGTCCTCGAGCGCAAGCTGAAGCCGCCGGCGCTGCTCGAACTCCGTGAGCACGCGCTCGGGCTGCTCGTCGTCGGGCGCATCGAGCGTGCGGAACACGGCTTCTGACTCCTCGTCGGACGCCTGCGGACGCTGGCGCCGGAAGCGATCGACGATGAGATTGTGGGCGATCTGGAGGAGCCAGGTCGTGAACTTGGCCTCCGGACGATACCGCTCGCGCGCCGCGATCAGCCGGCTCCAGGTGTCCTGGAACAGCTCGTCGGCATCGGCGCGATGGCGCAGCGTGCGCAGCAGGAAGCGGTACAACGTTCCGCGATGGCGCCGGTAAAGCATCTCGAAGGCGAGCAGGTCGCCTCCGGCATAAGCGAGCATCAATTCCTCATCGGTCTTTTCGGACCCCATGCCCGAGAGGTTAAGGCATGCGAACGAAAGGCGTCACGGTGACCCAGGAGGATGAAACGCGGGATCCGGTAGGGCGGGGTTTGCGCGGCCGGCGTGCCGCGCGGTCGCGGGGAGGGAGGATCGGGGCGGTGCGGGGGCCGTTTCCCGGTTGCCGTGAGGCGTCCCGGGTCGACGGCTGGGGAACGCCGGCTTCGCGTTGGCGCGGCCCACGAAAAAAAATTTTCGAGAAAGTGGCGAGATGGGTCTTCGAATCTCGTATTGGATATTCAAGCGCCCGCCGGATCGATCGTCTTGCCACGACAATTGCGCTAAGGCCCATCGATATCCCCCAAGCACACTATCGATGTGCCCGTCCGGCGGGCGCCCCTTCTGAGTCCGATTTCGCGTCGATTTCAAACATGCAACCCGCGGCGACCTCGCCCGGACTGCTGCAACGGCTTCGTGGCTGAAGCTCGGCCAAAGCCGGATGCCCTCGTCCTGGTAGCGGGCTGTTCCGCGCCGCGCATGGCGAACTTCGCCGCCGAATTACGAATTACTGATTTGAGCGCACGCGACCCGTGCGATCCCGCCCGCCCGGAAGCGGAGTGCGGAGATCCGCTTCCGTTGGCGGGCGGTCTTTCCCGTTCACTGAGGTCGAGCCCGGCCGAGGGGGGAGCGTCCGCCGAACAGCCGGCGGCCGATCGGGTTCGCCGCACGGACGCATGCGCTGGAGAACGCATGCCGAAGAGGAATGTTGCGGCGGACGCTCAATTCTTCCGATACGAAGTTTGGTGCCCGATCTCGCCACGTCGCGCTGAAATTTCGGTACGGCGGGGTGATGCCGGCCTGGGCGCCGACCGCGACGATCCGGCGCCTCAGCCCGCGGCCGTCGCCTTGTCGGCAACGTCCCGTGCCCGGTGACGCTCGCGGATATGCTGGACGCGGGTCCAGATCTGCGTCGAGAGCGCGTCCTTCCAGACGTGGCCGAGCAGTCGCACGAAAACGGCGTCGCGCCGGGCACGGCGCTCGACCCGGCTGATGATGCGCGGCCCGTGGCGGCGCAGGAGCGCCTCGAGCGGGCCGGCGCAGAGGAGGGCCATCGTCGCGTCCGAAGCGTCCCTGTCCAGAACGGCCAGGATGAACTCAAACGCGTCGTTCGGCGCCTCGTCGCAGAGGTCCCAAACCTTTTCGACGACCCAGGACAGGTCCTCGCGCTCGACCCCGATCTCGGGTGTCCGTTGCAGCTTCAGCCAGCTTGAAACCAGCCGCTGCCTCTCCTTCAAGCTCATCGGCATCGCGTCGGTCCTCACGCGCAGGCGCGCGTGCGCGCCCCGCGCACGCGTGTCGACGTGAGTAGTTACGAAATTCGATGCCCGAGCCCGCCACTCGATTCGCTCGCGGCGGCCGGGCGGTCGGAAAAACAGCGGCGGAGACCATCCTCGTCTCGCGACTCGTAATTAGGAGACGGCAGGCCGCTCGCCGCGCCGATTCGTGGAGTCGCCGACATGTACCCTGAAAGGCATCCGCCCGAGGCGGGGCAGCCGACGGCCGAGCCCCCTCAGCCCGCAGCGGCGGCGCACTCCCGCCTCGGACAGGCCACGCTCGTCGTCATCGAAGGCGAATCTCCGGGCCGACGCCTGCCGATGGGCGACGCGCCGCTCATCATCGGGCGCGGCATGGGCGTCGATCTGCAGCTCAAGGACCCGACCGTCTCGCGCCATCACTGCGTGATCTGGCGCGCAGCGGGCCGCTGCTGGGTGCGCGATCTCGGCTCCACCAACCAGACTCGCGTCAACCAGCGCCCCGCGTTTACGACCGAGATCTTCGAAGGCGACGTCGTCCGGGTCGGCCACACGGCGCTCGTGCTGACCATGAAGCCCGCCGGACAGCCCGCGCGCGACGCAGCGGAAACCGACGCGTCCCCATAACGCATGTCTTCGCGCTCGCCACGCGCGTCATGTGCATCGACGCTGGCCGCAAGCCGCCGACTCTGCGATCCTTTGCGCCGTGCCCGGGTGGCGAAATCGGTAGACGCAAGAGACTTAAAATCTCTCGACGGGCAACCGTCATGCCGGTTCGAGTCCGGCTCCGGGCACCAGACGCGGCTTGCGTTCCAAATCACAACACGCTCAGAACAAACCGCGAATCCCCACCGACACGTTGCGCCCCGGCAGTGGCGCCTGGTCCTTGATCAGCGACGTCGCGAGTCGCGCGGTCGCGTCGGCGAGGTTGTTGGCGTCGAGGAATGCTTCCCACGTCGAGCGGTCGCTGTTGTAGAAGCTCCATGCGAGGCGCGCGGTGACGAGCGTAAAGTCTTCCGTGTCCGTTTCGAATGCGGCGGTGTCGTCCTGATCGAAGTAGTGGACGGCGCCGAGGCTCGCGCGCCAGTCGTCGTTGTGCCAGGCAAGTTCCGTTCCGAGGCGGGCGGCCGGGATGCGCGGTACGTGGCTGCCATCGGCCAGCGTGGCGCGGACGGTATCGCCCCAGATGCGCAGGTCATAGTGGCCGCTCGCGTTCTTCGCGACGTGGAAGATCGCTTCGGCTTCGGCGCCGCGAAAGCGCGCGTCGGCCTGCGACCAGTCGCGCACGGGCAGGTCGTCTTCGACGAGTCCGGTGTTGGCGAGATAGATGAAGTCGTCGTAACGGTTGTAGTACGCCGCGACCTTCGCTTCGACGGCATCGCTGTGATAGTGCAGGCCGAGCTGGGCCTGATTCGCGGTCTCGACTCCGAGACCGGCATTGCCGATTTCGAACGTCGCCGAGGCGTTGTGCGGTCCGTTCGCGAACAGCTCTTCCTCCGCGGGTGCGCGCTGCGCACGGTCGAGGTTGAACGTCAGATGCCAGGCGTCATCGAAGCGCCATGAGAGCCCGGCCGAAAGACTGAGCGGATGGAAGTCGCGCCGGATGCCATCGTCGGGCCGGCTGGACTGGCTGTCGCCACGCGCACCGAGTTCCAGCTTGAGCGGACCCCATGCCTTCTGCTCGGTGACAAAGAGGGCGATGCCTTGGGTCGATGTCGGCGGCACGAAAGTCTCGTCGCCGATCGCTGCAAAGTCTCGATGGAAAAACTGGACGCCGAAGGCCCCGCGCCAGTCGGCGAGTGGCGAGTGCGTCAGCAGCACGCGTCCTTCGTTGGCGTCGTTGCTGAATGTCGTCCCCGGCGTGTCGCCGTTGAATTCCACGTGCCGGTAATCGGTATGCCCGAAATTGAGCTCGGCGCGATCGATGCCGGCGAGCGGTGAATCGAGCGCGCCTTTCATGTCGTAGCGCGTCTGCTCCATCTGGATGTGGACGGGCGGCTCATCCGCATCGCCGGGCTCGGCCGGATTGCCGTAGTCATCGAGATAGCGCGAGACGGAAAGCCCGAGATAACCCGAGCCGCCCAGCCACGATCCGCCGAGCGCACCGGCTTTGGTGTGCACCCAGCTATTGTCCAGCGTGCGTCCCGGAATGTCGTAATCGCCGGCGTGGCGGTCGAGGCCGTCGGCGTGAAGCGCGAAGGTGTCGCCGCCCGTGTCAACGCGGAACATGCCGGTGCTGCCGTCGGATACGCTGTCGTAGGCGATCTGCGCCCGCCCATTCAGCCCGTTCCGCGGCGCCGCGTCCGGAATGCGCCCATCGACCACATTGACGATGCCGCCGATCGCGCCCGAGCCGTAGAGCAGCGTCGAAGGGCCTTTCAGGATTTCGATCTGATCGGCAAGGAACGGCTCGACCGTCACCGCGTGGTCCTGACTGACGCTCGAGACATCCTCCGAGCCGAGTCCGTCGCTCAGCACGGACACGCGCGGCCCATCCATGCCGCGGATGACGGGACGGCCGGCGCCGGCGCCGAACGCGCTGGTCTGCACGCCCGGGACGCCGGACACCGTCTCGCCGATGGTTGCGGCGCGGACGTCGTCGAGCGCGGCGCCCGCGAGCACGCTGACCGGTGTGGCGAGCTGGTCCGTCGTCTGCTGCATCGGCACGGCCTGGACCACGATCTCGCGAAGCTCGGCCGCGGGTTCGGCGTTATCGGGCTTGACGTTGCGGGGTACGTCTCCGCTTTCCGTGCCGCCGGCTGCTGCGGAGGCGGGTGTGGCGGGTGAGACAGGCTCGCTGGCGGCGCACATCGCCGGCAGCGCGGAGGCGATCAAGGCCACGAGGAGGGTTCGCTTGAGATTCATTGCGGGAACGCGGGTTTGTGTTCTATTGAGGAACGTTATAATATAACGCTATGGCTCGACACAGCCCGCCAGAAGTCATGGGGCTGCCGTTTCAGCCGGAACGGATCCGGCGGCAGCGCCTGGGCTATTCGGGCGACAGACGTTATGTTGTAGCGCACGAGGTGCGAGCAGGGTGAGCACGATTCCCAAGCCTTCGATGACGACACGGCTGGCCGACCGCGTCGGTGCGACGGCGTCCTTCCTCTGCGCCGTCCACTGCGCGCTGTTGCCTCTCGTGATCGCCGCACTACCTGCGATCGGGCTCGGCGTTCTCGCCAATCACCGTTTCGAGCGCGGCTTCATCGTGTTCGCTTGCACGCTCGCCATCACCACGCTCGTGATCGGGTTCCGGCGGCACCACCGCTTTCGCGCGTTCTGGTTTCTCGCGCCCGGCATCGCGTTGCTGCTTGCCGGCATCGTCGTCGATTTCGAAGAGAGCGCTACCGTGCACGCGATACTGGTGAGCATCGGCGGCACGCTCGTCACGCTCGCGCATCTGACGAATCTGCGGCTTGCACACGGGCACGTTCACGACGCCGCGTGCGGCCATTGAGTGCGACGCACGATTACATCGCAGCCTTGCTGTTGCGTCTTCCGTCGCGTTGGGGGCGAGACCATGCCGGAGGCGCGGATGAGGCAAGCCGCGCGAAGCGCTTCCACGCCGTCACGTGATTGTGTAACCCCAGCCGCGCTTCCTAACATCGTGGCAACCGTCGTTCTCCGGCCACTCCCGTGAGCATTCCGCACGAGCTCGTACCGCATCGTCATCATCACCACGCGCCTGAAGAGCGTCGCGAGAGCCGACTGCTGTTCGCGTTTGCACTGACGTCGGTGATGCTCGTCGCCGAGGCAGTCGGCGGCTGGATCTCGGGCTCGCTGGCGCTGCTCGCCGACGCGGGGCACATGCTCGTCGACGCGGGCGCGCTGATGTTCGCGTGGCTCGGCGCGCGTTACGCGCGGCGACCGGCCGATGCGCTGCGCAGCTTCGGATATGCGCGGCTCGAAGTGCTGGTCGGCTACAGCAACGCGCTGCTTCAGTTCGTGCTGGTGGCGTGGATCGCGCTCGAAGCCGTGCTGCGTTTCGCCAATCCGGCGCCGATCCTGTCCGGCACGATGCTCGGCGTCGCTGTCGCCGGGCTGCTGGTCAATGCTGTCGTGCTGCGTGCGCTGTCGCACGATCACGCCGATCTCAACACGGCCGGAGCGCGGTTGCACGTGCTCGGCGATCTGCTCGGATCGCTCGGCGCCGTCGCCGCTGCGCTGCTCGTGCGCTACCTCGGCTGGCTGTGGGCCGACCCCGCGGTGTCCATCCTGATCTCGCTCCTGATTCTCGCGAGCGCGTGGCGCCTGCTCGGCCGCAGCGCGCACATTTTGCTCGAAGGCACGCCGGACGGCATGGACGCGGCGCTGGTCGGCAGCACGATCGAGCGCGAAGCAGCCGGCGTGCACGACGTGCATCACGTCCACATCTGGCAGCTCTCCGGCGGCCGCCACGTCGCGACGCTGCACGCGCGCGTGCGCGATGGCCATGCGCCGGATCAGGTGATCCTCGGCATCCAGTCCGTGTTGCGCGAGCGGTTCAGCGTCGATCACGCGACGGTGCAGCTCGAAACGGCGCCCTGCGGACATCCGGGCTGCCGCGAGTCTCCCTGATCGCGATTGTTGCGCCGCGGCGGCAGGCTGCTATCCTGCGCGGCCCGATCGATCCGGATTTGACGAGGAAACAGCAATGGGCAGAGGCGACCGCAAGACGCGCAAGGGCAAGATCGCGATCCGCAGCTACGGCAACGTGCGTCCGCACGCGGTGAAAAAGTCAGCGGGCACGAAGCCGGCCGCCGCGAAGGCGCCGGCGAAGGCGGCGCCGCGCAAGGCCGCTCCGGTGAAGAAGACAGCGGCGAAAAAGACGGCCTGAACGAAATCCCGGGCACCCCGCGCTCGAACGAATCAGCGCGGCTGGTCCGGCGCTGGCAGGGGCGACTTCGGCAGCGCCGCTTCGGCCAGTTCGATCGAAGCGCGATACGCCGTCGCAAGCTCGGGTTGCGCAGCTCGTATGGCGCGCGCGGTCGCGAGCTCGCTGGCGGCTTCGTCGGTGCGTCCGAGCATCGCCAGGCACTCGGCGCGCAGCGCGGCGGCTTCGGCGAGCTTCGGGCTTTCCGGCAGATACGACTCGCCGCGGATGGCGCGGGCTTCGGTGAGCGGCTCCAGCGCGCCTTGCGCATCGCCCGCGCGGAGCAGCGCTGTTCCTTCGATGATGTCCGCACGCGCAAAAGCGAGGCGCAGATGATCGCCGACGCCGCTTTGCCGGATCATCACGTGCACATCTTTTGCGAGCTGCGCCGCGTCGGCAAGAGCGCCTGACGCGAGATCGATTTCGGCGCTCAGCAGCCGGTGCTCGATGTCGGTCAGCGAGACGGCGCCGGCCGGCGCGGGCTCCACGAAATAGTCTGCCAGCAGCGCACGCGCCGCTTCGGGCTTGCTTTTGGCAAGCGCCACACGCGCCCGCAAGGCAACGCTCGCATTGTAAGCGGCAGTCCGCGGCTGGACGCCGACTTTCGCGTAGATCGCCGCGCTTTCGTCGAGCAGCGCGCTGGCTGCATCGGTGCGGCCCATTTCGAGCATCGCCTCGGCCACGCCTTCGAGCATGACCGCGAGATAGCGCGTGTTGGGCCGGTTGCGGCGCCGGTTCTCGACGGCCGCGTTCATTTCTTCCAGGCCTTCGCGCAGGGCGCCCGCGCGTGCCAGCGCGTAGCCGTGCTCGCGCAGCGTCTGCGGTGTGTGGAAGACGTCGTCGGGACCGCGGATTTTCAGCGCGAGCTGCCTGGCTTCCTCAAGCAGAGCGAGCCCCTCCCGCGTGCGGCCCGTGTCGAACAGCAGCCGGCCGAGCCGCATTTTCGTCTGCAGGGTGTCGACGTGCTCCTCGCCGTTGATCGCGATCGCGGTGGCCAGCGCGCGACGCGCGCTCGTCTCCGCGCCGGCCAGGTCGAGCAGCCGGAACTGCACCTCGCCGAGGTAGGCGTAGTAGCGCGGCAGCGAGGGATTCGGATCGCCGCTCGCCTCGCGCGAGACCTCGATTGCATGCGCGAACGTCGACGCGGCTTCGCGGAACTGTCCGCTGTTCTCTTCGGCGAGCCCCTGTGTGTACAAGGCGTCCGCGAGGTCGGCGGATTCGCCGCGCCGCGCATAGAGATCGACGGCGCGGCGCGCGTAATCGAGCGAGCGGGCGAGATCGATGCTGCCGTAGTGCTCGGCCTGCTTGCGCAGCAGCGCTCCGCGGATCGGCGAGGACGTGTCGCCACGCCGGTCCAGCAGAGTTTCGGCCTCGCGCAGCACGGCCTCGCGCTCGCCGACCGCGCTCGACGCATGCATCGAGCCCGCGAGCTGGACGAACTCGGCGGCGACTTCCGGCGCGTCATCGCCGTACTGCTCGCGCGCGAGTGCGACGGCCTGCCGGCGCAAGCGCACCGCTTCGTCGTCCATGGCGAGGTCGTCGTACATCTCGCCCATCAGCCGCAGCACGCCGAGCTTGGCTTCCGGCGCCATCGCCATCGCCGAATCGATCTTCTTCGAGCCGATGTCGAGCAGCTCGCGCGCCGTCGTCTCGCGCGCCGCCACCGGGTTGTCCTGGCTGCTCGAATTGGCGCGGAAGATGTCTGCCAGAAACGCCTGCACGGCTTCGGCACGCGCGGCCTGCGCGCGCGCCTCGCGCGCTTGGTGCAAGCTGATGAGCGTCGCTGCAATCGAGACGGCGAAGACGAGCAGGGCGGCGCCGAGCGCGGAGCGATGGCGCCGCACGAATTTCGTCAGGCGGTCCCGCGTGCGGTCGCCGCGCGCGGCGATCGGCCTTCCGTCGAGAGA
>CBINBI010000051.1:0-24413 GCA_966248875.1 uncultured Rhodanobacteraceae bacterium
AAATCACAGGCTGGACTGTAAGCAAACAGCTCAGGCGGCGATTCGACGGCGATGATCGAGGACTGGCTTGCCGATCCGGCCCGCTTCGCCGGAGAGGCATACCGCCGCATCGCCCTGCTGCCGCGCGCGGTCGAGCGGCGGCGCTAGCGGAGCGCCGTATCGCCGGCCATCGCCGTCGCGCTGCCGCTCTGCGGCGTCGGGCCCACGTGCGTCGTGACGACGTTGCGCCCGCTCGATTTCGAGCGGTACAGCGCCGCATCGGCGCGCTCGATGAGATCGTCGGGAATCGCGACATCCTTGTCGAGAGCCGCGACGCCGAGGCTCACCGTCAGGCCGATCCGCATGCCCGAGACGACCATCGGCATCTCCTGCACGCGCCGGCGTATGCGCTCGGCGACGATCTCGGCGTCGGCCGCGCCGGCGCCGGGCAGCAGGATCAGGAATTCCTCGCCGCCGTAGCGCCCTAGCGCGTCGCCCTGGCGAAGCTCGCCGGCGATCGGCCCGATCACGCCACGCAGGCACTGGTCGCCCGCGCGGTGGCCGAAGCTGTCGTTGACACGCTTGAAATGATCGAGATCGAGGAACAGGAGCGAAAGCGGCTCGCCGGACTGTCGCGCCTTGGCGAACTCGGCGCGCAGGCGCGCGAGGATCGCACGTCGGTTCAGCACGCCGGTCAGGGGATCATGCTCGGCCAGCTTGTGCGCGACGTCGCGCTCGTAGCGGAACGAGAGCGTCTGCCCCGCCAGCACGAAAGCGAGCACGAGATTCGCGTAGGCGAGCGCGCCCGGCAGGCCGAACTCGAGCCAGATCGGCAGCGGCCACTGCATGCGAAGCTGCAGCACGCGCAGGATCGTCAGCAGGAGCGCGGGAATCCACGCGCCGAGAAACAGGCCGCCGCGCCGGCTGCCATGCTGCCACGCGAGCACGGCGCCGGTGATCAGCACCGGAATCGTCAGCAGCAGGAGCACCGAAAGCGCATCCTCGATCCACCAGCCGCGCGAGACGACCGGCACGACGACGCAGGCGGCGAGCGCGGCGAACAGCCAGGCCGCCGCGCCGAGCGCCCGATCGATGCGCGGCGCCCAGCGCCGGAGGTCGAGGAACAGCCGCGAGAACGCGATGTTGAGCGCGACCGCGAGCAGCGCTGCGCACCACGCCGGACGCTGCGCCATCGGCGCCGCCCACTTCATGACCGGCAGCTCGTAGCCGATGCCAAAGATATAGAGCTCGTACATGACCAGGCACAGCACGTAGCCGACGAAATAGGCGTACATGCGTTCGCGCAGCGCGAGGAAGAACGCGAACATGACCAGCAGCGTCGCAAGCTGGAACGCCGGAAACAGCACGTCAAGGCGGGCACGGTAGAGATCGCCCGCGCGGTACTCGGACACGTCGCGCACCTCGACGCGGCGCGGAATCGCGCGCTCGGGCCGGATGTGCAGGTAGATCGGCGCGTTCGCTGTCATCGTCGCCGGCAACACGTAGACGATCGCGTGGCGCGTGTAGCCCTGGTCGCCCACATCGGTATAGATGCTGCGCGCCTGCGCGGCATAGGCCGGCGGTGCGTAGATCTCGAGGTAAAGCCCGACCGGATCGAACACGGCGAACGCCGGCGGCCGCGGCGCCGTCCAGTCGGCGGCGAGGCGGATGCGATACCAGACGTCGTGCTCGCGCGAGGGCACGAGAGCCGCGTAGCTCTGCGCGCGGAATCTCGCGTCGAGATCGCCCGCGACGACGCGTGCGGGCTCCGGCGTCCCCGCCTCGGCGTCGAGCCGCTCGATGATCAGCGGGACCGGAGCCGCACGCGCGGCGCCCGCCGCGAATGCCGCGCCGAGAACCGCCAGCAAAGTCGCTAGGAATCTGGCCGAGCCCACCGTCCCCTTACCTTCCCAGCCATGGTAGCGCGGCTCCGATCGATCATAGCGCGAACCCGGCGGCCGGCCGGAAATCAGGCTTCGGCGAGGACTTCGGCGATGGCGCGCACGGCGCGGTCGATCATCGGCGTGTCCACATCGAGGTGAGTCACGGCGCGCACGCGCGTCGCGCCCATCTCGGTCACGCGCACGCCGCGGGCGAGCAACCGCTCGGCGAAAGTCGCAGCCGAAAGGCCGCTCGCGCTGACGTCGAAGTAGACGAGATTGGTTTCGACTTCGGCCGGATCGATCGCCATGCCGGTGACGCCGGCCAGGCCTTCGGCGAGCCGCCGGGCGTTGGCGTGATCCTCCGCGAGCCGCTCGACCTGATGGTCGAGCGCGTATTCGCAGGCCGCCGCGATGATGCCGCTCTGGCGCATCGCGCCGCCCCAGCGCAGCTTCAGCCGGAACGCCTCCGCGCAGAATGCGCGCGATCCCGCCAGCACGGCGCCGCCGGGCGCGCCGAGGCCCTTGCTGAAATCGATCCACACCGAATCGAAGCGGCGCGCGTAGACGCCGGCGTCGATGTGCGTCGCGATGCACGCATTGAGGAGGCGGGCGCCGTCCATGTGCGTCGCGAGCCCGGCCTCGCTCGCGACGTCAGCCACCGCTTCGAGCGTGGCCAGCGGCCAGATCGCGCCGCCGCCGAGGTTCGACGTCTGCTCGACCGCGACCAGCCGCTGGCGCGGCGCGTACGGCCGGTCGGGACGGATCGCGGCGCGCAGCTGATCGGCATCGAAGATGCCGCGCCGGCCCGCGAGCGGCTGGATCATCACGCCGGCGAGCGCCGCCGGACCGCCGCCTTCGAAACCGATGATGTGCGAGGTCGCATCGCAGAGGACTTCCTCGCCAGGCCGGCAGTGCACGGCGAGCGCGATCTCGTTCGCCATCGTGCCGGAGGGCAGGAACACCGCATCCTCCTTGCCGAGCAGCGCCGCGCAGCGCGCGACCAGGCGGTTGACGCTGGGATCCTCGTGGGCACGCTCGTCACCGACTTCGGCCGCGGCCATGGCGGCGCGCATGCCTGCAGTCGGGCGGGTCTTGGTGTCGCTGGCGAGGTCGATGAGCGGAGTCACGGCGCGAGTCCTGCGGGGGGTGGAATCCGCAATCGTATCCGCTCGGCGCCTTCGTTCTCCCATCACCTGTGGAGCCAGGTCGCGGATGCCCTCGCCCTCCTCTCTCCGAGCAAGCGGAAGCGGTGGAGCGAGGGATCTACGCCAGGTGCGCGTCGATCAGCGTGCGCGCGGCTTTCGTGATCGCCGCGACCGGGCCCGTGTTGCCCGGAAACGTGAGCCGCGTGTAGAAGCTGCCTTCCATCAGCAGCATGAGCGCGTCGCCGAGCACGTCCGGCTCCTTCGCGCCCATCTCGCGCGCGAGCTTGCGCAGGCGGCGACGGATTTCGGTCTTGTACCTGTGGACGATGTCGCCGAGCCGCTTGTTGTCCTCGGGAATTTCCACGCAGGCGTTGCCGAGCGCGCAGCCGCGGCTGGTCTTGCAGCCGCTGGCCTCCTTCATCTTGTGACGCGCGAGATCGACGATCGATTCGATCAGTGCTTCCACCTGGCGGCGCGGATCGCCCGCGTACGGCGCGACCACCTCGTCCCACCACTTCCAGTATTCGCCTTCCTGGTCGAGCAGGTATTCGGCGACGAGGTCGTCCTTCGACGGAAAGCTCCGATAGAAGCTCATCTTGTTCGTGCCGGCTTCGCTGGCGATCGCGTCGACGCCGACGGCGCGGATGCCGTGCCGATAGAACAGCTCGCAGGCCGTCTCGAGGATGCGGTCGCGCACGCGCGGCGGGCGCTCGCCCGCTTCTGCCCTGACGGCTCCGGATGAGACTGCCTTGACGCTCATTTCTGCCTGCGGCTCCTGTCCGTCACGACGGACCCCTTGAAAAACCTGCTCCGTTGACACAGGTGTGACCGGTAAGTAACCTTGTTACCGATCGGTAACATCGAACAGCTTCGCGGGGCCGGGGTTTCAAGTCAAGACGCCGCGCAGCAAGGAACCAGATGGGGTCGCCGCACCGATTTTCACGCGCGGCCCGAGCCACGAAAGGAGCACCCTTCATGTCCATCTTCAGCTCGCATCTCGCCGGAACCGCCTTCGCCGCCGCGCTGGCCCTGGTGCTGGCCGCCTGCGCGCGGTCGGAGGCCAGCGACAAGCCCGCGGCGCCGCCGGCGCCAGAGGTGACCGTCGCCGGCGTGATCTCCAAGCCGCTGCGCGACTGGGAGGAATTCAGCGGCCGTCTCGAAGCGGTCGACAGTGTCGACATCCGGCCGCGCGTCAGCGGCTACATCGACTCGATCGAGTTCACCGAAGGCGCCCGCGTCAAGAAGGGACAGCTCCTGTTCCGCATCGATCCTCGCCCGTTCCAGGCCGAAGTGAACCGCCTGACGGCCGAGCTGCGCAGCGCGCGCTCGCAGGCGAAGCTGGCCGAGTCGAACCACGATCGCGGCAAGCGCCTGGTCGCCCAGCACATGATCTCGCAGCAGGATTTCGACCAGCTCGCGACCGTGGCGGCGACCAGCGCCGACAGGATCGGCGCGGCGAAGGCGGCGCTGGAAACGGCTCGGCTCAACCTCGAGTTCACCGAGGTGCGCTCGCCGATCGACGGCCGCGTCTCGCGCGCGATGATCACCGCCGGCAATCTCGTCTCGAACGCCGACGTGCTGACGACGGTGGTCTCGGACGATCCGATCTACGCGTATTTCGACGCCGATGAACAGACCTATCTCAAGTTCTCGCCGCACGCGGGCTCGCAGGATTCGGTGTTCATGGGCCTGATCGACGAGGAAGGCTACCCGCACGCCGGACGGCTCGATTTCGTCGACAACCGCGTCGATCCCGACAGCGGCACGATCCGCGGCCGCGCGGTGTTCGACAACAAGGACGGCCGCTTCACTCCGGGACTGTTCGCGCGCATCAAGCTGGTCGGCAGCGAGGTGCGCGACACGATCCTGATCGACGAGCGCGCGGTCGGCACCGACCTCGGCAAAAAGTTCGTGCTGGCGCTGAAGCCGGACAACACGCTCGAATACCGCGAGATCACGCTGGGTGCGAGCGTCGACGGCCTGCGCATCGTCAACAGCGGGCTCGCCGCGAACGACGTCATCGTGATCAACGGGCTGCAGCACGTGAAGCCCGGCATCGCGGTGACGCCGACGAAAGTCGCGATGGACGCGAACACCGCCGGCATCGCCCAGCTCGCGCCGTCGGGCGAAGCGAAGACGGTGCTGGCGAGCCGCATCTCGCCGGCCGCGCACGCGCAACGCTGACGAGCCGGCCCCGTTCCCCGTTCATTACTCGTCGTCCCCGAGAGAGCGGGGACCTGGTGACTTCTTCCGCCCCGTAGAGGCGCTGGGTTCCCGCTTTCGCCGGAACGACGAGATTCCTTTCGCGACGTCACGCTCGACGTCGCCGCGCGGGGCTCGCCCCGCAAGGACACACCCATGAATTTCTCGCAATTCTTCATCACCCGCCCGGTATTCGCCGGCGTCCTCTCCGCGATCATCCTCATCATGGGCCTGATCGCGATCCCGAGCCTGCCGATCTCGGAGTATCCCGAAGTCGTGCCGCCGACCGTCGTCGTCCGCACGAGCTACCCCGGCGCGAATCCGCAGGTCATCGCGGACACCGTCGCGGGCCCGCTCGAGCAGGCGATCACCGGCGTCGAGGACATGCTCTACCAGTTCTCGCAGGCGACCAGCGACGGCGTCATGACGCTGACCGTCACGTTCAAGCTCGGCACCGACGTCGACAAGGCGCAGGTGCTGGTGCAGAACCGCGTCGCGCAGGCGACGCCGAAGCTGCCCCAGGACGTGCAGCGCATCGGCGTCACGGTGAACAAGTCGACGCCGGACATCACGCTCGCCGTGTTCCTGACTTCGCCGGACGGCCGCTACGACCAGAACTACCTCTCGAACTTCGCGATCCTGCACGTCAAGGACGAGCTCGCCAAGCTCGACGGCGTCGGCGACACGCAGACCTGGGGCGGCGGCAACTACTCGATGCGCATCTGGCTCGATCCGGAGAAGGTCGCCGCGCGCGGGCTCACCGCATCGGACGTCGCCAACGCGATCCGCGAGCAGAACGTGCAGGTGGCGGCCGGCCAGCTCGGCTCGGCGGCGGCGCCGGTCAACGACCGATCGAAGCCGAATTTCCAGATTGCGCTCAACACGCGCGGGCGCCTCGTCGACGAGGAGGATTTCCGCAACATCATCGTGCGCACCGGCGCGGACGGCCAGATCACTCGTCTCGGCGACGTCGCGCGCGTCGAGCTCGGCTCGGACAACTACGCGCTGCGCGCGATGCTCAACAACCAGACCGCGGTCGGCATCGGCGTATTCCAGCGCCCGGGCTCCAACGCGATCGCGATCTCCGACGCCGTGCGCGCGAAGATGGCGGAGCTCAAGCAGAGCTGGCCCGAAGGCATCGAATACAACGTGGCCTACGATCCGACCGTGTTCGTGCGCGGCTCGATCTCGGCGGTGCTGCACACACTGGTCGAGGCGATCTTCCTGGTCGTCATCGTCGTGATCGTGTTCCTGCAGACCTGGCGCGCGTCGATCATCCCGCTGCTCGCCGTGCCGGTCTCGCTGATCGGCACGCTCGGTGTCATGCACCTGTTCGGCTTCGGGCTCAACACGCTTTCGCTGTTCGGGCTCGTGCTCGCGATCGGCATCGTCGTCGACGACGCGATCGTCGTCGTCGAGAACGTCGAACGCAACATTTCCGAGGGGCTCGCACCCGTCGCGGCGACTGTGCAAGCGATGAAGGAAGTGACCGGCCCGATCGTCGCGACCGCGCTCGTGCTCTGCGCGGTGTTTGTGCCGACCGCGTTCATCAGCGGCCTCTCCGGCCAGTTCTACAAGCAGTTCGCGCTGACCATCGCGATCTCGACGGTGATCTCGGCGTTCAACTCGCTGACGCTCTCGCCCGCGCTGTCCGCGCTGCTCCTGAAGGCGCACGACGCGCCGCCCGACCGCCTTACGCGTGCGCTCGATGTCCTGTTCGGCTGGTTCTTCCGCCCGTTCAACCGCTTTTTCACGAAGGCGTCCAACGCCTATGTGCGCGGTGTCGGGCGCGTGCTGCGCGCCAGCGCGATCGCACTCTTCATCTACGTCGGGCTGATCGGCCTCACGGCGTTCGGCTTCTGGCGCGCGCCGACAGGCTTCGTGCCGGCGCAGGACAAGCAGTATCTCGTCGGCTTCGCGCAGCTTCCCGATGCGGCTTCGCTGGACCGCACCACGGACGTCATCCGCCGCATGGGCGACATCGCGATGAAGACGCCCGGCGTGCAGGACGTGCCGGCGTTTCCGGGGCTTTCCATCAACGGATTCACGAACGCCTCGAACTACGGCATCGCGTTCACGACGCTGAAGCCGTTCGACCAGCGCCGCGACCCCGCGCAGTCGGCCGGCGGCATCGCCATGGCCCTGAATCGCGAATTCGCGAAGATCCAGGACGCGTTCATCGCGATCTTTCCGCCGCCGCCGGTGCAGGGCCTCGGCACCATCGGCGGATTCAAGCTGCAGATCGAGGATCGCGGCGGCTTCGGCGCCAACGAGCTGTACAAGCAGCTGCAGAACGTGATCGAGAAGGCCAGCCAGCGGCCCGAGCTCACCGGGCTCTTCTCCGGCTTCCAGGTCAACGTGCCGCAGATCGATGTCGACGTCGACCGCGAGAAGGCAAAGGCCGCCGGCGTCGCGCTGCAGGACATCTACGACACCATGCAGACGTATCTCGGCGCGCTCTACGTCAATGACTTCAATCGTTTCGGCCGCACCTACCAGGTGAACCTGCAGGCCGAACCCGGCTTCCGGCTGACCGCAGACGACATCGGTCGCCTCAAGACGCGCAACGCGCGCGGCGACATGATCCCGCTCGCGAGCTTCGTTACCGTGCGTGAGACGTCCGGGCCTGACCGCGTACCGCACTACAACGGCTTTCTCGCCGCCGAGCTCAACGGCGCGCCGGCGCCGGGCTACTCGAGCGGACAGGCGCAGGCGGCGATCGAGGAAGTGCTCGCGCAGGAACTGCCGAACGGCATGACCTACGAGTGGACCGACCTCACCTACCAGCAGATCCTCGCCGGCAACACGATGGTCTACATCTTCCCGCTGGTCGTGCTGCTGGTGTTCCTGGTGCTCGCCGCGCTGTACGAAAGCATTTCGTTGCCGCTGGTCGTGATCCTGATCATCCCGATGTGCCTTCTCTGCGCGATCATGGGCGTGCTGCTCTCGAACGGCGACAACAACATCTTCACGCAGATCGGCCTCATCGTCCTGGTCGGCCTCGCGTGCAAGAACGCGATCCTGATCGTCGAATTCGGCCGCGATCGCGAAGCACACGGAGAATCGACCTGGCAGGCCGTGCTGGACGCGTGCCGGCTGCGCCTGCGCCCGATCCTGATGACTTCGCTCGCGTTCGTGATGGGCGTGATCCCGCTGGTCACCTCCACCGGCGCGGGCGCGGAGATGCGCCGCGCGATGGGCGTCGCGGTGTTCTCGGGCATGCTCGGCGTGACGTTCTTCGGACTTCTGCTGACGCCGGTGTTCTATCTCGTCATCCGTCGCGCAGTGCGGGCGCGGCGCAAGGTGGACACACCGCAATCCGGCGCTGCCACACCGACGCTGGCCGATTCCGGCGCGGCCTGACGGAACAGCGAAAGCCTGCAACGAAAGCCGGCCGCCTGCCAGGGCGGCCGGCTTTTTTCTGAAGAATGTCCCGAATCGTCGCGGACTTCGTAATTGTCGTTTGAAGCGCGCTTTGCCTGGCGCGCGGCAAAGTACGGCCATGGCTCATTCTCGCCTCAAGACCCGCCCCGTCGTCCTGCTGCTGATCGGCTGGCTGATCCTCGCTGCGATTCTCGGCGTGGCGCTCGCGCACGCGGGTTCCTGACGCTCCCGGCAGCCAATCGCGCCGCAGCGATCAACGGTAATGCCGCCGCGAAGGGCGGCATCGGCGAAGCGCGGGTGTAACATCGCTGCATGCGCCCGTCGCGCGCCCTGCTGTTCGCACTTCTGCTCGCTCATGTCGTCCCGGGTTTCGCCGCGACCGCATACAAATGCGTGGACGCGCACGGTGCCATCAGCTTCCAGGACCAGCCCTGTCGCGCGGGCCTCAGGCAGCAGAAGATCGTCCTGCCCGATCCCGCACCCGCATCGCCTGTGCCGGACGAAGCGCCGGTCGCGCAGGCTCCCGTGACACCCAGTTCTCCGCCGGCCGCTCACGCTCCACCGCCACTACGGATTCCGCCGCCCGAGTTCTATCTCTGCACGCGCTACGACGGTACGCGCTACATCAGCGAGGACGGCCGCGGCGGCAGCGCGCTGGTGCCGCTCGGCGTGCTCGGCGTGCCGGGCCGAAGCCTCGCCGACGCCTATGGCGGCCCGAACGGCATAGGCGTTTCCGCGCCGGGGCTGCGCACGATTCCGCACGTACCCGCGGCGAATGTGCCGTTCGGCGGCATGAGCACGTGGATCGACGACGAATGCCATCACGCGCGGCCGCGCGAGGCGTGCGCTTACCTGCGCGAGCGGCTCGACGAGGTCACGTCGAAGCTGCGACGCGCGTTCAGTGACACCGAGGCACAGCTCGAGGAGCAGCAGGCAGATCTGCAGCGGCGCATGCGCGGGTGTTGATCGGGCGAGGGTGTTCGCGGACGGCGGGCTGGCGCTTCGCCATAGGGTGGGCTTCAGCTCACCGCAGAAAGCCCGCGCGAACGATCACGGCCGCAGCTCGAGCAGCGGTGTCGGCGCGTGGCGCCGCTCGTGATCGAGCAGCCACCGCTTCGCCGCGAGGCCGCCGCCGTAGCCGGTGAGCGAGCCGTCGGCGCCTATGACACGATGGCAGGGCACGACGATCGCGAGCGGATTCGCGCCGTTCGCGGCGCCGACCGCGCGCATCGCGCTCGGCTTGCCGATGCGGCGCGCGAGTTCGATGTAGCTGATCGTGTCTCCGTACGGAATCGCGAGCAGCTCGTTCCAGACACGCCTCTGAAACTCGGTGCCTCGCGGCGCGAGCGGCAGATCGAACGCCAGCAGCTTGCCGGCGAAATACGCGGCGAGCTGCGCGCGCACTTCGCGCAGCCGCACCGGCGCGCGTCGCCACTCCGGCGCGATGTGGCCTGGCTTGCCGCCGATCGGCAGATGCACCTCGACGAGCGCGCCGTCTTCGTTGCTGGCGACGACGAGCGGGCCTATCGGCGAATCGAAGAAATCGTAGACCATCGGTTCCGGTTCCTGCCGGAGCATGCGTGAGGGCAAAGATCGGAAGCTCGTGCTGCCGCGCATTCAACTGTGACTCCGCCACAGCAGCATGACCGCGTAAGCTCGCCACGGCCGCCAGGCCTCGCTCATCGCCTCGACCGCGCGCGTGCCGAGCGTCACGCCTCTGCCGGCCGCGCGGCGCAGAATCAGATCGGCGGCCGGAAATGCGTCCGGCTGGCCGAGCGCACGCATCGCGATGTAATGCGCGGTCCAGAGGCCGATGCCGGGCAGCGCGACCAGGCTCTCTTCGAAGGCGGCGAGCGTCTGCTCCGGGCGGAAATGCACGCGCCCGTCGACCACGGCGCGCGCCAGCGTGCGGATCGCCTCGGCTCGCGCGCTCATCACGCCGATCGTTTCGAGCCGCACCTCGGCGAGCGTCTCGGCCGAAGGAAAAAGTGAGGAAAGTCCCACAGCGGCGCCTTCATCGAAACGTGTGCCGTAGCGATCGGCGATGCGCGCTGCCAGCGTGCGCGCCGCCGCGACGCTGACCTGCTGGCCGAGAATCGCGCGCACCGCCAGCTCGAAGCCGTCCCACGCGTTCGGCAGGCGCTGGCCCGGCCAGCGCCGCACCAGCGGCTTCAGCAGCGCATCTTTTTCGAGATGCGCATTGATCGCCAGCGGATCGGCGTCGACGTCGAACATGCGCCTGACCCGCGCGACGATCTCGCCGAGCGCGCTGGGCTTCGTGTGGTGCACGCGGAGCGCAAGTGCAGATTCCCCGGCGATCGGGGCTACGGTCAGCCAGCCTGGGCTTCCCGCCGCGACGAAGCTGCGCCGGTAACCCGACGCATCGACCGACTCGACACCGGGAATGACGCGGCGCTCCATGAAAGCCAGCAGGTGCGCGAAGTCGTAAGGCGGGCGGAACGGCAGGCGCAGCGTCAGCTCATCGGATGTCGGCGTGTCGATCCGCGCGCGCCGGATCTCGCGTGGCGGCTTGCCGTACGTGGCACGGAATGCCGCATTGAATCGGCGCAGGCTTGCGTAGCCCGCCGCGGGCGCGATCGCCGTGATCGGCAGCGCCGTCTCGGTCAGCAGCTTCTTCGCAAACAGCAGACGCCGCGTCGCCGCGACTTCGAGCGGGCTCGCCCCTATCTCCTCGGCGAACAGCCTGCGCAGATGCCGCTCGCCGACACCGACGCGGCGCGCGAGCTCCGGCAGCGAAGTCTCGTCGAGCGCGCCCTGCTCGATGAGCCGGAGCGCGCCGGCGACGAGCTCGCTCTTCGCGCGGTGCAGCGGAGATCCGGGCGCTGCCTCCGGCCGGCAGCGCAGGCACGGCCGGAAACCCGCCGCGGCCGCCGCAGCCGCACTGGCGTAATAACGGATGTGGCGCGATTTTGGCGCCGGCGCGGGGCAGACCGGCCGGCAATAGATGCCCGTCGAGGTGACCGCGATGAAAAACAGCCCGTCGAAGCGTGGGTCGCGGGTCTCGCGTGCGCGGTCGCAGACGCGGCGGTCCAGCGGGGAAAGGACGAACGGCTGCATGGCGCCATGCTAGCGCCATTGCCGCTCCGCGACTCGCCGTTTTCGGCCATGGACGTCGGCACCTCCCCGACAGGTGGTTCCGGGCGCGGCTATCTTTTCGGTTGTCCGTGCTCGCAGACTGCGGCAGGGTCGGCGCGAGTGAAATCGGCAGTCCAGTTCGTCTCCCAGGTGCGGTCGTCGTAGGAGAACGCCTGCTCCCATCGCGCGTGATCGCGATCGATCTTCTGCCAGAGAAAGCGCACCTTGACCGGGCGCGATCCGTCATGGTCCTCGGCGTAGAACTCGCCGTGTTCGCCCGAGAAGCCGCCGACGACCGGAACCGGATCCAGCCTGCCGCGCTTGCTGTCAACCCAGTAGATCGACCACTGGCGACGCGCCGGATCGAACACGCGCAGCGTCAGCCCCGCCGTTCCCTTGTCCGGAAAATACAGCTCGTCGACCGTCGCCGAGCCGGCGAGATACGGCGTCATGCACAAGGTGCCCGGAAAATCCTCCCACTCCGTGCTGCCGACGCCGCGCGCCTTGAGCTTGTGCTGCTGCGTCGTCCACGCGCCGGCGAAGTAGTCGAAGTCGTGGACGTCGCCCTGCCGGTCCATGGTGAATCCCGGCGGATACAATGCATCGCCGTGCCCGCTTTCGCCCGCCTGCGCACCGAGCGCAAGCATGGTGCAGCCCATCAGGGCGAATCCAAGCGGCTGCCGCCGGGTCATGACGCACTCCTCTGCTGCTCGACGCGAAGAGCCTAATGCAGCGCCGGCGACATCCATAACGAGAGTTTCTTGGCATGATCTGCAGCGGAACTTGAAATGCCCTCCGCCCTGCCCTCGCTCGAATCGTTGCGCGTACTCGCTGCCTGCGTGCGTCACCGGAGCTTCTCGCGCGCAGCGGACGAGCTTCACCTGACGCCGAGCGCGGTCAGCCTGCGCATGCGCAATCTCGAAAGCGCGCTCGATGCAAGGCTCTTCGTGCGGCATGGGCCCAGGCTCGAAGTCACCGAGCACGGCCTCCTGCTCGCGGCGAAAGTCGACGAAGCGATCGCGACGATCCAGTCCGCCGTCGATCAGTGCCGCCGCAGGCAGCGTGCGCTGCGTGTGACGTGCGCGCCGACCTTCGCGACGCGCTGGCTGATTCCGCGTCTCGCCGCTTATCACGCATCGCCGGGTGCGCAGCCGATCGCCCTCGATGCATCCGACGCGCTTCTGACGCGGGACCGCTTCGACGTCGCGATCCGCGCGGGTCGCGGTCCATGGCAGGGATTTTCGGCCGTCGAGCTCCTCGTCGACCGCGGCACGCCGATGCTGAGCCCGGCCCTCGCGCACGGCGCGCCCGTGACCGTGCGGCGCCTGCTCGATCTGCCCCTGATTCCGGATGCGCGCTGGAAGACGTGGTTCGAGCTTGCCGGTGTGCTGGACGCGGTGCCGACGTTCGCCACGACGCGGTTCGCGACCTACGAACTCGAAGCGATCGCCGCGGCGAAAGGCATCGGTGTAGCCCTGCTGTCGCCGTTCCTCTACGGCGATCTCTGCGCGCAGGGCGCGCTGATCGCGCCGTTCGAGCAGAGCGTGCAGGGCCCCGACAGTTACTGGGCGCTGTGGCGCGACGACGCTCCGGAGCCGCACTTCGTGCGCTGGATCCGGCAGGAGCTCGCGACTCAGAACCCGTAGTGCAGGAATCCGCCGTCGACGGCGAGGCATTCGCCCGTGATGTAGCTCGCCGCCGGCATGCAGAGAAAGGCGACCGCGGACGCGACTTCCTCGGGCTCGCCGATGCGCCCCATCGGCGTGCGTTGCAGCACTTCATCGAGATAATCCGGATCGGCGAGCTTGCCCGCCGTGCGCTGCGTGCGGATGTACCAGGGCGCGACGGCGTTGACGCGGATGCCGTCCTCCGCCCACTCGCAGGCGAGATTGCGCGTGAGCTGCACCATCGCGGCCTTGGTCATGCCGTAGGGCGAGCCGCTGCGCACGTGCGTCAGGCCCGACACCGAGGCGACGTTCACGATCGCGGCGTTGCCGTGCTCGGCGAGGTGCGGGTGCGCGAGGCGGCTCATCTCGAACGCGCTCATCACATTCGTTTCGATGAGCTCGCGCACTTCGTCGGCGGTGTAGTCGAGCGTCGGACGGGTGACGTTGCCGCCGGCGTTGTTGACGAGCAGCGAGAGCTCGACATCGAGATCGGCGATCCAGTCGAACACTTCGAGCCGCTGTTCCGCCTCGGCGACGTCGGCGGCGAAGATGAAGAAATCGCGCTCGCCGAATTCCTCGGCCAGCTCGCTCTGCGCGTGCTCGAGGCCGGCCTCGTCACGCGCGACCAGCAGCACGTCCGCGCCGAGCGCGGCGAGCTCGCGCGCGCAAGCGTAGCCGATGCCCTTGCTCGCGCCCGAAACCAGCGCGACCTGCCCGTCCAGTCGCCAGCGTGACGGATTCATTCGTGTGCGCTCCATCCGGTTGCGATGCGTGCGCCCGCCGCGGCTCGCGCGCTTGCCCGCCCGCGGCGACCGGAGCAGACTTTAAACCGAAGCCCCCCGATCGGAGTACCGCCATGCGCGCCCTGATTCTTCTGGCCGGCCTTGCCTTGCTCGCCGGCTGCGGCTCCTCGAAGAGCGAGGCGGACGCCGGCAAGGCTGCGCAGGCCGCTGCGACGCCGGCGCAGAAGACGGTGCTCGACGCGCAGCTCAAGGCCATTCAGAAAGCCAAGGACGTGCAGAAGACCGTCGACGATCAGGCTGCGCGAACCGACCAGGCCATCGAAAACGCCGAAGGCGACAACGGCGGCGGCTGAACGGCGCGGCAGCGCGCCCGGCGTCGACGCGATGGGCGCAAGCCACATGCTGCGGCGCGTCTTTCCGCCGCAACGGCGCAAAGACTAGGCTCGCGCGTCGATTCGACGCGTTTCGGCCAGGAGGCTCGGGTGCAGCCCACCGATATCCGCGATCCCGCCTATTTCCACAAAGTCGTCGATTGCCAGTGGGCCTGCCCGGCCCATACCCCGGTTCCCGAATACATCCGACTGATCGCGGCGGGCCGCTACTCCGACGCGTACATGATCAACTGGAAATCGAACGTGTTTCCGGGAATCCTCGGGCGCACCTGCGATCGCCCGTGCGAGCCGGCCTGCCGGCGCGGTCGTGTCGAGGCGAGCAACAACGACGGGAAAGCCGAGCCGGTCGCGATCTGCCGGCTGAAGCGCGTCGCGGCGGATCTCAAGGACGACATCCGTGCGCGCCTGCCGGGGCCCGCTGCCCGAACGAACGGCAAGCGCATCGCCTGCGTCGGCGCGGGCCCGGCTTCGCTGACGGTCGCGCGCGATCTCGCGCCGCTCGGCTACGCCGTCACCGTGTTCGAGGCCGATACAAAAGCCGGCGGCTTCATGCGTACGCAGGTGCCGCGCTTCCGGTTGCCGGAATCGGTCATCGACGAGGAAACCGGCTACATCCTCGATCTTGGCGTCGAATTCGTCGGCGGCCGGCGCATCGAATCGATGAAGGCGCTGCTCGCCGAGAACTACGACGCCGTGTTCGTCGGCTGCGGCGCGCCGCGCGGACGCGATCTCGACCTGCCCGGGCGCCGCGAAGCCGCGGCGCACATCCATGTCGGCATCGACTGGCTCGCCTCGGTCTATTTCGGACACGTCGAGAAAGTCGGCCGGCGCGTCATCGTGCTCGGTGGCGGCAACACTGCCATGGACTGCTGCCGCTCGGCACGCCGCCTCGGCGGCGAGGACGTCAAGGTCATCGTGCGCTCCGGCTTCGACGAAATGAAAGCCTCGCCCTGGGAGAAGGAGGACGCGATGCACGAAGGCATCCCGATCCTCAATTATCTCGTGCCGAAGGAGTTCCTGCACGAGAACGGCAGGCTGACCGGAATGGTGTTCACGAAGGTGGGCGCGATCTACGACGACAAAGGCCGCCGCCGGCTCGTGCCGACCGGCGAGCCGGACCAGCGTTTCGAGTGTGACGAAGTGCTGATCGCGGTCGGCCAGGAGAACGCCTTTCCGTGGATCGAGCGCGACATCGGCATCGCGTTCGACGCCGAGTGGGACATGCCAATCGTCGACAAGGTGACCATGCAATCCTCGCTGCCGCACGTGCTGTTCGGCGGCGATGCGGCGTTCGGCCCGAAAAACATCATCTGGGCCGTCGCGCACGGTCACGAAGCGGCGGTGACGATCGACAAGCTCCTCTCCGGCGAGGACGTGCGCGACCGCCCGGCGCCCGCGGTCGAAATGATCTCGCAGAAGATGGGCATCCATGAGTGGAGCTACGACAACGACGTTTCGCCCGACCTGCGCTACAAGGTGCCGTGGGCAGATCCCGGCAAGACGCTGAAAAGCATCAAGCTCGAGGTCGAGCTCGGCTTCGACGCCGAGACCGCGTGGAAGGAAACGCAGCGCTGCCTCAACTGCGACGTGGAGACGGTGTTCACGCAGAGCCTCTGCATCGAGTGCGACGCGTGCGTGGACATCTGCCCGATGGATTGCATCACGTTCACGCGCAACGGCGACGCGGCGGACCTGCGCAAGCGACTGTCGGCCGCAGCGCTCAACACGACGCAGGACCTCTACGTCTCGGGCGAGCTCAAGACCGGCCGCGTCATGGTGAAGGACGAGGACGTGTGCCTGCACTGTGGCCTTTGCGCCGAGCGCTGCCCGACCGGCGCCTGGGACATGCAGAAGTTCTTCCTCGAGATGACGCACGCGGGGCCGGGCTGCCGCGGCGCGAAGCACCGGGAGGCGGCATGACAAAGTCTCGTCGTTCCCGCGAGAGCGGGAACCCAGCGACTTTGCTCCAGTCGCCTCGGAGGCGCTGGGCCCCCGCCTTCGCGGACACGACGAAGATTTCCCGCGCGACGACGACGGAGGCGCGATGAAACCCATCGCCGCCATCAACGACTTTGTCGTCAAGTTCGCCAACATCAACGGATCGGGGTCCGCGTCCGCGAACGAACTGTTTGCGAAGGCGATCCTGCGCATGGGCGTGCCGGTCAGCCCGCGCAACATCTTCCCGTCGAACATCCAGGGCCTGCCGACCTGGTACGAGGTGCGCGTCAACGAGAAGGGACACCTCGGCCGGCGGGGCGGCGTCGACCTGATGGTCGCGATGAATCCGCAGACCTGGGACGCCGACCTCAAGGAAATCGAGCCGGGCGGCTATCTCTTCCACGATTCGACCAAGCCGCTGCCGAAATCGAAATTCCGCGACGACGTGCACGCCATCGGCGTACCGCTGACGGAAATCTGCAACCGGACATACACCGACGCACGCCAGCGGCAACTGTTCAAGAACATCATGTACATCGGCGCGCTGTCGGCGCTGCTCGACATCGACGCCGCGGTCATCGAGAAGCTGCTCGGCGAGCAGTACAAGGGCAAGGAGCGCCTGCTCGATGCGAACCGGCAGGCGCTGCACCTCGGCCGCGACCATGTGCTGCAGAATCTCGCGCACCCGCTCGGCATCCGCGTGCGGCCGGCCGGCGCGGTCGGCGATCGCATCTTCGTCGACGGCAACTCCGCGGCGGCGCTCGGTTGCGTCTACGGCGGCGCGACGGTCTGCGCGTGGTATCCGATCACGCCTTCGTCGTCACTGGCCGAGGCGTTCCAGAAGTATTGCCAGAAACTCAGGGTCGACCCGGATACCGGCAAGCACCGTTACGCGATTGTGCAGGCCGAGGACGAGATCGCCTCGATTGGCATGATCGTCGGCGCCGGCTGGAACGGCGCGCGCGCGTTCACGACGACGTCGGGCCCCGGCATTTCACTGATGACCGAGTTCATCGGCCTCGCCTATTTTGCCGAGATTCCGATCACGATCATCGATGTGCAGCGCGGCGGGCCGTCGACCGGCATGCCGACCCGCACGCAGCAGGCCGACGTGCTCGCCTGCGCCTATGCCTCGCACGGCGACACGAAGCACGTGCTGCTGTTTCCCGAGGATCCGCACGAGTGCTTCGAGTTCGCGGCGGCCGCGCTCGACCTCGCCGACCGGTTGCAGACGCCGATCTTCGTCATGACCGATCTCGACATCGGCATGAACCAGCGCCTCACGGCGCCGTTCGCGTGGGACGACGCGCGCGTCTACGACCGCGGCAAGATCATGACCGCCGAAGAGCTCGAGGCCGGCAAGGACTTCGGGCGCTACAAGGACGTCGACGGTGACGGCATTCCGTACCGCACCTATCCGGGCACGCACCCCTCGCGCGGCGCGTACTTCACGCGCGGCACCTCCCGCGATCCGTACGCGCGCTATTCCGAGCGCGGGCCGGACTACGTCTACAACATGGAGCGCCTGCTGCGGAAGTTCGAGAGCGCGAAAGCGCTGGTGCCGCAGCCGGTGCTGCGCAGGGCCGCGCAGCGCACCACGCACGGCGCGCTCTATTTCGGCTCGACCGCGCCCGCGATGAACGAGGCCATCGAGGCGCTCGAAAGCGCGCAGCTCTACGTCGACACTCTGCGCGTCCGCGCCTTCCCGTTCGCCGATTCGATCGCGGAATTCATCGCAGCGCACGAGCGCGTGTTCGTCGTCGAGCAGAACCGCGACGGCCAGCTTCGCACGCTGCTCGTCAACGAGTTCGGCATCGATCCGGCGCGGCTCGTGCCGGTGCTGCACTACGACGGCACGCCGATCACGGCGCGCTTCATCGCGGACGCGATCGGCCGGCACATGGGCGCGGCCGCCCTCGCGCCGATCGGCCGCGACAAGGTGGCCTGACGGGGGAATGCCATGGTTTCGCTGCTCCAGCAATTCGCGCCGACGGTCATCGCCCTGATCGTCATCGCGGCGCTCGCGCTGCTCTGGCGGAACAGCAGATCGGTCTGGCTCGTCGGCGCGATCATCGCCGAGCTGGTCGCGCTCGTGGCTCGCGGTGCGTTTTCGCTGGTGCCGGGCCTCATGCGATCGATGCCGATGCTGCTCACGGTCTGGTCGCTGTCGGCCCTGCTGTTCGCGGTCTGCCTGCTCGGCTACGCGATCGAGCAGAACGCGTCCGTTCAGAGCCGGAAGGCGAAGCCATGACGTACATCGCCAAGCCGAAGCTCCACCACCCGGCGCTCGCCTGCAACAAGATCGGCTTCACGCGCCGCGACTACGAAGGCAAGATCTCGACACTCTGCGCCGGTTGCGGCCACGATTCGATCTCGGCCGCGATCATCCAGGCCTGCTGGGAGCTCGACATCGCGCCGCATCGCGTCGCCAAGCTCTCGGGCATCGGCTGCAGCTCGAAGACGCCGGACTATTTCCTCGGCCAGTCACACGGCTTCAACACCGTGCACGGGCGCATGCCCTCGGTGCTCACCGGCGCCAATCTCGCCAACCGCGATCTCATCTATCTCGGCGTTTCCGGCGACGGCGATTCGGCCTCGATCGGCATCGGCCAGTTCGTGCATGCGATCCGGCGCGGCGTGAACATGGTCTACATCGTCGAGAACAATGGCGTGTACGGACTGACGAAAGGCCAGTTCTCGGCGACGGCGGATCAGGGCTCCGTGTCGAAGAAAGGCGTCGTCAACAGCGACGCGCCGATCGATCTCGTCAGCCTCGCGCTCTCGCTCGGCGCGACCTACGTCGCGCGCGGCTTCTCCGGCGACAAGCAGCAGCTCGTGCCGCTGATCCAGGCCGCGATCTCGCACCGCGGCGCGGCGTTCATCGACGTGATCAGCCCCTGCGTCGCTTTCAACAACCACGCCGGAAGCACCAAGAGCTACGACTACGTGCGCCAGCACAACGAAGCGGTGAACCGCCTCGACGTGATCCAGCCGCGCGCCGAGATCGCCGTCGAGTACGCCGACGGTGAAGCGATCGAGGTCGAGCAGCACGACGGCAGCACGCTGCGCCTGCGCAAGCTCTCGGCGAGCTACGATCCCGGCGACCGCATCGCGGCGTTGAATTACATTCACGAGCACCAGGCCCGCGGCGAAGTCGTCACCGGCCTGCTTTATATCGACCGCAAGGCGCGCGACCTGCACCAGCATCTCAATACGGTTGCCGTGCCGTTCAACACGCTCGGCGCGAAGGAGCTCTGCCCCGGAGCGAAGACGCTGGAGAAGATCAACGCGTCGTTGCGCTGATGCGGCTGCGATGGCGGTGGGCCACGGCCCACCCTATCAAGCTGGAGAAGATCGACGCGTTACGGTAGAGGCCGGGATTCGATGCCTGGCTCTCAACGCAGATCGCAGAAGCAGTGTGCGAACGCGCCGTAGCGCTTGCCGCGCAGCGTATCGAGAATTCCGGCGATCTCGGCGACGTCGCCGCGGTCGAGCCACGCCGACGGCAGCGTGAAGCCGACCGCCCGCGCGAGCCGCGTCATGACCTGGCTGTCGCCGAAGCTCAGCAGGAACCGCTCCCACGCGCTCGGCTCGCGCTCGACGTAGCGTACGCTGTAGTCGCCGCCGAGCTTCGCGCGTGCCGCGGCGGCTGCGATCGCATCGCCGAGCCCGCCGAGCTTGTCGACCAGGCCGCGCTCCTTGGCCTGGCTGCCGCTCCAGACGCGGCCCTGCGCGACCGCGTCGATCTCTTCGGGCGTCTTCTTGCGCGCTTTGGCGACGCGGCCGACGAACTCGTCGTAGCCGTGGCGGATGACGCTGGTGAGGATCGCCTCGACCTGCGGCGACAGCGGCCGACGGATGTCGAAGGTGCCGGCGAGCGGCGTCGTGCCGACGCCGTCGGTGTGCACGCCGATCTTTGCCAGCGTGTCCGGCAGCGTGAGCACGAGGCCGAAGATGCCGATCGAGCCCGTGATCGTGGTCGGCTCGGCCCAGATCTCGTCGCCGTCCATCGCGATCCAGTAGCCGCCGCTGGCGGCGACGTCGCCCATCGAGACGACGACCGGCTTGCCGGCGGCGCGTGTCTCGGCGATCTCGCGTCGGATCAGCTCCGACGAATACGCATCGCCGCCGGGCGAATCGACGCGCAGAACGAGCGCCTTGACGCGATGGTTCTCGCGCGCCGCGCGGATCAGCTGCGCGGTCGAGCGCGCGCCAATCATGCCGGGACGCTGATCACCGGGCACGATCTCGCCCTGCGCGACGACCACGGCGACCTGCGATCCGAACGTCGACAGGCTGTCCGGCGCCAGCATCGCGAGATAGCTCCGGTAATCGATCTGGCGGAAGCCCGCGTCGCCCTCGGCGACGCCCTTGTCGCGCAGGAACCTGCGCGCTTCGCCTCGCGTCGCGAGCTGATCGACGAGCTTCTGGCTGAGCGCGAGCTGGGCGAGATCGCCTGCGTGCGATGCGACGCGCTCGTCGTAGTGCGCGATGTCCTCGCTGATCGCGGCGGGATCGATCTTGCGCAGACTTGCGATCTCGGCGAGGTAGTCCTGCCAGAGCCCGCCCATCCAGTAGCGGTCGGCTTCCTTCGCGGCTTCGGACGCCTCGTTCAGCACGTACGGTTCCGCGGCCGATTTGTACTCGCCGACCTTGATCAGGTGCACCTGCACGCCGAGCTTGTCGAGCGCTTCCCTGAAATAGCTGCGATAGCTTGCCAGGCCCTCGATATACACGGCGCCGTCCGGATCGAGCAGGATGTGGTCGGCGTGCGCAGCGAGGAGGTACTGGTTCTGGCCGAGGTCGCCGGCGACGGTGATGACTTCCTTGCCGGTGGCGCGGAAGCGGTCGAGCGCGTTGCCGAGCTCGTGCAGCGTCGCAAGTCCCGCGCCGCTGATCTCGTCGGGGATCAGCACGATGCGCTCGATGCGCTCGTCCTTGGCCGCGGCGTCGATCACGCGCAGCAGGTCGCGCAGCTGGACTTCCTTGGGCGGCTCGCCGGCGAGATTGCCGAGCGCGCGCTGCGCCGGATCGATCGTGTACTGCTCGACGATCTCGCCTTTCGGGTCGAGCACCAGCGCCGTGCGCGGCTGGAGAACCGGCCGCGACGTGAACACCGCGGCGAAGAACGCGATCAGGAGGATCAGGAAGATCAGGTTGAAGACGAGGCGACGCGTGAAGTTCAGCGCGTTCCACAGCCCGCGGAAGAGCCGCAGGAGAATGCCGGGTTGATCCTGGGACATCGAACGTTCCTAGAGCACGGGTGCGCGGTGCGAAGCGGGCCGCTTCTCCGCCGGAGCGGCGAGGCCGGCCACGTTGGACATGCTGCCGGGGCATCGGTTTCCAGCACCCCGCCGCGGACAGCCTACCCGAAGCACGCCGGGCCGCGCAGCCTCGCAAGTCACGCCGGAGCCGGCGCGCCCAGCGCCCGCGCGAGGCGCCAGAAACGCGTCGAGAGCAGGACCGCGGCCATGCTGAGCCCGGCGATGAGGCCCATCCACATGCCGCGCGCCCCGTAACCCGCCCGAAACGCGAGCCACCAGCCGACCGGCATGCCGACGCCCCAGTACGCGAACGTCGTGATCAGCATCGGCACGCGGGTGTCCTTTAGGCCGCGCAGCGCACCCGCGGCGGCGACCTGCATGCCGTCCGAGAACTGGAACAGCCCTGCCAGCACGAGCAATCGCGCGGCCAGCGCGATCACGATGTCGTCGCCGGTGTAGAGCGCGGCGATGCGCTGTGGCACCGTCAGCATGAGCGCGGCGGAAACACCCTGCGCGACCAGCGTCAGCAGGAAGCCGACCGTGCCGGCATCGCGCACGCCGTCCGGATCGCCGCGCCCCACTGCGTGCCCGACCCGCACGGTCGTCGCCATCGCGATGCCGAGCGGCACCATGAAAGTGACCGACGCGACATTGATGGCGATCTGATGGCTCGCGACGACGTCCGTGCCGAGTGTGCCGATGGCGAGCGCGACCGCGACGAACAGGCTCGCTTCCATGAAGACCGATACGCCCATCGGCACGCCGATGCGCAGCAGCTCGCCGATGGCGGCGGGCGCCGGGCGCTCGAAGCGGGCGAACAGGCGCAATGCGCGATAGTGATGCCGCGACGCGACGTAGGCGAGGAACGCGAGCGCCTCGACCCACAGCACGGTCGCGGTCGCGATGCCGCTGCCGCGCGCGCCGAGCGGCGGAACGCCGAGCCGGCCGTACATCAGCACGTAACCGACCGGACCGAGCAAGGCGAGGCCGAGCAGGCTGAAATACATCGTCGGCCGAGTGAGGCCGAAGCCTTCGCTGAGGCCGCGCAACGCGAAGAACAGCGTCAGCGCCGGGGCGCCGAAGGCAATCGCGTGCAGGAAGCGCGTGACGTCCGGCACGAGCGCGGCGTCGACGCCGATCACCGCGACGAGCAGCGGCCCGCCGACGCGCACGCCGATCAGGAGCAGGACGCCGAGCGACAGCGCAAGCCACAGCGCCTGCCGGAACAGCGGCCCGATCTCCTCGTGCCGTCCCGCGCCGTTCAATTGCGCGACGGAGGGCGGCAGCGCCAGCATGACGCCGATCGCCGCGACGATGGCCAGCGACCACACGCTCGTGCCGACCGCGACCGCGCCGAGCGTGTGCGCATCGAGGTGGCCGGCCAGCATCGCGTCGATCACGTTCATGCCGATCGCCGACAGCTGCCCGGTCACCAGCGGCAGCGCGAGGCGCAGCATCTCTTTCAGCTCGCGCGCGAGGCGCGGCCGGCGGGCCTGTAGAATGGAGAACATGAGGGGTCCTGGGCACGAAGTGTAGCCGAGAGCTTCGCGCGCTCCGAAAGGATGCGCATGCGGCGCGCGCGGCCCGCGTCCGCTGACTTCCGACTCGCGCGGCAAGAACGATGACGACGAGAATCGACGAGCCGATTTCCACCCCGCCGCCCGGCGCCGCCACCAAGCCGTGCGCCAACTGCGGCGCGCCGATGCACGGCCCGTACTGCTACGCCTGCGGCCAGCCCGAGAAGGGCATGATCCGCCAGCTTGCGAGCGTGATGTCCGACGTGCTCGACACGATCTTCAACATCGACTCGCGCATTTTCAGAAGCCTCCTTCCGCTCTACTTCCGCCCCGGCTATCTCACCATCGAGTACTTCGCCGGGCGCCGCGTCCGCTACGTGACGCCGTTTCGACTCTTCTTCTTCCTCTGCATCATCGCGTTCTTCGCGATCCAGATCGCGCTCAACCTCGGCGACTCCAACTTCAACTTCAATGTTCGCGACACCGGCGATATCGAGACCGCGCAAACCGAAGCCGATCTCAAGGCGCGCACCGACAAGGCGCTCTCCGGCATCGAGGTGGCGAAGAACGCGCCGAATATGCCGGCCGCAGCCATCGAGTCGCTGGAGAAGGGCGCTGCCGCGATCCGCAAAAAGTCCGACGACCGTCTCGCCTACCTCAAGGCGCGCGACGCGGCGCGCGCGAAAGGCGAGAAGCCGCCACCCGACCCGAACGAGAAAAAGGACGAAATCAGCTTCGACGGCACGCCCTGGGATCCGGTCACGCACCCGATCAAGGTGGCTTGGCTGCCTGCCTTCGCCAATGCGCAGCTCAACGAGATGGCGGCCCGCGCGAAAGAGAACATCATCGCTGCCAAGCGGAATCCGCGTCACCTCATCGAGGCGGTGTTCGCGCGGCTGCCGTGGACGCTCGGCCTCTTGATGCCGCTGTTCGCCGTCCTGCTGAAGGTCGTCTACATCTTCAAGCGGCGGCTGTACATGGAGCATCTCCTGGTCGCGCTGCACAGCCACGCCTTCATATTCATGTCGCTGCTGCTGCTCGCGCTGCTCGCGCTGGTGCGCAATGCGACGGCCGACACGGCACCCGCGCTCGACGTCCTGTGGGATCTGCTGCGCGCGGCGGTGTGGATCTGGCTGCCGGTCTATCTGTTCCTGATGCAGAAGCGCGTCTACCGCCAGGGGTGGATCATGACCACGGTCAAGT
>CBINBI010000052.1:0-24144 GCA_966248875.1 uncultured Rhodanobacteraceae bacterium
ATCACGATGGCCGAGGCGCCGGAGCCCGGAGGCGCGCAGGTCATCGATCTCATGGAAGCCCTGAGCGCGAGCCTCGAGAAGAAAGGCGTCAAGCCCGCGGCGAAGACGGCCGAGACATCGAAATCGCGCAAGCCCGCGAAACGCGCGCCGGCGTCCGATGCCGAAGCGCCCGCGCCCCGCAGGAGCGCCCGCAAGTAAACAGAACCAGCGCGGATTCAATGCACCAGTACGGTGTGCGCGACGTCGAAAAGCTGCTGGGCCTGGCGCGCAGCACGATCCGTGCGCTGGTCGGCGCGGGCTTCGTGAAGCCTGCGCGCGGCCCGCGCAACGCCTGGCTCTTCTCGTTCCAGGATCTCATCGTGCTGCGCACGGCACAGGCCTTGTCCGCCTCCCTGGTGCCGAACCGGCGCATCATGAAGGCGTTGCGCGAGCTGCGCCGTCTGCTGCCGGAGGAAATGCCGCTGTCCGGCCTTCGCATCGGCGCGGTCGGCGACCGCGTCGTCGTCAAGGAGGGCGGTGCGCACTGGCAAGCCGAATCGGGCCAGTACCTGCTCGCGTTCGAAGGCGATCCGCTCGCGGGCGAGCTCAGCGTGATCGAGCGTAATCCGGCGCGCCTCGAGCCGGCATCCGATGCGCCACGCGCATCCGAAGCGCCCGGTGCTGCCGATGCGCGCGACACGAACGCGGCGATCGAAGCTTTCCGCCGCGAGATCGCTGCGGAACCCGATCGTGTCGAGCCGCGCATCGATCTCGGACGCCTGCTGCACGAAAGCGGGCGCCTGCCCGAAGCCGAGCAGGTCTACCGCGATGCACTCGCCGCCTGCGGCAACGACGCGCTGCTGCTCTACAACTTCGGCGTGCTGCTCGACGACATGGATCGCAAGGTCGAGGCGATGGCGGCGTACCAGCTCGCACTGCGCGGCGATCCGACGATGGCGGACTGTCACTACAACCTCGCCCTGCTCTACGAGGAGCTGGAGCGGCCGAAGGATGCGATCCGGCACATGGCGCAGTACCGGCGGCTGGTCGCGGGCAAACCGTCGCGCTGAGCCGGCTTTACGACGAAGTGAACGGCGGCGCATGGATGCCGTGCACGCAGGCATCGTCGACCTGTGCGACCGACCCCGTGTCAACGAAACGGAGGATCATCTCGTCGAGGCACGTATCGAGGCCGTCGAGCCCGTCCATGAGGTGCGCGCCTTCGGGCACGACGACGAGACGTCCATTCGGAAGTGCCCTCGCAAGCTCGACCGACCACGCCGTCGGCGCGACGGGATCGAGCGCACCGGAGACCAGGAGCACCGGGACGCTGGAAGATGGTTGGCGCATCAGATCACGATCCGGCTCGTCAGTGGGTGTGCCCCAGAGCGTCGCGGGTACGCAACAGCATTCCGCCGATGATGGCCGCAAGCGCTGCGAACAACGCGCCGGCCAGAAACGCGACACGATAACCCGCGGCGAGCGCGGCCGCGTGCTCAGCGCCGCTTGCAAGCACGCTCGCCGTCCGCGACGCCGCGAGACTCGCAAGGCACGCAAGCCCGAGCGAGCCGCCCATCATGAACGACGTGTTGACGACGCCAGACGCAAGGCCCGAATCCTCGGGCGCCACCTCGCTCATCGCCGCCATCAGCACCGGATTGAACGCCATGCCGGCGCCGAGCCCTAGCAGCAGCATGCCGGGCAGCACGTCGACCAGCAGTGTGCCGTCGAGCGGCGCACGTGCGAACAGCAGCAAGCCGGCCGCCGCGAGCATCAGGCCTACGAAGAGCGGCAGGCGGATCCCGAACCGCATGATCATCTTCGCCGAGAGCCCGAGCGAGAACGCCGCCATGATGAGGTTGGACGGCAGGAACGCAATGCCGATCTTCATCGGCTCGTAACCGAGCACCAGCTGCATGTAGAGCGCCGAAAGGAAGAACCATGCGAACATTGCCGCCGCCCAGAACACGCCGACGACGTTCGCGACCGCGACGTTGCGCAGGCGGAAGAGGCCGAGCGGCATCAGCGGCGCCTCGACGCGCGACTCGATCGCGAGAAACGCGATCAGCAGCACGATCGCCGTGCCGAGCAATCCGAGCGTCTCGGCCGATGCCCAGCCGGCCTCGTTGCCGCCGACGATGGCGTACGTCGCCAGCACGATCGATGCCGTCACCGTGACCGCGCCTGCGACATCGAGATGGCGGCGCGCGCCGGCATTCCGCCCCGCCGGCAGGAGCCAGAGCGACAGCGCGAAGACGATGCCGCCGATCGGGATGTTCACGAGGAAGATCCAGTGCCAGTCGAGCGAGCTGGTCAGAAGCCCGCCGAGCAGCACGCCGATGCTGCCGCCGCCGGCGCAGACGAAGCCGTAGACACCCATCGCCTTCGCGCGGTCGGCGGCTTCGCTGAAGAGATCCATGATCAGCGAGAGCGCGACCGCCGTGACGGTCGCGCCGCCGAGTCCCTGGATCGCGCGGGCAGCGACGAGGAACGCCTGCGTCGTGGCGAGCCCGCACGCGAGCGAGGCGAGCGTGAAGAGCGTGATCCCGAGCAGGAAGAAGCGCCGGTGTCCGTAGAGATCGCCGAGCCTCCCGCCGAGCAGCAGGAAGCCACCAAACGTCAGCATGTACGCGTTGACCACCCACGCGAGCGAGGCGTCGGAGAACGCGAGGTCGGATCTGATCGACGGCAGCGCGACGTTGACGATCGTCGTATCGAGCACGATCATCAGGACGCCGAGGCACAATACGATCAGCGCAAGCCAGCGATGCTCGGGATGCGGCACAGGCGCGGCCGCGATGATGGTTTCGGTGTCGAGCGATAGTTTCATGAACGGCATTCCGTGCGGGGTGGATATCCCGGCGTCGAACGGGAAACGCGAGAATCGACACGAGGCGCGCCGACGTTCACGCTTCGGCGGGCCGGCCGATCGTCAGGAGGCGCGTTCGGTAACACGTCCGCGCCCGGAAGCGCAAGGAAAAATCGATGCAGCGTGAAACGCAGTCCGCCGAAGCGATCGTCTCGGTGCAGGGACTCTCGAAGACCTACAAGAGCGGATTCCGGGCACTCAAACGCATCGACCTCGACATCCGCCGCGGCGAGATCTTCGCCCTGCTCGGCCCGAACGGTGCCGGCAAGACGACGCTGATCAGCATCGTCTGCGGCATCGTCACGCCGAGCGAAGGCACGGTGACCGTGGACGGCCACGACATCGTCCGCGATTACCGCGCCGCGCGCGCGAAGATCGGGCTGGTGCCGCAGGAACTTTCGACCGACGCGTTCGAATCGGTCTGGGCCACGCTGCGCTTCAGCCGCGGCCTGTTCGGGCGCGCGCCCGATGCTGCCCACCTCGAGAAGGTGCTGCGCGCGCTCTCGCTCTGGGACAAGAAGGATTCGAAGATCATGTCGCTCTCCGGCGGCATGAAGCGGCGCGTCCTGATCGCGAAGGCGCTGGCGCACGAGCCCGAAATCCTCTTTCTCGACGAGCCGACGGCCGGCGTCGACGTCGAGCTGCGCCACGACATGTGGAGGATGGTGCGTGAGCTGCGCGAGAGCGGCGTCACGATCATTCTCACGACGCATTACATCGAGGAGGCCGAGGAGATGGCCGACCGCATCGGCGTGATCAGCAAGGGCGAGCTGATCGTCGTCGAGGAGAAATCCGTGCTGATGCGCAAGCTCGGCAAGAAGCAGCTCACACTGCAGCTCCAGCGTCCGCTGGAGCGCATGCCGGACGAGCTGGCCGGACTTCCACTGGAGCTATGCGACCACGGCAACGCGCTGGTCTATACGTTCGACACGCAGACGCGCGAGACCGGCATCGCCGCTCTGCTGCGCCGGCTCGGCGAGCACGGCATCGATTTCAAGGACCTGCACTCGAGCGAAAGCTCGCTCGAGGACATCTTCGTCAGCCTGGTCCGCTCCAGCGCGGCGAGGACGCAGGCATGAACTCGATGACGGTCAACCTGCACGCGATCCGCGCGATCTATCGCTTCGAGATGGCGCGTACGTTCCGCACGATCACGCAGAGCATCGCCTCGCCGGTGCTCTCGACCTCGCTCTATTTCATTGTGTTCGGCGCGGCGATCGGCTCGCGCATGGGCGAAATCGGCGGCGTCAGCTACGGCGCATTCATCATCCCGGGCCTGATCATGCTCTCCCTGCTGAATGAGAGCATCTCGAACGCATCGTTCGGCATCTACATGCCGAAATGGTCCGGCACGATCTTCGAGCTTTTGTCCGCGCCGGTCTCGTATCTCGAGGCGGTCATCGGCTACGTCGGCGCCGCGGCGACGAAGTCGGTGATGCTCGGCGTTCTCATTCTCGTCACTGCGCGCTTCTTCGTGCCCTATCACATCGAGCATCCGCTCTGGATGGCAGCGTTTCTCGTGCTGACAGCGGTCACGTTCAGCCTGTTCGGATTCATCATCGGGCTCTGGGCCGACGACTTCCAGAAGCTGCAGGTCATTCCGCTGATGGTGATGACGCCGCTGACCTTCCTCGGCGGCGCGTTCTACTCGATCAACATGCTGCCGCCGCTCTGGCAGAAGATCACCCTGTTCAATCCCGTGGTCTATCTCATCAGCGGGTTCCGCTGGAGCTTCTACGGCGTCGCCGACGTCGACGTCGCGCTGAGCCTTTCCATGACGCTCGGGTTCCTCGCAATCTGCCTCGTCGCCGTCTGGTGGATCTTCAGGACCGGATACAAACTGAAGACCTGAGCGCGACGGCTACTGACAAGGCGCCTGCCCGGGCGCAAAAATTTTCGTCGCGCGTGTCGATTTCGCGCCTTTCTTTTCGACGCAGCCATGACGCCGGGATAGAACCCGGTTCGGATGCGAAGAACGAAGGAGAGACGACATGCGATCGCTGGTCCCGTTCAAGCCTGATGTGACCACGGCCGCCGATGCTGCCGGTGCAGGGACGCTGGCGCCGATCTGGCGCAAGGTCACGATGTTCAATCCGCTGATCACGCTGATCGGCGCTTGCCGCAACGTTTTCGGCGGTAGCGGCGACACGGGGAGTCCTGCCGGTGTCGCGCTGCTCCTCGCGGTGCTTGCGATTGCGCTGGCGCTGGCCGTGGCCGGCCTGCCAGCGCTGAGGACTCGGCCGTCTCCCGATCGCGTTCAGAAAAAAAAATCGCGTCGAACCGTCGAAATGTCCGTTCCCCGTTCGACGTACCAGTGAGAGCGAGGCAAGCAAACCGGCTACCGCCGGGTCTGCCGGGCTCGAAACCAGGCAAGGAGAAACGACATGCGATTCATGGCCATCGTCAAGGCAACCAAGGAATCCGAGGCTGGCGTGATGCCGAGCGAAAAGCTGCTGGCCGAGATGGGTAAGTTCAACGAGGAGCTGGTCAAGGCCGGCGTGATGCTCGCCGGAGAAGGCCTGCACCCGAGCTCCCGAGGTGCCCGCGTGCGCTTCAACGGCAGCAAGCGCACGGTCGTCGACGGCCCGTTCGCCGAGACCAAGGAACTGGTCGCGGGATTCTGGCTGCTCCAGGCGAAGTCGCTCGAGGAGGCGATCGAGTGGATGAAGCGGTGCCCGAATCCGTCCGAAACCGGCGAATCGGAGATCGAGATCCGCCAGGTGTTCGAAGCCGAGGACTTCGGCGCGGAATTCACGCCGGAGCTGCGTGAACAGGAAGAGCGCCTGCGCACGCAGATCGAGGCGCAGCAGAAGAAGTAGCCGCCCCTTCGCTGCGGCGCCGCCGGTCGGCCCTTCGTCTGTCGGCGGCGCGCCGCCCTTCGGGCGGCCAATTCACGACAACGAGGATTTCTCATGAACATCCAGCCCTACCTCTTCTTCGACGGGCGCTGCGAAGAGGCGATCGAGTTCTACCGCGAGGCGCTCGGCGCCGAAGTGATCACGCTGATGCGCTTCAAGGACAGCCCCGAGCAGAGCGCCGGCATGGCGCCGGCGGGATCGGGCGACAAGATCATGCACGCGTCGTTCCGGGTCGGCGACTCCGTGGTCAGTGCGTCGGACGGCAGCTGCCTGGGAAAGCCGGCATTCCAGGGCTTCGCGCTCGCACTCACCGTCCCCGACGAGGCGGAGGCCGAACGGGTCTTCGCCGCGCTCGGCGAGGGTGGTACGGTGCACCAGCCGCTGATCGCGACATTCTTCGCGGCGCGTTTCGGCATGGTCGCGGACCGCTTCGGCGTAAGCTGGATGGTGCTCTCCGCGAAGTGACTTCGCCAAAGCGCGCGTGGCCGCAGCCCTGCTCCGGCGCATCCGTACGCACCTTTCCGGTTTGCCCCGAAACGCGAGGCGCGTCGTCCGAAGGAACGGGCGACGCGCCGGGCGCGTGACGCGGCGGCTTGCGCGATCCGCACCGGAATGGTCTGATCGGCGGCCGTGGCCGCCAAAGACATTCATCGCGAAATCGAAGCCGTCTTCCGCATCGAGTCGGCCCGGCTCATCGCCGGCCTCGCCCGCATCGTGCGCGACGTCGGCGTTGCCGAGGAGCTCGCTCAGGACGCGCTCGTCGCCGCGCTCGAGCAGTGGCCCGAGCGCGGCGTGCCGGACAATCCCGGCGCGTGGCTGATGGCGACCGCGAAGCACCGCGGCATCGACCGCGTGCGCCGCAACGTGCTCGCCGAGCGCAAGCACGCCGAGATCGGCCGCGACATCGAATCGGAGGTGCACGACGCCGTCGCCGCCTTCGAGGAATCGATCGACGACGACATCGGCGACGACCTGCTGCGCCTGGTCTTCACCGCCTGCCACCCGATCCTCTCCACCGAGGCCCGCACGGCGCTGACGCTGCGCCTTCTCGGCGGATTGCGCACGGACGAGATTGCTCGCGCGTTCCTCGTCCCCGAGGCGACCATCGCGCAGCGGATCGTGCGTGCGAAGCGCACACTGTCCGAAGCCGGCGTGCCGTTCGAAGTGCCGCGCGGCGAGGAACGCGCGGAGCGTCTCTCGTCCGTGCTCGAGGTCATCTACCTCATCTTCAATGAAGGCTACTCGGCGACCGCCGGCGACGACTGGATGCGCCCGCAGCTCTGCGAGGATGCGTTGCGCCTCGGCCGGGTGCTCGCCGAGCTGATGCCGACCGAACCCGAAGTGCACGGGCTCGTCGCACTGATGGAGATCCAGGCCTCGCGCTCGCGTGCACGCACGGGCCGCAACGGCGAGCCGATCCTGCTGCTCGACCAGGACCGCTCGCGCTGGGACCGGCTGCTGATCCGCCGCGGCCTCGCGGCGCTGGAGCGTGCCGAGCGGCTCGGCGGCGCGCAGGGACCTTATGCTCTTCAGGCGGCCATCGCCGCATGCCACGCGCGCGCGGCAAGCGCGGAGGACACCGACTGGCAGCGCATTACGGCGCTCTACTTCGCGCTGGCGCAGCGCGTGCCGTCGCCGGTCGTCGAGCTCAACCGTGCCGTCGCCGTCGCGATGGCCTTCGGCCCCGACGCCGGGCTTGCGCTCGTGGATGCGCTGCGCGGCGAGCGGGCGCTGGAGAACTATCACCTGCTGCCGAGCGTGCGCGGCGACCTTCTGGCCAAGCTCGGACGCCACGACGAAGCGCACGCGGAATTCGAGCGTGCCGCAGCATTGACGCGCAACGAGCGCGAGCGCGCGCTGCTGCTCGAACGCGCCGCGGAATGCAAGGCGAAGTCCGCGGCCTGACTTAGCCATTGCCGTGGACCCGCAGAGGTTTGGGCCACAACCGATCGCGCGGAGGTTTGTTGGCCAAGGCCCGCCCTATGAGCTCGCGAAGCTCCGCGGACCGCATTGCATTGCCTTCAATCCTCGCGCGGCCGCACGCGGAACGCGACGCTGATCCGTTCGCCCACCGGCGCCTTGGTCTTCGCGATGCCGTGCGTGTAATGAAGCTGGCTCGACCAGCTCATGACGAGCAGGCTGCCCGCTTCGAGATCGATGGGGATCGCGGGTTCACCCCGTGTTTTCGGGCGGATCAACATGCGCCGCGTGCCGCCGAGTGACAGCAACGCGATGGGCTCGCCCTTGACGAGATCCTGCAGCCGGTCGTTGTGCGGAGCGACACTGTCGTTGCCGTCGCGATAGAAATTGAGCCCGACGCTGTTGAACGGCGTGCCGAGCGCCGCCGTGACACGCGCTGCCATGTCGACCAGGACGCCGGCCGCGTCCGGCGCGACGCCTTTGGGCGCGCTGCTGGCACGCAGCTCCTCGAGCGGGAAGTGTGCGGTCAGCCGCGGCACGTCGACTTCACGCTCGTACATGACGCGGCGCTGCGCGTGCCAGTCAACGCCATCGCGCAGCTTGCGGAAACAAGCGTCCGCGAGATCCGGCGGAAGAAAGCCGGCGTGATACGAGACTTCGCCATGCTCGCCCGAAATGAGCGACAGCGGCGCGTCGAACAGGCCGATCTGCGTCATTGCGGCGCCGCTTCGGGCTCCGGCGAAAGTGCGGCGGCGAGATCGGGATCGCGCTCGGGGCCGCGCATGAGCTTCGTGCGCGCGAACGCTTCGGTCGGCTCGTCCATCGCTTCGAGCAGCGTGACTTCGCCGGCGACGAGCTTCGCGACCGGCACGCCGTCGCGGAACAGCACGCGCGAGGTCGTCAGGGCCGGCACCGTCGTGCCTGCGAGCACGCTGCCGACCAAATTGAGCGGATCGGCGCCCGAAACTGAGATCCACTGCCCGTCCGGCTTCTTCTGCCGGATCGCGCGCAGCGACGCGACCGCCTCGGGCAATGCGAACTGCTCGCCCGAAAGGCCCGCGATGAAGCGCCCGCCGCGAATCTCACCGCGTGCTTCGAGCCGGTGATACACGCGCAGCAGATCGCGCCACGGCGGCAGCCAGGCCGCTTCGTTCGCGAGCAGGCGCCAGCAGACGACGCCGTAGCGCTTGAGCAGCGTGCGTGCGACGAGCTCGGCGACCTCGCCGTCCCGGTCGCGCGCGGGCGATGCCGACGCCTTGCGCACGACGGCCCAGCGTCCCGCGTCGGCGATGCCGAACAGCGACGAGCGGCGGCCGCGGCGCCGATGCTGAGGCGGACGCTTGCTCGACGGCACGAGGAGCGCGCGCAGCCCGGAAAAGCTGTCGCTCGTGACGAGGCCGCTGGCGACCAGCTCGCCGAGCGCGTCTTCAAGCTCGGTGTGCAGGAGGCGCGTGCCGCCGAGCATTTCATCGAAGAACGAGGCGCCGTGGTCGGCGAGGTAATCGCGCACCGCCTTCGCACGCGAGGAAAGCGCGGCCTCGCCACCGGCGGCGACGCCGCCGAGCGTGCTCCAGTCCGCGAGATGGCGACGCTGCAGCAGCACGATCGGCGTCGCTCGCACCGGTCCGGCGACGCCCGTCGTCGCGCCGTTCTGCGCAGGCCGGGCGCCGCGAAGCCGAGCCCACAGCACGCGGCCGCTCAGACACAGATCATCCAGCCACGAAATCTCGTAGCCCGCCACGCGCGCCGGCAGCAGTTCGCTTTCCCACGCGGCGGCCGGCGCTTCGTAGCCTTCGAGCTGAGCGACGATACTCGCGAGCGCATCGGGCCCGCTGACGCGCGCATCGGGCGCGACGTGCTGCCAGGACGCGAGGAAGCGCATGAAATCGCGCGGCTCGACCGGCTCGATCTCGCGCCGCAGGCGCCGCACGGTGTAGCGATGAATGCGCGCGAGCAGGCGACGCTCGCACCATTCGGTGTCGGTCGCGGCCGGCGTGAACCGCCCGCGCATGACGTAGCCTTCCCCTTCCAGCGCGGCAAGTGCAATGTCGATGTTGGACTGCGGGAGACCGAGCGACCCGGCAAGATCATCCGCGCGCACCGGACCCAGACCGGTCAGACGCGAGCGGAGGATCTCGACGAGCGCCTTGTCGGGCGTCCAATCGGTCGCGGCATACTCGGCGGGTGCTTCGATCGGCGGCGTGCGCTCGGCATTGGGATGGACGGCTGCGAACTGCGGCAGCCGCTCTGCGGCGACCCACAAACCCTCGCCGTTCCCGCGAGAGCCGAAACCCGGCGCTTCAACCCCAGCCGACGAAGGCGCTGGGTCCTCGCTTTCGCGGGGACGGCGAAGCGCGGTGGCGCGACGCGAAGCAGCCAGTGCATCGAGCAGAGTCGACCAGCCGGGATTTCTCGTAACTTCATCCGCCGTCACGTACGCGAGCGTCATCAGCGCATCGTGCATTTCGTCCGGCGTGCGTGCTTCGGGCCACGCTTCCTCGCGCACGCCTTCGATCGCCTCGATGTCGAGCTGACCGAAATCGGCTGCCGTCGCGGGATCGACCCAGCGCCGGCTGGAAACGGCCTGCGTGCGACGTTCCTCGAGCGGCGCGTCGTCGAGATAGGCGTATGGCCGCGCGCTCAGCACCTCGGCCGCGAGCGGCGAAGGCTCGGTGAGATCGCGCGCGACGAGGCGCACCTCGCCGGACTCGAGCCCGCGCAGCAGGCGTTCGAGGCCGTCGATGTCCATCGCGTCGTGCAGGCAGTCGTAAAGCGTCTGCGCGACCAGCGGATGATCGGGAATCTGCCGCTCGCCGACGATGTTCTCGAGGCAGGCGACCTGGTCGGGAAATACCGTGGCGAGCAGGTCCTCGCCTTTCATGCGCTGCAACTGTGGCGGCACCTTGCTGCCGCCGACGAAACGCGGCAGCGCGAGCGACGCAGTCGCGTTCCAGCGCCAGCGAACGCCGAACATCGGCGCGTCGAGCAATGCCTGGATCAGCACGTCGCGCGCCGTGTTCGAATGGAGATAGTGCGCGACGTCCTCGAGCGGGAAGCTGTGACTGGTCGAGAGCGACATCACGATCGCGTCTTCCGTCGCCGCGGCCTGCAACTCGAAGTTGAACGTACGGCAGAAGCGCTTGCGCAGCGCGAGACCCCAGGCGCGGTTGATGCGGCTGCCGAGCGGCGAATGGATGATCAGCTGCATGCCGCCCGATTCGTCGAAGAATCGTTCCATCGCGAGCTCGTGCCCGGTCGGCAGCACGCCGAGCGCGGCTTTCGCGGCGGCGAGGTATTCCGCGATCTGGCGAGCGGCAGGCTCCGAAAGGCCGATGTCGCGTACCAGCCACGCCGTCGTCGCCGTGAGCCCGTCTTCGAGCCGGGTCGACACTTCCTCGCGCAGTCGCGAGACCGCGTGCGAGAGCTCGTCCGTGCGTCCCGGCGCCTCGCCGAGCCAGAACGGAATCGTCGGCGGCGCGCCCTGTGCGTCTTCCACGCGCACGCGGCCGCGCTCGACGCGCAGGATCCGGTACGACATGTTGCCGAGCTGGAAGATGTCGCCGGCGAGACTCTCGACCGCGAAGTCCTCGTTGATCGTGCCGATCATCGTCGCCTGCGGCTCGAGCACGACGTCGTAGTCGGCCGTGTCAGGAATCGCGCCGCCGGACGTGATCGCGGTCAGCCGCGCGCCACGTCGCGCACGCAACATGCCGTTGACGGCGTCGCGGTGCAGATAGGCCGAGCGCTGGCCGACACGCGTCGAATAACCCTCGGCGAGCATGCGCACGACGGCGTTGAAATCCTCGCGCCTCAGTGTCGCGTACGGATACGCGCTGCGCACGAGGTCGTACAGGGCGTCCTCGGTCCATTCCTGGCACGCGACTTCGGCGACGATCTGCTGCGCGAGCACGTCGAGCGCGTTCGGAATCACGCGAAGCGCGTCCAGCTCGCTGCGCCGGACCGCGTCGAGCAACGCCGTGCACTCGACCAGCTCGTCGCGTGACAGCGGGAACAGCCGGCCCTTCGGCAAGCCGCCGACGTCGTGGTTCGAGCGTCCGACGCGCTGCAGGAACGCCGTGATCGAACGCGGCGAACCGATCTGGCAGACGAGATCGACATCGCCGATGTCGATGCCGAGCTCCAGCGAGGCCGTCGCGACGAGCGCGCGCAGCTCGCCGCGTTTCAGGCGCTGCTCGGCAGCGAAGCGCAGTTCCTTGGCAAGGCTGCCATGGTGCGCGGCAACCGCCTCCTTGCCCAGCCGTTCGCTGAGGTGCTTCGCCGCGCGCTCGGCCATGCGCCGCGTGTTGACGAAGATCAGCGTGGTCTTGTGCTGGCGGATCAGCGCTTCGAGCCTGCCGTACACCTGCTCCCAGACGTCGCCGGACATGACGGCTTCGAGCGGGGCGTCGGGAAGCTCGAGCGCGAGGTCGCGCTCGCGGACGTGACCGGTGTCGACGATCTTGCAGTCGCCAGACGGTTCGGTCCGTTCTCCCGTTCCGTCATCCCGGCGAAAGCCGGGATCCACTTTGATTTCCGTGAAGAGCGACAATGGGTCCCGGCTTTCGCCGGGACGACGGTCGGGAGCGGCCGGGACAACTCGAGGCAACTCGCCCTGCGACCCCGTCAGGAACTTCGCGACCTCCTCGATCGGCTTCTGCGTCGCCGAAAGCCCGATGCGCGTCACGCGCCGGCCGCACAGCGCATCGAGCCGTTCCAGCGAGAGCGCGAGGTGACTGCCGCGCTTGTTCGGCGCGAGCGCGTGCGCCTCGTCGACGATGACGGCGCGCGTCGTCGACAGCATGCGACGGCCCGATTCCGAGCCGAGCAGGATGTACAGCGATTCCGGCGTCGTCACGACGATGTGCGGCGGCCGCTTGCGCATCCGGTCGCGATCGGCCTGCGGCGTGTCGCCGGTCCGGACCATCGTGCGGATCTCGACGTCCGGCAGCCAGAGCCGCAGCAGCTCGTCGCGGATGCCGGCGATCGGCACCTCGAGATTGATCCGCACGTCGTTCGAGAGCGCCTTCAGCGGCGAGACGTACACGACCGCGGTTTCGTCCGGCAGCGCCTGCTCGACGCCACGCCGGACCAGGTCGTCGATCGCGGCCAGGAACGCCGCCAGCGTCTTGCCCGAACCGGTCGGCGCAGCGATCAGCGTATGCCGGCCGGAGCGGATCGCCGGCCACGCCTCGGCCTGCGCAGGCGTCGGCGCGGGAAACGTGCGCCGGAACCAGGCGGCAACGGCAGGATGGAAGGCAGCGAGCGGCATGGGCCTATTCTGCGCGCAGGCGTCTCAGATCCTGAAACGCGAGTTCTTGATATGCGATTGAGGCGCTCGATCCCAAGTCGCCGGCGAACGCGCGGTCTTGCTAGGGCGCGATCTCCGACAACTGTTTGTTTCAGAATAAGAATTCTTGACCGTACCCCCGGGGGACCGGGCGGGTCGATTTCCCACGCGCGCCGTGTGCCACGGCGCACACGGCGAATTAGGACGCCAACGACCGTTTGTGCACGAGGGTTGGGTTAGCATCTGCTCCGCCATCCACACTTTGGGGGAGAGTGAGATGCGACGCCACGCCATCGCGGGCCTGTGCCCGCTTGCGCTTCTCGTTTCGTTCGACGTTCATGCAGCCTCGCGGGTTCCGGCCATCGGTGTCCGCGGCGACATGACGCCGATGCCGCTCTCGCTCGAGGGCGTACCCAATCTGCTCTACGATCAGACCGCAACCTGCACGTCTATCGGGAGCGTCAGTCAGGATTTCCAGACAGACTTCGACGTATACGACGCCGAGGCCGCAGACGATTTCCTCGTGCCACCCGGCGTGGAGTGGAACATTAGATCGGTCAATGTCGGTGGCGAGTATTTCAATGGCACGGGGCCGACGCCCGCTGTCGACGTGACGTTCTACTGGGACGCCAGCAAGCCGGCTGGCATCATGCCAGGTTGCGCGTTCACCCATCTCACGGATTTCAGCGACGCCTCAGGCTCGCTCGCGATCAATCTGCCGTCGGTGTGCACGATACGCGGCGACCAGACGAATCCGACATCGTTCTGGATCAGCGTCCGAGCCGTGATGGATTTTACCGTGGGCGGCGAGTGGGGCTGGCGCGGCAGCAGTCCGACGGCGTTCTTCTACGCAACATGGCGCAATCCCGCAAACGGGTTCGGCACTGGCTGCACGGACTGGACCGACCTCTCGACCTGCATAAGCGGTGGCGGTCCGGACCTCTGCTTTGCGATCCAGGGCACATCGGCGCCCCTCCCCGACGACGAGGCAATCTTCACTGATGGCTTCCAGACGCCCTCTCTCACGGAGACCTTCGACACGGTGACTGCGCCAGCGCTTCCGTCCGGCTGGACGACGACGACGGATGCGGGGCGCGCGTGGGAGACGGTGACCGATATCACCTTCAGCGCACCCAATGCCGCCTTCGCCGACGATCCGAACATCGTATCGGACAAGGCGCTCGTTTCACCCTTGTTCATTCTGGACGGCCCGGGCCGTTTCTCGTTCCATCATCTGCTGAATCTGGAGCAGAACTTCGACGGTGCTGTACTCGAGATTTCGATCAACGGCAGCCCGTACACCGACATCATCAGCGCCGGCGGGCGATTCACGGCCGGCGGTTACGCCGACACGATCTCGACGACCTTCTCGAACCCGATCGGGGGTCGCAACGCGTGGACCGGACACAGCAACGGCTACCAGTACGTCGCAGGCTTCCTGCCGCCCGGCACGCACGGTCAGATCGTTCGCCTGCGCTGGCGCGTGGCCAGCGACGAGTCGGTCGGCGGCGCGGGCTACTGGATCGACGACGTCGTGGTCGACTAGCGACGACCTAAATCGCGTGTTGACGGGCGGCTGCCGCAAGACGGCAGCCGCCTCGCCGTTCAGGCCTCGATGAGCCCGTTGCGCACGGCGATCAAGGTCAGCTCCGCCTGGTTCGCCGCGCCGAGCTTCTGCTTGATGTTGTACAGGTGTGTGCCGACCGTGTTCGGCGAAAGCGACAGCGTCTCGGCGATGCGGTTGACCGACTGACCGCGCGCGAGCTGGATGAATACGGCGAACTCGCGTTCGGACAGGGCATCGACCTGGCCCGCCGGGCCGCCGAGATCCTGCAGGGCGAGCTTGCGGGCAGTTTCCGCATCGAGATACACGCGGCCCGATGCGACGGCGGCGACCGCGTCGATCAATTCCTCGGGGGCGCTGCGCTTGGACAGGTAACCCAGCGCGCCCGCCTTCAGCAGTCGCCTCGGATGAACCACGTCCTCGTGCGCCGACAGCACGAGGACGCGCGCGTCCTTGTCGCGCGCGATCAGACGGCGCACGGTTTCGAGCCCGCCCATGCCGGGCATCGAAAGATCCATGATGACGACGTCCGGGCGGACTTCCGGATACTGCTGATACGCGACCTCGCCGCTGTCGGCTTCGGCGACGACTTCGATCGTCGGGCTCACCGAAAGCAGCATGCGGAAACCGACGCGCACGACGGCGTGATCGTCGACGAGCATGACGCGGGTTTTTTCCTTCGTCATCGCCGCGGCTCCGCCGTCCGCTTCACACACGATTGTCCTGGCGCTGTGTGCAGGCGGTGCAGCATGGTGCGTTTCCCGAATCGCCAGATCACGTCAACGGCAGGCGCAACGCGACGCGCGTGCCGCCTTCGTCGCGATTGCCGATGTCGATCTCGCCGCCCAGCGACCGTGCCCGCTCGCGCATGCCGCGCACGCCGAAATGGCCCGGCCGCTGCCAATCCTGTGCGAGGCCGCGTCCGTCGTCGAGGACTTCGAGCGCGAGCGTATCCGCTTCCGTGCCGACGCGGATCGAAATCCGGCGCGCCTGCCCGTGGCGCAGCGCGTTCGTCACGGCTTCCTGCAGGATGCGGTAGGCGGCCAGCGTGAAGCTCTCGCCGAGCCTCGGCGGCAACGTGCCAAGCTCGAGCGAGAACGCGATGTCCGGATGCAGACGCCGCCATTCCGCCACTCGCTCGGTCACGGCATCGGCAAGATCGAGCTGATCCAGCGCCAGCGGGCGCAGGCGCGGGATCAGATCGTGTATCGAGGCATAGAGCTTTGCGGCGGTGTCCGCGATGAGCTGCGCGGCCTGGCGCGTCTCGACGTCGTCGTAGGACTCGCGCCGTGCGAGCGCCAGCGCGAGGCTGCGGATCGCCGTCAGGTTCTGGCCGGTCTCGTCGTGCAGCTCGCGCGCGATGTGCGCGCGCTCGTCCTCGATGCGCGCCTGCACGAGATCGGCAAGCTCGCGGCTCTGCTCCAGGCGCATGCGCGCGTCGGCGGCCTCGGCCCGGGCGGCCAGGTTGTCTTCCACTGCCGCCGCCATGCGGTTGAACGCCAGCGCCATCTGGCCCGCCTCGGCGCCGGGAAGCTCGGGCAGCCTCGTATGGAACGCGCCGCGCTCCATGTCGGCGAGACCGCGCTCGATCACGCGGAACGGCTGGGTGGCACGGCGCACCAGCCAGAACACCAGCACGTTGCCGAGCACGAGCGCGACCGCGCCGAACCCGATCAGCGTCACCGTATCGTCCCAGCCATCGAGCACCGCGCGCGAAGCATTCGATTCGATGGTGAGCGTCGAATCGTAGAAGCGCATCTCGCTCTTCATCGGCGGTGGCGCCACCAGAGCGGCGTACCACGCCGGCGCATTGCGGCCGGATTTGTACGGCGATGGTGGCGAGTGATAGACCTCGCGGCCCGCGTCGTCGCGCAGCGTGATCTCAGTCGAACGTACACGGCCCAGCCGCTCCAGCGACTCCAGCACGATCGGCGTGCTGGTTCTCGCGTAGGTGTTTGCAAAAAAACCGAGCAGATGCGTCGCGACGCGGTTCGCCGCCTCGGTCTCCTCGCGCACACTGCGCCGCGTGTCGATCACCTGGAACGCAAAGAAGACACCGGTGAACACGACGATCACGCCGGCGAGCAGCAGGTTGAGCTGGAGACGCAGGCTCATGGGCGGCGGCGCTCCCAATCCACGTTCCATTCCCGGCTGCGCACGCGGCGGCGGTTACCGGTGCCGAGCCGGCCGGAATCGTTCGCCGCGGGCGTGGCCGAAGGATTGTTCCGGCGTCCGGAGAGCATGGCTGCGATGCTAGCGCAACGCGCGGACGCGGGCTCTCGGGACAAGGCCACGCGACAAGCGGATCACGCGGTGGGCCGAAGCCCACTCTCGCACGAGCACTTAGGGCGGCTTCAGCCCACCGTCCTTTCCGTCGCCGGCGTCGCCACCGATTTTAAGCGCGCAACCAGCGCGTCGATGAACGATGCCGGCAGCTCGGCGCTGACGGGCACGCACCAGACATCGTCGTGTGCGAAGGCGACGCACTTGATCGCGTCCTTCTCGGTCATCACGACGGGCAGCGCGTCGCCGAAGTCGAGGTCGGCGGCGGTGAACGGATGGTGATCGGGAAAGGGGTGCGGGATGACATCGATGCCGCGCGCCTGCAGACCGGCGAAAAATCGCGCGGGATTGCCGATCCCGGCGACCGCGTGAACGCGCTGGCGCTCGAACGAGGCGAGCGCGCGCGTGCGCGGCGCACCGGACACGGCGACGGCGACTTCACCGACGAGGCGCATGGCGATCTCGCCGGGCTCGGCGCGGGCGCCGTTGCAGACACGGAAGTCGATGCCCGCAAGCCGGTCCAGCGGCTCGCGCAACGGGCCGGCGGGCAGGAGCCGTTCATTGCCGAAGCGGCGCTGGCCGTCGATGACGCAGATCTCGATGTCGCGCGCGAGCGAGGGATTCTGCAGGCCATCGTCGGCAATGACGACGTTCGCGCCCTGGCTGACCAGCAGCGCAGCGGCTTCGGCCCGGTTGCGGCCGACGGCAACCATGGCGCCCGTGCGACGGCGCATCAGGCTCGGCTCGTCTCCGTAACGGCGCGGATCGGGCGCTTCGTCGAGGACGCTCGCCGCGCGCTGGGTGCCGCCGTAGCCCCGGCTCACGACGGCGGGCCTGAAGCCGCGCGCGCGCAGCGCTTCGACCAGCGCGATGACCAGCGGCGTCTTGCCGCTGCCGCCCGCGGTGAGATTTCCGACGACGACGACCGGCGCACCGACGCGCGCGGCCCGGCGCAGGCCGATGCGGTACGGCGCGAGGTGCAGCGCACGCAGCACGCGATAGAGCGGCACCAGCGCGGCCAGCCAGTACGGGACGGGTTCGCTGTCGTACCAGATGCGTTGGAGTCGGTAGGCGATCGACAAGGGTCGCGGTCACTGGACGAAAGGCTGCGAAGGATGCCATGCGGAACCGGCCGTGGCTTGCCGCACTGCTCCATGTGATGCGCCGGCGGCGCCCGGCGTTGCCCGTCTAGCCGGCGATCCGGCCCGGTTTCGCGTCGTCGCGGAACTGCATCCGGTGCAGTGCCGCGTACTTGCCGTTGCGCGCGAGCAGCGCCGCGTGCGTGCCCTGCTCGACCACGCGGCCGTCGTCGATCACGACGATCTGGTCGGCGTGCTCGATGGTCGAGAGCCGGTGCGCGATGACGACGACCGTGCGATCGCTCATCAGACGGCCGAGCGCGTGCTGGATCAGGCGCTCCGATTCGCTGTCCAGCGCGCTGGTCGCCTCGTCGAGAATCAGGATCGGCGCGTTCTTGAGCAGCGCGCGCGCGATCGCGATGCGCTGGCGCTGGCCGCCGGAGAGCAGCGCGCCGCCCTCGCCGACCTCGCTGTCGAGTCCCTTCGGCAGCCGCTCGATGAACTCCATCGCATTCGCGGCGCGCGCGGCATCCTCGATTTCCGCACGCGAGGCACCGGAGAGCGAGCCGTAGGCGATGTTGCGCGCGACGGTGTCGTTGAACAGCACGACCTTCTGCCCGACCCAGGCGATCTGCTCGCGCAGGCTTTCGAGCGCGTAAGCGTCGAGGGGCTTGCCGTCGAGCCGGATCTCGCCGGCCGTGGGCTCGTAGAAGCGCGGAATCAGGCTCACGAGACTTGACTTGCCGCCGCCCGACGGGCCCACCAGCGCCGTCACGGTGCCGGCTTCGCAGACGAGATCGATGCCGTTCAACGCGGCGCGTGTCTGGCCGGGATAGTGCAGTTCGATGCCGCGCAGCTCGATCTCGCCGCGGCAGCGGCCTACGTGGATGTCGCCTTCGTCGCGCTCGCCCGGCGTATCGATCACGCCGAAGAGATCCTGCGCCGCCGCGATGCCGCGCTGCATGGCGGCCTGCACCGTCGTGAGCTGCTTCAGGGAGGTCAGCATCACCATCATCGAGGTGATCACCGACATGAACGAGCCTGGGTCCATGTTCTGGATGATGCCGGGCCGCGTCGCGACGAAGATCACCGCCGCAAGCGAGCACGCGGCGACGAGCTGCACGAGCGAGGTCGAGAGCGCGTTCGTCGAGGCCACCTTGAGGTTCAGCCGCCGGTTCTCGTCGGCCACCTGGTCGAAGCGCGCGGATTCGTAGCTCTGGCCGCCGTAGACCTTGACCTCGCGCTGGCCGGAGACGACCTCGTCGACGATGCCCGTCACAGACCCCATCGAGCGCTGGATGCGGCGGCTGATGCGCCGGTAGCGGCGCCCGACGAAGTAGACGATCGCCGCAACCAGCGGCGCGAGCACGAACAGCGCCAGCGTCAGCCGCACGCTGGTGAACAGCATGTTCAGGGTGAGGCCGATCACTGTCAGCGAGTGCAGGATCAGCGTCTTCAGCGCGTCCGTGCTGGCGTTCGCGACCTGTTCGACGGTGTAGACGAGACGAGAGATCTGCTGGCCCGACGATTCGCGGTCGAAGTACGCCGCGGGCAGGCGCAGGTAGCGCGCGAACACCTCGCTGCGCAGCGCTTGCACGACGCCGCGCCCGATACGAGCCATGCCGAAGTCGGTCGCGTAGGTGGACGCGCCGCGGACGAAGAACAGGAACACGATCGCGATCGGCAGCCAGAAGATCGTGACCGGATCGCGCGCGATGAAAAGATCATTCAGCATCGGCTTGATCAGATGCATGAACACCGATGTGGTGCCCGCGTCGAAGATCATGCCGAGCACGGCGACGAACGCGACCAGCCGGTGCGGCCGCAGGTACCCCAGCAGCCGGCGGTAGGTCTGGAGGAAAGATGCGTTGACGGCGCCCGGCGAAGTCACGGACGGGCGGGCGCCTGTGCCGGCGTCGTCGCGATCGAGAGGCGCGTGAAACCGAGCTTGCCGAGCGCGTCCATGGCCGTCACGACGGCCTGGTGCGGCGTCAGCGCGTCGGCGCGCAGCGTCACCGGACGGTCGCGGTCGTCTCCGGCGACGCGCGAAATCGCCTCGCTCAGCGAATCGAGGCCCGGGTTCAGCACTTCGTTGTTGTCGATGTAATAGTGCCCTTCGCGATCGATCATGATCGTCAGCGCCTCGCGCTGCTCGCTCTGCTCGGCCGACTCGGCTTCGGGCAGAGTGACTTTCATGCGTGTGTGCTGCACGAACGTCGTCGTCAGCACGAAGAACATCAGGAGCGTCAGCATCACGTCGATCAGCGAGATCACGTTGATCTCGAAGTCGTCCTCGCGGCGCGCCGAAGCGATGCGCATGGCAGGCTCAGACCGCCGCGCGCGCGGCGACGCGGACGGCCGGCGCCGCGGTCTCCCCGATCGCGGTCAACTCGTCGGTGAGCAGGAACACTTGCCGCTCCATCTCGACGACGAGATCGGCGACGCGGCCGCGGAAGTAGCGGTGGAACACGTAGGCCGGAATCGCGACGCACAGGCCCGCCGCCGTGCAGACGAGTGCCTCGCCAATGCCGCCGGCCATCTTCATCGGATCACCGACGCCGGACACCATGACGGCAAAGAACATCCTGATCAGGCCGAACACCGTGCCGAGCAGGCCGAGCAGCGGGCCGATCAGCGCGATCGTGCCGAGCGTATTGAGGAAGCGCTCCAGCCTGTGCACAACATGGCGGCCGGTGTCCTCGACGCGCTCCTTGATGATGTCGCGCGACCGGTTGCGCACCGCAAGCGCCGCGGCCATCAGCTCGCCAAGCGGCGAGTTCGCCGCCAGCACCTTGAGGTGCTCCGGATCGATCTTGCGCGTGCGCGCCCATTCGCGCACCTCGTCGCCGAGGCCCGGCGGAATCACGGCGGAGCGGCGCAGAGACCAGAAGCGTTCGAGGATGATCGCCAGCGCGACGGCGGAGCAGATCAGGATGGGCAGCATCGCCCAGCCGCCTGCCATCAGGATTTCGAGCACGGTTCCACCTTCCCGTTCGTCTTGCGTCGTGCAGGCCGAATCATAGCAGCGCGACGCGCCGCGACTCTGCGACGCGCCGCCGGTTATCGGCTTCGGCCGGCCTCGCCGGTGCTGTCGCCGCGAGCCACCGTCGCTCGTTCGAGGGCTTCTCGGTGCTCATGGACAGCGGCGGGCTCGCCGGGTTCGCGCCAGTAGCGTCGCTTTTCCCGGCGCTCTGCGCGCACGAACGGCGGCGAGCCGGCCGGAAACCCGATGGTCAGCGCGCCTTCGTTCGCCGTGTTGAGCAGCGGCACCCCGGCATCGCGATACCGCGCGACGACTTCCGGGTGCGGATGGCCGTAGCGGCTGCGCCAGCCCGCGGAGACGATGGCGAGTGTCGGCCGGACGGCCGCGACAAACGCGGCTCCGGACGACGAGCGGCTGCCGTGGTGCGGTACGCCGAGCACGAGAGGCGTCTCGCCGGCGCCGATCTCGCGTGCGACGCGCGGCTCGACGCGGCTGCTGATGTCGCCCGGCAGCAGCAGGCGGCCGCCACGGCCTTCGACGAACAACACGCACGAACGGTCGTTGTCGCCGTCGCGAGCGGACGGGCCGTCCCCGACCTCCGCCGGCGAGAGCACACGGAACACGACGTCGTCCCAGGTCCAGGTTTCGCCGGCGACGCAGGGGCGAAGCGCGAGCGCGCCGCGATCCGGTTCGCCGCCGAGGCGGTCGGCATCCGGAAACTCGTGCGCGACCGACGGGGCGCCGCCGGCGTGATCGTTGTCGCCGTGGCTGATCACGATCGCGTCGAGCCGCTCGACACCGAGCGCGTGCAGCGTCGGCAGCACGGCCGCCTTGCCGAGGTCGAATTCGGAGGGATAGCGCGCGCCGGCGTCGTAGAGCAGCGCGTGCCCGCGTGTGCGCACGAGAACCGAAAGCCCCTGCCCCACGTCGATGAAGACCGCCTCGAACGCACCGTCTTCGATGTCCGCGCGCGAAGGCGCAAGCAGCGGCAGGAACAGCAGCAGGCCGAGCACGCGCGCAGGAACGCCGCGCGGCGCGAGCAGCCACAGCGCGCCGAGCATCGCGAGCACGAAGGCGCCCAAGCCGGCATCCGGGAGATGCCAGCGCGCGCCGGGTATGTCGGCCATGTTCCCCAGCACGAACCACTGCGCGTGCGCACACGTTGCCGCGAGGTGCAGCAACGGCGCGGCGATCGGCGGCACCGTCAGCAAGGCGAGCAGGCCGACGAGACACAGCGGCACGATCACGAAGCTCACGAACGGCACGGCGAGGAGATTCGACAGCGCGCCGATCAGCGAGGCCTCGCCGAAGAACCACACCGTGAGCGGCAGCAGCGCCAGCGACATGACGAGCTGGCCCGACGTGAGCTCGCGCACGAAGCCGAGCAGCCCGCGGCCCCGCGAAAGGCACAGCATCAGGAACGCGACGCCCACGAACGACAGCCAGAAGCCGGCCGATAGCACGGCGAGCGGATCCACTGCGAGGATCGTGACGAGCGCCAGCGCGAGCGACTGCGCGCTGCTGCCCGCCCGGCGTCCGGCGCGGGCGAGCGCGACGGCCGCGATCATCAGCAGCGTGCGCACGGTCGGCAAGCTGCCGCCCGCCAGCGCGCCATAGAACACGCCTGTCGCGAGCGCCGCGGGCAGCGCCACGACCGACACGGGAACGCGCAGTGTCGCTCGCGGAAACAGCCAGCCGAGCACGCGAACGAACAGCGCACCGAGCCCCGCGGCGATGCCGACGTGAAAACCCGAAATCGCAATCAGGTGCGAAACGCCGTTCGCCCGCGCGACGTCCCAGTCGTGTCCGTCGAGCCCGCGCGTGTCGCCGATCGCGAATGCGCGGACCAGTGCGGCGTCGTGCGGCTCCGTGATGCGTTGTTCGATCTCGCGGGCGAGGCGCGCACGGACGCCGTCGATGCAGAACGCCGCCGCGCCGACGAGCTGATTCGGCCCGTCCTTGCGCACGTAGCCGGTCGCGACGATGTCGCGTTCGAGAGCGGAACGCTCGGTGTCGAATCCGCCGGGGTTGACCAGCCCGCGCGGCCGCTTCAGGCGCACTCGGAGCTGCCAGCGGCTGCACGGCTCGAACGCGCCTTCGGGTATGCCGTACCACGCGAGGCGCACACGGCCGTGCAAGTCGATGTTCTCGCCATTGAGCGATGCACGCTCGACGGTCAGCGTCGAGCGTGTGGCCTCGGGGCGTGTCAGCGGCAGGTCGTCGACAAGCGCGACGATGTCGAGATCGCGTCCTTCGAGCTCCCGCGGCAGGCGCGCATCGAGCGCAAGCTGGGCACGCCACGCGCACCAGGCGAAGCCGAGCACAGCGATGGCGGCACAGCGCAGTTTCGGAATGCGCAAGGCCATGAGGCCTGCGAACGCGATCAGCGCATCGAGCCATGGCGGCGGCAGCACAGCCAGGGACTGAACCGCAACGACGCCCGCCAGAAGCGCGATCGCGAATCGCGGCGTCGGTGCGAGCGCGAGTTCTCTCGTGACCGGCTCGTCCCTGGCCATGTTTGGCGCGGTCCCTGCGCCTGTCCCTATATCAGCCCGTGGAGCTCGCAGCGACAGCGCGCGCGTGCAACGTGCCGCCTGACAGCTCCAGCGTCCGGCTCGTGCGCGCGGCGAGCCGCGGATCGTGCGTGACCAGCACGAGCGCGGTGCCGATCTCGCGGTTCAGCTCCAGCATCAGCTCGTAGACCTGCGCCGCGTTCTTCTCGTCGAGATTGCCGGTCGGCTCGTCGCCGAGCACGCAAGCCGGACGCGTCACCAGCGCACGCGCGACCGCACAGCGCTGCCGCTCGCCGCCGGACAGCTCGCCCGGCTTGTGTTCGACGCGGCTGCCGAGGCCGACCCGCTCCAGCAGCCGCTTCGCCTCGTCGCGCGCCTCGTCGATCGCGGTTCCACGGATCAGGAGCGGCATCGCGACGTTCTCGATCGCGGTGAACTCGGGCAGCAGATGATGGAACTGGTAGACGAAACCGAGCGAGCGGTTGCGCAACTCGCCGCGCGCGCGGTCGGACAGGCTCGACATGGCGCGCCCTTCCACTTCGACCACGCCTGCGCTCGGCGCATCGAGGCCGCCGAGAATGTGCAGCAGCGTCGACTTGCCCGTGCCCGAGGCGCCGACGATCGCCAGGGTCTCGCCGCGCCGCACGACGAGGCTCACATCGCGCAGCACTTCGGTGCGGAGCCTGCCTTCCTGGTACGTCTTGGCAATATTGCGAGCGCTCACGACAATGTCACGTGCATCGCCGAGGGCCGAGGGCTGAGAGCTGAGGGCTGGTGTCATAGCAACGTTCTCGCATCCCGCAAAATAA
>CBINBI010000053.1:0-24080 GCA_966248875.1 uncultured Rhodanobacteraceae bacterium
CACTCGGGACCCATCCTTGCCTGGAGCCCGCCGCATCCCCGAGCAAGGTCCCGTAGCCCCCTGTCCAGATCGCGCCGCCCCGATCGACAACGAACCGGCGGCGCGCGCCGCCGAACCCCGAAACCATGACGGAGACTCCCATGCAATATCTCTTTCTGCTCTACGCGAACGAAGGTGTCTGGCCGACGCTGACCCAGGAACAGCAGGAGCAGGGCAAGGCGGCGTATCTCGCCTACACGCAGGCCCTGCGCAAGGAAGGCGTGCTGGTCAGCTCGAACCGTCTGCAGCCGACGGCGACGGCGACCACGGTGCGCATCGCCGACGGCAAATCGCACGTGCTCGACGGCCCGTACGCCGACACCAAGGAACAACTCGGCGGCTACTACCTCGTCGACGTGCCCGATCTCGATGCCGCGCTCGCGTGGGCCGCGCGTTGTCCCGCCGCGAGCCACGGCGTCGTCGAAGTGAGGCCGGTCTGGCCCATGCCGGATCATCAGGCATGACGGAAGGCGGCGACGGGCAGGCACGCCGCACCGCCGACAGAGTCGCGCGGGAGAGCTACGGCAAGCTCGTCGCCTATCTCGCCTCGCGCACGCGCGATGTGGCCGCGGCGGAAGATGCGCTGTCCGAGGCGTTTGCCGCCGCGCTCGCGGAATGGCCGAAAGGCTGTCCCGACAATCCGGAAGCCTGGCTCCTCACCGTCGCGCGGCGCAGGATGATCGACGGCGCACGCCATCGCCAGGTTGCCGAAACCGCGGCGGACGACCTGCGCGAGCTCGCCGCCTCGCTCGACGCCGCTGCGGACGAGCGCGCGATTCCCGATCAGCGCCTCGCCTTGATGTTCGCCTGCGCGCATCCGGCGATCGACCCCGCGATCCGCGCGCCACTGATGCTGCAGGTAGTGCTCGGTTTCGACGCGGAGGCGATCGCGTCGGCCTTCCTCGTGTCGCCCGCTTCGATGGCGAAGCGGCTGGTGCGCGCCAAGCAGAAGATCCGCGCGGCCGGCATTCCATTCCGGGTGCCCGAGCGCGAGGAACTGCCAGCGCGTCTCGGTGCCGTGCTTGATGCGATCTACGCCGCATTCGCCGAAGGCTGGACCGATCCCGCCGGCACGGACGCGGCGCGGCGCGATCTCGCGCACGAAGCGATCTTTCTCGCGCGGCTCGTCGCCGAGCTGATACCGGGCGAGGCCGAGGCGCTCGGCCTCGTCGCACTCGTGCTCTACGCCGAGGCGCGGCGCTGCGCGCGCCGCGGTGCCGACGGCGAATTCGTGCCGCTCGCCGAGCAGCGCGAGAGCGCGTGGGATGCGGCGATGATCGACGAGGCCGAAGCACTGCTACGCCGCGCGAGCACGCTCGGCGCGATCGGCCGCTATCAGCTCGAAGCCGCCGTCCAGTCGGCGCACATCGACGGCCGGCGCAGGGGCAGAACGGATTGGGCAGCGATCCTGCAGCTCTACGAAGCGCTGTCCGCGCTGACCGGCTCGCCGGTCGTCGCGATCAACCGCGCGCTCGCGATCGCGGAAATCGAAGGCGCCGGCGCGGCGCTCGCGGCGATGCCGGATGCAAACGAAGACGAGCGGCTCAGGGCGTATCAGCCGTACTGGGCCGCACGCGCAGAATTGCTCGGGCGCAGTGGCGCACGCGACGAAGCGCGGCACGCGTATGACATCGCGATCGGCCTCGAGCGCGACGATGCGGTGCGGCGCTTCCTGCAGAAACGACAGGCGATGCTGCAATGACGCGGCGTCGCCGGGGCATCAATCGCTCAGCGCACCCAGCCGGCCAGCACCATCAAGGCGAGCACCGCAAGCCACGCGACCAGAATGCGCCGCAGCACGCGCCGTGCGTCGGCGAGCTCGGTGAGCGGATCGTTGACGTCTGTCGCGTAGCCGTCGCCGGCGACGACGTCGGCATCGACGCCTGCGCGCGCAAGCGCGCCGAGAAAGCCGAGATCGAGCGTGAAATATCCCTGCCCGTGCGCGGCGTGATACTCGCGCCAGGTGCGGATCACGGCATCGAAATCGGAAACCAGCGCCAGCGTCAGCGCCATGAGATGCGCCGGCGCCCAGTCGAGGACGCGTGCCGCGCGCTCGGCGAGATCGTGCTGCGCCGCGTCGATCTCTCCGGCGAACGCGGCGTTGCGCGCGATGAGCTGGATCATGCGGTAGCCGAGCGCGCCGGCCGGCCCCAGCACGACGAACCAGAACAGCACGCCGAACCAGCGCGAAAGCGCCGACGCGAACGTCGCCTCGACCAGCGCCGTCGATTCCAGCGGCAAAGGCTGCTCGGGCGGATCGGGCCTGAGCGCCTGTGCCGCCGCGAGTCGCTGATCGCGGTCGGGAGCCTTCAGCACGGCGTCGATGTCGGCGTCGAGCTCGCGCGGGCCCCAGCAGAAGAACAGCACGATCACCGCGAACGCGAACAGCGGCAGCCCGAACAGCACGCGATCGAGCGCGGTCTGGATCAGCACGCACAGCACGAACACGAGCGCGGGCAGCAGCAGCACGGGCCAGGCGGAGCGCCCGCTGTCGCCGCGCCATCGCGCGAGCCAGATCCTGAGCCACGAGAAATCGCGCAGCCGCGCGAGATCGGGCAGGGCGCGCGCGGCCGCGAGCACGAGGACTATCGCCAGCAGGGTCTTCGCCATCGCTTCGGATTCGCAGATGCCGTCGGATCGCGGGATTGTAGCCGCAGCACGGCGATGCACGCATGCGGGCCGAGAGCGGGCACCTCCCTCATGCCTCGACTTTCCACATTGCGAATAGTCCTGCTCCTGTCCGGGCGACCCGCTTCTCCGCCTGCGGCAACGGAAACAGGCGCAGTAACGCGATCCCGAGCTACTGGCGCTGCGCCTCGACGAGCTCGCGCAGCTCGACGCCGGCGTTCTCGCGCAACCAGTGCTCGATCAGCCGGAAAGAGACGGACAGCGGCGGCGACACCTGGAACGTACGCTCTTCGAGCCCGCGCACGATCTCCTCGGCCGTGAACCAGCGCGCTTCGGCGAGCTCGCCGCCGAGGCGGATCGAGGGATCGATGGCCTCGGCGGTGAAACCGATCATCAGTGAGGCCGGGAACGGCCACGGCTGCGAGGAGTGATACGTGCACTCGCCGACGCGCACGCCGGCTTCCTCGAACACTTCGCGGCGCACCGTGTCTTCCAGCGATTCGCCGGGTTCGACGAAGCCGGCCAGCGTCGAATAACGCTTCTCGGGCCAGGTCGCCTGGCGGCCGAGCAGGCACGCGTCGCCGTACGAGACGATCACGATCATGGCCGGATCGACGCGCGGGAAATGCTCGATGGCGCAATCGGGATTCGTGCAGCGCGCACGATGGCCGGCTGTGACCATGACGACCGGCGCGCCGCAAACGGAACAGAAACGCGTGCGCGACTGCCAGTGCGAGAGGGCGCGCGCGTAGGCGAAAAGGCCGGCTTCGAACGCGCGCAGGCGGACGCCGGCGCTGCGCAGATCGATGAAGTCGCCGCCCAGCTCCGCGGCAACGCGTGCCGCGTCCTTGCTCTCGGCGCTGAGCGCGAAGAACGGGCCTTCCTCGTCGGTGCCGAGATAGCTCGGCTGAGCCGACGGCAGCAGAAGCTTGCGCTCCTCGGCGACGATGACACGCAGCGCGTCCACGTCCCGCTGCGCCAGCGCGTGACCTTCCGAGCCGAGCAGCACGAAGCGCGCGCGCGGATGCGCGAGCTGCGCCGCGATCCATTCGGCGTCGTCGCGCTGCTCGGCGTTGCGGTCGAGTGCAAGGCCGGCGAAAACGTTGTCGACAATGCGCCAGCGGTCGGTCATGAGCGTGATTTTAGCGCGAACGCGCGATGCGGGATCGTCATGCGCGCGAGTTGCGCCAAGCACAGTCGCGGCCGAGGCAGAGCGCGTTACGACCGTTCGAAGCGGCTTCTCTTCTCGAAGAGCGCGGCCATGGACGCCGCTTCTGGACGATCCGGGCGGGACGGACCGGCAAGCTCCGGCAGAATCTTCAGGTCGCGGCGATCACGGACGATCGCATCAAATGCTGAACGAGGATCCGCAGCCGCAGGTCGTCTTCGCGTTCGGATTGCGGATCACGAACTGCGCGCCGGTCAGCGATTCAGCGTAATCGATCTCGGCACCGGCGAGATATTGCAGGCTGAGCGGATCTACCAGCAGCGTCACGCCCGACTTGTCGAGCGCGAAGTCGTCCTCGGCGCGCGCCTCGTCGAACGTGAAGCCGTACTGGAAGCCCGAGCAGCCGCCACCGGAAATGTAGACGCGGAGCTTCAGCTCCGGATTGCCCTCCTCGGCGATCAGCTCGCGCACCTTCTCGGCCGCGGCATCGGTGAAGACGAGCGGCACGTCGGGTGCGTCGAGATAGGTCGGAGTCGCGGTGTCGGTCATGGCGGATGGAACGTCGGTGTACCAGCCAAGATCGTGCCGCCGCGGCGCCTTTCAAGCCTCGGCGGAGGCGAGCTCGGGGCGCGGCAGCTGCCGAGGAGTGTCGGGCTGGTAGATCATCTTGCCGTTGATCTGCGCGCCGGCCGCCATCTCCAGCACCTTGTAGTAGACGTTGCCTTCGATGCGCGCGCCTGAGGCGAGCTCCAGCCGCTCGGCGACCACGATGTCGCCCTGGACCTGTCCGTTGATGACCGCGTTCGAGGCGCGGATCTCGCCGTGCACGCGACCCTTGTCGGAGAGCGTCAGCACGGCGTCGGCGCCGTCGGCGCTGATCGCGCCCTGGATCACGCCGTCGAGGTGCAGGCCGCCGGTGAATTCCACGTCGCCGCGGATCACCGTGCCTTCCGCGATCAGCGTGGTGATCGGCGCGACCGTCATGCCGTTGCCGTTGCGCTTGCTATTGCCGAACATCGTCGCCCTCCTCACCCTTGATTGCGTCGTCCCAGGCGAAATCCTGCTCGACGTGGCCGGCGTCGCCGCCTGCGCGCACGCGCACGCGATTGGCCTGAAACCCCGCCGGCAGCATGATGGTACCGCTCACCTGCTGGAAATATTTGAAGCCGTACTCGATACCGGAAGGATCCTGCCCCTGCGTCAACGCGGCCCAGTCCAGCGTTGCCAGCTTCCCATTCTGCACGCCTTCTATCGAAAGCGTGAGGCGCCCCTTGGTGTCCTGCCCGCGCTTGAAGTTCTGCGTCAGCGTCGCGGTGAAGTTCCACGCCTGCGAATCGCCGACGCGGCGGAGCTTCAGCACGTGCACGGCGAGCCCCTCGCGCTTGCCGCCGCCGACGAGCCGCCCGTAGAACGCGAGATCCGAGCGCAGCGACTCGATCTCCTCCTCGCGGTCGCGCAGCGCCTGCTGCAGATCGCCGACGGCCGCCTTGGCGACCTGCTCGGAGCGCTCCAGCGTCGCGATGCGCGCGCGCAGCGCTTCGGTGTCCTTGTCGGCCGCCTCGCTGCGCGAGCGGCTCGTGCTTTCGAAGCCGTACGACACGACGGCAGCGGTCACCGCCGCGACGACCACCAGCGACACCAGCCAGATCGCGCCGGCCAGCATCTGGCCACGCCGCTCACGCGCGGGATCGTGCGGACGGACGACCAGTGGCGGCGGGACGCGGGGCATGCGGCGGGGAATCCGGAGGCGAGGGCGAGGCTTATAGTCGCCGCGCGCCGACAGCGTCAAGCGATAAACTGCAGCTTTCGCCTCAGGATCGTCTCAGCATGCTCTGGCTCAAGGCATTTCATATCGTTGCCGTGGTGACCTGGTTCGCGGGGCTTTTCTATCTGCCTCGCCTGCTCGTCTACCACGCGGAGGCGACCGAGCCCGTCGTGCAGGAGCGCCTTGCGATCATGGAACGCCGCCTGCTCGGCATGACGCGCATGGGCTCGGCGCTGACCGTGCTGTTCGGCATCGCCACGCTGATCGCGTTCTCGCGCTACAGCGAAGGCTATTTCCGCCAGCCGTGGCTGATCGTGAAGCTCGTGCTGGTCGGCGGCCTGTTCTGGTATCAGATGATCCTCGCCCGCCTCGTGCGCGACTTCGCCCGCGGCGCGAACACGCGCTCGAGCAAGTGGCTACGCGTGTTCAACGAGGTGCCTTTGCTGTTCCTGATCGCGATCGTGCTGCTGGTGGTCGTCAAGCCGATCTGAGGGAAGGGCCGGGATTAGGGATTGGGGATTCGACAAAGACGAAAAAGCGCCGCTGACCTGTCCCGAGTCCCCAATCCCCGCTTTCCCGGTATAGTCCCCGTCCAGGGGAATCGAATGCTGACGCGGAATTTCCATGTCCGCGGCGCGGAACTCAAAAGCCTGTTCCTCGCCCAATTGCCGCAGCGCCTGGCGCGGCTTTCGAGCCGCGGCGAGCGGCTGCACCGCGAAGGCTGGGACATCAACACGCTCTACCTCCTGGCCGACGACGCCGCGGCGCTCGCGGTGGCGTGCCGCGATATCGACGCGGACGATCTCGCCGATTGCCTCGACGCGCTGTCGCACACCGTGCAGCCGTTGTTCGATCCGCCGCGCATCCCGGACAGCGCGACCGGAGCGCGCATCGCCTCGCTGCTCGAGGAGCTGCGCGGCAAGAATCTGCCGGCGGCGACGAAGATCGCCGCCCGCCAGGCCGACATCGTCGTGCCGGGGCCGGTTCAGGATCAGGGTTTTCCGCTGCTGGTGACGCCGCCGCCGCAATACTGGCTGCGCTTTGCCGGAGCCGCCGCGCGCGCGGCGCCGGCGATCGAACCCGAGCCCGAGCCGCTCGCCGCCGACGCACCGCCGGCGCCCCCTCCCGCGCCGATGCCCGCACCCGCGAGTGCGGAATCCGCCGCGCTCGCCTCGACGCCGGAACCAGCTCCCGCGCCGGCGCGCAAGCTCGCGTATCACCTCGGCCACGGCGCGCCGCCGGCCGACGCCATCGACCGCTATCTCGCCACCCAGGGCTACGAGCTGACGCCGTTCGACAGCGCCGACGAGCTGAAGGAGCTGCTGGTCGCGCTGCCGCCGCATCTCGTCGTGGTCGATGCCGCGTTCGAAAGCGCGCTCGATGAGATCGGCGCGCTGGTCAAGCGTGCGCGCGCCGAAGTCAGCGAGCGGCTCTGGCTCATCGCGCTCTCGGCCGAGAGCGACCTGCAGAAGCGTCTGCGCGCCGTGCGCGCCGGCTGCGATGCGTTCATCGCGCTGCCCGCGAGCGCTGCGGACGTGGTCGCGCGCATCGGCGATCTGATCGGGACGGAACGCACCAACCCGTTCCGCATCATGATCGTCGAAGACGACCGCTCGCAGACGCTGTTCGCCGAATCGATCCTGCGCAAGGCCGGCATGGAGACGCTGGCGGTCACCGAAGGCCTCGCCGCGCTCGACGAGCTCGATCGCTTCCGCCCCGAGCTGATCCTGATGGATCTCTACATGCCCGACGTCGACGGCATGGAGCTGACGGCGCTGATCCGCGAGCGCGAGGCGTTCATCTCGACGCCGATCGTGTTCCTCTCCGGCGAGCACGATGCCGACAAGCACTTCGAGGCGCTCAACGCGGGCGGCGACGATTTCCTGTCGAAGCCGATCCGGCCGAAGCACCTGATTTCCGCGGTCACCAATCGCGTGCGCCGCGCGCGGCAGATGTCCTCGCGAAGGTCGGCGGCGCCCGCTGCGGCACCGGCGTCGACCGACGGCACGGTGACGCGCGAGGCGCTGCTGCAGCGCCTGGCCGAATGCCTCGCGATGGAGGACGCGCGCACGCGCGCCGGTGGCCTGCTCGCGCTCGAGCTCGAGGGCGCCGAGGCGTTCCAGAGGCGCCTCGGCGATCTGCGCTTCGAGCGGCTGCTGGCGGAGATCGGCGCATTTCTCGCCAGCCATGCCGGCGCGCGCGACCTCGTGGCCCGCGACGGCGAAACGGGATTCCTGCTGCTCAACTCCGATCGCGAAGTCGCCACGCTCGAAAGTTACGCCCTCAACATCCGCGACCGGCTCGCGCGCGAAACCTTCGCCGCCGCCGATGGCGCCGCGCGCCCGCTGCTCGATATCGCCGCGTGCCCGTTCCAGGACGGCGGCGGCGACGCGAGCGCCATGGTGAATGCCGCGAAGGCCGCCATCGCCAAGGCGCGCGCCGAAAGCCGCCACGGCGTTTTCCTCGTGCAGGAGGCGAGCACGACGAACGACGACGAGCTGGCGCGGCTGATCCGCTTCGCGCTCGACGGAGCGGGCCTGCAGCTCCTGTTCCAGCCGATCGTCTCGCTGCACGGCGAGGAGCGCGAGCAGTTCCAGGCGCTGCTGCGCCTCTCCGGCGACGACGGCCGCCAGTACGTCGCCGCCGAGCTGGTGCCGGTCGCCGAGCGCGCGGGCCTGATTGCCGAGGTCGATCGCTGGGTATTCGCTGAATGCGTCGCCATGATCGCCGAGCGCGCGGAGAGCGGCCGCGCGCCGCGCCTGTTCCTGAGCCAGTCCCCGGACAGCGTGCGCGACACCGGCCGCATCGAGTGGATGCGCGATCTGCTCGAGCGACGTCACGCGCCGGGTGACAGCGTGTCGCTCGAAGTCGCCGCGGCCAGCGCCGCGAACGCGACCGACGACGTCGCGCGCTTCAGCGCGGCGATCAAGCCACTCGGCCTCACGCTGACGCTCTCCGGCTTCGAGGCAGGAGAAGCAGGCGATCGCCTGCTGAACGCGCTCCAGGTCGATTTCATCAAGCTCTCGCCGCGATACGTGCGTATCGACGACGCGGTGCGCCAGGAGCTGCGCGAACTCGTCGCGCTGGCCCACGAGCGTGGCATGCAGGTGATCGCGCCGCGCGTCGAGGACGCGCGCGGCGCCGCCGCGCTGTGGAGCGCGGGCGTCGATTTCATTCAGGGCAATTTCGTGCAGCGCGCGGGCCGCGACCTCGCGTTCGATTTCCACGCCGCGGTGATGTAGGCCGATGGCGAGCCGCGACGCCGCGCCGACTGATCGCGTTCTGTATGCCTCGGCGCTCGTCGGCGCCAGCGCGCTCGCGCTGGCAGGCGCCACGGCGCCGTTCTATGCGCGGCCCGCGCTCGTCATCGTGGTCGCAGCCGCGCTGGTGTCGCTCGCCTTCGTTCTCGCAGCGGCGGCGATCTGGGCGCGCCGAAGCGGCTCGCGCGAGCCGCCGCCGACACTCTCCGCGACGTCGACCGCGCCTCTCGAACCACCACCCGAAGAGCTGCGCCGTCAGCTCGACACGCTGCGCCACACGCAGGCCGAGCTTCTCCTCGCCAAGCAGGCCGCGGAAGCGGCGATGATGGCCAAGGGCGAGTTCCTCGCGACGATGAGCCACGAGATCCGCACACCGCTGAACGGTGTGCTGCCGCTGCTCGAGCTGGTGCTGTCGACGCCGCTGGCGCCGGATCAGCGCGACTATCTCTCGACGGCGCACGCGTCGGCGCGCGAGCTGCTGCGCATCGTCGATGCAATCCTCGACTATTCCAAGCTCGACGCGGAACGGCTCGAGCTCGAGACGACGGGCCTCAACCTGCGCGAGCTGGTCGGCGGCGTCGCCCAGCTGATGCAGCGCAATGCCGAGGCGAAGGGCCTGCGCCTCACGGTCACCATCGATCCGCAGGTGCGCCTCGCCGTGCGCGGCGATCCGGTGCGGCTGCGCCAGGTGCTGACCAATCTCGTCAGCAACGCCATCAAGTTCACCGAGCGCGGCGGCGTGCACATCCAAGTGTCCAAGCGCGCGGAGACACGCGAGCATCACGAGATCGTGTTCGCGGTGCGCGATACCGGCATCGGCATCGCGCCCGGCGTCACGGCGAAACTGTTCCGCCCGTTCTCGCAGGCCGACGCGTCGACGACGCGCGTGTTCGGCGGCACCGGCCTCGGGCTCGCGATCTGCAAGCGGCTGGTCGACCTGATGGGCGGCCATATCGGTGTGAAGTCGGAGCCGGGCAAGGGCTCGCTGTTCTGGTTCAGCGTGCCGCTCCTGAAGGCGGTTGGCGACCTGCCGGTGCGGCGCAGCCTCGAGGGCATCCGCGCGCTCGCGCTGGTCGACGACGAGTCGACGCTGCGCCGGCTGCAGGGCGCGGGCTCGACGCTCGGGCTCGAAGTCACGCCCGTGCGCTCGCTCGCCGACGCGCTCTCGGGGCTGCGCGCGAGCGCGCACATGGGCGAACGCTGGCGCCATGCGCTGCTGTTCGTGGACGCGACGGCGTTCAAGCCGGTCGTCGCGACGCTCGCGCGCAACGTGCTGAAGGACGCGACGCTCGCGCACGTCCGCATCGTGACGACGAGCTATGCCGGCACCGATCTTCCGCAGGATGCGCGCCTGCGCGTCCTCTCCGGCAACATCACCGAGGAAGCGCTGCGCAGCACGCTGGAGCCGATGTTCGGCATCGAGGAGCCGGGCTTGCAGCGCGCCGAGCCGGCCGAGCCGATCGTGCAGATCGGTGCCGCGGGCGCCGACAGGCCGCTCGCGGGCCGCGTGCTGCTGGTGGAGGACAACGCGGTCAACCGGCGCGTCGCCGAGCGGCTGCTGGACCTGCACGGCCTCGACGTCATCGCGGTCAACGACGGACGCGAGGCGGTCAGCCGGCTCGCGCGCGACCGCTCCGCTCTCGTCCTGAGGGACTGCCTGCTGCGGGTTCTGGATGGCTACATGGCGACGAAGCTCTGGCGCGAGCGCGAGCGCGCATCCGGCGCGGCACATCTGCCCATCATCGCGATGACCGCGAATGCGATGGCGGGCGATCGCGAGCGCTGCCTCGCTGCGGGCATGGACGACTACATCTCCAAGCCGCTCGACCGCGCGGCGCTCGTACAGCTCTTGCGCCGCTGGCTGCCGGCATCGAACGACGTTGCAGGCAAGGCGCCGGCCGCATCGGCCACGGTATCAGCGCCGGCGCCTGCGCCGCAGGTGCAGCCGGCAGCGGAGTCGTCGCTCCCCGACGCGGCAGCGCCGGCCAGCGTTCTCGACACCGCCGTCATCGGCGATCTCATCGACACGATGGGCGGCGAGTTCGGCGATCTCGTGCGCGTCTATCTCGAAGACGCGCCGCAGCGCCTGCGCGAGCTCGAAGCCGCTGCCGCGGCCGGCGATGCGGCGGCGCAGGTGGCGCCGGCGCACACGCTGAAATCGAGCAGCGCGAACATCGGCGCGGCGGCGTTGTCGGATATCGCGCGCGGCATCGAGCACGCGGCGCGCGCCGGCATCGCGACGCCACCGGCCGACATCGCTGCCGGTATCCGGCGCGAATACGAGCGTGTCGTGGCGGAGCTCTCGAAGCTGCTGGATCGCGAGACGGAATGACGCGCGTCGCCGCACGCCCCCGCTTCAGCCTTCGACTTTCGTCTGCAGATACGGCACGACGCCGAGCTCCTTGACGAGCCCGAGCTGTGTTTCGAGCCAGTCGATATGCTCTTCCTCGGATTCGAGGATGCTGCGGAATAGATCGCGGCTGACGTAATCGCCAACCTTCTCCGCGTCGGCGATGCCGGCCTTGAGATCGGGCACCGCGGCGGTTTCGAGTCTGAGGTCGCAGCTCAGCGCGTCCTGCGGCGTTTCTCCGACGAGCAGCTTGCCGAGCTTCTGCAGGTTCGGCAGGCCTTCGAGGAACAGGATGCGCTCGATCAGCCGGTCGGCGTGCTTCATCTCGTCGATCGATTCCTTGTATTCGTGCTCGGCGAGCTCGTGATAGCCCCAGTGCTTGTACATGCGGTAGTGCAGGAAATACTGGTTGATCGCGGTGAGCTCGTTGCACAGCACCTTGTTGAGATGCTCGATGATCTGCGGATTGCCCTTCATCAGCGTCCTCCAGCCGTCGCGGTCGGCGCGCGCTTCGCGCACGCGGCACGTCCGGACTATAGCGTCCGCGGAGAATCGGCGAGGGAACGAAAATCGCACGCATTTGCGCGTGCGCTGAAGACGAGAGACGCACCGTGGCCAGCGGCCACATGTGCGAGCGGACGATCAGGCGGCGATCGCGACCAGCGGCAGATCGAGCGTGCGCGAGCGATGCGTCTCTTCGAGGATCTCGCGGGCCAGCTCGGTGCAGCTGCCGCAGCAATCGCCGCAGCCGGTGCGGCGCGTCAGCTCGGCCAGCGTGCGCACGCCGGACTCGGCGGCCTCGCGGATCGCGCGGTCGGTGACCGCATTGCAGATGCAGACGTACATGGCCTTATTTGAGTGCAAATGAGAATGATTGTCAACACGGACTCGGTCGTGCCGGCTCCGGGTGGCCGGCCCGAGGCCACGGAGACGCGGCGCGCCTCGGTGCCGGAACTCGGCGAGCACATCCGCGGCGGGATGCCGCGAAGGCATGAAAATGCGAGTCGGAACGCAGCCTTGGGATCAACCGGCCCCGGCGAGCACCGGAGCCCAGCGCTGCTCGTGCAGGGAGATGCTGCAACTGTCCTCGGCCAGCGGCGCGAGGTGCCGCAGCGCCTGCTCGTAGACCCGCCGCTTGAACATGACAACGTGCCGGGCCGGATACCAGAAGTCCACCCAGCGCCAGAGATCGAACTCCGGGTGCTCGTGCGCGTCGAGACGGAACGCGGACTCGTCACCGATCAGCCGCAGCAGGAACCAGACCTGCTTCTGCCCGATGCAGACCGGCCGCTCGTGATGGCGCACGAAGCGGTGCGGCAGCCGGTAGCGCAGCCAGCCCGGCGTCGCGCCGAGCACCTTGACGTGGTGCGGCTGAAGCCCGGTTTCCTCCTCAAGCTCGCGATACATCGCCTCGATCGGCGTCTCGTCGCTGCGCATGCCGCCCTGCGGAAACTGCCAGCCGTCGCGACCGACCCGCCGCGCCCAGAAAACGCGGCCATCGTCCTTCAGCAGGATGATGCCGACGTTCGGCCGGTAGCCATCGGGGTCGATCACAGCCGCGTTCCTCCGCTTGCTCGAAGATTCAACCACAGCCCGCGCGACCGCAGCAAGGCAAATGGCAGCCGCCGCGCCCCTGCTCGGCTTGACACCCCGTTGCAGCGCACTAGAATCGCTGGCCCCCGCGCTGTACCCCCATTGGCTATGTAGCTCAGCCGGTTAGAGCACGGCACTCATAATGCCGGGGTCGGTGGTTCGAGCCCACCCATAGCCACCAGCCTTCCAGGATCAGCCGCATCGCATGCCGTGCGATCGTGCCGACGCCCGCGTTCGGTCTCTCTGCGACGTCGCGTCAATCCTCGCTCCGCGCGCGCGGTGATCTGGATCAAATGCCCCCGCACGGCGAGCACCACACTGGCGTCGCTCGCCGCGGGCGACATCGGGACCTGCGCGACCACTGGGGATCGCGCCGACCGCCCGACACTCGCGACGAGCTTCTTTCCGGCCCGAGGAATTCGCCATGATCGCCATCACTCGTCCGACGCGATACGCGGTGTCGTCACGCTGGGTGCACTGGCTGACGTTCGCGTTTGTCGCGCTCGCGTATCTCTTCATCGAGCTGAAGAGCGAAGCCGCGCGCGGATCGCCGCTGCGCGAGTTGCTGAAGCAGGCGCATTTCTGGAGCGGTTTCGCGGTGCTGCTGCTGCTCCTGCCGCGCGTGTGGCTGCGCTCTCGGCAGTCGCCGCCGCCGATCACGCCCACGCCGGGCGCCTGGTCGCGGCGTCTGGCCGCGCTGACGCACATCGTCCTCTACGCGTTTCTGCTGGTGCAGCCCTTGCTCGGCCTCGCGGCGCTCGAGTTGTCGGGCAAGGCTCTGGCACTCCCGGGTGGCGCCACGCTGCCGCTTCTCGGTGTGTCGCCCGACAAGGATTTCGCGCACTCGCTGGAAGAAATCCACGAGACGCTCGGTAACATCTTCTACGGCGTGATCGCGCTCCATATCGCCGCGGCGCTCTGGCATCACCTGGTGCGCAGGGACGATACGCTGAAGCGGATGCTCTGACGTCCAGATGACGTGCGCGTCGCGAGCGGTTCGGCCGCGGTCGTGATCATGCGATCATCGCGGCGTCCATACCGCCCGCGACTGGCCGAAACCGATGATCGTGTCGTGCGCACCTTGCGTCACAGCTGCCGACGCCGCGGTGCGGCGCGGCTTCGTACCGGCGACGCGTCTGCGCCGGTCACCATGACGCCGCGCAGCGCCGGCATCCTGATGTATCGCGTGCGCGACGGCGTGCTCGAAGTTCTGCTCGCGCATCCCGGCGGGCCGTTCTGGCGCCGGCGCGACGAGGCCGCATGGACGATTCCGAAGGGCGAGATCGGTCCCGGCGAAAGCGCCGAAGCAGCGGCGCGCCGCGAGTTCATGGAGGAGCTCGGCGTCGAGCCGAAGGGCGCGCTTCATCCGCTCGGAACGATCCGGCAGCGTGGGGGCAAGATCGTCGCGGCGTTCGCACTCGCCGGCGAATTCGACGAGAGCACACTCCGCAGCAACACGTTCGAACTCGAATGGCCGCCGCGCAGCGGACGCGTCGCGACGTTCCCCGAAGTCGATCGCGTCGCCTGGTTTCCGCTGGCGATCGCACGGACGAAGATCCTTGACGGTCAGCGTCCGCTGCTGGATCGCATCGAGACGCTGCACGCGAAGGCACGCTGACGCCGGCGGCGCTCAGATCTCCTGCGAACGCGCCCTCGTGCGTTCGAGCCACCAGAGCGCGCCCGCTGCGACGAGCCAGGCGACATAGAAAGGCCAGCGCGGCGCGGGAACCTTGCGCGTCGCGCTCGTGAGTGAGTCAACGGAGCCTCCGGCGAGCGCGTTCGTCGCCTCCGCATGGCGCGCGAGGTCCAGCGCGCGCGCGGCATGCGCATCGCTGGCGTAAAACGCCCAGCGCCGCTCGCCTGCGACGAGCGCGTGCCAGCCCGGCTGCACCGGCCAGTACGCAGCGCAGCGGTGTCCGCTGCGGTCGGTTTCCACCGTCAAGGCCGCGTGCGTGCCGTCCGGCTGCTCGACGATGGCGTCGTCCGGAATGCCGCAGAGGACGCTGCGGCGATCGACGCGCGATTCGGCGGGAAGCGTCGGCTCCGCATCGGCGCGTGCGCGCGCCACGGTCGCGAGCGCGCGGCTCCACAGCGTGCCGAACGCCGCACCGTCGCCGGCGAGCGCGATCGTGTACGTGTCGGCCAGCCACCAGATCGCGACGCACCCCTGCCCCTCGCCGCGCCAGAGCGCGAGCGCGCTACCGTCGTCCGCGCGAAGCAGCGGTGCCGCGTCATCGGCTTCGACCATCAAGGCGCGGCGCGTAAGCGTGGTGGCCGCTGCCGGCAGCGCAAAGTCACTCTCCAGCGTGACGGACTGCGGGACATCGGCGGCGCGCACGCGGAATCCGAGCGCACGCCAGTCCGCGGCGACATCATCCGGCACCTCGCCTGTCACGCGCAGGAACAGGCCGAGGCCCGAGCGCGTGGCATTCTTCAGCGTGTCCTTCCCGTTCGCGTCGAGGGTTTTCCACGCGCGCTCGTCGATGACGACCAGATCGGTACCGGCCAGCGCTTCGGCCGTCAGTGCAGCGTTGCCATCCGTCATCGCGACGCCATCGCTGAGCACGGTGCGGCTCGAAAGCTCGAGTCCCGCATCGGCCGCCCAGCGTCGCAGGTACTTGAGCTCGGGATCGGGCGCGCCGGCGAGCACGATGAGACGCAGACGCTCGCCCGGCCGCACAGCGATGGGCTGCGGCACGTCTTCGACCGTCGCACCGCCCGCGTCGAGCACGCGCAGCGTAAACACGGCATTGCCGGCGCTCCGTGCCTGCGCGGCGAGCGCGAAGCGGCCGTCATCGGGCAACGCGGCGCGCGCGACGACGGCATCGGACGGATCGCGCAGCTCGATCGTGCCGCCCGCCACGTCGTGCACGCGGCCGGCGATGGTGAACGCGTTGCCGGCGCGGATCGCCGACGGCAGCGACACATCGACGATGCCGCGCGGCAACGGCGTCGCGTCGAACTCGACGGGCAGCGTGCGCGCGGCATCGAGGTCGCGCGGCGGCAAGCCGCTTCCGATGACGTGCAGGCGCGCCGTATGGGGATGGCGACGCAACGCCGTTCCGAGGTCCGGCACCGGCTCGGCATCGCGCGGCGCAACCGCGCCTGGTAGCGCGACGGTCGCGATGCCGCCGGGCCGCTCCGACACCTGCTCCTCCGTCGCGCCGGGCGTCAGCACGACGAGCGTGCCGGCGGCGAAACGCTCATCGATGCGCGGCGGAAACAGCGCCAGATAGATCAGCACCGCCGCGACCACCTGCAGCGTGATGCGCAGCCCGCGTCGCGCCGTACCGGCGCGCCAGGTGCGCCAGGCGCCGAGCAATGCCGCGGCTCCGATGAGGATCGTCGCGATCAACGCGATGTTCATCGCGGTGCTCCGCTCGTTCGGGCTTGGGCATCCAGCGCGTCGAGATACGCGCGTCCCGCCGCATCGGGCGCCGCGCGCGGCTGCGCGGCAGCTGCGGGTTTTGGCAGCAGCGGCCAGAGCAGGCCGCGCAGCTCCTGACGACACTCGGCGCACTCGCTCTCACGACGCAGGCGATCGGCGGCGGCGAGCAAGGCGAGCACGTCGCCGCTCGCGTTGTCGCGCGTGCGCAGCCAGCGTTCGAACGCATCCAGATCGGGCGTCTCGTGCGCATCGAGCGCCTGCCACACGGCCAGCGCACCCGAATCGTCCGCATCGGCGCGCACCAGCGGCGACTCGCGGTCGGAGACGCCCTTGCGATCGCCCGACAGCCGCCGGCCTTCGTCGAGCGCCGGCAGATCGAGGCCGACACGCGCGAGGTAGATGCGCGAGGACTGCTGCACCTGCTTGATGTACGCGAGCGCCTTGTTCTCGAACGGCAGCGCCTCGGCAGGACGTCCCTGGCGCAGGTGCAGCTCCGCCTGCCACATCTCGTTGAGCGCGGCTTTCAGGATCGATTTCGTCTCAGGATCGAGCAGCGTTGCCGCTTCCGCGTAGTCGTGCGTGTGGCCGAACTCGGCCGTGACCGCACCGGCGTCACCGAAGCGTTGCACGTCGAGAAAATGCTTGTGCTCCTCCTCGCGCTTTGTCAGCGCATCGGCGCGGGCGGCGTCGGCTTCGTCGTGCCCGTGTTTTTCGTCCCCCGGCCCGGCGACTTCGCTGCGCTTCTCGAACTCCTCGCCGAGGAACTGACCGTAGCGCAGGCGCAGGATCTTCTGATCGACGCCGATGCCGTCCGAGCGCGCGAGCACTGCATCGTCGTCGAGCTTAGGCTGCTCGGCGACGAGATTCTGCGTGTCGATGATGATCTGGCGCTGGCTGCGGAAATACGCCGGCATCGTCCGTTCGACCAGGCCTTCCATGCCGACGCTGTCGCTCGCGCTCTCCGGCGGCCAGCGCAGGATGAAGCTGGCGCTCTTCGTCGTGTTCGCGTCGGGCTCGCGGTTGTCGCTGACGGCGAGGCGAACGATCAGGTCGTCACCGCGCGCGAAGCCGAGCTCGCCGAGATCGAGCGTGTGGCGGAAACGCCGATGACGCCCCGCGCCGGCGCCATCGAGATCCTCGCCGGCGAGCGCGAGCGTCTGCTCGCTGAACGCGATGTTCTCGCCGCTGCCCTGCGCCAGCGTGATCGTGAGGCTGGCCGCCGCAATGCCGTAGTCGTCGCTGGCCTCGAAGTCGAGATCCCAATCACGCTGGCCGTCGGCGAGCAGCGTCAGCGACTTGTCGGGACGGATCACGCGCACTTCGGGCGCACGATCCGCGATCACGTCGAGCCGGTGCAGCCGATCGTCTTCGACAGGCGGTGCATCTTCGAGGACGATGCGATAGAGCGCTGATGCTGCGAGTGTCCGCACGCCGGTCCACTCGTCGCCCGCACGCACAAGCTCGACGCGGCTGCCGTCGTGGAACCCCAACGCCGCGGTTTTCGGCACCGGCGCCATCCGCAGGTGCCAGGCGATGCGCGAGCCTTCGGGCACCTGCGCATCGAGCGCGGCTTGCGTGCGCGCGGCGGCGCGCGTGTACGCGGGCGCGACGATGTCGAGGCGCACGCGATCGAGCCGGGTTGCCTGCGCCCCCGTCTTCGATACGGGCGAAACAGCATCGGCCGTGCGCAGCGAAGGGCGCGACACGAGCGCGACGAATGCCGTCGCAATCACGCCTGCCGTCCAGACGAGCACGACGGCGCGCCACGGCCACGCCGGCGCGATGTCGGCGGCGGCATGCGACGTGAGGCGTTCGCGCACGCGATCGCGCTGCAGCCGCTGCAGCGGCGAGAGGTCGGTGGCATCGCGGAACAACAAATCGGCGCTGTCTTCGAGCGAGCGGTCGCTCGCGTCGAGGCGGCGGGCGATCCATGCGTCGTCGACGACGCGCATCGCGCGGCGAGCCGCGAACGACAGCGCCGCTATGGACACCAATGCGGCCACGAGCGCGCCTGGCATCGCGGCGAGGCGGAATCCCGCCGCGATCGAGACCAGCACGATCGGCGCGCCGAGCGCCAGCGCGATCGCTGCGCGGCGGCGACGCGCATCGCGGCCCAGCGCGTGAAGGCGAGCGTCGAGAGTCATGCGGGCTCCCGGCTTCGCGTCGCGACCATGCGCTCGGCGAGAACCAGCGCGGCGATCAGCAGAGCGAGCCACGGATCGAGCGGTTTCGCGGCGGAGGGCCTCACGATCCCCGGCGTGCCGGAGCTCGCATGCGCCGGCTGCATCGCACGTGCCGGCGCGCGCGTCGGCGCACGCGGCTCGCCTTGCAGCAGATCGTGCAGATGCCGGGGAAAATCGGGTTCCAGCAATGCAGGCAATGTCTCGGGCGCGAGCGCGTTCGCGAGCGACACGAGCCGTCCGCGGCCGAGCGGCCGCGCGCGCGCGAGCACCTTGCCGTCGGCGTCGCGCCAGACCGGCGCGCCGTCGCGCTGTGCGCCGTGATCGACGATGGCGGTGCCGCCGGCCTCGATCCAGCGACGGATCGGCGGCGGTAGCTCGGCACCGAGCCAGACGAGCTGGCGCGTCGCGCCGTCGAGCGCGGCTTGCTGCGCTTGCGCGTCGAGCACGTATTCATCGCCTTGTGCGGCGAGCGCAACCACGGCCGCGCGAAGGTAGCGGATCGAGGGCTCCGACGACGGCGCATAGCGCACCGCGAGCACGCGCGCGTCCCGCGACGACGCAAGTTTTTCGTCCGGCATGCGCCCCGGCACGACGTGCCACTGGAGCTCGTGCGAAAGTGCCGGCCGTTCGCCGTCGAGGCCCGAGAGCTCCTCGGGCACGACGATGGCGAGCTTGGTCGCTTGCGGCAGCTCGGCGTCGAGCTCGCGCAGGAGACTCGCGGCCGGCACCGGTTCATCCGGCGCCGGCGTTTCGATCGCGGGAAAACCGGGCGCGAGCCAGCGCCAGTCCGCATTCGCGATCGAAACCGCCGCGCGAGCATCCGCGAGCGCGCTGCCGGGCGCCACGACGACCCACGCAGGTTTCATCGACGTCGATTCGTTGATCACCGGACGCGCCAGCAGGAGCGCGAGCAGTGACAGCAGCGCGAGCCGCAGCAGCAAGAGCCAGGGCCGCTCGAAGCGGAGGCGGCGCCGTGGACGGATGCGCTCGCTGATCCAGCGCAGCGCAGCGAACGGCGTCGTGCGCAGCTCGATGCGGCGCACGAGATGGATCAGGAGCGGCAATGCAAGCGCGACCAGCGCCGCGAGGCCGAGCGGAGCAAGCAGCGCGAAACTCACGCACGCCCCCGATCGGCGGCGGTGCCGAAGAACTGCCGAAGCGGCAGATCTGGCACGTCGTCAAGAAAATACTCGGTGTGGCGGACGCCACTCGCCGCAAACCTGCGGGCGAGCCGCGCGCGCGCCGCGGCGAAGCGCTCGAGGTAGTCGGCGCGCACGGCTGCCGCTTCGACGCGGCGCTCGCTCGCGCTTTCGGGATCGACGAAGCGATGCCCGCCCGCGAACGGAAAATCGCGTTCCTCCGCGCTCAGCATCTGTACCGTGAGCACTTCCCGGCGCGCGGCGGCGAAGCGCAGCGCGAGCTCGGCGGCGGACTCGTCGAAGAAGTCGGAGAGCACGAGCACGAGCGAGGACGGCAGCACGCGTTCCCACATCGGACGCAGCACTGCTTCGGCGGGCCACGTGCCGCCGCATTCGAGGCGCTCGAGCTCGAGCACGCAGCGACCGCGATGGCGCGGGCCGGCGTGGGCTGCGATCAGGCTGGAGCCGCCGGTGCCGAGCGCGACGAGGCCGAAGCGGTCGCCCTGGCGCACCGCGAGCTCGATGGCGCAGGCGGCGATCGCCTTGGCGGCATCGAGCTTGCGCCACGACGGGCGCACGCCATCGGCCTGACCCATCGACGCGCTCGCATCGATGACGAGCCAGAGCGTGAGCGGGCTGTCGCGCTCGGACTCGCGCACGAAATAGCGGTCGGAGCGCGCGTAGAGCTTCCAGTCGATGCGGCGGGGCTCGTCGCCTGGCTCGTACGCGCGGTATTGAGCGAACTCGAGGCCGGCGCCCCGGCTGCGGCTCTGGTGCTGGCCGAGGCCGTCGCCACCGCCGCCGCGGCGCGCACGCAGGCGGAGATTCGCGAGCCGCGCGCGCACATCGACGGGAATCAGTGCGACGGCGGCCATGAGTGGTGTTCCGGTCGGCTTCGCATGGATCTCACCGTCAGTCTGTGCCGAAACGGCAACGGGCGTCACGCCGGATACGGCACTCCGCGCAGCAGCACGCCGACGACGTCATCGGCGCTGCGCTGCTCGGCCTCTGCGGCGAACGAGAGCAGCAGGCGATGACGCAGCACGGGCGCCGCGAGCGCCGCGACGTCCTCGCGCGTCGCCGCGTAGCGGCCATGGATCAGCGCGCGCGCCTTCGCCGCGAGCACGAGCGCCTGACCCGCGCGCGGGCCCGCGCCCCAGCGCACCCACTCGCGCACTTGGGCAAGAGCCGTGTCCTGCGGGCGGGACGCGCGGACGAGACGCGTGATCCAGGTGAGAAGGTCTTCGCTGATATGCGCGTCGCGCACGAGCTTCTGCAGATCGAGCACGTCGCTGCCGCTCATGACCGCGGCGACCTGCGCTTCGCGGCTGCCGGTCGTCTGCGCGAGGATGGCGCGCTCCTCGCTCTCGTCGGGATAGTCGACGCGGATGTGCAGCAGGAACCGGTCGAGCTGCGCTTCGGGCAACGGGTACGTGCCGGCCTGCTCGAGCGGATTCTGCGTCGCTAGCACGAAGAATGGAGACGGCAGCGCGTACGTGGTGCCGGCGTAGCTGATCGTGCGCTCCTGCATCGCTTCGAGTAGCGCCGACTGGGTCTTAGGCGGCGTGCGGTTGAGCTCGTCGGCGAGCAGCAGGTTCGTGAACACGGGCCCGCGCTGGAACTTGAAGTAGCGCTTGCCGGTGCCGTGATCCTCTTCGAGCAGTTCGGTCCCGATGATGTCGCTCGGCATCAGGTCCGGCGTGAACTGGATGCGATGGAAATCGAGCGCGAGCGCCTGCCCGAGCGAGCGCACGAGCAGCGTCTTGCCGAGCCCCGGCACGCCTTCGAGGAGGCAGTGGCCGCCCGCGATGAGGCCGATCAGGAGCTGCTCGACGACGTCGCGCTGCCCGACGATGACGCGCGCGATCGCGTCGCGGAGCGCGGCGAGCCTGTCGAGCTGCGTCGAGACGGTCTGGTCGGTGATGGTCATTGGGGAATGCCGGGATGGGGCTTGGGGATTGGGGATTGGGATTCGCTTGGGAATTTGGATTCGGGATTGGCTGATTCGTCAGAAGGCGGCTTTTGCAAATCTCCAATCCCGAATCCCGAATCCCGGCTTCACGACATCAACGCATACACGACGAGGTTGACCGCGAACTTCGTGTTGTCCTCCGCGAGCCAGCGCTTGTTGCGCCAGTCGTAGTCCCACTCGCAGCCGTAGTCCTTGTTGCTGTAGAGCACGCCGAGGCGGCCGTCGATCTCGATGCCTTTCAGGTATTCATGAACGAGATCGTCGCCCCAGCCGTTCAGCTCGAACGCCGTGTTGGGCGGCCCGTCGAAGGTGAAGAAGCTGGAAAAGATCGCATGGTCCTTCGCCAGCTTCTTCAGCACGCCGGGGCCGAAGATCGAACTCATCTCGTTCTCGAAAGATTTCGCGAAGAGGCCGTCGATGTCGTGATTGCAGTCGTCGACCAGCACGAAGCCGCCGTTGCGCACGTATCGCTCGAAATTGCGCCGCTCGTCGGCGTTGAACTCGACGAGCTTGTGGCCCGCCAGGTAGCAGAACGGCTGCGCGAGCATGCGCGTGTCGGCCAATGGCAGCACACGCTCCTTCGGGTCGACGCGCAGCGTCGTGTACTGCACGAGCGCGTCGAGAAGGTTCGACGGCATGCGCGCATCGACGTCCCAGTCGCCGGATTCGTACATGAGGCGCGTGAACCAGAAATCGTAGGCGGCTTCTGCGGCACCCGCGACGCGCGCGAGTGGAGCGAGCCATGCCGCGATCGCTGCCGAAGAAGAGTAGTGGAGGAACGTGCGGCGGTTCATGCGGAGATCGTGGGGTGAACCGGATTGCCCTCACCCTGCCCTCTCCCGCGGAGCGGGAGAGGGTTGCGGATGATCACACCGCGTCGGACAGCGACGTGAAGGTGAAATCGCGGATCTTCATCGGCGGAATCATCATGATGAACGGCGATTCGTCGTCGGCCACGCGCACCGGCTTGCCGAGCTCCTCGATGTTGTTGAGCATGATGGCCGGCGATTCGTTGAAGCGGAAGTTCTTGATCGGATAGCGGATCTCGCCGTTCTCGATGTAGAACGTGCCGTCGCGCGTGAGGCCGGTCAGCAGCACGGTCTGCGGATCGACCATGCGGATGTACCAGGTGCGGGTGACGAGCACGCCTTTCTTCGTCGACTTGATCATGTCCTCGGTCGACTTGTCGCCGCCGGTCATGATGATGTTGCCCGGCTGGCCGATCGCCTTCTTGCCCTGCTTCTGCGCCCAGTAGCGCGAGTACTGCAGATACTCGACGACGCCCTTGGTCACGATCGGCGTCTTCTCGCGGGCGAGGCCGTCGTCGTCCCAGGGCACGACGGCGGCTTCGGCGTCCCAGGGATCGGCATAGATGTTGACGCGCTCGTCGAACATCTTCTCGCCGAGCTTGTTGCCGCCGCCCTTCTTCGAAAGGAAGCTGCGGCCTTCGTCGGCCTGGCGCGCGTCGAAGCCGAACATCATGTCGGAAATGAGATGCGCGCTCGCCGCGGGCTCCAGGATGACGGTGTACTTGCCGGGCTCGAGCGCCTTCGCGTCGACCGAGCCCTTGGCCTTGCTGATCGCCGTCTTGATGTCGCTCTTCGCGTCGAACTTGGAGACGTCGCCGAGATTGCGCGCGACCCAGCCCGAGCCGCGGCCGTCTTCGGTGCGCACGGTGCAGGTGAAATCGACGTTGGTGGACTTCTGGTAGCCGAAGTTGCCTTTCGAGTTCGCGATCGCGGTGAAGCGGGCGGAGTCGGTGAAGAAGCCTGCCGCGACGAGCTTGTCCTTCCTGCACGGCTCGATGCAGTCGGCGGCTACGCCGGCGCGGTAGTCGGGTGTGATCGCCGCGGTCTTCGCGGCGAACGTGTCGCTGGGCTTGTAGGCCTGCTTCTCGATCGCCGGCACGAATTCCGGATTCTCGGGCGCGAGGCGGGCCAGCTCCTCGGCGCGGCGGACCACTTTCTCCAGCGAGGCGTCGTCGAACTCGTTGATCGTCGCGGTGCCGACGCGCTTGCCGAACGCGACCTGCACGACGAGATCGGCGTTGTTGACGATGCCGCTGGTCGACACGCTGTTGAGCGCATAACGCACGTTGCCGTCGACGGATCCGGCCAACTGCGCCGTGCACTCGTCCGCCTTGGAGAGCTTGACGACTTTTTCGAGGATGGTCTTGGCTTCTTGTTCGGTGAAGATGGACATGGGTTGCTCCGGAAGCGAGGGCTGAGGGCCTAGGGCTGAGGGCTGAAAAGCTTTCGAGCGTGCAGGCTTGTCAGCCCTCGGCCCTCAGCGCTCAGCCCTTCTGCTTCACCCCAGACTTCGCGCCGTGTTGATGACGTTGGCACCGTTGAAGCGCGCCGTGCTCGAGCCGTGGGAGACGGCCGAGACCTGGCCGGGCTGCCCCTTGCCGTCGAAGAACGAGCCGCCGAAGCGATAGTCCGCCTCGTCGCAGACGGCGACGCAGGAGTTCCAGAATTCCGGGGTGCGGATCTGGTAGGCGACATCCTCGATCATCTGCGTGATCTTGCCGTTCTTGATTTCGTAGAAGAGCTGGCCGCCGAACTGCGCGTTGTAGCGCTGCTGGTCGATCGAGAA
>CBINBI010000054.1:0-23882 GCA_966248875.1 uncultured Rhodanobacteraceae bacterium
TCAACTTCTACCAGATCCAGACCAAGTTCCGCGACGAGATCCGCCCGCGCTTCGGTGTCATGCGCGCGCGCGAGTTCCTGATGAAGGACGCGTACTCCTTTCACCTCGACGAAGCCTCGCTCGCGGACGAGTACCGCAACATGTACGACACCTACGTGCGGATCTTCAGGCGCCTCGGCCTCGCCTTTCGCGCCGTGCAGGCGGACACCGGTGCGATTGGCGGCAACGCCAGCCACGAATTCCAGGTGCTGGCCGACTCCGGCGAGGACGCGATCGTGTTCGCCACGGATTCGGACTATGCGGCGAACATCGAGATGGCCGAGGCGGTCGCGCCCTCGACCACACGCCCCGCCCCCGCCGAGCCACTCGAGCGCATCGACACGCCGACGCAGAAGACGATCGAGGACGTGGCATCGTTCACCGGCGTCGCGCCGTCGCGCTGCATCAAGACGCTGATCGTCCGCGGCGCCGAGGGACTGGTCGCTCTGTGCGTGCGCGGCGATCACGAGATCAACGAGGTCAAGGCCGCCAAGCTGCCCGAGCTGCCCGACGTCGCCGAGCTCGCGGGCGAGGCCGAGATCGTAGCGGCCACCGGCACGAAGCCCGGCTTCATCGGGCCGGTCGGCCTGCCGGATTCGATACCGGTCATCGTCGACTGCAGCGCCGCGGTCGTCGCCGACTTCGTCTGCGGCGGCAATCGCGACGGTACGCATTACCGCGGCGCGAACTGGGAACGCGATGCGCGCATCACGCGCGTGGCCGACATCCGCAAGGTCGTCGAAGGCGATCCGTCGCCGGACGGCCGGGGCACGCTGAAGATCGCGCGCGGCATCGAGGTCGGTCACGTGTTCCAGCTCGGCCGCAAATACGCCGAGGCGATGGGTGCGACCGTGCTCGACGACACGGGCCAGGCTGCCGTCATGTACATGGGCTGCTACGGCATCGGCGTCAGCCGCATCGTGGCCGCGGCCATCGAGCAGAACCACGATGCAGCCGGCATCATCTGGCCAGAGCCGATGGCGCCGTGGCGCGTGGCGATCTGTCCGATCAACGCGCACCAGAGCGCACAGGTGCGCGAGGAAGCCGAGCGGCTCTACGCCGAGCTCGCCGAACGCGGCATCGACGTGGTGCTGGACGATCGCGGCCTGCGGCCCGGCCCGATGTTCGCGGACATCGAGCTGATCGGCATTCCGCACCGCGTCGTCGTCAGCGAGCGCGGGCTCGCGGCGGGCACGTTCGAGTACCGGCGCCGCAGCGAGAGCGAGAACCGCTCGCTGAGCCGCGCGGAGCTGTTCGAAGTGCTGGGCTGACGTTTGCGGCGGCCGCCGCGATCGCGTGGTTGCGAACTATGTCTTCCGGCGCATCAGCCTGCGCAGCGGACGCAGGGCGTCGCCGATTCGCCCCGCAGGCCACAAGCCGGCGAACATGCCACGGAATCTTCCACCGATCGTGTAGGCGCGCCGCAGCGCGGCGAGCTCGGCCTCTCGGCTTTCGCTGATGCGGGTTTCCCAGCGGCGCTTGATCTGCTGCTGCTGAATCTTGCTGCGCAGTTGATTGCGGTACGACTCGGGCAGGTCTTCGCGCAGCAGCGTGTTCGGCTCGCGCACAAGATAACGGCCGATCTGCTCGAACAGGTCCTCGCCGATCTGCGCGGGCGCGACGGACTTGACCGTCGTGTCGAAACCGTCGAAATGGCAGAAGGTCATGCGCAGCACGCCGTTTTCGGCGTCCGCATGAAAGCGCGCGGTCAACGGAATCCGGCCCTTCGCGCGGAACGTCGCGGAGACGAGCTCTCCCGCCGCGTCCTTCTGCGGCGACTGCATGCCGCCGATGCGGTGCCGCTGGAAGAAACCCGAAACCGCGCGCACGCGGCTCGCGCCCTCGACATCGACGGACGGACATTCGTCCGATGCGATGACGCACTGGAACTCGAGCTGGATTTCGCGCGACGAGGCCTGCTTCGATTCGCTCAGCCGATATTCGTGTTCGATGTGCCCGACGATTTCGCCGTACCCTGGCACGTGATAATGGAGGGCGATCCGCGGCTGCAATGTCCGTAGCTTATGGATCAGCTCGCTCAGAAACGCGTGCAGCCGGTCGAGCGCGGGTTCTAGGTGTTGCCGGTACGCCGCTTCGCGCTCGGCTTTGAGGCGCGAGGAATCGTCGCCGTGCTGTCGGCGCTTTTGCGCTTCCTGTTCGAGCTCGTCGAGCAATCCCACTCGCATCCCCCGAGGCGTGCCAATGCGAATCGGCAGAGGCTTTCGAACGCGGCCGGCGCCGCATTCATCCGCGCTGCCGCACCGGCGAAGTTGCCGGTACCGCCGGTGCGAATTCCCCCTGCACTCGCCGACGCGTGACCTTAATATCGGCGAATCCGCCAGGCAAGCAAATCCGCCACGAAACCCGCAACCGGGTCGCCATTTTCAGTGACGATCGGCACAAACTCGCGGAACGGCACTTGATGTACGATTAGCGACGTCGTATTGGCTATTCTGTAATTGCTCGCTTTTTCAGAAATCCCCCACGGACACGAGGCAACACCGGCATGGCGATCGATATCCGTAACCTGAGCTACAGCCAGCTCTCCGATTTGATTCAACGCGCAAAGGCTCGGCAGGAGGAGCTCGCCCGGGAAAGGGCGTCCAAACTCCGCGCGAAGATCAGCGCGATGGTGAAGGCGGAAGGGCTGGCCATCGAAGATGTGTTCGGCGGAACCGGTCGTCGCGGCACGCGGCGCAAGGTCAAGCCGAAATATCGCAATCCCGCCGATCCCACCCAGACCTGGACGGGCCGCGGCAAGCGGCCGCGCTGGTACAGCGCCGCGCTCGCGGCTGGCAAGAAGGAAAAAGACCTGCTGATCCGCTGAGCCGAAATGCTCGCACCCGAAGAACGCCGGCACACGCCGGCGTTCTTTTTTTGTGTGCGCGGCGGCTGGCCGCTGCTCGGCCGGCCCGTATAATCGGCGGCGCGCAACGTACGCGGCTCGAGGACATCGCAGGCATCCATGAACAAGCCGATCTGGGAACCCGGCACCGAACGCGTCGAACGCGCCAACATGAACCGCTTCATGCGCTTCGTACGCGAGAGCGTCGGCAACGAGGATATCCGCCGCTACGCCCCGCTCTACGATTTCTCGGTGCGTTATCCCGAGAAATTCTGGCCGCTGGTCTGGGAGTTCTGTGGAATCCGCGCCTCCGGCGAGTTCGAGCCGGTGCTGGTCGACGGCGACCGCATGCCGGGCGCGCGCTGGTTCCCGAACGTGCGTCTCAACTTCGCGCAGAACCTGCTGCGCCACAAGGACGATCGCGCCGCGATCGTGTTCCGCAACGAGTGGGGGCACAAGCGCGAGCTCACCTACGCGGAACTGCACGCCGAGGTCGGCCGCGTCGCGCACGCGCTCAGGGCGGCCGGCGTCGGCGTCGGCGACCGCGTCGCGGGCTTCATGCCGAACATGCCGGAGACGATCATCGCGATGCTCGCGGCGACCTCGCTCGGCGCGACGTGGTCCTCGTGCTCGCCCGATTTCGGCATCAACGGCGTGGTGGATCGCTTCGGCCAGATCGCGCCGAAGGTGCTGTTCACCGCCGATGCCTACGGTTACGGCGGCAAGCGGTTCGACTGCCTCGGCAAGATCCGCGGCGTGCTCGATGCGATTCCGAGCATCGGCAAGCTCGTCGTCGTGCCCTACTCCGGCGATCCGCTGAAGCTCGACGGCCTGCGCGACGCCGTGCCCTGGCCCGATCTCGCCGGCGGCGGCGAGCACGCGCTGCAGTTCGAAATGCTGCCGTTCGATCATCCGCTTTACATCATGTATTCGTCAGGCACCACCGGCGTGCCGAAATGTATCGTGCACGGCGCGGGCGGCACGTTGATTCAGCACCTGAAGGAGCTGGTCCTGCACACCGATCTCAAGCGCGAGGATCGGCTGTTCTACTACACGACGTGCGGCTGGATGATGTGGAACTGGTTCGTGTCCGGGCTCGCGGTCGGCGCCACGCTGGTGCTCTACGACGGCTCGCCTTCACATCCGGACGGCAACGTGCTGTGGGATCTCGCCGACGAAGTCGGCATCAGCGTGTTCGGAACCAGCGCGAAATGGATCAGCGCCACCGAGAAGGCGGGCATCAAGCCGCGCGAGACTCACAAGCTCCTGCAGCTCAAGACGATTCTTTCGACCGGATCGCCGCTCGCGCCCGAGAGCTACGACTACGTCTACCGCGACGTCAAGGAACGCGTGCTGCTCGCCTCGATCTCGGGCGGCACCGACATCATCAGTTGCTTCGCGCTCGGTAATCCGCTGCTGCCGGTGTATCGCGGCGAATTGCAGTGCCGCGGCCTCGGCATGAAGGTGGAGATTCTCGACGAGGAAGGCCGCCCCGTCACCGGACAGAAAGGCGAGCTCGCCTGCACCGCGCCGTTCCCGTCCATGCCCGTGTTCTTCTGGAACGATCCCGATGGCGAGAAATATCGCAAGGCATATTTTTCTCGCATTCCGAATGTCTGGTGCCACGGCGATCACGCACTTCTGACCGAGCACGAGGGTCTCGTCATCTACGGCCGCTCCGACGCGACGCTGAACCCCGGCGGCGTGCGTATCGGCACTGCGGAGATCTACCGGCAGGTCGAGCAGATCGACGAAGTCCTCGAATCGATCGCCGTCGGCCAGCAGTGGCAAGGCGACGAGCGCGTCATCCTGTTCGTGCGTCTGCGCGAAGGCATTACGCTCGACGACGCACTGCGCGAGCGCATCCGCCGAAAGATCCGCGAGAACACCACGCCGCGACACGTCCCCGCGAAGATCATCCAGATCGCCGACATCCCGCGCACGATCTCGGGGAAGATCACCGAGATCGCGGTGCGCGACACGATCCATGGCGTGCCGGTGAAGAACACGGATGCCTTGGCGAATCCGCAGGCGCTGGAGCTTTATAAGAATCTGGCCGAGCTTGCGAGCTGATGACCGGCAATCAACGGCCATCCGCGACGTGCCGCTCGGTCAACCATGCGTTTCCCGTCTCCCTGCGCTGGGTGTCGCTCGGATTCTTCGTACTCATTGCGGGAGCCAGCCTGTTTCTCAGTGGACCTCAGATTCAGGTTGACGAAGGATCCTATCTGCTCTCGGCGGCGACGATAGCGGGCAAAATCAGGATCAATGGCGTCTACGGCTACTATTCCGGCTACAGCCTTGCTCTCGTTCCGGCTTTCTGGCTTGCCTCCGATCCGAAGAGCATCTATCACCTTGCACTGCTGATCAACGCCCTTCTCATCGCGGCCACACCGCTTGCGTTGTATCGCCTGACGCGCCGCCTTTATCCGCAGATCGCCGAGGGCTGGCACGTTGCGGCCGCGGCCGCTGCGACATGTCATTCCTCAGTGCTGTTGATGAGCCAGCATACGATGTCGGAGAACGTCTTGATACCGCTCTACGCCGGCTTGCTCGCGGCATGTGCGTCGATGCTGTCCGACAGACGCGTTGTCTCAGGGATAGCGACCGGCTGCATCGGCGGCATGCTTTTCCTCGTACACCCGCGCGGTGGTGCAATGGCCGGTGCGGTTCTCGCGATGACGACACTCTGTGGACTATCACGCAAAGATTGGCGCAGGCCGTTACTCGCGATGTGGATCGCGATGTTCGCGATCGCCGCAGCGCACTTCCCCGTGGAACACCTTGCAGGCAAGCCCATGCGCCTTGCGGCGGGCTATGCGCCGAACGCAGTCATTCATCACCTGGCGGAGCCCGGGGCCTGGAAATGGGTCGTTCTGAATCTCGCCGGATCGACAACGGAAGCGGTCGTTGCGTCGTTCGGCATGCTCGTGGTCGCGCTGATAGCGGTATGCGCCGAAGCGCGAAGCTGGCGCGCAACTTTTGCGGCGTCAGCACCACGTGCAACCGTCCTGCTTTCCGCGGCCGCGGGCCTCTTCATTGCGTTGCTGATGAGCGCCATTTTCTTCGTACCGCCGCAACGTCCCGATCACATCGCCTATGGACGCTATGCGCTGCCCGCTGTTCTGCCGTTCGTAGCCATCGGCGTTCTTCAATTCGCAAGGGGCGAAGGGCGGTATCGACGGGACATGTTTCTGGCGGTGGCCACTGGACTCGCATGCGTGGCGCTGATGGCGTATGCCTTCACGCGCCTGCCTGCGAACATTGCATCGGGCTGGAACTACATCAATGCGCCATTTCTCTACCTGGCACAGAATTACCTGAGTTTCGTGTCGGCGTGGTGGGCCGTCGCCGCCTGTTTTGGTGTCGGCGCGCTCGCAGTGGGCGTCGCGACATGGAAATCCGGGCGAGTTGCCATCGCGGTATTCACCCTGACCGGTCTGGCCGTGGCTGCCATTGGCTGGCGCTCCCAAACCTGGCATCTGAGCCGCCTGTACAGTGAACATCGACATGTCATCGAAGCGGCGAATGCGTTCGAAGGCATCACCGGCACGGCTCTGTGCATCAATCTCGCGCGCCAAATGGTCGGCTGGCACGGCGTCGATTTCCGGTGGCGGCTACTCGACCACATGGCCGATTACCGCGGTCTCGACGACAAGCCGTGCGTCCACGCCAAGGTGGACCATTTGAAGGACGGGGCGCTGGACTCACCCATGCGACTCGTGGCGACAGAGCGTCCGCCGCCGTCCATGAACGAATCGGTCGGCTTGTTCGTCGAGCCGGGGCCGGCGCTCGAGGCGTGGAATCGGCGCATGCCAGCCGTGGCCACAGACAGCTTCTATCCCATACCGGAATCCGACCGGCGCGCCGAAGTCGCGTTACTCCAGCCGAGCGCGCCGGTTCGAAGCCGCGTGGGCAGTTCCGTCACGCTGACGGTGCGGGTGACAAACAAAAGCGCACGCCGCTGGGCGCACATCCAGGATGGTCCTTATCCTGTCTGGCTGGGTGCACGGGCATTCGAAGGAGAAGCGACTCTGGGCGAATACCGTGCTCGCTTTGACCACGATGTGGCGCCTGGCGAAAGTGTCGACGTCGATATCGCGATTGGACCATTCAGGAAGCCCGGCACCTTCCGGATCAACGTAGGCGTCTTGCAGGAACACGTTGCATGGTTTCCTGACCGCATCGATCTGCTGGCCGATGTCAGACCTTGATCCCCGCCGGCAGCCCCTGCAGCCGGCACGTCGTCCAATGATCCACCTGCCGAGGTACGATTATGCGCTGGCTGCAGACGCACGCTTTCATTTTCCTTTATGTCGTTTTTACCGTTACCAGCCAGCTGGTCATGCGCTGGCGGGTCGACATGGAAAGCGCGTCGCTCCCGTCGACATCGGAGCGGCTGCATTTCGTCGCGTCCCTGCTCATGACCCCGTGGGTCTGGTTCGCGATCGCGTGTACGTTTCTCGCGGGCGTCAGCTGGATGCTTGCGCTGACGCGATTCGAGCTTACCTATGCATTTCCGTTCACGGGCATCAGCTTCGTACTGATCCTCCTTGCCGGCGCTTCCATGTTCGGCGAGCACGTGAGCGTTGCGAGGGTCGCGGGAACGCTGCTCGTCATGCTTGGCCTCTTCGTCGTCGTGCGCTCGTGATCCGAACACGCGCAGCGATTGCGTATCCGGAACGCGTCAACCGACATGCAGCCCGGCCTTGAGTTCTTCGATCCCGCACACTTCGCGCGGCTGTATGCGTTGGAAGCCGGCAGTTTCTGGTTTCGGGGCCGCAGCGACCTCATCGAATGGATGCTTCGTCGCCATTTTCCGCAAGCTCGCAATCTTCTCGAAATCGGCTGCGGAACGGGCTATGTGTTGAAGCGCCTGCGCGATGCGTTTCCCGGCCTCTCCCTCCACGGAACGGAGCTGTTCGGAGAGGGCCTCGCGTACGCCCGCGAGCGACTCGGCGCTGCCGCAGTCCTGCAGCAGATGGACGCGACGCGCCTCCCGTTCCGCGATGAGTTCGACGTGATCGGCGCGTTCGATGTGCTCGAGCACATCGAGGATGATCGCCTCGTGCTGGCGAATATCCACCGCGCCTTGCGCGCAGATGGCGGGCTCCTGCTCACCGTTCCGCAGCACCAATGGCTCTGGAGCCAGACCGATGTCGCCGCACGCCACGTACGACGGTACGGGCGCAGCGACTTGTGCGCGAAGCTCGCGGATGCCGGCTTCGAAATTTTGCGCGCCACTTCGTTCGTGACGCTCCTCCTTCCGGTGTTGTTGCTCGCGCGCCGCCGGCGACGGGAAGGCATAACCGAAATCGAGAGCGAGCTGAATCTGCCGGCGCCCGCCAACGCGATTGGCTATGCGACGCTGCGGTTCGAAGCGTCTTTCATTCGTTTCGGCGTCAGCCTGCCCGTCGGCGGCTCGCTGCTCGCCGTGGCGCGCAAACGCTGAAACCTGCCACGCGCGAGCGCAGTGCGTTTGTGTACACTTGCGCGGCGCGGCAGCTGGCATTGACGACGATGAGCCCAGGCGGAATCCCGTTCAACAAGCCGTACATGACAGGTCGCGAGCTGGGCTACATCGCGCAGGCGCACGCCAACGCGCACCTCTCGGGTGACGGCCCGTTCACTCGCCGGTGTCACGCATGGCTCGAGCAGACGACGGGTACGCTCAAGGCGCTGCTCACGCATTCGTGCACGGCGGCGCTCGAAATGTCGGCGCTGCTTGCCGACGTCGCTCCCGGCGACGAGGTCGTTATGCCATCCTTCACGTTCGTGTCCACGGCAAACGCCTTCGTGTTGCGAGGCGCCGTGCCGGTGTTCGTCGACGTTCGTCCTGACACGCTCAATATCGACGAGGGCCGCATCGAGGCCGCGATCACACCGCGCACACGCGCGATCTGCGTCGTTCACTACGCGGGCGTCGCCTGCGAAATGGATGCGATCACAACCATCGCGGAGCGACGCGGCTTGATGGTCATCGAGGATGCGGCCCAGTGCATCCTTTCAACTTACAGGGGCAAGTCGCTCGGCACATTCGGCGCGCTCGGGGCGCTCAGCTTCCACGAAACCAAGAACATCATTTCCGGCGAGGGCGGCGCCTTGCTCGTCAACGACCCACGCCTCGTCGAGCGCGCGGAAATCATTCGCGAGAAAGGTACCAACCGCTCGCAGTTCTTTCGTGGCCAGGTCGACAAGTACACCTGGGTCGACGTCGGTTCCTCGTATCTGCCGAGCGAGATTCTCGCGGCTTTCCTCGCTGCCCAGATGGAGGAGGCCGAAGCGATCACCGAGCGGCGGCTTCGCATCTGGAACGCGTATCACGACGCGTTCGCGGCACTCGAGACCCGCGGCCTCGTGCGGCGTCCGGTCGTGCCGGCACACTGCCGCCACAACGCGCACCTGTACTATCTGCTGCTGCGCGACCTCGACACACGGACCCGCTTCATCTCGACGCTGAAAGCAGCCGGGGTTCACACGGTTTTTCATTATGTGCCCTTACACAGCGCGCCGGCGGGACAGCGCTACGGCCGCGCCGCGGGCGCGCTGCCCGTGACCGATGATGCGAGTGATCGACTGGTCCGGCTCCCGCTCTGGCTTCCCGACATGGATCAGCAACGCGTGATCGACGCCGTAGAGGCCTTCTTCCGATGACGGATGCGCCCAAAATTTCGGTCGTTAGCCCGGTTTACTGCTGCGCGGGCTGCCTGCGCGATCTTTGCACGCGGCTCGCCGCGGAGCTGACGCCGCTCGGCGAGAGCTGGGAGATCATCCTCGTCGACGATGCCAGCCCCGACGAGGCGTGGGCCACAATGCGCAAGCTCTGCTCGGCGGACACGCGCGTGAAAGCGGTTGCTCTGTCGCGAAACTTCGGCCAGCACTATGCGATCGCCGCCGGGCTCGAGCACGCACGCGGCGAGTGGATCGTCGTCATGGATTGCGATCTGCAGGATCGGCCGGAAGAAATCGCCAGGCTCTACGCGAAAGCGCAAGAGGGACATGACATCGTCTTCGCCGAGCGCGAGGCGCGGCAGGACGGCTGGTTCAAGCGCAACGCGTCGCGGGCGTTCATTGCGTTGCTCAACTATCTGACGGGCGCGCGCTACGACTACCGCACGTCGAACTTCGGCATCTACAGCCGCGCCGTGATCGACGCGGTGCGCAGCATGGGCGACCGGTCGCGCTTCTTCCCGGTCATGGTGCGCTGGACCGGGTTCCGCGCGACGTCCTTGCCTGTCCGACACGATGCGCGTGCCGAGGGCGGCAGCTCGTATTCGTCGCGCAAGCTGCTGCGGCTGGCGCTGGACATCATCCTGTCGTCTTCGGACAAGCCGCTGCGTGTCGTTGCCGCGCTCGGCATCATCGTCTCCATGATCGCGCTCGGCATGACGGGATTCAGCCTGTTCCGATATCTGCACGGCGACATCACCGTCGCGGGCTACACGAGCCTGATCGCTTCGATGTGGCTGCTCGCCGGCGTGATCCTGTTCTGCATGGGCATCATCGGGCTCTACGTCGGTCGCGTGTTCGAGAGCGTGAAGGCGAGGCCGACGTTCATCGTGCGCGAGCGGCTGAACCTGTGAGCGCGACGGAAGGCGCACACGACCGACTCGTTTTTTCTTTTTTCGAATCGAAACGTTTCGGCCTCAGGATCTTTCGTGGCACGACGCAAGGCGCGGACGCGGATTCGCTGATTCGCGAGCTCGAGCGCGAGCGCGTCGATGTCGCGATCCTCCGTGGCGCGGCCGCCGAAGCGCTTCGCGCCGGTTTGTCGGAACGCGGCTTGCGCGTCATCGATGCCGGAACGATCGTCCGCTACGCGGCCGACCTTCGCTCGCGGGTCCGGACGTCGCCTGACCCACGGCTCGGTTTTCGGCGTGCGACTGCCGATGGCACAGGTCGCCTCGACACGATGGCACGGCAGGTCTTCGCCGGCTATACGACGCACTATCACGCGAATCCGCTGTTTACGCCCTCACGCATACTCGAAGGCTACGCGGAATGGGCAACGCGTTACGCCGATCCAAACGACCCATGCCGCAGTGCATGGATCATCGAGTACGAAGGACAGGCTGCCGGATTTTCCTGCCTGGAGACGGCAGCCGACCGAAGCGAGGCGCGCGGTGTTCTCAATGGCATCCTCCCGGCATGGCGCGGCCGCGGAATCTACCGCGCCATGCTGCGGGCAACGCTGGACGCGCTGGCTGCCGAAGGCATACCGCGCTTCGTCATTGCCACACAGACGCAGAATCTGCCCGTGCAGCACGTCTGGCGCACGGAGCGGATGGTGTTCGAGCGATCCGAATCGACGATCCACGTCAACGCGTTGCTGGGATCGGCCACGCCGCCGGCTGCCGGCTAACGACGAAATTCAGGCAAGCGCGGTCGCCAGCTCGTCGCGCAAGTCGTCCACGTCCTCGACGCCGACCGACAGGCGTATCAGCCCGTCACTGATCCCGAGCCGTCTGCGATTCGCCGGCGGCACCGACGCGTGCGTCATGATCGCAGGGTGCTCGATCAGGCTCTCGACGCCGCCGAGCGATTCGGCCAGCGCGAACAGCTCGCACCGTTCGAGCACGCGACGCGCCTTGCGCAAGCCGCCCTTGACCACGATCGAGATGATGCCGCCGAATCCGTCCATCTGCCGTTTCGCCAGCGCGTGCTGCGGGTGCGACTTCAGCCCAGGATAGATGACGCGCTCGACCGCCGGGTGCTTTTCCAGCCATCGCGCGAGCACGAGTGCGTTCTCGCAGTGTGCACGCATGCGCAGGTGCAGCGTCTTGAGGCCGCGCATCGCGAGAAACGCGTCGAACGGGCCCGCGACCGCGCCGACTGAATTCTGGAGAAAGGCCATTTTCTCGGCGAGCTCCGCGTCGTCGCCGACGACGGCGACGCCGCCGACCATGTCCGAATGGCCGTTGAGATACTTAGTCGCCGAGTGCACGACAATCTGCGCGCCGTAGTCGAGCGGCCTCTGGAGCATCGGCGAGCAGAACGTGTTGTCGACGACGAGAATCAGGCCGCGCTTCTTCGCGAAGGCGGCGAGCTTCGCCAGGTCGACGAGCTTCAGCATCGGGTTCGTCGGTGTTTCGGCCCAGATCATGCGCGTGTTCGGCTTCACCGCAGCTTTCACCGCATCCATGTCGGCAAGATCTACGAACGTGAAGTCGAGTCCCGCGCTGCGCCGGCGCACGCGCTCGAACAGCCGGTAGCTGCCGCCGTAAAGGTCGTCCATCGCGATGACGTGACTGCCCGAGTCGAGCAGGTCGAGAATCGTCGCGGTCGTCGCCATGCCGGAAGCAAACGCGAAACCCGCACGGCCGCCCTCGAGCTCGGCCACGCAGCGCTCGTACGCGATGCGCGTCGGATTCTGCGTGCGCGAGTACTCGTAGCCCTTGTGCACGCCGGGGCTCTTCTGCACGTAGGTCGACGTCGCATAGATCGGCGTCATGATCGCGCCGGTGGACGGATCGGGGTGCTGGCCGGCGTGGATGGCGCGCGTGCCGAGGCCTAATTTGCTGGAATGCTGGCGCATGCGGTCGCTCAAGATCGAGGATGGATGAGAAGGTCGAGATGATATTTGCCGTCAGCACCGGTACGCTCATTGAGCGTGAACCACTGGCGCATGACATCTTCGGGAGCGGCACAGCGCACGCGCGGACCTTCGGTGGGCACGACATCGACAGCGCTGCCGTAGTCGAAAATCTCGACGAGATATTCCTCGGGCCGGACCCCGACAAATTGCGTCATGCAGTAAGGATGGAATTCGGTGAGCACGCGGGGACGATGGCGGGCGAGCCCTTCTCGAAAACCTCGCCACGCAAGAAGCTCAAAACCCTCTATGTCCAGCTTCACGAGGTCGATCCTCGCAAGATCGCGCGTGACATCATCGAGACGAAGCGCCTGCGCATAAATAGCCTGCCGATCGGCCATTCCCGTCGCCATTGCCTGACCGTTCGACGTGCCGGGATCAGTGCGCATTGCGACACGTCCGTCCCGATCCGATGCCGCGCAGGCGAGGACGCGTACGTGCGTGAGCGCATTTCGCTCAAGTGAGCGCAGGATCAATTGCACGTTCTTGTCCATCGGTTCCAGCGCGAGGACGAACCCGCTTGCACCCACCAGACAGGCTGCGAGATTGGTGAAGTAGCCGATATTGGCGCCGACGTCGACGAATGTGTCTCCGCTCCGCAGAAGTTCCCTGACAACCCTCGTGACGTGCGGCTCGTAGACACGCGTCGAGCTGACCCCTTCCCCGATGTCGCGGTCGTCGGCGCGTACGAAAAGAGAGAAGCCGTCGAGAACCAGTTCGCTCAACCCCCCGACCTGGGGCGAGCCGGCAATCCGCGCCGCGAACTCGGGCGAACTCATGAAGGCATGAGCCAGCTGATGCGGCGTCAGCCGTCTCTCCGCGACGATCCGCCGGAGATCCTCCCAGCCCTGCGCATCAGGCTCGCGCCCAAGCAGCAAGCGATAGGCGTAATAGATGTCGTCGTCGGTCGCGGTCGTCTGGTCCGACGACTTCAACGGTCGACGCTCGCCGGATTCGGACGCGGTGCTGGTTTGCATGTCGAAAAAAAGTAATCCACCCAATCACAGTTTACGATCGTCAACCAGCTCGACCGTTCGAGGGCGCCAGCGCACCTGCCATTGCTGCCGGCCCTACTACATCGTCTCTTGCCTGAGCCTTGCACGCACGTATCCCCGCGATCTCGGAATTCCGCTGCGCAACGAGGAAGCGCTATCCCGCGCGCCGACGCAAGTAATTCAACAAATCGATCCGCGTGATCAGCCCCAGGAACTTCTCCCCCTCCATCACGATCGCTACGTGCCCCACCTCGAACACCGGCAGCAGGCTCTCGATGGGCGATTTCACGTCCAGCACCTGAAGCTTGGACACCATCGCAGTCGACACGGCGTCGCGGAAGCGCGTCTCGTCGCGGTAGACGTGCAGCAGCACGTCCGACTCGTCGACGATGCCGACGATGCGGTCGCCGTCCATGACCGGCAACTGCGAGACGTCGTAGAGCTTCATGCGGTTGTACGCGGTGATCAGGAGATCGCCGGGCGCGACCACGACGGTGTCGCGATGCACATACGGGCGCAGGATCAGGTCGCGCAGGTCGCCGTAGTGCTCGCGTTCCAGGAAGCCGTTGTCCAGCATCCAGTAGTCGTTGTACATCTTCGACAGGTACTTGTTGCCGGTGTCGCAGACGAACGTGACGACGCGCTTGGGCGAAGTCTGCTCCGCGCAATACTTGAGCGCGGCGGCGACGAGCGTGCCGGTCGACGACCCGCCGAGCACGCCTTCCCTGGCGAGCAGCTCGCGCGCGGTGAGGAAGCTCTCCTTGTCGGTGATCGCGTAAGCCTTCTTCACGCGCGAGAAATCGCTGATGGTCGGCAGGAAATCCTCGCCGATGCCTTCGACCATCCAGCTCGCGGATTTCGTCGAGAGCGTGCCTTCGTTGATGTACTGGGCGAGGATCGAGCCGACCGGGTCGGCGAGGATCAGCTCCGTATCGGGCGAGACGCGCGCGAAGTAGCGCGAGAGGCCCGTCATCGTGCCGGACGAGCCGCAGCCGAACACGACCGCGTCGACGCGCCCGTCCATCTGCTCGAGGATCTCGGGCCCGGTCGTTTCCTCGTGCGCGCGCGGATTGTCCGGATTGCCGAACTGGTTGATGAAGTAGGCACCGGGTGTCTCGCGTGCGATGCGCTCGGCGAGATCCTGGTAGTACTCGGGATGGCCCTTGGCGACGTCCGAGCGCGTCAGGACGACCTCGGCGCCCATCGCCTTCAGGTTGAAGATCTTCTCGCGGCTCATCTTGTCGGGCACGACAAGGATGAGCCGGTAGCCCTTCGCCTGCGCGACCAGCGCGAGGCCGAGCCCCGTGTTGCCCGCGGTGCCTTCGACCAGCGTCGAGCCGGGCCTGATCTTTCCGGCGCGCTCGGCGCCTTCGATCATCGAAAGGCCGATGCGATCCTTGATGGAGCCGCCGGGATTCGCGCTTTCGAGCTTGAGGAAGAGCTCGCAATGGCCGGTGTCGAGCCGCTGGGCCCGCACCATGGGCGTGCGGCCGATCAGGTCGAGCACGCTGTTCGAAATCGTCATGCAGGCTCCGAGGCTACGCCGGACTCGCACGCGCGAGCCAAGTCCCGCGGCGGAGACCGTGGCGATGGATTTTGCGCGAATGATAACCGAGGCGCGCGGCGTCCGAAAAAAGCCTGCACGCACGCCGAGGCAGCGGCGAAACCGGCTGCAGGGCGGAATAGCGGATGAATGCGGCGGGCGCCGCGGGACTCTGCCTGGTCAGCGGAATGCCGCTGCCGGCGGGCCGGCTCGCGTGCGCCGCGGCCGCGAGGCCCGGCGCACGGAGAAAAATGGAATCGTACCCCGCGCGATCAGTGCGCGGCGGCTCTGCTGTGCTCCCACATGGAGGTAAGCATGTCCTTCGCGCGCAGCTTTTCCTTCTTCATGTTGTGCAGCGTGACGTCATCGATCGGGAGGACACCGAGCTCCGCATCGCGAACCTTGCTGTCGAGCTCCTTGTGGCGTTGATACAGAGTGCGGAATTCGGAATTGCTCTGCATCAACGCTTCGATTTCTTTCTCGTTCTGTTCGAACATCAGCTGACCTCCTTCTGCGTGGACCGCGGGCGCGGTGGCGCGGCGATGCGCGCCACCGGCTGCGGCTTACGACTACGACGGGATTGCGCGATGGCTCGTGAGAGAGCCGCCAGAAGCGAGCGCGACGGGAAAGTCCGGGAGCCTGACACGGAACGCCACTGCCAGGTTCGTCCGCGTGCGCATGGGCTCTTAAGGAACTGAGGCGTTTGCATCCTCGGTCGCTTGCGCTGCACTCGTGGCTGGGCTTCTTGCCCCAAGTGAACGCGGGCATGCCGGACCACTTGGGAAGTACACGCTACTCCCTCGGGCAAGGGTTGGCAACCGCGCAAGAAGCGTGCCTCGCGGATTTCACACGGCAGCTCGACGCTGCCAAAAATGTGTTTGTTATCAAACAGTTATTTGACGCGTCCGCGAGAGGCGAAGCGGCGAACGTTCGTCCACGAAAAACATCGTAAATGGCGACGCGGTACCGCCGCCGAACACCGAAGACGGCTGCATTTTTCGGCCCGGAAAGCGGGCTAATTCGCGCCTTCCAGCCGTATCTCGACCTGGCTGCCCTTGCCCTTGCGCGCGGTGGCGGCCGCGATCCGGTCCGCCGCGACGCCGGCCGCGACCAGGGCGTCCCGCACCGCCTCGGCGCGAGCCGTCGCGAGCTGACTGTCGCCCCCGGCGCTGGCCTCGATGCGGACGCGGGCGCCGGGGGCCGCGTTGACGAAATCGACGATGCCGGCGATGCGCGCCTTGCCGGCGGCGGTCAGCGCGGACTTGCCGCGCGCGAAGGCACTTTCGCCCAGCGTCATGCTGCGCTTGGCGGCCGGTGCCTTGGCCTGCTCCCCGGCCGCGATGCTGCCCGCGAGCTCGGCTTCCTTCTTGGCGAGCGCGGCCGCCCGGGCCTGCGCCTCGGCAAGGCGCTTGGCCTGCGCCGCCTCGGCGCGCGCGGCCTCGGCCGCCTGCGACGCCTGCTCGCCCTGGGCGCGGGCCGCTTCGGCCTCGCGCGCGAGGCGCTCGGCTTCCTCGGCCCGGATCTGGGCCAGGAGGCGCTGCCGCTCCAGCTCGCGCCGTGCCTGCTCGGCGTCTCGGCGCGCGGCTTCGAGCTGCAGGCGATCGTTCTCGCGCTGGAGCGCCATGCGCTCGCTCTCGGCAAGCTCGGCCTCCGCGCTGACGCGCGCGATGTCGACGCGGCGCTCGGCGATGTAAAGGAGATACGGGCGATCGCTGCGACGCGCGTCCTTGAGCGCCTGCAGCGCGGCGCGCGCGCGATCCATCTGCATCGGCGCCAGCGTGCCGAGCCTTGGATCGACGGCGAGCCGCTCGAGGCTGTCGGACAGACGTTCGTAGTCGAGGTCGCGCGCTGCGGCAGGTGCGGCCAGGGACATCAGCGCGAGAACCGCCAGAACGATCGAGCGCGCCGTCATTCGAGGCTTGCTCCTTCCGCGTGGCGCGCGGCATCGCGCGAGAGGTCCGCGTTCTGCTGCTTCAGGCTTTCGACCGCCTCGCGCGCCTTGCCGAGCCGCGACTTGGCCGCGGCAAGCTCGCTGTCGACGGCCGACTCGGCGGCCAGCATGGTCATCCGGTCGTAGTCCTGCTGCGCCGACGCGGCGTTGGCCTGCGCCAGATGATCCTCGGCGGCGCGCAGTTCCAGCGGCGCGTAGGTCTCCGCGCCGGCGGCGCGCGCCGCGGCAAGGTTGCGCGCGGCGATGCCGAGGTCGTCGCCCGTCGGCCTGGTGGGAGCGCAGGCCGCGACGAATGTCGCCATAATCGCGATCGCTGCATGGATTTTTGGGGCGCTTGGTGTCATAAAGCGGCGGCCCGGCCTATCAGGGGATTGGGGGTATTGTGGGAAGGCGCGTACCGCTTTGGCAACGGCGGCACGAGCTTTGTATGGATTTCACGGAAGCGGCAGCCACCGGCCGGCAAGTTCCGGGCGCCGGCTGCGGCCGGCTGACCGGAACAGAAGGCGACGAACGAGGACTCCGATGGATATCGGCTATTTCCTGAAGCTGATGACCGAGAAAGGCGCGTCGGACATGTTCCTGACGACGGGCGCGCCGGTGAACATCAAGGTGGAAGGCAAGCTCTATCCGCTCGGCAACACGGGCCTGCCCAGCGGCATGGTCAAGAAGATCGCGTACTCGCTGATGGACGAGGGCCAGGTGCCGCTGTTCGAGAAGAATCTCGAGCTCAACATGGCGATCGCGGTCAAGGACGCCGGCCGTTTCCGCATCAACGTGTTCAAGCAGCGCGGCGAAGTCGGCATGGTGATCCGCGCGATCAAGAGCGAGATCCCGACCATCGAGCAGCTCAAGCTGCCGGTCCTGTTCAAGCAGATCATCATGGAAAAGCGCGGGCTGATCCTGCTCGTCGGCGCGACCGGCTCGGGCAAGTCGACGACGCTGGCTTCGATGATCGACTACCGCAACGCGAACACGTCCGGCCACATCCTCACCATCGAGGATCCGATCGAGTATCTCTATCGCCACAAGAAATCCGTGGTGAACCAGCGCGAGGTCGGCCTCGACACGCACAGCTATCACGAAGCGCTCAAGAACGCGATGCGCGAAGCGCCCGACGTGATCCTGATCGGCGAGATCCGCGATTCTGAGACGATGGAAGCGGCGATCTCGTTCTCCGAGACCGGCCACCTCTGCCTTGCGACGCTGCACTCGAACAACGCCGACCAGACCATCGAGCGCATCCTCAACTTCTTCCCGGAGTCGGCGCACAAGAACATCCTGATGAACGTCGCGCTGAACCTGAAGGCGGTCATCAGCCAGCGCCTGGTCATGGGCAAGGACGGTCACCGCCTGCCGGCGGTCGAGGTGCTGCTCAACACGCCGCACATCCGCGACCTCCTGCGCCGCGGCCAGATCCACGAAGTCAAGGAAGCGATGGACCGCAGCCTGCAGGAAGGCATGCAGACGTTCGATCAGTCCCTGTACACCTTGTACAAGGAAGGCAAGATCGAGCTCGAAGAAGCGCTGAACCACGCCGATTCGCGCGACGGCCTCGCGCTCAAGATCCGCCTGGCCGAAGGCGGCGATTCGCCGATGCCCGAGGCGTTCGACGTCAACAACTACTAGCGACGGCTCGGCTGCGGGCTCTTCCGCAGCGCGCAGGACGATCGCCGGGATCGGCGGCGGCGAAGCGGTTAGACTCGGAGTTTTTGCGCCGCCCGAATGAACGTCGCCGTCCCTCCCGGCTCGCGCCTGCACGGCCTCGACCCGGCCTCCATCCCGCACGTCCTCGCGACCGCTGAGGCGCTCGGCGCCGGCCGTGCCGAGGAGGCGGCCCGCCGCATCGCGCCGCTCGTCGCGCGCCATCCGCGGCATCCCGAAGTGCTGCGCCTCGCGGCCGGCCTCGACAGCCTGCGTGGCCGCCACGCCGAAGCGCTGGACGCGATCCGGCGCGCGATCGAGCAACGCCCGCACGACGCGCTCTACCGGACGACGCTCGGCACGATCCTCGCCGAATCGGGAGACTACGACGGCGCCATCGCGGCGCTGCGCCGATCGTGCGAGATGGATCCGAAATCCGCCGTCGGCTGGTACAACCTCGGCGTGATGCTGACGCGCAGCGTGAGGCCCGAGGAGGCGGTCGATGCGCTGCGCGAGGCGGTCAGGCTCGCACCCGATCACGCCGCGGCGCGTGCGCTCCTCGCCGACATGCTGCGCGTCAGCAACCGCGCCGAGGAAGCGGCCGCCGAGTACCGCCGCGTCATCGCCGGGCAGCCGCACGCGGGCATGGCCTGGTGGGGGCTGGCCGATCTCAAGACGACCCGCTTCGACGCGGCGGACATCGATCGCATGGAAGCCGCGCTGGCCGATGCACGCGCGAGCGACGACGACCGGATCGCGATCGGTTTCGCGCTCGCCAAGGCACTCGACGATCACGGCCGCTACGCCGAATCGCTCGCCGCGCTCGAACGCGCCAACGCGATCGCTCGCCGGCGCAGGCAGTGGAACGCGGGCGCGTTCTCCGCCGGCATGACCGAGATCCACGCCGCGTTCACGCCGCCGCCGCGCGGCGCGACCGATGTGCGCCAGGGTGCGGGCGTCATCTTCATCGTCAGCCTGCCGCGCTCGGGATCGACGCTGATCGAGCAGATCCTCGCCTCGCACTCATCCGTGGAAGGTGCAGGCGAATTGCCGGACCTGCCGCTGACGCTCGCCGAAGAATCGCGGCGCCGCGGACAGCCGTTCCCGCGCTGGGTCGCGGCCATGACCCCGCACGACTGGCAGCGCCTCGGCGCCCGTTATCTCGAACGCACCGCGCACTGGTCGCGGCGAAGGCCGGTGTTCACCGACAAGTTGCCCAACAACTGGTACTACTTCGGCGCGATCCGCGCGATGCTGCCCGGCGCGCGCATCATCGGCGTGCGGCGCGATCCGCTCGAAACCTGCTTCTCGTGTTACCGGCAGTACCTCTACAACAACGAATATCAGCGCACGTTCGAGGACCTCGCCGCTTTCTGGGCCGAATTCGACCGGAGCCTCAGGCTCGCGCTCGCGCAGCATCCGGCGCACGTTTTCGAAAGCGTCTACGAGGAGCTCGTCGCCGATCCCGAGCGGCACATCCGTGGCCTGCTGGATTTCTGCGGGCTCGCGTTCGAGCCGGCCTGCCTCGAGTTCCATCGCACCGTGCGCGACGTGCGCTCGCCCAGCGCGATGCAGGTGCGCGAGCCGCTGCGCCGGGACACCGCGCGCGCGCCGCGCTACGGCGCCCTGCTCGATCCGCTGCGCGCGGCCCTGGCACGGTACAATTCCGCCCCGCCGAACAGTGTCCCAAGCGCATGACCGAACGTGCAGAGCGGCTCTGGAAGAGAGCCGAGCGTTACCTCAACGAGAACCAGGTCGCCGCCGCGCGCGTCACGCTGGAATCGCTGGCGCAGGAAGCACCGCAGAACATCGATGTGCACCTGATCCTCGCCGGCATCGCCTGGGACGAGGACCGTGTCCGCGACGCGACCCGGCACGCGCTCGACGCGGCGAAGATGCTGCCGGACGACGAGCGCCTGATCGCCGATGTCGTCTCCGCACTGCTTCAGAGCGGCGAGACCGTGGCAGCGCGCGCCGCGCTCGCGCATCCGGCTCTGGCGCGCACGCGCGACGTGCCGACGCTCGCGCGCGCGGCCGGCTTCCGCTACAAGCTCGCCGAGCACGCCGAAGCGCTGACCCTGCTCGATCGCGCCCGCGCGCTCGGCGCTGATGGCGCCGATTTCCGCTTCTCGCGCGGCATGCAGCTCGTCTTCAACGGCCGCCTGCAGGAAGCGGAAGCCGAGCTCGACGCGTGCCTGCGCATGCCGAACGCACCCGCCCGTGCGACGCTGGAACGGGCGCGCCTGCGCCGGCAGACGCCCGAACGCAATCATCTCGACGACCTCGCACGGCGCCTGAAGGCCGTGGCGCCCGGCAGCGAGGAAAACGCCGCCATCGAATTCGCACGCTACAAGGAGCTCGAGGACCTCGGTCGCTACGACGAGGCATGGGATGCGCTCGCGCGCGCCAACGCGATGATGTACGCGCGCCATTCGCACGACGCGGGCGCGCAGCACCGGCTGTTCGAACGGCTCACCGAGATCTGCACGCCGGAATTTCTCGCGCCGGTGGACGTCGTCCACGAAGGCCCGCAGCCGATCTTCATCATCGGCATGCCGCGCTCGGGCACGACGGTCGTCGACCGCCTGATCGGCAATCATCCCGAAGTCTCGCTGGCCGGCGAGCTCGACGACTTCGCGCTGCAGGTGCGCTGGGTCGCCGATCACCGCGCGACGCTCGACGACGTGATCCTCGATCGGCTGCCGCGCATCGACTGTGCTCTGCTCGGCCGGCGCTATCTCGACCAGACGCAATGGCGCGCGCACGGCAAGCGGTTCTTCACCGACAAGCTGCCGCGCAACTGGATGCTCGCCGGCATCATCGCGAAGTCGCTGCCGCAGGCGAAGATCCTGCACCTCGTGCGCGATCCGATGGACGTGTGCTTCTCGAACTTCCGCGTCATGTTCGCCGACGCGTTCGCGCACATCTACGATCTCGACGCCCTCGCCTCGCACTACCGCGACTATCGCCGCGTCATGGACCACTGGCACCAGGCAATGCCGGGCCGGATCCTGGACGTCGTCTACGCCGACCTCGTGCGCGATCCCGAGGCGACGATGCGCCGCGTGCTCGATTTCTGCGGGCTGGCCTGGGATCCGGCCTGCACCGATCTCACGCGCAACGAAGCCGCCGTCGCGACGCTTTCGACCGCGCAGGTGCGCGAGCCGATCCACACGCGCGCGATCCAGGAGTGGCGGCGCTACGAGAAGCAGCTCGAGCCGTTGCGGAAAGCGCTCGCGACTTGAGAATCCGCAGGGTGTGACAAGGGGTTCGTTCCGCGCAGCGCGCTACGAAACGGTATATCCCCACTTACGGATCATCGGTTCGAGGATCGGCAGTATCGGCTCGAAATACGTCCGGTAGCGCATCCAGCGATCGACGGCCTTGCGGTTGACCGGCTCGATGACCTGGCTGTAGCTCGGCGTGCCGATGTAGCCCTTTTCGCGGGCATGCTGGTCGAAGCGCAGCATCGGCGACGCGTCCTCGAGATCGAGGAAGCGCGCGAGGCGCTCCGCCTGGCCCGGCAGATCGGCGACGACATCCTCGTAGCGCGAGATCAGCACGTTCGGCTTCAGCACTTCCACGTGCTTGAGCCAGACGTCCATCGCGGCGACGTAGGCGCTGGCGAGGCGCTCGAGGCTCGCGCCGGCGGTCACCAGGATCGCGGAGCGGAAATTCTGCATGTAGCAGCTCAGGACCACGTCGCAGGGATGGCGCAGCGCGAGGATGTAGCGCGCGTTCGGAAACAGCCGGTGGATGAACGGCAGCCACAGCATGTTGAGCGGATTCTTGTCGACGAGCTGCGCGTCCCAGCGACGCGGGATGCGCTCGGCGACCATCAGGAGGTACTGCTTGCGCAGCTCGTCGACGTCGTACTGCCGCAGCACCTCGAGGTTGGCGAGGATGCGCGAATCGTGCCGGCGCAGCGTGTCGGCGAGGCGATTGAAATACGGGTTCTCGTCCATCGACTGGAGGCCGGGATGCGCGTCCAGCATCTGCTCCAGCATCGTCGTGCCCGAGCGCGGGAAGCCCACGATGAAGATCGGGGAGTTGTGCGCGTCAGGCGCCTTGAACGCCGGCCACCTGGCGTAATCCTCGGCGCTGACGTCCGGCACGGCCGTGGGCAGCGGGGGCGCGCCGGGTTCGAACTGCTCGGGCGCGATGCGCTTCATGTCCGCAACCTTCAGCGCATGTGCCCTCGCGAGCGTCTGCATCGCGAGATCGTATTCGCCGAGCTTGTCGTAGATCTCGGCGAGGTTGAAGTAGTAGACGGAGTCCTCCTCGCTGCGCGGGCCCGCGTTTTCGAGCAGCGTTCGCGCGGTCGCGAGGTCGCGCTTGCGCACCGCGAGGGCGGCGAAAGCGTGATCGATGGCGCGGCGCATCGGTACGTCCGTGAGCGGCGTTTCGGCCGCGACGGCGTGGATCAGCGCTTCGGCGTCCTCGATCCGGTTGGAGCGTTCGTAGACCGTGGCGAGGCGCAGGCGCGCATCGGCGTTCGCCGGCTGGCGCCGGACGAGCTCTTCCAGCACCGTCTGGGCAGCCGGCCCGTGGCCGAGCAGCAGCAGGTGGGTCGCAAGCTCGATCTGCAGCGCAGGGTCCTCCAGCGGCAGCCACTGCCGCCACGGCTTCAGGAGCTTGTCGCAGCGATCGAAGTCCTGGCAGTACGAACAGGCGATCGCGGCGTGGATGCGGGCACGCGGCTGGTCGGGCTCGACTTCGATGGCGTCCAGCATGCGCTCGCGCGCAGCGAGGTAGTTGCCGCGCTGGATCTCCAGCAGGCCCATGTTGACGTGCGGCGCCGCGCTTTTCGGATCGAGCCGGATCGCTTCGGCATAGGCCTTCTCGGCTTCGTCGAGCCGGCCCGCCTCGCGCAGCGCCGTGCCGTAATTGCCCCAGTGCACCGCGCCGTGCGGATACATCTCCGTGAGGCGCGCATAGGTCTCTATCGCCTCGTGCTTCTTGTTCTGGTATTGCAGGCTGACGGCAAGAAAGAACAGGAGGTCGCCCCTCGGAGGCTGCCCTTCGAGGGCCGCGCGGCTGAGGCGCTCGACCAGAGGGAAGTCGCCGACGCGGGCTGCGGCGGAGATGGCTTCTAGAGGATTGGCTGTCATCGTTCCACAAAAAAAAGGGCCACACTCGAAGTGCGGCCCCTTAAGAGTACAGAAAAAACCCGGTCTTAGAACTTGACCGTGATGCGGCCCCAGTAGTAGCGGCCGAGCAGGTCGAAGTCGCTCGGATCGGTGTTCGCGTTCAGCGTGTTGTTCGCGAACAGCATC
>CBINBI010000055.1:0-22511 GCA_966248875.1 uncultured Rhodanobacteraceae bacterium
TCTCGTAGTAGACATCACCCGATTCGCTGTCGAAGTCGTCCCACAGCGGGAGGACCGCAGGCGCGCTGAGACTCGCCGCCGGGAGCGACACGTTCGTATATGGAAGGCCGAAGCTCGAACCGAACTGGAGGCCGCCGTTGTTGCTGATCGTCACCAGGTTCGACGTGGTGCCGTAAAAGTTGAACGAGAACGGCATCATGATTTCTGCCACGCCGTCGTCGTCGAGGCCGAGTGCTGTGCCGGTGCCACTGATGTCGATGAAGCCGCCGCCCGGGCAGGACACTGCTTCGCCATCGAAGCCGTCGGCGAAGATGCGGTCGCTGCAGTCGCCGCCGCCGCTCTCGACTTCTGCGGTATAGCCCGGCGGAATGTCGCGTCCCGCCCAGGTCGAGTTGTATGTGTTCGTGGCGCTGACGGTTTCGATGTGGTTGAACTGGAACGTGCCGCCGGCGGGCACGGGCTGGTTCAACAGCGAGAACAGCGTGCCGTCGACGTTGTTTTGCAGCGTGTGGTAGTCGAGCTCGACGCCGGTGTTGTTGGTGATCGTGTAGCAGAAGTTGAGCTGATCGCCGACCGTAGCGTCGATCGTGTCGGCTGTGCCGCAAGCCCCGGGCGATAGATCGGTATCAACCGTGGCCTCGAGGCAGAGATCGCCGGCACCGCACGCGCCGCCACCGCCAATCGCGCCGACGACCTGGAACAGGTAATTCGGGTTGCCGCCGCCGATCGTGCCGGATCCGACGCACGTCGAGATCGGCGACCAGCTCGAGCAGGTCGTGCCGAATCCGCCGCCCGGGTTCTGCCAGACGCCGCTGTTACCGATCGCGGTGCCGGCTGCGTTCGACCAGAACGACTGCGGCGGGAAATCGAAGACGGGCGTCATCGATACCCAGTACGTACCCTGGGTGAGCACGCACGGAGACGGCAGGGACACCGAAAGGCTGGTATTCGTGCTGTCCACGATCCCGGGAAGGCTGTCATACGAGCAGGCGAGGGGCCCAGGCGAGCCGCTGGCGTCCCAGTAGACATCGATGTCGTAGCCGGCGCCAGGAGGCGGCGCCACGAAATTAGGGTCGTCCAGAAAGGCCACCTGAAAATTGAAGGCGCCGACCGCCCAGCCCTCGGCATCCGTGACGACGAAATCATCAGCGCCCTGCGCATCGTATGCGTCGTAGGCTGCCTGAAAATCCTGCACGGGCGCGCCGTCCTCGGCCGTCCCCGACTGATCGTAGAGGATCGTTCCACCACTGGCACCGGAGTGATACGGAAACTTGAAATGTGGCTGCGCATGAATCGAACCTGCCGCGATGCGCAGCTTCACGCCGTCGCCGGCACGACCGGGCGAGCCGGCGAGCACGGGCAACGAAAGTGCGGTGGTCACGCCCAACGCGAGCGAGCTCTTGGTGATGTGCATGATAGGACCCTCCTTCGCAATGTCGAAGAGTCCTGTGCGCAACGCTGCGAAAGCAATGATCAAATCCGTGACGGCTTTCGCCGGAAGTTCAGCGCCCCATATATATGGAATCGTTGATGGTCTCGCCCGAAAAAAAATTGCCTCTCAATTGGAAGCTCGCCGCACCTGCCGGCTGGCTCGACACGTTACGCAGTGGAACGACAACAGAGACGCCGCCCCTTTTTTCGCAAATCGAGCTATACGACGCCTAAATTCGTGCACAGGTCCAACGCAAATTTCGCCACGAATGCAGCGGCCCGATAGACTGTCGCGCATGAGCTTCGATCTCGCCGCCCGTATCGACATGCTTCTTCCGCAGACGCAGTGCACGCGCTGCGGATTTCCGAGCTGCCGCGACTACGCCGAGGCGATCGCGCGCGGCGACGCGGACATCGACCACTGCCCCCCCGGAGGCGCTGACGGCGTGGCCGCACTCGCCGCCTTGCTCGGCCGCGCGACGAAACCGCTGGACTCCTCGTACGGCAGCGAGGGGCCGCCGCTGCTCGCGGTCATCGACGAAGCCGCCTGCATCGGCTGCACGAAATGCGTACAGGCGTGCCCCGTCGATGCGATCGTCGGCGCGGCGAAGCGCATGCACACGGTGCTCGCGGCGGAGTGCACCGGCTGCGAGCTCTGCCTGCCGCCCTGCCCCGTCGATTGCATCACGATGCGGCCGATCGCCGACGAGCCGCTCGCACGCGAAGACGTGATGCGCCGTGCCGCTCACGCGCGCAAGCGATTCGACGCGCGCACCACTCGCCTCGCGCGCGCTCGCGCCGAACGCGATGCGAGGCGCGCCACCACAGCCGAGTCGAATCGAGGGGCCTCCATGTCGATCACGCGCAGCGCGGTCCTCGAGGCCGTCGCACGCGGCAAGGCGCGACGCGAGGCGCTCCGGCGCGGGTCGCATCGATGAGGCGCGAGAAAGTGGCCGAGCTGTTCCGGCGCCTGCGCGAGCTCGACCCGAATCCGACCACGGAGCTCGAGTACAGAACTCCGTTCGAGTTACTGATCGCAGTGATCCTTTCCGCGCAAGCCACCGATGTTGGCGTCAACAAGGCGACGCGCACGCTTTTCAAGGTCGTCGACACGCCACGAAAGATGCTCGATCTCGGCGAGGAAGGCCTGAAGAAGCACATTGCGACGATCGGCCTGTACAACGCGAAGGCCAAGAACATTCTCGCCACATGCCACGCGCTGATCGAGCGTCACGGTGGCAAGGTGCCTGATTCCCGCGAGGTGCTGGAAGCGCTGCCCGGCGTCGGCCGCAAGACGGCCAATGTCGTGCTGAACACCGCGTTCGGAGCGGAGACAATCGCGGTGGACACGCACATCTTTCGCGTCGCCAATCGCACCGGCCTCGCGCCGGGCAGCACCGTGCGCGAAGTCGAAGACAAGTTGATGGAAGTCGTCCCGCCGGAGTTCCGCAAGAACGCGCACCACTGGCTGATCCTGCACGGCCGCTACGTCTGCAAGGCGCGCAAGCCGCTCTGCCCCGCGTGCGCGATCAACGACCTGTGCGCTTATCGTTACAAGACCGTAGCGATCTGACAGCGCGTCGCGGTCACGACGCCGACACGCACTAGCGACGTCCCGCGAGCCGGCCGCATCCCGGCACGTGAGATAGTCCTTTTCGTCGTTACCTGTCATCGGAGCGTAACCGGTGCCGACCAGACTTTGGCATCCGGTACCTGCACCCGACTTCGAGGATTCATCATGACGCTGCGTCACGCCATCGCCGTCGCGCTCGCCTGCGCACCGGCAAGCCATGCCCTGGCCTACGATCTTCTGAACGACTGGCCGACGAAGTACAAGACCGAAGGCGGCTACGACTACGGCTTCAAAGGACTCTGGCAGTTCGACAGCAACGACTTCTCCGGCGATGCGAAGAATCCCGCGACCGGCGCGCCCCTCTTCGATGACGTCGAAGTCTGGCGACGCAAGGAAATGGGCGTCTACGGCAAGACACCGTGGGGCCTCGATTTCAACATCAGCTACGACTACGCGACGTTCCACGGCACCAGGGCGGGCTGGCTCGACAATTTCTTGCGCTATTCGAATCCCGCGGCCGGCGAATTCCGGCTCGGCCAGTTCAAGACACCGGTCGGCTGGGAAGAAGCGTCGAGCTCGTCGGCCACGACGTTCCTCGAGCGTGCGCTGCCCGTGCAGGCCGCCAGCATGGGCCGCCGCATCGGCGCGGACTGGACGTACGCCGGCGTGCCGGGCTGGCTTTTCAACCTCGCCTATTTCAGCGGCGGCGACCTCAACGGCGACAACGACGGCAGCGGCCCCGCCGCGCGCGTCGTGTGGAATCCGGTCAACCATCAGCCGGGCGCAGGATCACGCGCGCAAGCCGACGTCGTCCACCTCGGCCTCGCCTGGTCCAGCGAGGACCGCGATCCGGTCACCGACGGCCGCGGCATCGAGACGCCGGCGCAGGCGCGCTTTCGCGCGCGGCCGGAAGCGGGCCGCACCGATACCCGCCTCGTCGACACCGGCCACCTTGTGAACCCGGGCGACATCCGGCGCTGGGGGCTCGAAGGCGCGTGGATACACGGGCCTTTCCTGCTGCAGGGCGAATACCTCGGCTTCAGCGCCTCGCCCGCGGGCCAAGCGGACTTCACCGGCAGCGGCTACTACGTCTTCGGCGCATGGATGATCACCGGCGAATCGCGCGCCTACGGCAAAGGCTACGTCGGCAACACGCGTCCGTTCCGCGACTGGGGCGCGTTCGAAATCGCGCTGCGCTACAGCGAGCTCGATCTCGACGACGGGCCGGTCCGCGGCGGCAGGGAGAAGGACTGGACGCTGGGCGTCAACTGGTATCTCGGCCAGCACCTCAAGTTCCAGGCCAACTACGTCCGGGCGAATTCGACGAAGTTCTACGGCGGTGCGCTCGGCGCGGAAGCCGACGTCGATCCGCGTATTTTCGAGTTGCGGGCACAGGTCCAGTTCTGACGCGCCCAGGATCTTTCCGTACACTCTCCGCAGGGCGCGCCACGCGCCTTCATTTTTTCCAGACCCGGGCCACTTGCTGAAAGGAACCTCCCGGCCTCTCGGTCCTGAACTCCGTTCCGGCGCGCTGCGGTGCAGCAACCGCCGTGTCGACAGCACGGGGCGCCAGAACGAGCGAACCGGTTGCTCCAGGACCGGTCCGTAACACCGGCTTAAGTCGCGCGCGCTTAAGGTACGCGCGTCGCAGAAAACCCGCGCCGGACCACCGGCCGAACAACGAGCGTTTCGCTCGCGACAACCACGGAGATCACTCGCATGTCCAGCAAGATCGGCAATACCCTCAGCGTCGCCATCGGCGCCGCGGTCATCGGCTCGCTGTCCCTGACCCAGCTCGCCGCCGCGAGCCCGGTGTTCCAGGCCAGCGATCTCGCGGCGGGCTACATGCTCGCGGGCGGCCACGAAGGCAAGTGCGGCGAAGGCAAGTGCGGCGTCGCCAAGATGGACTCGAACAAGGATGGAAAAGTGGATATGAGCGAAGCCATGGCCGGCGGCTTCAGCGAAAGCCAGGTCAAGACCTGGGACAAGAACAGCGACGGTTCGCTCGACGACAACGAGCTCAAGGCCATGCACGCGATCATGGACGGCGGCGATCACAAGAAGGGCGCCGAGGGCTCCTGCGGCGGCGACAAGAAGGGCGCGGAAGGCTCCTGCGGCGGCTCGGTCTGACGGAAACGACGTGAGCCCGCATCGAATCGCCGGTGCCGGACTCGGCCTGAGGCGGGCCCTTCTGGGCCCGCTCCAGGAATGCTTCGCCGCGACGGCCGGAGAAAGCCGCCGTCGCGAACACGCGTCGCAGGAAGCACCGGTCGATTTTTTCGAGATCGCGCCGGAGAACTGGATCGGCGTCGGCGGCCGACTCGGCCGCACGCTGCGCTCCTTCACCGAACGGACGCCGTTCGCCTGCCACGGCCTGTCGCTTTCGCTAGGCGGACGCGATCCGCTGGACCACACGCTGCTCGCTAAGATCCGCCGGCTGCTCGACGCGCACGGCATCTCGATCTACTCCGAGCATCTCTCCTACTGCGCCGACGGCGGCCACCTCTACGACCTGATGCCGATGCCGTTCACCGGCGAAGCCGTGCGGCACGTCGCCGCGCGTATCCGGCAGGCGCAGGACATCCTGGGTCAGCGCATCGCCGTCGAGAACGTCTCGTACTACGCGGCGCCCGGCGCCGAGATGCGCGAAATCGACTTCATCAGAGCCGTGCTCGACGAGGCCGACTGCGACCTGCTGCTCGACGTCAACAACATCTACGTCAACAGCATCAATCATCGTTACGACGCCGACGCGTTTCTCGACGCGCTGCCCGGCGAGCGCATCGCGTACATCCATGTCGCCGGCCATTACGACGAAGCGCCGGACCTCAAGATCGACACGCACGGCGCGCCGGTGATCGATCCCGTCTGGCGCCTGCTCGAGAGTGTCTACGCGCGCTTCGGCCTGCGGCCCACGCTGGTCGAGCGCGATTTCAATTTCCCGCCGCTCGCCGAGCTGCTGGGCGAAGTCGGCCACGTGCGCGTGCTCCAGTCCGCGCACGCAGGCGAGGCGCGCGGTGTCCGCAGCGCCTGATATCTCCGCGACGCACGCGCTCCAGCGCGCGTTCGCCGCGCACCTGCGCGATCCCGATCGCGCGCCGCCTCCGCGCGACGTCGAGCCGCGCCGCATGGCGGTCTACGTCGATCTCTTCTTCAACAACATCGACAGCCTGCTGTCGGCGAACTTTCCGGTGATCCGCACGCTGTACGCCGACGACGAATGGCGTGCGCTGGTACGTGCGTTCTACCGCGAGCACCGCTGCCACACGCCGCTCTTCACCGATATCGCGCGCGAGTTCATCCGCTACCTCGAGTCGCGCAGCGCAAGCGCCGCTGGCGACCCGCCGTTCCTCGTCGAGCTCGCCCGCTACGAATGGGCGGAGCTCGCGCTGATGCTCGACGAAGCCGACATCGCTTCGATCGTGCACGATCCCGGGGGCGACGTCGTCGACGGCGTGCCGGTCGTCTCGCCGCTCGCACGCGTGCTCGCGTTCCGCTTTCCGGTGCACCGCATCCGGGCTGATTACCGCCCGGACGTCGCGCCGGCGCAGCCGACACTGCTGCTGCTGACTCGAGATCGCGCCGACGATGTGCATTTTCTCGAAATCGATGCGCTGACCGCGCTCTTGATGGAGCGCCTCGACGGCAACGACTCGGCGAGCGGCCGCGCCGTGCTCGATGCGCTGCTCGATGAGCTCGGACGCGACGACGAAACCGTGCGCGCATCGGGCCTCGCGATCCTGCGCCGCCTGCGCGAACGCGAGGCGCTGATCGGCACGCGCACGCGCTGACGCGTTCGCGCGATCGGGCGGCATCCGCCGCAAATGCCATCGCCGCGCCCCGTGTGCTATCCTCCGGCGCCTCCTCCGGCAGCCGCATGATGAATCCCGCATCTCCGCACGATTCCCCGACGGCACCCGCTCCGCCCACGCCGCCGGCCCCCGGCGCCACGGCCGAAGAACGCCTGCGCGGCCTCACTCCCGAGTGTCAGGACGCGCTCAGAACCGCGGCGGCCAGCCTCGCCGCGGGACGCCTCGACGAGACGCAGCAGGCCCTCGACGTCGTGCTGGCGCAAGCGCCGACGCACGCCGAAGCGCTGCGCATGCAGGGCGTCATTCATCACGCCCGCGGCCGGCGCGAGGAAGCCGTGCAGACGCTGGCACGCGCGCTCTCGAGCCAGCCTGACGACCCGCTGATCCTGACCCATCTCGGCGCCCTGCTCCACGAATCGGGGCGGGTCGCGCCGGGCCTGGACATGCTGCGCCGCGCGGTCGAGCTGGCGCCCGATTTCGCCTCCGCCTGGCTCAATCTCGGGCGCGCGCTGCAGATCGAGTCGCGCTGGGACGAAGCGCTCGGCGCGCTCGGTCGCGTGCTCGCCTTGCAACCCGATCATCTCGTAGCGCGCGTCGGTTACGCCGATTCGCTGAAGGCGGTGGGCCGCACCACGGAGGCCGCTGCCGAGTTCCGCAACGCGATCCGCATCCATCCCGGCGCGGTGCGCGCGTGGTTCGGCCTCGTCGATTTGAAGACGGTTCCGCTGGACGACAGGGAAATCGCCGAACTCGAGCGCCTGTACGCGGACCCTCGCCTCTCCGACGGAGAGCGCATCCTTGCCGGTTTCGCGCTCGGCAACGCGCTCGAGGAACGCCAGCGATATCCGGAGGCGTTCAAGGTCTTGTCCGCCGCGAATGCGCTCAAGCGCCGCACGGTGCGCTGGAATGCCGCGGAGTTCACCGCGCTGATCGCCTCGCACATGGACGCGTTCGCGACACCGCCGACCGCCGCGCCGGATGCGTCGCTCGGCAGCGAAGTCATCTTCATCGTGAGCCTGCCGCGCGCAGGCTCGACGCTGATCGAGCAGATTCTCGCCGCTCACCCGGACGTGTCCGGCGGCGGCGAGCTCGGCGATCTCGTCGCGACCATCGGCGAAGAATCCAGGCGGCGCGGTGCGCCGCTGGCGCGCTGGGCCGCCGACGCGACGCCGGACGACTGGCAGCGGCTCGGCCGGCGCTACCTGGAGCGCACCCGGCACCTCCGCCTGGCGCGCCCGCGCATGACCGACAAGGCGCTTACGACATGGCCCTTCGTCGGCGCGGCCGCGGCGATGCTGCCCGGCGCGCGCTTCGTGCACGCACGCCGTGATCCAGTGGAAACCTGCTGGTCGTGCTTCAAGCAGATGTTCGGCCAGACTCCGCACGCGTTCAGCTACGACCTCGAAGATCTCGGCATCTACTGGCGCGAATACGACCGCCTGATGCACTTCTGGTACGCGCGCTATCCGCAACGCATCTATGACGCGATCCATGAGCGCCTGCTCGCCGAGCCCGAGCCCGAAGTGCGACGGCTGCTCGACTTCTGCGGGCTCGCCTTCGATCCCGCCTGCCTGCGTTTCCATCGCGCTGCGCGCAACGTGGCGACAGCGAGCGCGGCGCAGGTGCGTGAGCCGCTGCGCGCCGACACCGCCCGCGCGCGCCACTACGGCGATCTGCTGGCGCCGCTGCATCGCAGCCTCGCACTCGGATGACGCGCGCTCCGCTGCGGCAATTCTTACTCGTGGAGCGAGGACATCCGTGAGCGCCGGGATCGAAACCGCACCCGCAGGCCTGCCGCCTCGATGCGCGCGCCTCTTGCGTCGCGTAGAGCGCTGGATTGAAGTCGGCGATCTCTCGGCCGCGCGGCGCGCACTCGACGAAGCGCAGCAGTCGGCGCCGCGGCACGCCGCCGTCGAGCTGTCGCGCGCGGAACTGCTCGCGGCGGAAGGCCGCGCGATCGAGGCGATCCGGATCCTCTCGGATCTTGCCCGGATGCCGCCCTCCGATCCCGGTCTGCTGATCCGGCTCGGCGTTGCCTTGCGCGGCGCTGGCGATGCGCAGACCGCCTATGCCATTCTTCGGCACGCGAGCGAGCGAGCGCCCGACTCGGCGGAGGCGTGGTGGCGGCTTGGCGAGCTGCTGCGCGACGGCGCCTATCCCGAACGCGCCACGACCGCGCTCGAGCGCGCGCGCGAGCTGGCACCGCAGCACGTGCCCACGCGCCTCGCGCTCGCCGACGCGCTGACCATGTCCGGACGCATCGACGAAGCCGCAGCTGAGCTGCGCCGCGCGATCGTTCTCGAGCCGCGGCGCGCGCAGGCCTGGCAGATGCTCGCGAATCTGAAGACGATCCGCTTCACGCCGCCGGAAATCGCCGCGCTCGAGCGGCTGTGGCAGGACACGGGCGCGCCGGCCGAGGATCATGCCGCATTCGGCTTCGCGCTCGCGGCCGGCCTCGACGCCGAGCGCCGCTACGCCGAAGCGTACGACGTGCTCGTCGACGCGAACGCGGCCCAGCGCGCGCTGGTCGACTGGGACCGCGCGGCGTTCAGCGCGAAAGTCGATGCCTGCATCGCGGCGTATTCGCGCGGCGTCGAGCGCGCCGCGGACGCGTCGCTCGGTGCGGGTCTCGTCTTCATCGTGAGCATGCCGCGCTCGGGTTCGACCTTGACCGAGCAGATTCTCGCGAGCCATTCCGAAGTCGAGGGCGGCGGCGAGCTGCCGCACCTTTCCGAGGTCATCGTCGAGGAAGGCGCGCGTCGCGGCGGTGAGCTGCCGGACTGGGCGTGTGACGCGACGGCGGCGGACTGGGAACGGCTCGCGCATGAATATCTCAAGCGCACCGCGCGCTGGCGCGCTTCGCGGCGCGTGCTCGTCGACAAGGGCCTTTCGAACTGGATGCTGATCGGAGCGATCTTCTCGATGTTTCCGGCCGCGCGCGTGATCGACTGCCGGCGCGATCCGCTCGAGACCTGCTTCGCCTGTTTCCGCCAGCTGTTCCGGCGCGGCACCTTCTTCGCATACGATCTCGACGACATCGTCGCGTTCTGGCACGACTACGATCGGTTGATGCGGACGTGGAACGCGCTTCATCCGGGACGCATCCGCGAGCAGCGCTATGAATCGCTGACGGCAAATCCGGAAGAGGAAATCCGTCGCCTGCTCGACTACTGCGGACTCGCTTTCGAATCCGCCTGCCTCCGCTTCCACGAGACGCGCCGGCGCGTCGGCACGGCCAGCGCCGCACAAGTGCGCACGCCGCTCCGCAGCGAAACCGCGCGCGCGCCGGTGTACGGCGCGCTGCTCGACCCGCTGCGGATCAGGCTCGCGCAATTCGGCGCGAGCGGCGCGAGCGCCGGCTCGGTCTGATCGCGGCGGCCGCACGCCGTGTTTTTGCTACGCTAGCCCGCCGATCGCGCCGGGCGCTCGGGCCAGCTCGATTCCACTGCCGCTCATGACCTCCGCCACCGCGCCGCAAACGAAAGACATATCTGCGACGAGCGACCGCCTCGCCGGCCTTTCCCCGCAGGCCGCCGCGCTGGCGCGCCAGGTCGGCGAGTGCCTTCAGCGCAACGAATTCGCCAGAGCCGGCCAGCTCGTCACCGGCGCGGCCGCGCTGGCGCCTGCGCATCCGGAAATCCTCCGGCTGCAAGGCCTCATGCTCAGTCTTGCCGGGCAGTCCGATGCGGCGCTGCCGCTGCTGCAGCGAGCCGCCGAATCGCGCCCCGACGATGCGCCGACGCTGAGCGATCTCGCCGGTGTGCTGTACGGCCGCGGCGATTTCGAAGCCGCATTCGCGGCGTGGCGTCGCGCCTGTGCCGTTGCTCCGGACTACCTCGCGGGCTGGTTCAACCTCGGCAGGAATCTCAAGGCTCAGGGCCGCGCCGAAGAAGCGCAGCAGGCGCTGGAACGCGCGCTCGAGCTCGCGCCGGACAACGCGACGGTCTGCGAGCTCTACGCCGACGTTCTCATGGATCGCGGCCGCTTCGACGACGCGGTCGCCGTGTTCAAGAAGATGATCGCGCGACGGCCGACGGCGGGCGTCGCCTGGTGGGGCCTCGCCAGGATCGTCACGCGCATGCTCGACGACGACGAGCTCCGCCAGCTCGAAAAGGTACTGCGCCATACCGATCTCGCCGAGGACGACCGCATGTATGCGAGCTTCGCGCTTGGCAAGGCGCGCGAGGATCGCGGCCGCTTCGCGGACGCGTTCGCCGCATACCGCGAAGCGAACCTGATCGCGCGCAACCGCCGCCCGTGGAACGCGCGCGCGTTCAGCGCCTCGATCGACGCCACGCTGGCCGCGTTCGCGGACGCGCGCGAACGCGCACCGGCCGATCTCGGCGCGGAGATCGTGTTCATCGTGAGCCTGCCGCGCGCCGGCTCCACCCTCACCGAGCAGATTCTCGCCGCGCATCCCGATGTCGAAGGCGCGGGCGAGCTGCCCGACATCGTCGACATCCTGAAAGAGGAATCGCGCCGCCGCGGCTGCGGCCTCCCGGACTGGGCGCCGCAGGCATCCGCCGCCGACTGGGAGCGTCTCGGCCGCCGCTATCTCGAGCGGACGGCGCGCTGGCGCGCGCAACATCCGCGCTCGACCGACAAGATGCCGAACAACTGGTTCGTGCTCGGCGCGATCCAGGCCATGCTGCCGGGCGCGCGCATCGTCGATTGCCGGCGCGATCCGATTGAAACCTGCTGGTCCTGCTACAAACAGTTCTTCGGCCGCGGCGTCGAATGGAGTTACGACTTCGACGACCTCGGCGCGTTCTGGCGCGACTACGATCGCGCCATGCGCTTCTGGACCGAGCGCCATCCGGAATCGGTGCGCACGCAACGTTACGAGGCGCTTCTTGCCGATCCCGAAGCCGAGATCCGCGCGCTGCTCGCCTTCTGCGGCCTCGATTTCGATCCGGCGTGCCTCGACTTCCACGCGGCCGCACGTGACGTACGAACCGCGAGCGCCTCGCAGGTGCGCCAGCCGCTCCGGCGCGACACGGCGCGCGCGGCCGGCTACGGCGAGCTGCTCGCGCCGCTTCGCACGGCATTGATGGGCGCGCCCCCTTCGGCTTGAGATCGTGGCCGCAACGGAGACGACAGCGGGAGCCGCCGACGCGTTCGACGCGTTGATCCGGCTCGGGGCACGACTGCTGGCGGAAGGCTCGGTCGCCGAAGCGCGCGACGCGTTCGAGCGGGCTGTCGCCCTCGATCCCGGTCACGCGATGGCGCGCGTCAAGCTCGCCGACGCGCTGATCTATCTCGGCGAGCTCGATGCCGCCGCGGCGAGCTACCGCGCCGCGATCGGACTGAACCGGCGCTGCGGGCCGGCGTGGTGGGGGCTCGCCGCGATGCGTACGGTCCCTTTCGAGGACGCGGAATACACGGAGCTTCGCGCGCTTCACGCGGATCCGCACGTCTCAGAAGCCGACCGCGTCGCCATCGCCTTCGCGCTCGCCAAGGCGCACGAGGACCGCAGGCGCTACGAAGAATCATTCGCCACGTTGTCCGCAGCGAACGAAGCGATGCGCCGCCGCATCGGCTGGGATGCCGCGGATTTCGACGCGCGCATCGACCGCATGCTGCGCACGTTCGCGCAGCCGGCGCCGGCGGCGCCGGACGCGACGCTCGGGCGCGAAGTCATCTTCGTCGTCAGCCTGCCGCGTTCGGGCTCGACCCTGACCGAGCAGATTCTCGCCGCGCATCCCGATGTCGAAGGCGCCAGCGAGCTGCCCGATCTCGGTGCCGTGATCGAGGAAGAATCGCGCCGGCGCGGTGCCGGCTTTCTGCAATGGGCGGCCAGCGCGGACGCCGGGTGCTGGGAGCGCCTGGGCCGTCGCTACCTCGAACGGACCGCACGCTGGCGCAAGACGCGGCCGCGCTTCACGGACAAGACGCCGGGCAACTGGCTTTTTCTCGGCGCGGCGCTTGCGATGCTGCCCGGCGCACGCGTGATCGACTGCCGGCGCGATCCGGTCGAGACGTGCTGGTCCTGCTTTCGCCAGCTTTTCTCGACCGGCGCGGTCTTCAGCTACGGGTTCGATGATCTCGCGACGTATTACAAGGCCTACGATCGCGCATTGCGGCATTTTTCGCGCACGCATCCCGGCCGCATCCGCACGCAGCATTACGAAGCGCTGATCGCCGATCCGGATGAGCAGGCGCGCGCACTGCTCGAATTCTGCGACCTGCCGCCGGCCGAATCCCGGCCGATCCATTCCGAAACCCGCATCGTGCGCACCGCGAGCGCGGCGCAGGTCCGCCAGCCGTTGCGCTCGGACACCGCACGCGCACGGAACTACGGCACCCTGCTCGACCCGTTGCGGCGGGCTCTCGGGATCGAATAAAGCCTTCCCGCCGAGGTACGGCACCGCCGCTCGAAGAAAAAACGTTCCCGATGCAAGCCCGCGCCGCCGGGGACGGTCTCAGCTGCGCCACGACCGCTACGGGGAGACGCCGCATGACATCCAGGCTTTCGATCGCCGCCTTCTGGCAGGTCCTCACGGCGCGCCTCGACGCGGTGGGTGAAACGATGCCGCCCCTGATCCTGCGCCTCATCATGGGCTTCGAGTTCTGGCAATCGGGTCTGGAAAAGCTGCACGGCGACAACTGGTTTGCGGAAATCCAGTCGCGCTTTCCGTTTCCGTTCGACGCAATCCCGACCGCGATCAGCTGGAACGTCGCGACATGGTCCGAGCTGATCGGCGCCGTGATGCTGTGGATCGGCCTCGGCACCCGCGTGTTCGCATTCGTGCTGCTGTTCCTCACCTTCGTCGCGACCGCGGCCGTGCACTGGCCGAGCATGCTGACGATGTGGAGCGATCTCGCCAAGGGCTACGCGATCACCGACATGGGCTACGGCAATTTCAAGCTGCCGCTGCTCTTCGTCGTCATGCTGCTGCCGCTGATCTTCAGCGGCGGTGGCAGGCTCAGCTTCGATCATTTCCTGGCGAAGCGGGTCGGCCTCGCGGCCGCCGCTCCGCTGCACGAGCCCATGGCCTGGGCACTCGGCGCTCTCGTGTTCGCGCTGCCGTTCCTGATGCTGATTCCGCTTCTCGGCCTCGCGCTTCTGATCGTGGCCATCGCGCTCGCGCTGGTGGCGCGTCGCGGCATCGCCGTCGGAGCGACTGGACAAAACGCGCGTCAGCGGCAATTCTTGCGGCGCTGACGGCGATCCGCGCCGGGCCCGCCGCGGATCGCCGCGCGCGGACCGCTCCTCCTGCCGCGCGACATTCACGATGAAGGAATCCGCTCTCGACGACGCCGCGACCGCCATCGATGGCGCATCCCGCGCACCCGACGCGACGCCCGCGTACGATCGCGCCGAGGGACTCTCGGACAGCGCGCGTCGCCTGCTCGCGAGTGTCGCCGAAGCGGTGCGTCGCCGCCGGGCCGACGAGGCGGAGACATTGCTGCAGTCGCTGTCCGCGCTCGCGCCGGCGCATCCCGAAGTGCTGCGCCTGCGCGCTGTCGTCGCGCACATGCGCGGGCGCTTTGCCGATGCAGCGAACCTGCTGCGCCGCGTCCTCGCGGAACGGCCTTGGGACGCGCAGCCCTGGAACAACCTCGGCAGCGCGCTGGCCGAGCTCGGCGATCTCGACGGCGCGATCCAGGCGTTCCGCAAGTGCGCCGAGCTCGCGCCGCAGCGCGCGGCGCCCTGGTTCAATCTCGGCCGCGCGCTCGACATGCGCGGCCAAGTCGACGAGGCCTATGCCGCGCTCACCGAAGCACTGGCGCGCGATCCCGGTCACGTGCCGGCGCGCGCGGCGCGGGCGCGTGTGCTGCAGTTCATGGGCCGCATCGGCGAAGCCGAATCCGAGTACCGCCGCGTGCTCGCCGCGCGCCCGGATTCGCCGCTGGCGTGGTTCGGGCTCTCGGCGCTGCGCACCCTGCGGTTCAGCGCCGAAGATCTGCGCGAGATCGAGCGCATTTACGCGCGCAGCGATCTTTCCCGGGACGAGCGCATTGGCATCGGATTCGCGCTCGCCAAGGCGCTCGAGGATCACGAACGCTACGCGGAAGCGTTCGCGGTGCTCACCGCGGCGAATGCGACGAAGCGGCGCACGCTGTTCTGGGATGCGCGCGCGTTCTCGCAATACATCGATACCATTGCGGCCGCGTTCGCGCAGGCGCCGGCGACGACCGCGAGCGCCGACAAGGGCCGCGAAGTCATCTTCGTGTTCGGCCTGCCGCGCTCGGGCTCGACGCTGGTGGAGCACATTCTCGCGGCGCATCCGCTCGTCAGCGGTGCCAACGAGCTCGACGAGCTCCGCCAGATCTTCACCGAGGAATCCAGGCGCCGTGGCAGCCCGTTCCCCACCTGGGTGCCGCGCGCCGCGCCGGCGGACTGGGAGCGGCTCGGCGACATCTACCTCGAGCGCACGGCGAAGTGGCGCCGCGAACGGCCGATCTTCACCGACAAGGGACTTTCGAACTGGGGCTTCGTGGGCGCGCTGCGCGCGATGCTGCCGGGCGCGCGCCTGGTCAACTGCCGGCGCGATCCGCTGGAGAACTGCCTTTCCTGCTTCCGCCAGTCGTTCGCGTACGAGCTGGGATTCACCTACGATCTCGCGGATACCGCCGCGTTCTGGCGCGATTACGACCGGCTCGTGCGGCTCTGGCACCAGCGCTTTCCGGGTGCGATACACGATCTCGTGCACGAGCGCCTGCTTGCGGATCCCGAGGCCGAGATCCGCGCGCTGCTCGACCACTGCGGGCTCGAGTTCGATCCGGCCTGCCTTTCGTTCCACGAAGTCGAGCGCCACGTGCGCACGGCGAGCGCCGCGCAGGTGCGCCAGCCGCTCAGCGCCGACACCTCGCGCGCGGCGCGCTACGGCGCGCTGCTCGATCCGCTGCGTGCGATGCTCCGGCAGTCCGGCACGCCGGCGGCCGCGTAGGCGCCGCCTGGCCGGCGGCGTTTGCTAAGCTCGCGCTTTCGGTCCTTGTCTCGCGGAAGCACGATGAGCACTCCGCAAACCGAAGTCGCGCCAGCCCGGGCCGGCGTCGCCGACGCGCCTTCGCGGCTCGACGAGCGGCTTGCCGCCCTGCCGCTTCGCGCGCAGCGCCTGCTGCGCGATGCGCGACGTGCGCTGGAAAGCAACGACGCGAGGCAGGCCGCCGCGCTACTGGATCGCGCCCGGCCTTTCGCGGGCGAGCACCCGGAATTCCTGCGCCTCCTCGGTATCATTCGCCAGATCGAGGGGCGCACGGCGGAGGCGGTCGCCGCGCTGCGCCGCGCGCTCGACAAGGCGCCGGGCGATGCGCTGGTGCTGACCAACCTGGGCTCGGCGCTCAAGGCCGCAGGCGAGCTCGATGCCGCCATCGCCACGCTGCGGCGCGCCTGCGAGCTCGCGCCGGACCTCGCCGCCGGCTGGTTCAATCTCGGCCTGGCGCTCCGCGTGGCGGGCCGCGCCGCCGAAGCGCACGAGGCGTACGAGCGCGCGCTCCACTGCGATCCGGACCACGTCAAGGCACGCATCGGCTATGCCGACACGCTGCGCACGTTCGGGCGCGCCGAGGAGGCCGCGGCCGAATACCGTCGCGTGCTGGGCCGGCCGGAAGCCATCCGGGCCTGGCTTCGCATCGCGAACATGAGGACGGTGCGTTTCACCGATGAGGAGACGGCACAGCTCGAACGGCTGTACGCCTCGCCCTCGCTCAGCGAGGACGACCGCATCATCATAGGTTTCTCGCTCGCCAAGGCGCTGGAGGATGCCGGCCGCTACGCCGAGGCATTCACGGTGCTGAGCTCGGCGAACGCGATCAAGCGGCGGCAGCTCGAATGGAACGCGCAGGACTTCAGCGCGCGCACCGACGCGATCATGCAGGTGTTCTCGCGGCGGCCGGCGAGCGCGTCGCCGCCGGACCTGGGGCGCGAAGTCATCTTCATCGTCAGCCTGCCGCGCTCAGGCTCGACGCTGACCGAGCAGATCCTCGCTTCGCACCCCGACGTCGAAGGCGCCAGCGAGCTGCCCGATCTCGGCAACGTCCTCGACGAGGAATCCCGTCGCACGGGCCTCGAATTTCCGCTGTGGGTGCCGCGCGCGACGCCGGCCGACTGGCGCCGTCTCGGCGAGCGCTATCTCGAACGCACCGCGCGGTTCCGGCGCGAGCGCGGGCGCTTCACGGACAAGGCGCCGTCGAACTGGCGCTTCGTCGGCGCGGCGATGGCGATGCTGCCCGGCGCGCGTTTCGTCAACTGCCGGCGCGATCCGCTCGAAACCTGCCTCGCCTGCTTCCGCCAGCTGTTTCCGCACGGCCTGGCTTTCACCTACGATTTTCAGGAGCTGGCGGCGTACTGGCGCGACTACGACCGGCTCATGCGGTTCTGGAACGCGCAGCATCCTCAGGCGGTGCGTGATCAGGTCTACGAGAGGCTCGTGGCGGATCCTGAAGGCGAAGTGCGGGCCCTGCTCGGGTTCTGCGGCCTCGAATGGGATCCGGCCTGCCTGCGCTTTTACGAGACGCCGCGCGAGGTGCGCACGATCAGCGGCGCCCAGGTGCGCGAGCCGCTGCGCAACGACACCGCGCGAGCCCCGCTCTACGGCGAGCTCCTGACGCCGCTTCGGCTCGCACTCGGATTGCGGTGATACGATCATGGCCACGCCCTCAGCCATCGCACAACGTCCCGGCTGGCAGGCGCCAGTCCAGATCGTACCCGCGCCGGTGCCGCAGCTTGCCGCGGCCGGCGAGCGCACCAGCGACCTGCCCGCGCGCGCGCAGCGCCTGCTCACGCGCGCGCAGCGCTGGTTCGAGCGCGGCGAGCACGCCTTCGCCGATCGCGCGCTGGCCGATGCGCTGACGCTCGTGCCGGATCATGCCGAGCTGCTTCGCCTGCGGGCGATCACGCTGCACGCGCAGCAGCGCTACGCCGAAGCGGCCGACCTGCTGCGCCGCGCTGCGACGCTGCGGCCGCACGACGCGCTGATCTGGAACAACCTCGGCAGCGCACTCGGCGAAGCCGGCGACCTCGAAGGCGCGCTGGAGGCGTTCCGCAGCGCAACCGCCGCCGAGCCCGAGCTCGCCGCGTCCTGGTTCAATCTCGGCAAGGCTTGCGATGCACTGCTCCGAAGCGGGGAAGCCGAAGCGGCGTTCGCGCGGGCGCTCGCGATCGATCCCGCGCATGAGCCCGCGCGCGTGCTGCGCGCGACCGTGCTGAAGACGCGCGGCCGGCTTGACGAGGCGGCGGCGGAATTCCGCGAAGCCATCGCGCGACGACCGGACAGCGTCCAAGCCTGGGCCGGGCTCGTCGGCATGAAGTCCGAACCGCCGACCGAAGACGATCTCGCCCGACTCGCCGAGCTGCACCGCCGGACCGATCTCGACGTGTCGCAGCGCACGCGGATCGGATTCGCGTACGCGCTTGCGCTGGAGGCGCATGGCCGCTTCAGCGAAGCGTACGAGGTCACGGTCGAGGCGAACGCGCTGCGGCGGGCACAAATCTCCTGGGACGCGGACGCAGCGAGCCGGGTGTTCGACCAGATCGCCGACGCATTCGCAAGACCGCTCGCGTCCGCCGATGGCGCGCTCGGCAGCGAGGTCATCTTTCTGGTCGGCATGCCTCGCTCGGGCTCGACGCTGGCCGAACAGATCCTGGCGGCCCATCCGGAGGTGCAGGGTGGGGGCGAGCTTGCCGATCTGCCGGCCCTGCTGCGCGAGGAATCGGCGCGGCGCGGCACCGATTTTCCCGGCTGGGTCGGCGAGGCGACGGCCGAGGACTGGGCGCGGCTCGGCCGTGAGTATCTCGACCGGACCGCGCGCTGGCGCCGGGCTCGGCCGCGCTCGACCGACAAGAACCTCCAGAACTGGCAGCTCGTCGGCGCGATCCGCGCCATGCTGCCCGGCGCACGCATCGTCGATTGCCGACGCGATCCGCTCGAGACCTGCTGGAGCGCCTTGAAGCACCAGTTCGCGCGCGATCTGCCGTTCACCTACGACATCGACGAGCTGGCTCATTACTGGCGCGACTACGACCGGCTGATGCAGCTCTGGCAGGCGCGCTTTCCGCAGCACGTGTTCCGGCACGACTACGAGTCACTGCAGGCCGAACCCGAGGCGCGCACCCGTGCGCTGCTCGATTTCTGCGGGCTCTCCTTCGACCCCGCCTGTCTCGCCTTCCACGAGGCGCGCCGCGACGTGCGCACGGCGAGCGCGGGCCAGGTGCGCGGGCCGCTGAGGAGCGACACGGCGCGTGCGGAGGGCTACGGCGAGCTGCTCGATCCGCTGCGGCGGGCGCTCGGTCTGCGGGCATGATCGCGAAGCCAGGTTCCGCACGGATCGCGTTTCGCATTCGGTGCCGATCGCTTCGCCTGTCGCGTTGATCATGACTTCGACCGACCTCCGCCACCGCGCGCCGCCTGTCGTGCCGTCCACCCTGATCGCCCAAGGCCGGCTCGCCGGGCTCTCGGCCGAAGCGGTCCGCCTGCTCGAATGCGCGGGTCAATTTCTCGACAGGCGCGATCGCGTGGCCGCGGAAACAGCGCTCGCCGGCGCGCGCGCGCTGGCGCCCGAGCATCCGGAAGTGCTGCGCCTTTCGGCGGTCGCCCTGGTTCTCGGCGGACGTGCCGCCGACGCGGTCGCGGCTCTGCGGCGCGCGTTGTCCGCGCGCCCGGACGATCCCTTGCTGCACAACAATCTCGGCAGCGCGCTCGCGGCGGCAGGCGACGCGGAGAACGCGATCGACGCGTTTCGCCGAGCCTGCGAGCTCGCGCCGACGCTCTCGGCGGCCTGGTACAACCTCGGCAAGACGCTGAAGCTGCGCGGCGAGTCAGCCGCAGCGCACGAAGCGCTCGAGCGCGCGCTCGAACTCGCGCCGCGCCATGTCGGCGCGCGCATCGTCTACGCCGACAATCTCAAGGCGTTGGGCCGCATCGACGACGCGGCGTCGGCCTATCGGCAGGCGCTCGCGATCGATCCCGGCGCGGCGCACGCATGGTGGGGCCTTGCCAACCTGAAGACCGTGCGCTTCGGCGCGACGGATGTCGAAGCGCTGGAGCGGCTCTTCACGAAGGGTGATCCGAGCCGCACGGATCGGCCCGCGATCGGCTTCGCGCTGGCCAAGGCGCTCGAGGACCAGGATCGCTATGCGGATGCGTTCGCTGTCCTGCACCAGGCCAATGCGTTGCGCCGCGCGGAGCAGCCCTGGGATGCGGCTGCATTCGGGCGCGAGGTGGACGCGATCCTCGCGGCCTTCGCCGAGCCGCCGCAGGCGCAATCCGCGGAGCGAGGCAGCGAAATCATCTTCATCGTCAGCCTCCCGCGCTCGGGCTCGACGCTGGTCGAGCAGATCCTGGCCGCGCATCCCGAGGTCGAGGGTGCCGGCGAGCTGACCGATCTTCCCGCCGTGATCGGCGAAGAATCGCGCCGGCGCGGCGTCGCCTTTCCCGGCTGGGTCCGGGATGCCACGCCGGATGACTGGCGGCGGCTGGGCGAGCGCTATCTGGAGCGAACGCAGCGATGGCGCTCAAGCCGCGGTCGCTCCACGGACAAGTCGCTGCTGAACGTGCCATACATCGGCGCCGCGGCGGCGATGCTGCCGGGTGCGCGTTTCGTCCGCTGCCGGCGCGAGCCGCTCGAGACCGCGCTGTCCTGCTACCGCCAGTGGTTCAATCAGAGCCAGGCGTTCAGCTATTCGCTGGACGACATCGTCGCCTACATGCGGGACCACGAGCGCCTGATGAGCTTCTGGAGCCGCCGCCTCCCCGGCGCCTGCCACACGGTCGTCCATGAGCGGCTGCTGGCCGAGCCGGAGGCGACGATCCGCGAGCTGCTGGAGTTCTGCGGGCTTCCATTCGACGCACGCTGCCTCGAATTCCACCGCAGTGAGCGCAGCGTGCGCACGGCGAGCGCGGCCCAGGTGCGCCAGCCGCTTCGTCCGGACACGGCGCGCGCGGATCGCTACGGCGCCCTGCTCGATCCGCTGCGCGAGGCCCTCGCACGGGCATGACGCCGGCAGCGTAAGTCGCCGCAGCGGGCGGCCCGTTCGCACTCGAGCCGCGCCCGCTCGTCCGGTGTCTCATTCTTCCCACAGTCCGGCTCTGCCGAGCCGGTCCGTTTCGGCGCATTTCTCGGCGATTTCGCAGCCGTTTTTTTCTTGTGCGGTGCGGTATCGATGATGAACGCATGAGCGCTGCATGAGCCGCATTCCGAACCGTCAACAGGACGGCTACAACATGTGTCCAAACACGTTCAAAAGTCGTTGCAAATATTGTTCGCACTCTGTTAGTTTCGCTGCGCTGTACCGCCCATCACCAACTCATGGGGAGTAGTGACGCTCATGCGCAAGAGCACGATAGCGATTGGTATTGCGGCGGCCCTATCGACACAGGCTTTCGTCAGCTCGACGAACGCCGATGCGGCCGTCAAAGTCAAACCTCAGCGGGCTTCCGGACCCAGCAACGCTCAACCTCACTTCAAGTACCCGTACCACGCTCCGCAAGGCAGTTCGATTCTCTACGATCAGACTGGCAGCGTCTCCAATGGCGCGCCGGTCCAGGATTTCCAGTCGACTTTCGACGCGTACGACTCTCAGGGTGCCGACGATTTCGTCGTGACCGATGCCGCGGGCTGGACGGTGAGCGCGTTCAACTTCCAGATCGCGATCCTGCAGAGCTTCGTGCCAGTTCCGCCGCCTGCGAGCACGGTGTTCAATATCGACGTTTACGCAGACGCGGGCGGTACTCCTGGCTCAGTGGCTTGCAGCTACAGCGGTCTCACCGGCGTCTTCGACGGCACAAACGAGAACGTCTCGATCGCGCTGCCGTCGCCGTGCTCGCTGGCGCAGGGCACGTACTGGGTTTCGATGACGCCCGTCTTCGATTTCCCGCCGCAGTCGTTCTGGTCGAACGCAGCCGGCACCGCGATCGGTAACAGCGGCGTCTGGCAGAACCCGGGCGGCGGATTCGGCACGACCTGCTCGAGCTGGTCGCCGATCTCGACGTGCGTCGGATCCGGCACGATCGGCGGCGGCAACCCGAATTACCTGTTCCAGGTCGTCGGCTCGGTTGGCGGCGGCAGCGGCGGCGAGTGCGGCGCGGGCGATCTCTGCCTCGACGTGACCGTCGGCACCGACCTCTCGGCGGGTGCGTGCGGCACGGACGACACGATCGACGCTACGGTCGGTGATCAGCTCAACTTCTGCTACACGATCACCAACAACACCGGTGTCGAGCTCGACTACCACACGCTCGAGAACAATGTCGATGGCACGCTGTTCTCGCTGTTGAACCAGCCCGTGCCCGCCGGCGGCACGTTCCAGTTCAACAACATCGAGACCGTCAGCGACACGAACACATACAACTCGACGTGGACGGCCCAGGATCTGCCTCCGGGCTATGCCGCCGAAGTCGAGAGCGGCGGCGGCGGTGATTGCAGCGACCGTATCTTCGCCGACGGGTTCGACGGTGAAGCGGTGCCCTGCGCCGGTGGCGGCGGCTTCATCGACATCACCGGCACCGGCACACCGCTCGGCCTCAGCGATGACGGCACGGCGAACGTCACGATGCCGTTCTCGTTCAACTTCTATGGCACCACCTCCAACTCGGTGGTCATCAGCAACAACGGCGGCCTGCTGTTCAGCTCGTCGTCCTTCGGCCTGCCGTACACGAACATCTCGCTGCCGGCGGCGAGCCTCAGCGCGCCCGCAGTCCTCCCGCTGTGGGACGACTTCGACAGCGAATCGGGTGATGTCTACTACGAGA
>CBINBI010000056.1:0-22497 GCA_966248875.1 uncultured Rhodanobacteraceae bacterium
GCCGATTTTGCGATCGATATCTCGTTCGACATCGAGCTTCATTTATGTTGTATCGTGAGCCGCGGCAGGTGGCTGAAATGCGCAGTACGGCGCGCGTCGGAGCGCCCGTTCAAGCAAGCCGGGGCGCGCGCAGCGGCGCACGCGCGGTGCCGATCCGGCACCCCCCCCCTCACCTGCGCACGAATTCGATCCGCCGATTGCGGGCGCGGCCTTCGCGTGTCGCGTTGTCGCCAGCCGGATGCTCGATCCCGTAGCCGACGGCGACCAGCCGTTCGGGGTCGACGCCTTTCAGGATCATGTACGCGCGGACGGACTCCGCTCGCGCCCTCGAAAGGCGGAGATTGTCCTCCGCTGTACCGATGTTGTCGGTATGGCCTGCGATTTCGAAGCGGCCTTCCCGGAGACACGGCAGGATCGCATCGAGCAGCTTGCGCCCGCGCGCGTCGATGCGGCTCGACCCCGTCGCGAACGTGACGGCGGCCGGCATGCGCGCGGCGCAGTGCACGTCCTCGGGCCGCGTGACGGGCGGTGACGGTGCAATCTCGATCGCATCGGCCACGGACACGTCGGTGCCGAAGAAATCCCGCGCCCAGCGCTCGCGGGCGGTCTTGTCGGCCTCGCTGCCGGCCGATCCGGTCAGCGTGACGCCACCCTGCGCATCGCAGTCAATGCCGATCGGAGGCTCGCTATTCAACGCGGCGAGCAGCGCATCGGCCTTCTTGACGCAGGGCGAGTTGTCCGTCTCGGCATCGACAGTCAGACGGTCGACGACGTTCGGTTCGCCGTAGCTTGCGGCGGCGGCGTGCAGCACGCGCGATTTCGTCGCCGCATCGGACACGGCGCCTTCGAGCACGTGCCTGCCGGCGTCGATCCGCACCGCGAACGTGCCGGGTTTCTTCGTCACGCCCTGCGCCGCCTGTGGCGCGATCGCCGCGGGCACCGGCGCTGCATCATTCGCATCGGCGGGGCCGCAGCAGGCGCCGCCCGGGCCGTAGCCGGCGAGCCACATCGCCGCGAGCAGCAGGACGAGCAGCACGGCGATGCTCCACGTCCAGCGCGCATGGCGAGGGCGATCGATCGTCGGAGTCATGCCACGTCCTCCTCCGCGGAAGTCAGCTGTTGCCGGGTGCTCGGCCGCTGATCAGTTCCTCCTGCAAGCGCTTGAGCTCGGCCCAGCGATTCTCGGACGCAAGCGCCGCCTGCCGCGCCCACGAGCCCGGGTTGGCGAGCTGGAAGTGCGGGCCGCCGCGTTCGAGGATTTCCAGCATCTCCGACACGCTGAGCCGCGCAAGCTGCGCGAACGACTCGATGCCGTTCGCGTGGAAGAGATCGTCGATGCGCGGACCGATGCCTTCGATGATGGTGAGATCGTCGGCGTGCTTGAGATTGAAGCCGGCGGCGCGCGCGGCGCCGACGTCGATGACACGCGCCGGTGGCGCCGCGGCGGCGCTGACCAGCGCATCGTGCTGCGCAGCGGCGGCTTCGCGGGCGGCGGCCTCCTCGTCGCTGCTTTTGGGTGGCGCGGCCGGGTTCCTGCGGAGAAGTCTCGAGAGCAGCCAGTTGGCGAGCCAGCCGAGCAGGAAGCCGAGCACGAACCACCAGAAGCAGGCGAGCAGAGTCATTCGCGTCTCCGATTGGCCGCTTGCGCGGCAGAGAATACTCCTACCGGCGGCGGCGTTAACGTCGTGTCATGGGCAAGTTCCGGCGCGCGCCCACTACCGATCGGCGTCACGGCGCGGTACTGTCCATGGCTCAGGCGTCCGCGGTCTGGCCCGCGGATCCGTTGTTCCTTCGCGCCACGGAGAAGTCACGGAGAAGCCCATGCGCGTCCCCCGCATCTACGTGCCGCAAACGCTGCGTCCCGGGCGGGAGGTGGAGCTGCCCGTGCAGGCGGGCGAGCACCTCGCCCGCGTGCTGCGCCTGGACCGCGGCCATCCGCTGCGCCTCTTCGACGGCAGCGGCGACGAATACGAAGCCGAGCTCGCGTCGCTGGCCAAGCGCTCGGTGACCGCGCGCGTGCTCGAAACGGCGACGGCCGAAGACCGCGAGAGCCCGCTGCGCATCACGCTGGCACAGGGCATCGCGCGTGGCGAGAAGATGGACTGGATCCTGCAGAAGGCGACGGAGCTCGGCGTCGCGCGCGTCGTGCCGGTCGTGACCGACCGCACCGAAGTCAAGCTCGACGCTGAGCGTTCGGAACGTCGGCTGGCGCACTGGGAGGCCGTCGTCGCGTCGGCCTGCGAGCAATGCGGCCGGCGCCGCCTGCCCGAAGTCGCCGAGCCGGTGAAGCTTGCCGACTGGGCGGCATCGCTCGGTGAGGGTGAGGGCCTCCGGCTCGCGCTCGATCCGGCGGGCAATCGCGCGTTGCGCGACTTGCCCGCGAGCACGCTCACGACGCTTGTGGTCGGACCTGAAGGCGGCTTGTCGGATCACGATCTCGCAACGCTGCGCGCAGCGGGCTTCGAGGGGCTGCGCCTCGGCCCGCGCATCCTCCGCACGGAGACGGCCGGGCTCGCCGTGCTCGCGGCGATGCAGGCCATCCTCGGAGATTTGTAAAAACAGCCGATGAAAAAGTGTTAGCCCGGGATTAAGCCGCAGAAGCAGCGAAGCGCCTCTCGCCTTTGCGCGTCCTGACTACGCCGCACAGCGCCAGTCTCCGGAGCGCAAGAAATGGGGACTCTTCCTCCCCCGAAGTGACAACCGCGCCCGGTTTCACGCGATGCCCGCGTGTACGGTGAACGGCACTCAACGGGAGGAGGCACGATCATGAACGCGAACATCCGTCTCACCGCGATCCTTGCGCTCGCCGGCGCGGCAGCCATCGACATCGCCTTCGCTGCGCCGCCGATGGACATCGACGATCCCGGACGCTCTGCCGACACGGTCGTCGCGCGCCCCGCGCCGGCGCCGAAGCCCGCGGCCGGCGCGACCATCGCCGCCCCGGCACCGGGCGACGTCGGCGATGCAGACTCGTTCGGACGCAACATGCGCTGGCTCGGCCTCATGGACGGCGAAGTCGACCTGCTCGACGACTGCACCGGCAACCCGTTCGCCTGTCAGACGCTTGCACCGGCGCCCGGCGTGACCAGCTTCGATTTCTCCGATCTCGGCCACATCACGCTGCCCGCGCGCTCGGCTCATTCGCTGCTGTGCTACTGGTTCTCGCCGTTCCTGACCATCGGCTACGGCAACGACAGCGCATCGCCGGTCGTCGCATGGCTCAACTACGCGCCGTCCGTGACGATCGAGAATCCCGTGCTCGACGATCCTTCGCTGATCGATCCGAATACGGGCCTCCCGTTCGACGGAAAGCTACTGACCGCCATGACTTCCTCGGAAGTCTTGGAAGTGCCGCTGCCACCCGCGACGCACATTACGGAGCGCACGCGCGACTCGGCAGTCTGCGTTGCCGGCCTGATCAGCAAGGACACGCTTGTCCGCCTGTACGGCCTCAGCGAAGCGCAGGCGCGCGATTTCTTCCGTCGCCCGATGACGTTGCGCCTCAACACCGCGGGCAGCGCACAATATGTCGACACTGCGTCGCTGTACTTCGGCTTGCGTATCGTCGGCGATTGATCGACGCGCCGCTGCCGACTACACCATGCGGGCGGCGTCCCGGCTTGGCTGGAAGCGGGCCGTCGCCTTGCGACGATCGTCGCAACCTGCGGTCAAAGGCGTCGCGCTGCGCTCGCGTCGCACCGTCGTTGCGAGATGCGCCGGCCTGAGAAAAAAAATCAGCTTATGCAGCGACGGCCTCGGCCACCATGTTCTCGATGAGCCCGAGATCGGGAATCACGGCACGGTCGTCGCGCACCAGCACCTCGGCGCGGATGCCGACCGGATGCGCGTTTTCGTCGCCGGTCGGGATCAGTGTATCCGGCGTGATTGTGGTGAGCCGCGGAAAGCCCTGCGCGAGCAGCGCGACGAACGGCATCTTCGCGTTGCCGCCGAGTGCCTTCAGGACGGCGACGCGCGCGTTCGTGTAGGTCTCTTCGGCGGCCTGGCCGGTCAGCATCGGGAACGAGAACAGCGGCAGGCGCCAGCCGCGCCAGGACAAGCGCCCGAGCAGCCATTTCGGCGCGCCGGCCACGGGCTCGGGCTGTGCATAGGTGATGACTTCCGCGACGGTCGCGTTCGGCAGCAGCACGCGGCCGCCGGTGACCGGGATCATGACGCCGCGGATTTCGCGTGGCAGGTCCTGCATATGGGTCCCCAATCGTCGTTCCGTCCGGATACGTCGCGCGCCGCTCAGCGCTTGTTCTTGCTGGCCTCGGCGAGCACGACGTCGGCCAGTTCCTTCGGCGCGCCGAGAAACTTGACGATGCCGGCCTCGACCACGCCGTCGATCATCGAGCTCACGACGCACGTGTCGGGATGCTGCGCATAGATCGTGCCGCCCTTCTGGGCGAGATACTTGCTGCCCTCGATGGCGTCCGTCGTCATGCCGGAGAAGATGATCGCGCTTGCATTGGCGCCGTAGCGGTCGGCGGCGTCGCGCAGCACCTGGTCGATGGACGGGCTGTACGCGGCGTCGCTGCTGCTGCGCTCGAGCACGACGGTGCCGTCGAGCTCCACCTGCAGGCGATGCGTCGTCGGCACGATGACGATTTCGCCGTGGCCCACGCGCTCGCCGTGTGCCGGCGTGCGCACGGTCAGCGGCGTGGACTTCGCGAGCTGCTGCGCCATCAGGTCGACGAATTCGGCTCCCATGTGCTGCGCGAGCAGGAACAGGGCCGGATAATCGCGCGGCAGCTCGCCCAGAAACTCGCGCACCGCCTCCGGCCCGCCGATCGATGCGCCGAGCACCCAGACGCGACGGATCTTCGCGACGACGACCTTGTCGGGATCGAGCCAGGCCTCATGCGCCTCGCGCTCGACCGGCTGCGGCGCGACGGCTTCCTCCATCGGCATCAGCTCGAACGAGAATTCGCCTTCGGGGATGGGCGGAGGCGCGGCGTTCTCGGTGTCGGGCGCGAGATATTCGGCCGCGCTGACCTTTTCGACGCCGAAGTCCGCGGGGCCGGTCGGCGGCGGCTCGGGCGCTTCGCCTTCGAGCATGTCCTCCAGCGACCAGTCCGCGGCCGCCGCGAGCTTCAGCGATGACACCGACGATCCGGTCTGCGGCGACGGCACGGCTGGCGCGGGAGTGTCTTCGAATGCGATGTCGCTCAACGACGGAAAATCGGGCGCGCCGTCGTCCACACTCGTATTCGCCTCGATGGTGACGCTCTCTTCGATCGCGCCGAAATCGAGATCACCGACCTCGATCGTGCGCTCCGGAACCTGCGCGGGTTTCTCGTCGAACAATGCATCGAGCGCGTCGAGATCGAAGCCGGAATCCGCAGCGCTCCCCCCCGCGTCCGTCGAAGACATTTCGATGGTGAGCTCGCCGAGGGCGTCCGGGCCGGCATCGTCCACCGCGGGCACGGGCGCGTCGATGCGTTCCGCGCTCGGAACCGCCATGATCGATTCATCGCCGATGGCGGGCTCCGTCTCGATCGCGGGCGGCGGCGACGGCGCAGCCGTCAGCGCTTCCAGCGTCGAGAAATCGAACGCGTCGGCCGGTGGCGGAGGCGGCGACGGAAATTCCGCCGTCGCCGGCTTGTTCAGCGCGTCGTAGCGCGAATCGAGCAGACCGAGCGGATCGGAGCTCCGGGTTTCGGCGGCGGATTCTTCCTGGAATTCCTCGAGTGCAGGGCGCGGTGCAGCGGCTTCGGGTTCCTCGATGATCCCGATCTCGTCGTCGTCCGGCTCCTCGATGGACGGCGCGCTCTCGGCCACTGCACCCGGCGCCGGCACCGGAACCGCCTCCGAGCCCTCGGGGCGCGGCGGATCGATGTCGGCGTCGCCGAGAATCTTCGCGGCGAGATGCCGCGCCCAGCGTGCCTGGTCCCAGCCCGAAAGCTCGCTCGAAACCTGCGCGTCATTGAAGACGACGCTGTAGCGGTCGTCGTCGAGCAGGCTGTAGACGTCGTCGAGCTGCGACTCCACCGCGGGATCGAGATTTACCACGACGACGCGCGCGCCGGAGCTCTCGAGCGCCGCGAGATCGAGCTTCGCGGGCTCGGCCTCGTAGACGATCGGCGTGCCGAGCGACGTCAGCGCATCGCGCAGGTGGCGTCCGAGCTCCTGCTGCTCGTACAAGAGCGCGACGGCGACGTTCGTATTAGGCACGATCCAGTCTCAGCATGTCCTGCACGTGGCGCAGCAGGTCGGCTTCCTGGTAAGGCTTGCCGAGATAGCGCTCCACGCCGATTTCGAGCGCGCGCTGGCGGTGCTTCTCGCCGGTGCGCGAGGTGACCATGATGATCGGCACCTCCTTGAGGCGCGGATCGTTGCGCATGTACGTGGCGAGCTCGTAGCCGTCCATGCGCGGCATCTCGATGTCGAGCAGCATCAGGTCGGGCACCTTCTCCTGAAGCTTCTCGACCGCGTCGAGGCCGTCCTTCGCGGTGATGACGTCGAGCTCGGCGCGCTCGAGCACGCGCGTCGTGACCTTGCGCATCGTGATCGAATCGTCGACCACCATGACCAGCGGATGTCGGCGCGACTCCTGCTGCGCCGCCGGCGGCGTGTACACCGGCAGCTCGGCCGCAGCACCGGCCTCGACGCGCGCACGAAGGGCGGCGACACGGCGCACCAGCGGCGCGAGATCGAGAATCATGACCACCGAGCCGTCGCCCATGATCGTCGCGCCGAAGATGCCGGGCACCGAGCTGATCTGCGGGCCGACCGACTTGACGACGATTTCGCGCGAGCCGACCACCGCGTCGATGCGCACGGCCGCGCGCTGGTCGCCCGTGCGCGTCATCAGCAGCGGCAGCTGCGTCTCGTCCAGCGCGCGCCCGGGCGGCACGCCGAGCAGCTGCGACAGCTCGTAGATGTTGAATTCCTCGCCCGCATAGCTGTACTTCGGATTGCCCGAGGCGAGGCGACGATCGAGATCGTCGCGCGCGATACGCACCACGCCCTGCACCGACGACATGGGAATCGCGTAGGTGCTGTCGCCGAGCTTGACCAGAATCGCCTGCGTCACCGCCAGCGTGAATGGCAGGCGGATCGTGAACGTCGCGCCCTTGCCCTGCTCCGAATCGATGACGAGCGAGCCGCCGAGCTGCTTGATCTCGTTGTGGACGACGTCCATGCCGACGCCGCGCCCGGCGAGCTGCGTGACCTGCTCGGCGGTGGAGAAGCCGGTTTCGAGCACGAAGCCGTAGAGATCGCGGTCCGACAGCTCGGCATCGGGCTTGAGCAGGCCGCGCTCGATCGCCTTCCTGCGAATCGCCTCGCGGTCCATGCCGCGGCCGTCGTCGGAAACGCGCAGCACGACTTCGGTCGCCTCGCGGCTGACCGCGATGTTGACCGTGCCCTCGGCCGGCTTGCCGGCAGCGAGGCGCTCTTCCGGTGTTTCGATGCCGTGCGCGAGCGCATTGCGCAGCATGTGCTCGAATGGCGCTTTCATGCGCTCGAGCAGATTGCGGTCCATTTCGCCCTGCGCGCCGTCGACGCGGAGCTGCGCGCGCTTGCCGAGCTCCTGCGCGGCCTGGCGCAGCGTGCGGCGCAGGTTTGGCACCAGCGAATCGAACGGCACCATGCGCGTGCGCATGAGGCCTTCCTGGAGATCCGAGCTGACGCGCGACTGCTGCAGCAGCAGCGTTTCGGATTGACGCGTCAGATCGTCGAGCAGGCCCTGGATCGAGACCAGGTCCGAAACGGATTCGCCAAGCGCGCGCGAGAGCTGCTGCAGCTGCGAGAAGCGGTCGAGCTCGAGCGGATCGAACGCTGTCTGTCCCGGCTCGTGATGCTCGCGCTGGTAGCGCGCGATGATCTGCGCTTCGGTCTCGATCTCGAGCTTGCGCAGCTGCTCGCGCAGGCGCGAGACGGTCTGCTCGAACTCGATGAGGTTGAAGCGGAACGTCGAGATCTGCTGCTCGAGGCGCGAGCGGTAGATCGACACTTCGCCGGCATAGTTCACCAGCGAATCGAGCAGCTCCGAGCGCACACGGATCATTTCCTGCGGCGCGCGCGGCTGGTCTTCCTCCTCGAACGTCGGCAGGTGGCGCGGCGCCGGGCGGCGGGCCTGCGCGGCTTCCGCCGGCGCGGGCGCGGCGGGCGGCGATGCTGCCGCGTCGGCGCTGTCCTGGATCTCGGGCAGCGATGCGGCCGCGGCGTCGGGCAGTTCACCCGCGACGAGCCCCTCGAAGCGCGCGATCGCGTTCAGCGGCATTGCGATCGCCTGGCGCTGGGCGACGCGCTGCACGAGGGCGTGCAGGCGGTCGAAGCCGCGTTCGAGCGATTCGACGGCGACGCGATCCAGCGGACGGCGGCCTTCGCTGATCGCGTCGATCAACGATTCCATCGCGTGGCTCAGATCGCCGATCGGTGCAAGGCCGGCCATGCGCGCGCCGCCCTTGAGCGTGTGCAGGTCGCGCTGCAGCCCGACGACGAGGTCGCGATCGCCGGGCGCTTCGCGCAGTCGCGCCATCAGCGAGTCGGAATGATCGAGGATGTCGTGCCCTTCCTGCACGAAGATGCCGAGCAGGTCGTCGTCCATGTCCGGCAGCTCGAGCGCGCCGTCGGGCTGCGGGTCGTCCGCGATCGGCGGCGCTTCGGCACCGAACAGGCTCGCGGGCGCTTTCGCCGGCTCGCTGCGTTCCAGATCCTGCGTGGAGGCGGCCGGCTCGGCGGCGGGCTCGGCGATCGCCGCCGGCTCGTCCTGCGCATGTCCCGCGGTGACATCGAACGCCTCCGCGGCAAATTCGCCCGGAGCGGACTCGACTTCGTTTTCGGGCTCGAAAGCGACGGCGGGAACCTCGTCCGGCGTGATTTCGATCGGCGCATCCCCCGCGCCGGCCTCGGCTTCCTCGAGCGCACCCGCGAGCGAAGCGTCGATGAACGCGCTCGCGAGTGCGGCGTCGTCGGCGTGGTCTTCCGCGAGGACGGACGGCACTTCGGCGAACGTGCCCGTTTCCTCCACGACGGTATCGCCTACCGATTCAGCGTCGAAGCTCCGCACGAACGCGCTGGTGAGGTCTTCTTCCGCAACGGCGGGCGTGCCGTGATGCGCCGACGCGTCGTCGTCGACGGCGGAAAGCACCGGTTCCGTGGTGTGGAGCTCGATCTCCGGCTCGAGGTCGGCCATGGACTCTTCGGTGCCGGAATAGAGGTGCAGAGACGTCGGCGGCTCCGGCAGCGCGTCGCGCAACGCGCACACCCGGCGCACGAGGTCCGAGGAGTCGGGCAGCTCGCCGATGCCCATGTCGAGGCGTGCGACGACATCGCGGGCCAGCGCGATCGTGTCTTCGATCGCGCGCATGCCCTCCGCGTCAGGCGCGGCGCTGATGCCGCGCAGACGCTTGATATAGCCTTCCAGCGGCGCGAGCACGTGGCCCAGCGCCGGAATGTCGACCATCGCGATCGCGCCGTTCAGCGTGTGCACGGCGCGCAGCAGCGTTTCGCTGGCGACGAGCGGCGCCTGCGCGGAACGGTCGAGATAGTCGCCCATAACGCCGAGATGCGCGGCGACTTCGCTCTTCAGAATGTCGAACAGCACCGGATCGATGTTCGGCGCGGGGCCCGCCTGCACGTCCGGCGGCGCGGCGGCGAATGCGCTTTCGATGTCGAGGTCCTGCGGCGGCGCCACCGGTGCTTCGGCCGGGGCCACCGGCACGCGGCGCCGCACGACGCGGCGCACCTTGCGCGTCGCGGCGCGCGCGGGCACGCGCGCATCTTCGCCTGCCGCGATGCGGTCGGCGGTGTGCATGATGCCGTGAATGTTGGCGGCCGGCGCCGGCCCGCCGCGCAGCGCGGCGAGCAGCTCGGGCAGTGCGGCGACCGCGTGTTCGACGAGCTCGACCACCGCGCTGCCCGGCGCGATCGTGCGGTCGAGCACGCGGTTCAGCATGTTCTCGACTTTCCAGCTGAATTCGCCGAGCGTCAGCGCGCCGACCAGACGCCCCGAGCCCTTCAGCGTGTGGAACGAGCGCCGCAGCGGCTTCAGCGTGTCCAGGTTCTCGACGTCCGCCTTCCAGAGCGGAAGGTTCCGCTGCATGTTCTCGATTTCTTCCTGGACTTCATCGACGAAGACCTCGCGGATCTCGTCGTCGATGTCCTCGGTGGAAGCGCTCTGGAAACCTGCGTCGTGCGCGGATTCGACCGGCACTTCCTCTTCGATCTCTTCCTCGATCTCGGTCCAGCCGGGCTCGATCCCGTCCGTTTCGGCGAGGCGAAGGCCGGCGAGATCATGCGCGAACGGCTCCGGAGATGCCGCCTCGCCGATGATGAGATCGCCGATGCCATCGCCAGGCGCGATCTCGACCGCGCTCGGCACGTCGATCGTGGACGCATCGTTCGCCGCAGCCGATTCGGCCGGCTCGCCGCTCCATTCGCTTTCGGAGATGTCGATGCCGAGATCGATGCCCGGCAGCTCGATGCCCTCGCCGCTCGCGTCGGACGACGCGAGCGCGGAATCGTCTTCACGCAAGCCGTCGCTGCGCCCGCTCGGCAGATGATCGCCCCAGCTCGGAAATTCCTCTGCGGGCACGGCGAGCGATTGCAGATCGCGCGGACGCGTCGCGGACGGCATCTCGGGCGTGGCCGCGCCGCCGCCGTAGGCGAGCGCCGCGGCCGCTTCGAGCGCGGAGGTGTCGATGCCGGCCGGCGCGGGCGGCGGCGTCGCGCCGGTCACGGGCGCCGGGGTCGGCGTGATGACAGCGGAACCGCCGCCGCCGGACGGCACCGGCCAGTAGCCGAGCGCCGCCAGGCTCTGACGCGTGACGTCGAGGATCTTTTCGCGGTTGCCGCGCTGCTCGCGCGTCGCTTCGAGGTAGTACTCGATCGCGGCGAGTGCATCGGCGAGCTGGTCCATCTGCTCGGCGGTCGGCACGCGACGATGCTGCAGCAGCTCGGTTTCGACGAAGCGCACGATGCCGGTCATGAGCTGCGCGGCGTCGACGAGGCCGAGCATGCGCAGCGCGCCGGAAATCTCCTCGAGCAGGCGCGGAATCTGCTCGACGCGCGCGTGCTCCCACGGCGATTCGATGAAGGCGATGATGTCGTGCTTGGCCTGCTGGATGTTGACCGCAGCCTCGCGCATCAGCGCATCGAGGATCTTGCGCACTTCCGCCTTGGGCAGCTCGAGCTCGCCCTCGGTCATTTCTTCCGTTTCGCCGCCGGCGCCGAGGCGCTCGATGTGGTCGTCTAGCGAGGCTTCGACGTAGAGCAGCGCACCCGCGACGTCGAGCAGCGCGCCCTCGTCGATCGGGCGGCGGTGGTCGGCCATTTCCTCGATGACGGTGCGCTGCTCGGAGACGACCTTGCGCGGCATGCCGAGGCCAAGCATGCCCAGCGTGTCGCCGACGCGATCGAGCACCTCGGCCTGGCTGGCGAGGTCGGCCGGGTTCGCATCGCCGGCACGCAGGAAGATGTCGAGCGATTCCTTTACGCGCAGCAGGTCCTCCTTGATCGCGGCGGAAACCGTGTCCAGCAGGTTGCGGTTGTGCCCCGTCATCGAGCCCTGCGCGTGCTGCAGCTCCTTCTGTGTCGGCAGCAGCGTGTCGAGCCGGTAGGTGCTGCGCACGTCGCTGGCGCGCGGTCCGGCCCCGGTCGAGTGCGCGATGTAATAAAGGAGGTTCTTGACGAGATCGCGCGGAGGAGCGGCCGCGAACGCCGTCTCTCCGTTTTCCGCGAAGCGCTTGATCTCGCGGTCGACGCCGCCGAACAGAAGCTTGACGGCGACACTCGCGTCGAGCCCGCCCTCCCGCACCGCCTCGATCACGCCGCCGGCCACCCACCAGAGCCGTCGCGGCTCGACCCCGTACGAAAGCGCGCGCAGCCGGTCGAGCACGTTAGCCAGGCGATCGAGATGCTCGGTGGCGCTCTCGTCGCGGAACCATTTCAGCAGCGCCGCCTGGAACGCGAGGCGAAGGCGCAATGCCTGCGCGTGGATTTCCGCCTGCGTGAGCGGCGACGGCGCGCCGGCTGCGGCCGGCGGGAGGTCTGCCGACAGATCGGGCGAGAACAGCGCCGACTCGGAGAGGAGATTGTCGCCGCGGCACGCGCGCAGGTCGTTGAGCAGCGGCAGGAGGACGATCGGAATGTCCTTGTGCCCGCTCTGCACGCGCTCGAGGTAATCGGGCAGTTGCACCATGCCGCGCATCAGTACGGAATAGGCTTCCTCGCGCTGCTTGACCGTGTCCTCGAGCAGCGCCTTGGCGACGCGCTCCATTTCCTCCACGACCATGGCCGCGCCGTACAGCTCGACCATGCGCAGCGTGCCTTGCACCTGGTGCAGGTGCACGGCGCTTTCGCGCATCAGCGCGACATCCGACGGATTTTCGACGTAGCCTTCGAGCGCGTCGCGCGCCTGCTTCAGAGTCGCGTCGAGCTCGTGCTTGACCCAGTTGAGAGCGGTGAAGTCGCTGTTGTCTTGGAGTTTCATGCCACCCTCGCTCCGGCGTCAGGCCGCCGGCATTCCGTCGCAGCGCCCGGCGGTCAGCCCGGCAGCTTGAAGTCCGCCACCGACCTGCGCAGATCGGACGCGAGCTGCGCGAGGTTGCCGATCGACTCGGCGGTCTGGCTCGCGCCGACCGACGTCTGCGTCGTGATCTCCTGAATCACGTTCATCGTGGCCGAGATGTTGGTCGCGGCAGCGGACTGCTGGCGCGCTGCCGACGAGATGTTCTGAATCAGCTCGGCGAGGTCGTTAGAGACCTTTTCGATCTCGCCGAGGGCGAGGCCCGCGTCCTCCGCGAGGCGTGCGCCGGACACCACTTCCGATGTGGTCTGCTCCATCGAGCTGACCGCCTCGTTCGTGTCCGACTGAATCGTCTGCACCAGCGTCTCGATACGCTTCGTCGCGCCGGACGCGCGCTCGGCGAGGCGCTGGACCTCGTCGGCGACCACCGCGAAGCCGCGGCCCGCCTCGCCGGCCGACGCGGCCTGGATCGCGGCGTTCAGCGCGAGAATATTCGTCTGCTCGGCGATGTCGTTGATGAGCTCGACGATCGAGCCGATTTCCTGCGAGGACTCGCCGAGGCGCTTGATGCGCTTGGACGTCTCCTGGATCTGGTCGCGGATCGAATCCATGCCCTGGATCGTCTGCCGCACGATCGCGGCGCCGTTCGCGGCGATCTGCACCGAGCGCTGCGCGACTTCCGCCGACTCGGCCGAGTTCTTCGACACGTGGTCGATTGAGGTCGCCATCTCGTTGATCGCGGCCGAAGCCGAGGTGATCTGCTGCGCCTGATGCTCGGCCGCTTCGGCGAGGTGCATCGCGGTCGCCTGCGTTTCCTGCGCGGCGGCCGAGACCTGCACGGCGGTTTCGTTGATGGTCGTCACCAGCGAGCGGAGCGCCTCGACCGCGAAGTTGACCGAGTCGGCGATCGCGCCCGTGATGTCCTCGGTGACGGTCGCCTTTACGGTGAGGTCGCCTTCCGCGAGCGATCCCATTTCGTCGAGGAGGCGCAGAATCGCTTCCTGGTTGCGCTGGTTCAGCTCCGCCGAGATCTGATAACGGCGCTGCTGGTCGCGGATGAGGTTGACGCCGAGGAACAGCAGCAGCACCAACGCGGCGCCCGCGGCGATCGCGCCCCACCACGGGTTCGGGAACAGGCGCTTGGTCGGCAGCTCGTCGATGCGCTGCGCGACGTTGCCCGCGTGCAGCAGCACACCCTGGCTGTCGGTGAAGATGTTGTCCGCCGCTTCCTTGACCTCCTGCAACGTCGCCGACGCGTCCTGGATCTGCTGGATCGGCCCGGCGAGGTCGCCCCATTTCTGCGAGATGTCGCCGAGGATCTGCTTCGCGTTGGCGTTGTCGAGCGCCTTGATGTTGAGCTCGGGCGCGCCGTTGAGGAGGCCCGCTACGACCGTGCCGTACAGGCGCGCATCGCGCGCGAAACCGTCCGCGGATGCCGCAGCGTCGGCGCCGCCGGCGAGAATCTTGGTGACGCGGCCGCCCATGCGATCGGCGAGCTGCATCTGACGCGAGGAGATGTAGACCTGCGAAGCGCTGGCGTTCCTCTCCGTCAGGATGTTGACCACTTCGTTCATGCGCGAGTTGAGCTCGGAGAGCTTCTCGCTGAAATCCTTCGCGCTTGTGCCGGCGTTGAGCACCGCCTCCTCGTTGCCGAGGATCTTGGTCGCGTTCGTCTGCAGCGCCGCCCAACCCTTGTTCAGCAGGTCGAGCTCGGTCTTGACAGTCGGCTCGCTGTCGTAGCCGGCCATACCGGTGGCCTTGTCGCCCTTGGTGAGATTGCGCACGTAGGTGTCGATGTTGTTGCGCGTGCTGGCGAGCTCCTTGAACGCGAGGTCGTTGCCGCCGGCGGCTTCGGCCGCGTACTTTGCGAGCGCCTGCGAGAGCACCTGTATCTGCGTCGTGTAGGACTTCGCCTGGTTGTCCTGGCGCGTCTTGTAGTAGAGGTAACCGAAATCGACGATCGCGAACAGGAAGAGCAGTCCGAGCAGTACGAACAGCACGGTGTTCGCGCCGCCGCTCCGCTCTCTGCCCAGTGCGCCCGAAGTCGTGCTCATGCTCCACCCCTTCTTTGATTCGTCACAAAGGCCGGCCGCCCGCCGGCCCGCACGCCAACGCCGACAGACCCGCGCCGCGGCTGCCGCGTCGGGTCGTTCCGGGTCGCGCGCGTCGGCATCTCATGCCGCAGAGGTTTCGTCCGCCCCTTTCGCGTCGCCGCGATTCCATCCGTTCTGGAAAGATTGAAGGCAACTTTCATGCCGATCCCTGCTGGAATTCGGCCGCGCGCACCAGCGCCGCCATGCTGAAGAGCCCCCACAGCACGTCGCCGAGCTGGAGGTTCTCGCCGACGAAGCGCTGGTAGCGCGGATCGGCCTCGCCGACCGCTTCGGCGCGCTGCTCCTCGGAGAAGCTGCGCTGACCCAGCACCTCGTCGATCAGCAGGCCGACGCTGCCGCCGTGCTGGCGTACGATCAGCACGCGGCTCGACTCGGTCGGCACGCTGCGCTCGCCCTCGACGAAGTCGCGCAGGTCGATGATCGGCACGAGATTGCCGCGCACGTTGGCGACGCCGAGCAGCCATGAGCGCGTGCCCGGCACCTGGGTCAGAAGCGGCGGCGTCAGGATTTCGTTGACCTCGGCGATGACGCTGACGAAATGGCGCGAGCCGACACGAAAGCCGATGCCGCGCCAGAGCCCCGGCGCCTCGATCTGCTCGGGCAGGCCGGCCACGTGCGCGAGACTGCGCCGTTCGTAGTCGGCGAGGACCTCGAACGGAGTCGCGATGGCGTGGTCGGCGGCGAGGACCATGTCAGCCGGGCAGGAGATCGTTGATGCGCGCGAGGAGGTCCTTCTCGCGGACGGGCTTGGTCATGAAGTCCTTCGCGCCCTGGCGCAGGCCCCAGACCCGATCGGCCTCCATCGACTTGGTGGTGATGATGAGGATCGGGATCGACGCGGTCTGCGCGTCGCGCGAGAGATCGCGCGTGGCCTGGAAACCGTTGATGCCCGGCATGATCACGTCCATGATCACGAGATCGGGCTTCTCGCGCTTGACCAGCGCGATGCCCTGCTCGGCGCTCGGCGCGCTCGACACGCGATGGCCGCCCTTGGCGAGCATCGTGCTCAGCGCGTGCACGTCGGTCGGTGAATCGTCGATGATGCAGATGTGTGCCATTTCATCCCCTGTAGATCGAATGGCGCCCTTCGTTTCCTGACATGTCTCTTACTGGACGTGGCGTCGTATCGCGCCGAGCAGCTCCTCTCGCGTGAACGGCTTCGTCAGATACTGCTCGGAGCCGACGATGCGCCCCCGCGCCTTGTCGAACAGGCCGTCCTTCGACGACAGCATGATGACCGGCGTGCCCTTGAACATCTGGTTGTTCTTGATCAGCGCGCACGTCTGATAACCGTCGAGGCGCGGCATCATGATGTCGACGAAGATGATCTGCGGCTGCTCGTCCGAGATCTTCGCGAGCGCCTCGAATCCGTCGGTGGCGGTGACGACTTCGCAGCCCTCCTTGCGCAGCAGCGTCTCGGCGGTGCGACGGATGGTCTTGGAGTCGTCGATGACCATGACCTTGACGCCGGTCAGGCTGCCTTGTTTCGTGTCATCCACTCGGACCCCCTACCGCCTGCTGAAACGGATTTCCGGCATGCGAAAAGCATGCCGCGACCACGGCAAGTGCAGCCGTCGCCGGTGCGCTTCCGGCGGTGCGAAACAGGCGCAATCTGCGTGATTCGGCCTTCTTAATCAAAACTTAGCGAAGCGTCAAGTTGTGCTCGTAAGCTCTCGAAATATCACGAGAACCGACGCTCGTCCCGCGCCCGGATGCGAAGCCCCACCCAGCGCCGAGTGTAGTATAGGAACACCCGCCATGCTGCGACGACGGTCGCGGCCTGCCGTCCCTCCGGAGTCGCGATGAGCCGCACATTGGCCGTGCTGATGGACCCGATTGCGTCGATCCATCCCGAAAAGGATTCGACGCTCGCCATGCTGCTCGAAGCCGGGCGGCGCGGGTACGAGCTCTTCTATACGGTGCAGAGCGGCCTCGCGATCCGCGGCGGCGAGCCCTGGGCGAGGCTCGCCCCGCTCCAGGTCCGCGACGACGAGCAGAGCTGGTTCACGCTGGGCAAGCCGGCCTGGCGCGAGCTGGCTTCGATCGACGTGATCCTGGCGCGCAAGGATCCCCCCTTCGACGACCAGTTTCTGTACGACACGATGGTCCTGGAGCTCGCCGAGATGCGCGGCGCGCTGGTCGTGAACCGCCCGCAGGGCCTGCGGGACGCGAACGAGAAGCTCTTTTCGCTGCACTTCCCGCAGTGCATTCCGCCCACGCTGATCGCGCGCGATGCCGCCGAGATCCGCCGCTTCGCCGCCGAGCACGGCGATGTCGTTCTGAAGCCGCTGGACGGCATGGGCGGCTACTCGATCTTCCGCAGCCGGATGGGCGATCCGAACCTCAACGTCATCATTGAGACACTGACCAGGAACGGGCGGCAGCTCTGTGCGGCGCAGCGGTACATCCCGGAGATCGTCGAGGGCGACAAGCGCATCCTGATGATCGACGGCGAGCCGGTGCCCTACGCGCTGGCCCGCGTGCCGCAGGGCGACGATTTCCGCGGCAATCTGGCTCGCGGCGGCAAGGGCGTCGGCGTGCCGCTGTCCGAGCGCGATCGCTGGATCGCGGCCGAAGTTGGGCCGGAGCTGAAGCGCCGCGGCATGCTGTTCGTCGGTCTGGACGTCATCGGCGCGTATCTGACCGAGATCAATGTCACATCTCCGACGTGCATCCGCGAGCTCGACAAGGCGTTCGGGCTTAACATCGCCGGGCAGTTGTTCGACGTGATCGAAGCCAGACTGACATAGCGATGCTCTGATGGCCGCCCCCGGCACCGGCAGCGCCGATCGTCTCGGCGTGACTCTGCTGTTCTCGCTGATCGCACACGGCGTGTTCGCGCTCGGCCTCACTTTCGAGTTCGAGAAACCGGCGCCGCGTCTGCCTTCGCTGGACGTGATACTCGTGCAGTCGGCCAACCAGGAGAAGGCGGCCAGGGCCGATTTCCTCGCGCAGGCCGCGAATGCGGGCGGCGGCACCGCCGAGACCGCGCGCCGTCCCTCGCAGCCGCTGTCCGGGCCGATTCCCAAGGCGATCGCCGGCATCGCTCCGATGCAGCTCGAAAACGGCGCGCCCCGGCCGGCAGCGCCGACCGACGCCGAGGTGCTTACGCGCAGGCAGTCCGACTTCAGCGTCCGCACCGACACCGCGCAGCCCGATGTGCCGACGCGCCCCGCGGCCGCCGAACGCGAGATCGAGCAGCGCAAGATGGAAATGGCCAAGCTCGCGCAGGAAATCCAGCGCGAATCGGAGCAGTACGCGAAGCGGCCGAAGCGCAAGTACATCAGCGCGAACACCGAGGAGTATGCGTTCGCGGCCTACATGCGCGCCTGGGTCGCGCGTATCGAGCGCATAGGCAATCTCAACTACCCCGACGAGGCGCGCCGGCGCCAGCTCCACGGCCAGCTCGTGCTCACGGTCGGGCTGACGCGCGACGGCCGCGTCAAGAGCGTGGACGTCATCCAGTCCAGCGGACACAAGGTGCTCGACGACGCCGCGATCCGCATCGTCCACCTCGCCGAGCCGTTCCCGCCGCTGCCCCAGGACAAGGAAAAGGTCGACGAACTCTACATAAGCCGGACCTGGCAGTTCCTTCCAGGGGACATCCTGCGCAATCGCTGAAGGGGACATTTGGGCGGTGGACGCCTGCCGGCAGACGGGCATTGCACGTACCGCCGCTCGCCGGCTTCGGTTACCGTCCTTTCACCGTCCAACGCATAACGTTTCGACATGGCGCTCACGTACAATGACGTCATGGCCGAGTCGAGCCCGCTGACCAACCAGCTGTTGATTGCGATGCCGACCCTGCGCGATCCGAATTTCGCGCGCGGCGTGACGTTTCTGTGCCAGCACGGCGAGGACGGCGCGATGGGGCTGCTGATCAATCGCCTGTCCGAGTACCGGCTCGGCGACGTGCTGGCGCAGATGAACATGAGCTCGGACATCGCCGAAGTCATCGACGCGCCGGTGCTGATCGGCGGGCCGATGCAGCCCGAGCGCGGCTTCGTGCTGCACTCGCCGCAGGGCGAGTGGGAATCCTCGTTCCGCATTTCCGACCGGCTCAGCGTGACGACGTCGCGCGACATCCTGGTCGCGATGGCGGCCGGCGAAGGCCCGCGCCACGCGATCGTGACGCTCGGTTATTCCGGCTGGAGCCCCGGCCAGCTCGAGCAGGAGCTGCGCGACAACGCCTGGCTGACCGCGCCCGCGTCGGAGGAGGTTCTGTTCTCCACGCCGCTCGAGGAGCGCTGGGAAGCCGCAGCGCACATCGTCGGCGTGAACCTGATCCAGCTCGCGAGCTATGCCGGACACGCCTGAGGCGCTGGCGCACAACCCCGCGGCCAGCGTGCTCGGCTTCGATTACGGCACCCGCCTCATCGGCGTCGCGGTCGGCAACCGCCTCAGCGGCTCGCGCGCTTTGACGACGGTGAACAATGGCGCCGAGCCGGACTGGCGGCGCGTCGATGCGCTGATCGGCGAATGGCGGCCGGCCTGCCTCGTGGTCGGACTGCCGCTCGGCATGGAGGGAGACGAGCAGCCGATGAGCCGCGCCGCACGCGAGTTCGCGCGCGCGCTGGAACAGCGCTACGGGGTTCCCGTCGAGCTCGCCGACGAGCGCCTCACTTCGATCGAAGCCTCGCGCCGGTTCGCAGCGCAACGCGCGGCCGGCACGGCGAGGCGCAAGCACGCGGCAGCGATCGACGCGATCGCTGCCGAGGTCATTCTCGAAAACTGGCTCGCGGAACACGCATGAACGGGGACGACATGCACGCGGACAGGCAAATCGGCGAAGGGCGCCTCCGCCACCTGCTGACCCTGCGAGGGCTCGGGCGCGAGCGCATCGTCGCGCTGCTCGACCGCGCCGCCTCGCTGCGCGAAGCGTGGCGCGCCGGAACGCTGCCGTCACCGCTCGCAGGCCGGACCGTCATGAACCTCTTCTTCGAGGCATCGACGCGCACGCGCACCAGCTTCGAGCTCGCCGCGCGCCGGCTCGGCGCGACCGTGGTCAACTTCGACATCGCGAGCTCCTCGACCAGCAAGGGCGAGAGCCTGGAGGACACGCTGGCGACGCTCGAAGCCATGGACGCCGACGCATTCGTCGTGCGCCACAAGGAAAACGGCACGCCCGCCCGCTTCGCCGCGCACGCGCGCCGCGCCGTGGTGGTCAACGCCGGCGACGGCAACCACGCGCATCCGACGCAGGGCCTGCTCGACCTTCTGACCATCCGGGACCACAAGGGCGACATAAAGGGTCTCAATGTGACGATCTGCGGCGACGTGCGCCATTCCCGCGTCGCGCGTTCAGACATCGACGGCCTCCGCCAGCTCGGCGCGGGCGAGATCCGCCTGTGCGGGCCGACCACGCTGCTGCCGGATGCCGCGGAATTCCCCGACTGCCGTATCGTCCAGCGCTTCGAGGACGCGCTGGAAGGCTGCGACGTGGTCATCATGCTGCGGCTTCAGAAGGAGCGCATGCAGAGCGCGCTCGGCATGGGCGAGGCCGACTATTTCGAAGCGTATGGTCTCACCGCCCAGCGCCTCGCCAGGGCGAGAGCCGACGCGATCGTCATGCATCCGGGGCCTATGAACCGCGGCGTCGAAATCGCCGACGACATTGCCGACGGGCCACGTTCGGTCATCCTGGAGCAGGTCGCGAACGGCATCTTCGTGCGCATGGCCGTGCTCGCAGAGCTCCTCGGCGCCTGAGCCGACGCGCTCGGCCGCTTCCCGCTAGCATCAGCCGCGCGGCGTCAGCAGCAGATCGAGGTGCAGGCGCCCGTCCGCGCCGGCGGCCGTGTTGGCGGATCGCCAGGCACGCATCACGCCGGCGGCATCGACGCAATCCTCGGTGCTGCCGTCGCCGTGCAGCACCGTCATCGGGTGATACCAGGCGGAGAGCCATTCGAGGAACTCGAAAGGCGCGTCGCCCGAGGCGCGCTCGATCGCCCATGGATGAAACTCGGTGATCAGCATCGGCCTCAAACGTTCGATCGTGCGCCGGAGGCCGCGCAGTGCGCGCGGTTCCATACCCGCGACGTCGATCTTGACGAGATCGAGCCGGCCGAGGCCGCCGAGGACATCGTCGAGCACGACGGCGGGTACGCGCAGGTTCGAAGCGCCCTCCGCGGACAGACGCACGCCCGCCGCCGCCGGCGTCGCGCTGTTCGACGTGCTCGCATGCGTGCGGAGCTCGATCTCGCCACTGCGATCCGACGCCGCCGCGCGAATTACCTCGACCTGGTGAAACCCGCTGCGGCGGCAGGCCCGCTCGATGAGCGTGATGTTGCGCGGGATCGGCTCGACGGCGATGACGCGGCCCGCATCGCCCACGATGCTGGCGGCGAGCGCCGTGAATATGCCGATGTTCGCGCCGATGTCGAGCACGGTCGCGCCCGGCCGGAGCTGCGCCCGCAGCGCCGCTTCGACGCCGGCATCATGGGGCTGGCCCTCGATGAGGCGTCCGCCGATGTGCGTGTCGCTCGCGTGCGCGTAGATGCGGTAGCCGGGCAGCGCGATCTCTACCGGAATCTCGTCCCGATTGACGACGTACCAGCGCCTTCCATGCCAGCCCGGGCCTGCCGAGCTGTCGTCGGTGGCGGCAAGCAATTCCAGGCGCGGACGGCGCGCGAGACGCTCCTTCAACTCGCTCTCGTCAAGCGCGTGCATCTCGAACACCGCGCTCCGCCGCCACGCGACCCGGCGCAACGGATTGAGCCAGCGGTTCGGCACGCGCGAGAAAACGCGGCCGCGCAGGCTTTCGTCCGCACCGGCGACGAACTGGAACACGGCCACGCCGCCCGGCGCGAGTACGCGGAAGAATTCGTCGACGTAACCCGCCGCGAGATCCGCGGGGATGTGCTGCAGCGTCATGTTGGAATAGACGAGATCGACGCTCTCGTCGGCGATACCCTCGAGGCGAGGTGACGCGTTCTCGCGGAATTCGATGTTCGTCACGTCGCGATTCAGCGCGCGCGCGGCCTCAAGCATGCTGGAGGAGACGTCGACGCCGACGACGTGCTCGAAATACGCGGCGAGCGCGCGGCTCAACCGTCCAGCGCCGCAGCCGAAATCGAGCGCGAGCCCGCGCTCCGCCGGAAGGCGAGACGCGGCGAGCCCTGCCATGTGCGCATCGATCTCGGCGCGGCCGGTGGCGAGGAAATCCTCGGGATTCCAGCGCCGCCCCTGCTTGTCGGGGTGCGAAAGCACCGCCCACAGCGGATCGTCGCGGCCCAGCGTCTGCCAGACGCGGCGGAGGTGCTCGAGGGCCGGCATTCGGGATCCGGGAAGCGGGATTCGCGGAGAACGAGACATCGAGCCATTTTGCGCTACACGCGGCGCAAAAGTGCAGACGGCCGCCGAGCGGCCGTCCGCATCCCGAATCTCCAATCCCAAATCCCGGCTTCGTCAGCTCTCCACCAGCTCCACGCCGTCGAGCCCCTGCGACAGCGTGTGCGCATCGCCGCCCTGCGCGAGCTTGATTCTGAGGCGCACCTCGTTGGCCGAGTCGGCGTGGCGCAGCGCGTCCTCGTAGCTGATCTCGCCGGCCTGGTACAGCTCGAACAGGCTCTGGTCGAAGGTCTTCATGCCGAGGTTGGTGGACTCCTTCATCACTTCCTTGAGCTTGTGGATCTCGCCGTCGCGGATGTAGTCCTGCACCAGCGGCGTGCCCAGCAGGATCTCCATCGCCACGCGGCGGCCCTTGCCGTCCGGGGTCGGGATCAGCTGCTGCGCGACCACGCCCTTGAGGTTCAGCGACAGGTCCATCAGCAGCTGGCCGCGCCGGTCCTCGGGGAAGAAGTTGATGATGCGGTCCATCGCCTGGTTGGCGTTGTTGGCGTGCAGCGTGCACAGCACCAGGTGGCCGGTCTCGGCGAAGGCGATGGCGTGGTCCATGCCCTCGCGGGTGCG
>CBINBI010000057.1:0-21983 GCA_966248875.1 uncultured Rhodanobacteraceae bacterium
GATGCTGTTCGCGAACAACACGCTGAACGCGAACACCGATCCGAGCGACTTCGACTTGCTCGGCCGTTATTACTGGGCTCGCGTGACAGTCAAATTCTAAAAAGAAATCGAGCTTGTGCTCCCTGCAAAGCCGCGCGGACAACTTGCCGCGCGGCTCCTTTTTTTATGGGGAACGACTTTATGGGCAACGATGAACTATCCAGTGGCGAATGTACGCGCCCTCCTGCGTGCCTGCTCCGCAAGCGCCCACGCGACGTGCTCGCGCACGATGGCGGACGGATGTGTCGATCGTGACTGGAGCGCCTTGACGATCGGCTCCGCATGACGCGCATTTCCGAGGGCAACTGCGATATTGCGCAGCCATCCTTCGTAGCCCGCGCGTCGTATCGCCATGCCGGCGGTGCGCTCCAGGAATTCCGCCTCGCTCCATTGGAACAGATCCACGAGCTGCGCCTCGTCCAGGCCGTGGCGCGGCGCGAAGTCGGCTTCCGTCGCGATGCGTGCGAACTTGTTCCAGGGGCAGACGAGCTGGCAATCGTCGCAGCCAAATACGCGATTGCCGATCAGCGGGCGCAGCTCGACAGGAATCGAACCGCGCAGCTCGATCGTGAGATAGGAGATGCAGCGGCGCGCGTCGAGGCGATACGGAGCGACGATCGCCTGCGTCGGACAGATGTCGATGCAGCGTGTGCAGGTGCCGCAATGCGCGGACGCGGGCTCGTCGACCGGCAGCGGCAGATCCGTGTAGATCTCGCCCAGGAAGAACCACGATCCCGCGTCGCGCGAGAGCAGCAGCGTGTGCTTGCCGATCCAGCCGAGCCCTGCGTCGCGCGCGAGTGCCTTCTCCAGGACCGGCGCGGAATCGGTGAACACCCGATAGCCGAACGGACCGGTCACTTCGCCGATGCGATCGGCCAGCTTCTGCAAGCGATGACGCAGGATCTTGTGATAGTCGCGGCCGAGCGCGTAGCGCGAGACGTAGGCCCGGCCGTCGTCGGCAAGCATGCTCCAGGCGCGTTCGATGCCGGCGGGCGCGTAGTCCATGCGTGCGGCAATCACGCGGAGGGTGCCGGGCGCGAGATCTGCCGGCCGGCTGCGCTTCGTGCCGTGCCGCGCCATGTAATCCATCTTGCCGTGGTAGCCGGCGCCAAGCCAGTTCATGAGGTGCGCTTCGTCCTCGCCGAGCTCGACGCCTGCGATGCCGACCCGGCCGAAGCCGAGCTCCGCGCCCCAGGCGCGGATGTCGGAAGCGAGACGGTGGTAGTCGATGGCGCCCATGCGCAGGCGAGGATAGCGCAGCGTCACTGGGCACTCTGCGCCCGTCGCGAGCACTGCACAGAGAGCCGGCGCAAGCCGGCCCGGAACACGTCGACCGATCGCGCACGCCCTCCTCGGAAGCACTGACGAAGCGAGCCATCGCCGAGGGCACAGAGCCGGCCATCGGCCCTCGTGCTTCTGTTCCATAATCCCGGCATGTTCCCAGCCGACCTGACGCTCTCCCTGTACACCGCCGAGCAGGTGCGCCGCATCGACCGCACGGCGATCGACGAATGCGGCATCGCCGGTTTCGAGCTGATGCGTCGCGCCGCCGATGCCGTGTTCGCCACGCTGCGCCGCCGCTGGCCGGAGGCGCGGCGGATCGCCGTACTCGCAGGGCACGGCAACAACGGAGGCGACGCGTTTCTCGTCGGCGCGCTCGCACTCAGGGCCGGATTCGGTGTCGATGCGTTCGCGGCGGCACACGCGACGTCGGGAGACGCCGCTCGGGCGCGCGCCGCATTCCTCGAAGCCGGCGGCCCATCGCCGAAGGCATATGCCGACGCCGATTTCGTCGATGCGGACGTAATCGTCGACGGCCTCTTCGGCACCGGCCTTGCGCGTGCGATCGAAGGCGAGGCCGCGGCGCTTATCGGGCGCGTCAATGCCAGCGGGCGCCCGGTGCTCGCGATCGACATTCCCTCGGGTCTGTCGGCCGATACGGGCATGCGTCTCGGTTCCGCCGTGCGCGCGCAGGGGACGGTCAGCCTGGTCGCATGGAAGCGCGGCCTATTCACTGGCGACGCGGCGGACTGCGCCGGCGAGAAGGAGCTCGCACCGCTCGACCTTCCGGCACGCGCGTACGAAGGCATCGCCGCCGATGCGACGCTGCTCGGCGCCGTCTCGCCGCGCCTGCCGCCGCGGTGCGGAAACGTCAATAAATCCCATTTTGGTCACGTCCTCGCGATCGGCGGCGATGTCGGCATGGGCGGCGCGGTCCGCCTTGCCGGAGAGGCGGCGCTGCGCTGCGGCGCCGGCCTCGTGAGCGTCGCCACGCGCAGCGCACACGTCGCGGCGTTGCTCGCAGCCAGGCCGGAGCTGATGGTGCGTGCCGTGGAGGACACGAGCGATCTGCGCGCGCTGTTGGACCGCGCCACCGTCGTTGCCATCGGTCCCGGCCTTGGCAAAGGCGAGTGGGGCGCTTCGCTCTGGCGTGCCGCGGCGGCTGCGGGCCGGCCGTTGGTCGTCGACGCGGACGCGCTGAACCTGCTCGCATCGGAGCCGCAGACGCTGCCGAATGCGGTGCTGACGCCGCATCCGGGCGAAGCCGGGCGCCTGCTCGGCTCGGATGCGGGCGCCGTGCAGCGTGACCGCTTCGCGGCCGTACGCGCGCTGGCGCGGCGCTACGCAGCCGTCACGGTGCTCAAGGGCGCGGGCAGCCTCGTTGCGGCACCGGACGGGCGCGTCGCCGTCTGCCCGTGGGGCAATGCCGGCATGGCCTCGGGCGGCATGGGCGATGTGCTGACCGGCGTCGTCGCCGCGCTGCTGGCACAGGGACTTCCGCCGTGGGAAGCCGCGTGCTCGGCCGTCGCCGTGCATGCACGCGCCGGCGATCTCGCGGCCGGCGATACGCCGCGCGGGCTGCTCGCCGGCGATCTGTTTGCACCGCTGCGCGAGCTCGTCAACGGAAGCGATGCATGAGCAGTGCCCGCTGGCAGGCAGGTGCCGTCGATGAAGCCGGCATGCGCACCCTCGCGTCGCGGCTTGCGGGAGCCGTGCGCGGGGGCGGCGTGATCCATCTCCAGGGCGATCTCGGCGCCGGCAAGACGACGTTCGCGCGCGCGCTGCTGACTTCGCTCGGCGTCGGCGAGCGCGTCAAGAGCCCGACGTACAGCCTGGTCGAGTCGTATCGCGCCGGCGATCGGGATGCGCATCACCTCGATCTCTACCGCATCGCCGATGCGGCCGAGCTCGAATGGCTCGGCCTCGGCGATCTCTGGACCGGCACGTCTCTGGTTCTCGTCGAATGGCCGGAGCGCGGCCACGGTGCGCTGCCCGGCGCCGACCTCGTGCTGCGTTTTCGGCATGCCGGCGACCGGCGCGAGGTCGAGGCCGAATCGCGATCGCCGCGTGGCGATCGCTTCGTCGACGCGATGGCGGGACGCGCGGACACGTAGGCTGGGGACGCAGAAGGGATAGGAGAATCCGTCCGCCGTCGCTCCCCATCCTAAACCATTATTCAGGAATAGGCGCCAGCCTTCGGATTTTCAAAGAAAAAAGCTTGAAAGTTGTGACGGCTTTGGGTTTGAATACGGCGCATGTGGGGAGTCCCATGGTCCGTCCGGCTGGTCCTCTGCGGTGCCGTCACGTCGCTGGCGGCGCAGGGCGCGGCCTGCGCGGCTGAAATCCAGAACCTGCGCATCTGGGCGGGCCCGGAATACACGCGGGCCGTCTTCGATGTCTCCGGCCCCGCCGAATACAAGCTCTTCGAGCTGGACAAGCCCGACCGCATCGTGCTCGACGTGCACGCGAGCACCTTCGGCGACCGCTTCGACGCGCCGGCGGTGAAAGGTCTGCTCAAGGGCATTCGCGCCGGCAAGCACGGCAAGGACGACGCGCGCATCGTGTTCGATCTCGCCGGGGACGTGCGGCCGAAAAGTTTCCTGCTGCCGCCCGCCGACAAGTTCGGCTACCGCCTCGTGCTCGATCTCTATCCCGCGAGCGAAAAACCCGCGCCAGTGAAGACGGTCGCCGAGGCGGCGCCCGGCAAGCCGCGCGACGTGATCATCGCGATCGACGCCGGTCACGGCGGTGACGATCCGGGCGCGACCGGCTCGACGGGCACGCGCGAAAAAGACATCACGCTGGCCGTCGCGCGAGCGCTCAAGAAGCAGATCGACCGCACGCCCGGCATGAGCGCCGTGCTGACGCGCGACGGCGACTACTTCATTCCGCTCGAGAAGCGCTACCTCAAGGCACGCGAGGAGAAGGCCGATCTCTTCGTGTCGATCCACGCCGACGCGTTCAAGTCGAGCGACGCCCGCGGCTCGTCGGTGTGGGTGCTGTCGCCGCGCGGCGCCACCAACGAGGCGGCGCGCTGGCTGGCCGATCGCGAGAACCGGGCGGATCTCGTCGGCGGCGTCTCGCTGGACGACAAGGACGACACGCTCGCGGCCGTGCTGCTCGATCTCTCGCAGGGCGCGACGATGGGCGCCAGCAATGCCGTCGCCGAGAACGTGCTGACCGCGCTGCGCAAGCTCGGCCCGACACACCGCGGGTATGTCGAGCGCGCGAACTTCGTCGTGCTGCGCTCGCCGGACGTGCCTTCGATCCTGGTAGAGACTGCGTTCATCACGAATCCGACCGAGGAAGCGAAGCTCAAGAACCCGCATCACCGCGAAAAGCTCGCATCGGCGATCCTCGAAGGCGTCGACACCTGGTTCCGCACCTCGCCGCCGCCCGGCACCTGGTTCGCCGCAAACATGGAGCCGCCGCGCAAGAGCGCGTCCACCTCGCGCTACGTCGTCAACCGCGGCGATACGCTGAGCACGATCGCCCAGCACCACGGGCTTTCGATCGCGCAACTGCGCGAAGCCAACGGCATTTCCGGCGATCGCCTGCAGCCGGGCGACGTGCTGCAGATTCCGTCGGGCTGAGTCCTGCTTCGTCCCGGCGCGAGCCGCGTCGGTTCGCCTTTTGTCGTGTAAGAACCTGTCGGATTGTCGGAGCATCGGGCAGGGCGTCGGCTAGAATGCGCTCTCCTCATGCCGCGCATCCGCCAACTCGCCCCCGAGCTCGTCAACCAGATCGCTGCCGGCGAGGTCATCGAGCGGCCGGCTTCGGTGGTCAAGGAGCTGGTCGAGAACAGCCTCGACGCCGGCGCGCGACGCATAGAGATCGACATCGAAGCCGGCGGCGCGCGCCTGATCCGCGTGCGCGACGACGGCTCCGGCATCGCGCCGGACGATCTGCCGCTCGCGGTCGCCGCCCATGCGACCAGCAAGATCGCGACGTTCGAGGATCTCGAGCGCGTCGGCACGCTTGGCTTCCGCGGCGAGGCGCTGCCTTCGATCGCATCGGTCTCGCGCTTCGCGCTCGTCTCGCGCCTCCACGACGCCGACGGTGCGTGGCGCATCGAAGTCGACGGCGGCAAGCCGCACTCGCCGGTGCCGGCCCAGCACGCGCGCGGCACGCAGGTGGACGTGCGCGACCTCTTCTATAACGTGCCGGCGCGGCGCAAGTTCCTGCGCGCCGAGCGCACCGAATTCGGCCACATCGACGAGCTGGTGAAGGCGCTCGCGCTCGCGCGCCCGTCCATCGAGTTCCGCCTCGCCCACAACGGCCGGCCGGTGCGCGTGCTGAAGCCCGTGCTCGACGCGAGCGAGCGGGCGCGCCGCGTCGCCGACGTGTTCGGCGAGGAGTTCATCGCGCGGAGCCTCGCCATCGAGCATTCCGCGGCGGGCCTGCGCCTGCACGGCTGGGTGGGCCTGCCGACAGCGTCGCGCACGCAGGCGGATCAGCAGCATTTCCACGTCAACGGCCGCGCCGTGCGCGACCGCATCGTCGCGCACGCGGTGCGGCAGGCGTATGCGGACGTGCTGTTCCAGGGACGGCATCCGGCCTTCGTGCTGTTCCTCGAAATCGATCCGGCGCTGGTCGACGTCAACGTGCATCCGGCCAAGAGCGAAGTACGCTTCCGCGAAGCGCGCCTCGTCCACGATTTCCTCTATCGCACCTTGAACGACGCGCTGGCGGACACGCGCGCGGGCCCGCATGCGGTGCCTGCGCAGGGGGTCCCCGCGTCGGCACATGCGTCCGCCGCGGTGCACGCGCGATTCCCGTCGCACGCGGGCACGCGCCAGGAAACGCTCGGGCTCGGCGTTCGCGAGCCGCTGGCGCCATATGCCGCGCTGCTCGGCGAGCCGGCACACGCCGCGTCGGTCGCGCACGCGCACCCTCACGCGCACTCGCACGCTCACGAATACAAGCCGCTGCCGCAGGCTGGCGACGGACCGCCGCTGGGCTACGCGATCGCGCAGCTTCACGGCATCTTCGTGCTCGCGGAGAACGCGCACGGGCTCGTCATCGTCGACATGCACGCGGCGCACGAACGCATTACCTATGAGAAGCTCAAGGCCGCCCAGGAAGGCGAGGGCATCCGCTCGCAGCTCCTGCTGGTGCCGCTCACGATCGCGGTCAGCGAGCGTGAGGCTGCCACGGTGGAAGAGTGCGCGGAGCGCTTCGCCGAGCTCGGCTTCGACGTCGCCCGTTCGGGTCCGCAGAGCATCACCGTGCGGCGCATCCCGGTGCTGCTCGACGGTGCCGATGTCGCGCAGCTCGTGCGCGATGTCGTGGCCGACCTCGCCGTGCACGGCGATTCGCGGCGCATCGAGGAAACGGCCAACGAGCTGCTCGCCACCATCGCCTGCCACGGCTCGGTGCGCGCCCATCGAAAGCTCACGCTGCCCGAAATGAACGCGCTCTTGCGCGAGATGGAAGCGACCGAGCGTTCCGGGCAGTGCAACCACGGCCGGCCGACCTGGGTGCAGCTCGGCATGGACGAGCTCGATCGTTTCTTCCTGCGCGGTCGCTGATCGCGCAGGCTGCGTGACCTCTCATCGAAAAACCACCAAGGAAGCCCCATGCTGAAACTGAGTCTGCTGCTTGCCGCAAGCCTCGCCGGAGTCCAGGTGATGTCCGCCGGAGTCGACGAGTCGAAGAAGCCTGCCGGATACGAAGGCGAGGTCGAGCAGTGGCGCGCAGCGCGGCTCGAGCGCCTCAAGGCGTCGGACGGCTGGCTCAGCCTGATCGGCCTGCACTGGCTGAAGAACGGCAGGAACACGGTCGGCAGCGACAAGTCGAACGACATCGTGCTCGCCGCGGGCCCGGCGCATCTCGGCACGGTCACGCTGAAGAAAGGCAGGACGTCGATCGAGCTGGATCCGAAGGCGAATGCGACGATCGACGGCAAGGCCGTGAAGACGGCGGAGCTCGCCGCCGACATCACCGGAAAACCCACCATCGTCGCGTTCGGTACCGCGAGCTTCTACGTCATCGACCGCAACGGCAGGAAAGGCCTGCGCGTCAAGGACACCGAGGCCGACACGCGCAAGCATTTCGTCGGCATCGACTATTACCCGATCGATCCGAGCTGGCGCGTCGAGGCGAGATTCACCGAATTCAAGCCGCCGCACACGCTCGAGATTCCCAACGTGATCGGCCAGATCGACAAGATGCCGGTGCCCGGCAAGGTGGAATTCGAGCGCGACGGCAAGACGTACACGCTGCTCCCCGTGCTGGAGGAGCCCGACGCGAAGGAGCTCTGGTTCATCTTCGCCGACAAGACCAGCGCGAAAGAAACCTACGGCGGCGGGCGCTTCCTCTACAGCGACATGCCGAAGGACGGCAAGGTCGTCATCGATTTCAACAAGGCCTACAACCCGCCTTGCGCGTTCACGCCGCACGCGACGTGCCCGCTCGCCCCGCGCGAGAATCGCCTCGGCATCGCGGTGACGGCCGGCGAGAAGAAATACCGCGGCGGGCACGACTGAACCGCAGTCCCTCTCCCGCAAAACGGGAGAGGAGTCCCCCGAGCGTTTTCGGGAGTGAGGAGGCGAGTGCCGACGCGAGCGCTGCGCGTGCTGCTGCTGGCCGACACGCACGGCCATCTCGACGCGCGCATCGCCGCGTTGGCGGGCGAGTGCGAGGTCGTCGTGCACGCGGGCGATGTCGGCAGCGCCGCGGTGCTCGACGCCTTGAGTGCGGGCGGCGCACGCGTGTTCGCCGTGCGCGGCAACAACGACGTTCCGTCGAAGTGGCCGCGCGGCGAGTCGGCTCGCCTGCGCGGTCTCGACGAGACGGTGGGCGTGGCGCTGCCCGGCGGCGTGCTTGCGGTCACCCATGGCGATCGCCATCCGCCTTCGAAGCGCCACGCACGGCTGCGCGCGGCATTCCCGGACGCGCGCGCGGTGGTGTACGGCCACAGCCACCAGCTCGTCGTCGACGACGCGGAGCTGCCGTGGATCCTCAATCCCGGGGCGGCCGGTCGTGCGCGAACCCGGGGCGGCCCGAGCTGCCTCGTGCTGGCAGCGTCGGCTCGCGCATGGCGCATCGAGCCGCGCCGTTTCGCGCCGCTCAGCGCCCGCTGAAATTCGGCTTGCGGCGTTCGAGGAACGCGCGCGTGCCTTCGCGCATGTCCTCGGTCGCGAAGCAGGTGGCGAACGTCTGCGCCTCGTAGTCGAGCCCTTCGTCGAGCGCGCATTCGCCGCCGACGAGCACGGCATCGAGAATGCCGGCGAGCGCGATCGGGGCGGCGGCCGCGAGCTGGTCGGCGATCGCCGCGACTTCGTCGTCGAGCTTGTCCGCGGCGACGACGCGATTCAGCACGCCGAGCGCGAGCGCGCGCTGGGCGTCGATCTGATGGCCGAGCAGGCAGAGCTCGAGCGCGACGGAGCGGCCGGCGAGGCGCAGCAGCCGCTGCGTGCCGCCGAAGCCCGGCATCAGGCCGAGGTTGATCTCGGGCTGGCCGAGCTTCGCCTTCTCGCTGCCGACGCGCAGGTGGCAACTCATCGCGAGCTCCATGCCGCCGCCGAGCGCGTAGCCCTGGATGCGCGCGACGACCGGCTTTCCGAGCGTCTCGACGCGGCGCATCATCGCCTGCCCCGCTCGCGCGCGTGCGCGCGCCGCGATCGGATCGAGCGTCGTAAGCTCGGAAATGTCCGCGCCCGCGACGAACGCCTTCTCGCCCGCGCCGGCGAGCACGACCACGCGGATCGCATCGTCGTGGCGCGCCTGCTCGAAGGCGATCTGCAGCTCGCCGATCGTCTCGGCGTTCAGAGCGTTGAGCTTGTCGGGCCGGTTGATCGTGATCGTGCGCACCGCGCCGCGATCGTCGGTGAGGAGATTGCGATAGCTCATGGGGGAATCGAGGTCTCGTTCGGGGCCGCGGATCATAGCGCGCCGGCGCCGGAGAGCCTGCAGAGCGCATTGGCGATGCGCACCCGGCCCGGCGCGGACCCGGCGAGGCGAACTTTCGCACGGCGCGGCGTTCTCAAGCCGGCCGGGACGGCGGCTCCTGCGTAAAGAAAGCGTTCTTGAACGCTCGCCCACCCGGCCGCCGGGCCCGCGTTGGACCCCGCGTGGCGCTCGGGTAAACTACCGCGCCTTTTTTCGGTCCCGCGCCGCGGTTTCGGTTTTTCCCGTTTGCATCAAATTCCTGGAGGCAGGCATGAAGTTTCGCTGGTTACTCGCTCTCGCGGCGCTGCTCGCGGCGGGCTCCGCGGTGGCGCAGGACACCGCGTCCGAGAAAGGCAAGCTGTCGTACGCGATCGGCTTCCAGATCGGCTCCGGCCTCGCCGACCGCAAGATGGACATCGACATCAACACGGTGACGCGCGCGGTGCAGGACGCGTTCCTCAAGAAGTCGCCGGCCGTGCCCGAAGCACAGATGCGTGACGCCCTCGCCAAGTTCGAGCAGCGCGCCAAGGCCGAGATGGACCGGCAGCTCGCCGAGAACAAGCGCGACGCCGACGCGTTCATGGCCGCGAACCGCACCAAGAAAGGCGTGATCGTGCTGCCCGGCGACGTGCAGTACCGTGTCATCGAGGAAGGCAACGGCCGACAGGTCACGTCCGCCAGCGAAGTCACCTTCCATGTGCGCGTCTCGTCCTCGAGCGGCCGCGAGCTGCAGAGCTCCTTCATCGGCGAGCCGATCAAGGCCAAGGTGGCCGACATGAGCAAGATGTTCGGGCCGAAGGTGCCGGACGTCGTGCAGCGGATGAAAGTCGGCGATCACTGGACGATCTTCCTGCCGCCGGATCCGAACACCGGCAATCAGGTGATCGTGCTCGAGATCAAGATCATCGACGTGAAGTAAGCGCGTCCTCGCAGTCCTTCCCCTCTCCCGCTTGCGGGAGAGGGAGCGAGCGCGGTGGGCCACGGCCCGCGCTATGGGTATGCGCCCATCTCTTCCAGCGCCTTCTCCATTTCGAGCTTGATGCGGTTGATGATCCGCATCGCCGGCTCCGCGCTGGCCGCGTCGCCGCCCAGACCGTTGATGCTGGCCTGGCCGCGCGAGACGATCTCGGCTTCGTCGTCCGACACGAACTGCGCGAGATACACGTAGCCGCGCCGCAGGCCTTCCTTGATCTCGACCTGATCCGGGCCCAGTTGTTCGAGCAGGCTGACGATCGCTTCGCGGATCGCCGCCTTCGGATGCGGCAGCAGGCTCTCGGGCAGGCCGTAGACATCCGGCGCCACGCGTGCGAGCACCTTGCCGTAATCGCCGACGACCTTGGTTGCGAGCGCCAGCATGCGCATCTACCTTCCCGAACCGATGCGCCTAAGCCTACCCGATTCGCGCGGGCCGGCGGGCACGGGCCACGAAAGCTGCGACAGCGTCCGCAAGCGTCGCCGTCGCGACGGTGTTCATTGCAGCATCGGCATGCGGCTTTTTTTTCCTCTCACGCTTGCGGGAGAGTAGGGTGAGCCCGCACACCAGGCCTTTCCCACAAGCGGCAGAAGCAACGACGACACGCGCAGCGCACGCCCGACCGCCACAAATGAACACCGCTCCCACACCGATCCTGAGCCCCTGCGTCGGCATCTGCCGGCTCGGCCGCGACGGCCTCTGCGAAGGCTGCTTGCGCACGGGCGACGAGATCGCGCGCTGGATCGCGATGAGCGACACCGAGCGCCGCTTCATCATGGAGCACACGCTGCCGGCGCGCGAGGCGGTGCGCCGATGAGCGCGCGATCGCACGCGTCTTCCGCTCCGGCGATCGGCCATGACGTCGAGCGCCTGCGCAGGGCCGCGCGTCCGCTCGGCGATCCTCCGCTCGCGCCCGGCTGGAATCTCGCCGAGCTCGCCGACGTCATCGATCCGTCGCTGCCGCGGCGCCGCGCCGCCGTGCTCGTGCCCTTCGTGCGCCGCGACGATGCGCTCTCGGTGCTCTTCACGCGCCGCACGCAGCACCTGCGCACGCACGCGGGGCAGATCAGCTTTCCCGGCGGCGCCGTCGAGCCGGGCGATGCCGACGCCGTTGCCGCCGCGCTGCGCGAGACGTTCGAGGAAACCGGCATCGAGCCCCAGCGCGTCGAGCCGTTCGGCTATCTCGACGGCTTCGAAACCGTCTCCGGTTATTTCGTCACGCCCGTCACCGGCTTCGTGCGCGGCGACTATCACCTCCGACCTGATCCCGAGGAAGTCGACGAGGTGTTCGAAGTCCCGCTCGACTTCATCCTCACGCCCGATCGGCTGAAGCGGCTCGACTTCGACTGGCACGGCCGCAACCGCACGACATTCGAGTTCGAATGGGACGGCCGCCGCGTCTGGGGCGCCACCGCGTCGATCCTCAGGAATCTCCTGAAGCGCCTCGAAAGCGCCTAGCGCGTTTCACTCAGCGCAGTTTCCCTCTCCCGCTCCGCGGAAGGGCAGGGTGAGGGCCTCGTCAGGCCTGCCGCCCGAGCACGCCGGACCACGCTTCGGCCGCAATCGCGTGCGCGTCGCGCTCGATCAGATCGCCATGCGACAGCACGATCCGCTCGAAATCCCACGCGAGGATCCGCCGGAGCGATTCCGCCGCCGCCGCGCGGTCGCTCCATCCCATCCGGTATTCCGGCGCCGGCCGCGGACGCCCCCACATGCGCAGCACGTACTTGAACAGGAGCTTCAGCGAAGCGCTGGTATGCGGCGTCGCGTCGGTGAAGTTCTCGATCAGGTCGACGAGGATCAGCGTGCGGCTCGCGCGGTGATGCATCGCAATCTCGCGCATGATGCGCGTGCCCTGCACGAGCACCTGATCGATTTCGCCCAGCCACGCTGCCGGCGCGACATCGCCGAGCACGCCGTCGTACCTGAGATCGGGCGCTCTCTTCTCGACGCCCGGACAAATCCACGTCTTCGCGTCCGGAAACGCCGCCTGCGCCGATGCAGCGTGCATGTGGTGGAAGTTTCCCGGCGCGACGATGTGCGCCACCGGACCGAGCGCCGCGATTTCCTCTGCGAGCGTCGCGGTGATGCGGCAGGGCGAATGCAGCAGCATCCGGCCGGACGCGAGCCGGATCACCGTCATGCGCGCGCCAAAACGCGTGCCGGCGAGGCGAACGGGATAGGCGCAGAGCCAGATCCGGTCGCCGACGTAGCTTGTGAGAGGCATGCGTTCCTTGCTCGCTGCCTTGAAAGGCTCAAGGATCAGCCTCGACGATACGGACGAGCACCGCGCGGGTCGAGGGCGGTTCGACCACGGCTTTTGTCGCGGCCGCGATCGTCCGGGCGCGATCGCTGCAGCGTGCGCGGCGAAAAATGGGTCTAGAATCCTGGAGCATGAGCCCGTCGGATTCCAGAAATACGCAATTTCCCGAGCTCGGGCCTGGCCCGCTCGTAGCGCCTGAATCGCTCGCGCAACACCTCGACGACCCCAACGTCCTCATCGTCGATTGCCGCGCCGACATCCGCGATGCCGCCAAAGGCCGCATCGACTACGAAGCCGCCCACATCAGGAACGCCGTCTTCGCCGACCTCGACACCGATCTTTCCGATCTCACGCAGAAAGGCGCGCTCGGCCGCCACCCCCTCCCCACCGACGCCGCGCTCTCCGCCGCGTTCTCGCGCTGGAACCTCACGCCCGACAAACACGTGGTCGCCTACGACGACGCCAACGGCGCACTCGCCGCCGCGCGCCTCTGGTGGCTTCTGCGCCTCGCCGGCCACGAGCACGCCTCTGTTCTCGACGGCGGCTTCGCGATGTGGCGCGCCGCCGGACTTCCGCTCGAAAGCGGCCCGGAGAAACCCCGTGACGCGCACATCGAGGCCAGGCTCGACCGCCACGAAGTCGTCTGGACCGACGAGCTCGAACGCCGCCGCCACGACGGCAGCATCCTCCTCATCGACGCCCGCACCGCACCGCGCTACCGCGGCGAAACCGAGCCGATCGACACGAAAGCCGGCCACATCCCCGGCGCGCTGAACCGGCCGTTCTCCGACAACCTCGACGCGAGCGGGCGGTTCAAATCAGCGGCGCAACTCCGCGGCGAGTTCTATGCGCTGATCGGGGCATTTCAGCCCTGGCAGGTGGCGCACATGTGCGGCTCGGGCGTGACGGCGTGTCACAACCTGCTGGCGATGGAGGCGGCGGGAATGCAGGGATCGCGCGTGTTTGCACCGTCTTGGAGCGGATGGATCAGCAACCCCTCGCACGACGTCGCGACGAGCGACCGCTGATCAAACCCATAGGGTGGGCTTCAGCCCACCGAACCCCGCCGCAAAACCTGCACTTGTCCATTTCGCCGCATTGCCGTCTACTCGCGTCATCGAGGGAAGGGAAGCGTGAGCCGACCCGGCGTCCACGCCGGAAGCTCATCGCGCACACATGACGAACACGCCCAGATTGCTGATCGCGCTCGCAGCGATCGTCGCCGCCCCAGCCTTGCTTGCTGCGTTGAGCGGAGGCTCCGTGATTACGTCGCACAAATTACGCGCGAGCGATGCCGATATTGCGTGCGGAGGACGGCGCCGCGAAGTGCCCGAGATTCGGCCTCTCCGGCGCGTGGCTCGACCGGGCCGGGTTCGTGAAGGACCGTGGCTACCTGATCAGCGTCGATCGCGAGATCGATACGATCTATCTGCATGCGGAGTACGAGGGAACGAAAGGGCGACGGCGGCACTGATTGGTTTTGGCCGGAATCCCCCTCTCTACGCCTTCGGCACCTTCTCCCGCAAGCGGGAAAAGGGAAAACGCGGGGCGTCCGGAGAGGGTATCGATAGTGCTCGCGAAGTCCGCGGGCTGTCGCGGATCGGGAAAGGGAAATGCTGGCGCGGATGGCAGGTCAGTCCTTGCGGGATCCGCGCGACGTCCCCCGCGAGGATTTTCGAGCCGGCGCTTTCCGCTCCCCGCGATCGACGTTCTCAGTCGCGCGGTCGGCGCGCTGCTCGGCGGGCGGCGCGATGCGCCGGAGATTCAGCGCGGTGTTGATCAGCGCGATGTGTGAGAACGCCTGCGGGAAGTTGCCGACGAGCCGCTTGGCGCTCACGTCGTATTCCTCGGACAAAAGGCCGAGGTCGTTCCGGATGTTCAAAAGCCGCTCGAACAGGCGCTTCGCGTCGCGATGGCGGCCGCACATCGTGTAGGCGTCGGCCAGCCAGAAGCTGCAGGCGAGGAACGCGCCTTCGCCGGGCGGCAGGCCGTCGTCGGAAGAATCGGTGTCGTAGCGCATGACGAAGCCGTCGCGCACCAGCTCGCGCTCGATCGCGGCGACGGTGCCGCGGATGCGGCGGTCGTTCGGCGACAGGAAGCCGAGCTGCGGCAGCAGCAGCAGGCTTGCATCGAGGTGCGTGCTGCCGTAGGCGCGCACGAAGGTGTTGCGCGTGAGGTCGTAGCCTTTCGCGAGCACCTCGTCATGGACGCGATCGCAGACGCGGCGCCAGCGCGCGGCCGGGCCCTTCAGCCCGAGCCGCTCGACGCATTTCACCGCGCGATCGAACGCGACCCACGCCATCACGCGTGAATACGTGAACGGCTCGGGTTGCCCGCGGCTTTCCCAGATGCCGGAATCGCTCTCGCGCCAGATGTGCTCGAGATGGCCGATAAGCGCGCGCTGCAGGTCCCAGCCGGATGCGTTGCCCGACAGCGCACCGCGGCGCGCGTGGTAGAGCGCGTCCATGAGCTCGCCGTACACATCGATCTGGAGCTGCGCGTGCGCGGCGTTGCCGATGCGCACCGGCGCCGAGCCCTCGTAGCCGGCAAGCCACGGAACCGTCCATTCGTCCAGCCGCCGCTCGCCGGCAAGGCCGTACATGATCTGCATCTGCTCCGGGTTGCCCGCGACAGCCCGCATCAGCCAGTCGCGCCATGCCTGCGCTTCCTCGAAGAAACCGGCGTTCATCAGCGCGAGCAGCGACAGTGTCGCGTCGCGTACCCAGCAGTAGCGATAGTCCCAGTTGCGCGAGCCGCCGATCTTCTCGGGCAGCGACGTGGTCGGCGCCGCGACGATGCCGCCCGTCGGCGCGTACGTCAGCGCCTTCAGGATCACCAGCGAGCGCCGGATATCCTCGCCGTATGCGCCCTTGCCTTCGAAGCGCTCGATCCATGCGTTCCAGAAACGCTCGGTTTCGGCGAGCGCGCTCGCGGGTACGATCGCTTCGGGCGTCGGCTCGTGCGAGGGCGCGTACGTCAGCACGAACGGCACCGTGTCTCCGGCACACACCGAGAACTCCGCGACCGTGTGCCTGTCCACGCCGCGCAGGCCGACCGGCGTGCGCAGCGTCAGGCTGTCCGGCCCCGCGACCGCGCGCAGCGCGCCGTCGTCCTGCCGCGTGACCCACGGCACCTGCGCGCCGTAGCCAAAGCGGATCGTGAGCTCCATCGCCATCGGCACCGTGCCGCGCTCGCCGATGACGAGCCGCACGATGTCCGAGTGTCGGCCGCGCTGCGGCATGAAATCGACGAGCTTTGCGCGGCCCGTTCGCGTCTCGAACGTCGTCTCCAGGATCAGCGTCGCGCCGCGATAGGCGCGCGTGCACGAGACGACTTTCGCCGAAGGCGCGATGCGCCAGCGGCCGTTGTCGCCATCGCCGAGCAGCGCCGCGAAGCAGGCGTCGCTGTCAAAGCGCGGCCAGCACAGCCAGTCGATCGAGCCGTCGCGGCCGACCAGCGCCGCGCTTTCGCAGTCGCCGATGAGGCCGTAATCCTCGATGCGCGACATCGTCAGCTCGCGAAGTCGAGCACGGCTTTCACGTCGTCCGGTTGGCGTTCGAACGCGCGCGGCCATTCGTCGACGGGAACGCGCCGTGAGATCAGCCGCTGCAGCCAGGCGCGATCCGCTTGCGCGAGCGCTGCCGCGCCCTGGTCGTAATGATCGCGCCGTGCGTTCACTGAGCCGAACACGATCGTGTTCTCCAGCACCATCTCGCGGTTGAGGCTGCCGAGATCGATACTGATGCGGTGCCCGCCGCTGGAAACGCCGGTGAGGCAGAGGATGCCGTTCGGCCGCAGGTGGTTGATCATGTCGAGAATCACCGCCGACGCGCCGGTGCATTCGAGGATCACGTCGAACGCGTCGTCACGCAGCGGATGCGCCGACGGCGATCGGTAGTCAGCGCCGAGATCGTGCACGAGCTGCGGCTTCGGCCCGGATTCCGCGCGGTCATACACAGAAACCTCATGCCCGCGCTGCACCGCCATCAGCGCAGCGAGCAAGCCGATCGGCCCTGCGCCCGTCACCAGCACCGAGCGCGCGTCGTCCGCCGCCGAGCGCGACGCGAAGCGGTCGATTTCCGCCCATGCCTTCGCCACCACGCTCGCCGGTTCGGTCAGCACGCCGGCGATGCCGAGCGCTTCGTCGACACGCACGGCGAATTCCGGCTCCAGCCGCACGACGTCCGCGGCGTAGCCGTTGCGCTCCTTGATGCCGCGCTCGGTGTAGCGTCCGTTGCTGCAGAGATCCCACTCGCCGATCGCGCAGTGCGGGCACGGCACCGGATCCGGTCGCCGCACGATGCCCGCAACGCAATCGCCAACGGCGAAACCGCTCTCCGCCGGCGCCTCGACGACATGCCCCAACGATTCGTGCCCGATCACGAGACGCTCGCGACCCGGCGGCGATGCGCCGTAGCGTCCCGCAAGAATCTCGCGATCGGTGCCGCAGACGCCGATCGCGTCGATCGCGACGACAAGCGCGCCTTCGGCTTCGTCCGGCGGCGCCATCGCATCCAGGCGCGCCGAGTTCGCGTGACCGGGCCGGACCGTCAGCGCGCGGCGGGTATCGGGGCGGGACACCTCGACAGGAGTAGTCGCGGGGGGCTGAATCGGGGCTTAGCTGGGTGGTGTTTCCGGTGACTGCCGTATCCAGTCGCTCGACCGTTCCGCAAAGTGCATCGCTTTGCCTTTCTCCCGCGGCTGGTTTTCGAGCTCGTGCCATGTCGTTCCGGCCCCCGTTCTGCGTACGTCTCGGAGGAATCACCGGATTCACGCCAGCGGAGACCCCATGTCCACAATGCCCGCACGGCTCGGAAGCCTGCTGCTGCTCCTCGCTTCGTCGCTGGCGGTGGCCGGTGCGCCGTCGACGTTCTGGGTCGGAGCTGCCGCGCCCTGCAACTTCAACTCGTTGCAGACCGCGATCGGGGCGGTGCCGGACGGTTCGATCGTGTACATCGCGTCGAATCAGGACTACGACGGCATCAACGTCACGATCTCGAACAAATCGATCACGCTCGAAGGCGGCTACGCGGATTGCACGGGCACGCCGGACGATGCGTACCTGACGCTGACCGGCTCGCCGGTGACGTCGGCGCCGGTGATCACGATCGGCAGCCCCGTGATTGGACGCGAAGTCACCCTGCGCCGTCTCCGCATCGAGGGCGGGCAGGCAAGCGGCATCGCGCTCTCGGGTCACGTGAGCCTGAGGCTGGAGCGAAGCATCGTCGATGCGAACGTCGCGGCGCATGGCGGCGGCATCGATATCGTCGGCGTGTCGCCGGGCGAAACCGGCGTGACGCTGGTCGAGAGCATCGTCGGCAATCTCGACGGGGCGCCCGGCTCGGGCAACGAGGCGGCGGAGGCGGGCGGCGGGATCTACTGCCAGAATGCATCGCTGCACCTCAGAGGCGCGGTTATCCGCAACAATCACTCGGCGGGCAGCGGCGGTGGTGTGCATCTCAATGACTGCATGGTCGACACCGGACCCAATGTCTTCTACACGGATGAGCTCGGGTCGGTGACGGCCGCCATCGACGCGAACCGTGCCGATGTTTTCGGCGGTGGCGTCCATGCGTTCGGCGGCACCTCGCTCGTGCTCGGGCCGGGCTCCGCGCGCGTGGGCATCGACGACAACGAAGCGCCGCTGGGCGGCGGCGTCTACATGAAGGATGCCGGCACCACGCTCGCGGGCGAGGGGCTCGTGATCGAGGGCAACCGTGCCACCGACAGCGGTGGCGCCGCCTATCTCGAAAACGGGGCCTTCCTCTCGATGAGGCGCAATTCGAATCTCGTCGCGGGGCATGGCGCGGGCACCGACGGCTTCGGCGTGATCGTGACGACGTGCGACGCGCCGGTCGAGTGCAGCAGCGTCAGCTTCAACCGTGCGGATACGCACACGGGCGGCGCGTTCTTCGTGCTCGACGCAGGCCTCTCGCTCGACCAGACGGCGCTACGCGGCAACTATTCGGAAAACGGCAGCGTGCTGCTTTTCACCGCCGGCAGCGTCGCGCGCGTGCAGAACTCGCTGATCGCCGGCAATGACGCGCACAACAACAATCTTGTGCGCGTGCTTGACGGCTCGAGCCTGGCCGTGAATTCGTCCACCATCGCCGGCAATGCGACCGGATCGACAGTGCTGCGCCTCTTTTCCGACAGCGGCGCCAACAACCTCGCCTTGTTCAACAGCATCATCTGGCAGCCGGAAACCACCGTGCTCGTGGCGACGCCGGTCGATACCATCACCAGTGTCTGCGTGAACGCGCACGAAACGGAGAGCATCGTCGCCGTCGACCACGATCCGGGTTTCGTCGACGCCGCGGCAGGCGACTACCGGCTGCTGGCGAGCTCGGCCAATATCGACGCCTGTGCCGATCCATTCTCGGCAACCACCATCGATCTCCTCGGCCGCCTGCGCCCGACCGATCTCGGCGAGGACCACGGCGACGGCGACTTCGACCGCGGCGCGTACGAGCTGCCGGATCTGATCTTCGCCGACGGATTTGGAGCGGCCGATTGAGCGGTTCGGAAATCGGTGAGCGGAGCCGCGCGCTCGCCGCGACCTCACTGCTCCCGAAATCCAGATTGAACGTGCGCGGCCTCGGCATCGCTCACGCCAGCATCGCGTAGGCGATCAATGCGGGAACGGTGCCGGTGAAAAGCCCGGCGACGACCCAGAGTGAGCGGACGGTCTGGACGGGCCAGCCAAAGAATTCGGCGAGGCCGCCGCAGACGCCGAGCCAGAAGCGTTCTTGCGATCGGACGAGGCGGGGTTTCGGCGCCATCGTGCAAGCATTGCACATTCGGCGTTACGGCTTTTCCTCCGCCGGCGCCTGCGAGTCCGCGGGTGCCGAGGATCCGGCCGCCTGCGCGGTCGCATCCGCCTTGCACTGCCGCAGCAGCGCCAGCTGGCCGTCGTAGCGCGGTATGCAGACGATGCAGTCCATGATGTGGCCGTGCTGCGAGGCGGCGCGGTTGCAGCTCATGTGCGTGGCGCGAAGGCCGTAGGCATCGATGTAGGTCCGCGCCTCGGCCTGCACGGCGGGAAGCTGCTTCGGATCGATCGCGTCTTCGATCCTGCGGACGGTGCCGCGATATTCGGCGGAATTGAATTCCGCCGCCGCCTTGATCCAGGCGTAGCCGGCGAGATCGTCGCGCTCGACGCCCTGGCCGAGCAGGTACATGTGGCCGAGCATCCACTGGCTTTCCTTGTCGCCGGCGCACGCGGCTTTCTTCATCAGCGGAAACGCTTCGTCGTAGCGCTTGCCGTTGAAGGCGCTCTTCGCGTTGAAGAGGAGATCCTTGTAGACGCTCGGGAAGACGCGCTCGAAGCTGGCTTCCTCCGCGGCGCGGGCAGCGCCGGCGGCGAGCACGGACGCGGTCGCCAGGATGACGGCAAGACGGGCAGCGCGCGGCGCAAGCTGCGGACGGTACGTCATCGAAACCCCCTTCCCCCGGAATCTGCGCGCGATCCTCCATCGCGCATCGCATCGAAGCATCTGTAAACTCTTGCAGGTTGACACGGGAGCGGCGGCATGAACGGTGGACCGGTGTACCGCAACGAAGTCCGCCGTCGCAGGCGTCGTGCGCGCGGCGCGTTCCGTGCGATCGCGTCCGCAGCCGCCGCGCTCCTCTCGGCGTTCGCCATCATCGCGCCTGCGGCGACGGGCCGCTCGGCCATCGCCGATCTCGCGAAGATCTACGACGGGTATCCGCTGATCTTCATGGGCGAGTGGCACCGCAACGCGCAGCAGCACGAGTTTTTGCGCAAGCTGATCGCCGATCCCGCGTTTCTCTGCCGCACGGACGACATCGTCATCGAGTTCGGCAACGCGCGGCTGCAGCCGGTCGCGGATCGCTGGTCGACCGGCGAGCCGGTCAGCGAGGCGGAGCTGGTCTCGATGTTCCGCGAGACCGAGGTCATGTTTGCGTGGAACGCGCCGATGTATCGCCAGTTCTACGAGGCCGTGCGCGAGGTCAACAAGAAACGTCTCTGCCCGCATCCGGTGCGGCTCGTGCTCGGCGATCCCGCTTTCGACTGGGCGAAGATCGAGACGGCCGAGCAGTTCAGGGCGCTGCCGGATCGCGATCGCTTCTTTGCCGACGTGGTCGCGCGCGAGGTGCTGGCGAAGAAGCATCGCGCGCTGCTGATCTCGGGTGCGCTGCACGCGCTGCGGAAGTATCCGCAGGCCACGCCGGAAGGCTCCGGCTTCGCCGAGCCGAGCGCGGCCCAGCTCATCGAGAAGGAGCATCCGGGCTCGCTCTTCATCGTCGCGCTGGTGACGACGCCCGCCGCCGCCGAGACGATGCGTATGCCGCCGCCGCCGAGCTTCCGCCTCGTGCGCGGCAGCGCGCTCGAAAAGCTCAACTTCGCGATCATCGCGCCGGCATGGAGCGCGAAGCCCGTCGTCGTCAACGGCAAGCACGAGTGGCAGCTCGAGGATTCGGACGCCTGGGCGCCGATGGGCGAAGTCGTGGACGGCGTGCTCTATCTCGGCGGCGATGAGACGCGCGTGTTTCCGCCGCCGTCGATCTATCTCGATCCGGTGTACCAGCAGCAGCTGCGCAAGCGCGCGGCGATCATCAAGGCCTGGAACGGTCAGGATTTCGGCGTGATCCTCGACGATCTCATCAAGGAGGCCGAAGCCGCGCAGAAGACGCAGCACTGACGCGGCGGCCGGCTCAGCCCTTCGATTTCAGCCGCGCCACGAGCGCGGTCAGCACCGACTGCGCTTCCGGCGCGAACCACGCGTCCAGGATGTGATCGACCGGGAACGCCGTCTCGTCGGCGAAGATCGCGGCGAGGTCGGCGCGCGCGAGCCGTCGCGTCTCGCTCATCGCCGTCGGCGGCAGCCGCAGCAGCTCGTCCAGCCACGCGATGGCGCGCGGCACGACGAGACCGGTCGCGACGAGTTCGTCGACGAAGCCGACGGTCTTCGCGTCGGCGGCTTCGAGCATCGCGCCGGCCACCAGCAGGCGCTCGGCGCGATAGGCGCCGACCAGCCTCCGCAGGACGGCCTGGATGCGTTCGGGCACCGGCAGGCCGACCTGCGTCTCGTTGAGCCCGATGAGGAACGAGCCGTCGGCCATCACGCGGTAGTCGCACATGATCGCGAGCACCGCGCCGCCGGCCGGCGCGTGGCCGGTGATCGCGGCGACGGTCGGGATCGGGGAGCAGGCGAGGTCGCCGCAGAGCCCGAAGAAGTCGATCCAGAACACGCGCAGCTCATCGCGCGGCAGCTGGAGCAGGGCAGGCACATCGAGGCCGGCCGAGAACATGCCCTCGCGCCCGCTCAGCACGATCCCGCGCGCGCCCTCGCGCGGCGCCTGTGTGATCGCGTCGCGCAACGCGCGCACGAGCGTGGGATCGAGCGCGTTCACGGGCGGGCGCGCGAGGCGTATCTCGTGAATCGCTTCGTGCCTGAGGGTTTCGAGCATCGGTTCTTTACCTGCCTGGTTGCACGATTCGCTCTCCCGATTGCGAAGAGTGTGGCACGAATCCGGGAGCGCAATGGCGGGCTTTTCCCGCTCCCGCCT
>CBINBI010000058.1:0-21945 GCA_966248875.1 uncultured Rhodanobacteraceae bacterium
GCACTTCCATGTTGCCGGTGCCCTTGAACTCCTCGTAGATGACCTCGTCCATCTTCGAGCCGGTGTCGATCAGCGCGGTGGCGATGATCGTCAGCGAACCGCCTTCCTCGACGTTGCGTGCGGCGCCGAAGAAGCGCTTCGGGCGCTGCAGCGCATTCGCGTCGACGCCGCCGGTCAGCACCTTGCCGGACGAGGGCACAACCGTGTTGTAGGCGCGCGCGAGGCGCGTGATCGAGTCGAGCAGGATGACCACGTCCTTCTTGTGCTCGACCAGGCGCTTGGCGCGCTCGATCACCATCTCGGCGACCTGCACGTGACGCACGGCGGGCTCGTCGAAGGTGGAGGAGATCACCTCGGCGCGCACGCTGCGCTGCATCTCGGTGACTTCCTCGGGACGCTCGTCGATGAGCAGGATGATGAGGTGCACGTCCGGATGGTTGTGCACGATCGCCTGCGCGACGTTCTGCAGCATCATCGTCTTGCCGGCCTTGGGCTGCGAGACGATGAGTCCGCGCTGGCCCTTGCCGATCGGCGCGATGAGATCGAGGATGCGCCCGGTGATGTCCTCGGTTGAGCCATTGCCGCGTTCGAGGTGGAACGCCTTGCGCGGGAACAGCGGCGTCAGGTTCTCGAACAGGATCTTGTTCTTCGACGCTTCCGGCGGCTCGCCGTTGATGTGGTCGACCTTGAGCAGCGCGAAGTACCGCTCGCCTTCCTTCGGCGGGCGGATGCGGCCGGTGATGTAGTCGCCGGTGCGCAGGTTGAAGCGGCGGATCTGCGAGGGCGACACGTAGATGTCGTCCGGACCGGCCAGGTACGACTCGTCCGGTCCGCGCAGGAAGCCGAAGCCATCCTGCAGGATCTCGAGCACGCCCTCACCGTAGATGCCGCCGCCGGCGCGCGCGTGAGCCTTGAGGATCAGGAAGACGATGTCCTGCTTGCGGGCGCGGGCGACGCCTTCCTGGATGCCGAGGTTTTCGGCGAGCGCGAGGAGCTCCGAAGCGGACTTCCGCTTCAGCTCGTTGAGATCGATGAGCGGGCCGTTGCCGCCGCCGTTCTTCGACTCGTCGTATTCCTCGTCGTTCTGCTGGTAGTTCTGCTGATAGTGGTGGCGGTTGCCGCGCCGGTCGCGACGGCCGCGGCGACCCTGCTGCGGCTGCTGCTGGCCGCCGCCCTGGTTCGCTTGCTGCGGCTGCTGCGCTCCGCCGCCGGACGCTTCGCCGCCGTCGCCGCCGCGCGCATCGGAAGGCGGCGCGGAATCCTGCGTCGGAGCGGGCTCGGATGCAGCGCGCTGCGGGCGCTGCCGGGAACGGCTTTCGGCCGCGGCGTCGCCGCCGCTTTCAATGTTTTCGTTTTCGGACACGGGCAAACCTCGCTGGGCGCCGTTGCGGTGAAACTGGAGGGAGAAAGAAAGTGGGTATGAAGCGGGAGGCGGAGCGGGGCCGCTCCATGCGCTGAACCTAACTTAGCACCGGGCGCCCGCGCGCGTCTACAGCCGGTTCAACGGTATTTTCTGTTTCGAGCTCGATGAGCCGGCGTCGGTTCATCCGACTCGTCGGCTCGCCGTCCGCAGTATCGAGCTGCGGGCGGCGCGCCGGTATTTCAATGTTCAGGCAATCGCCTTGTCGATGATCTGGGTCAGCTGCGTCTTCGAGACGGCGCCGATCTGCGTCGCCTGGACCTTGCCGTCCTTGAAGATCATCAGGGTCGGAATGCCGCGCACATTGTAGTTGCGCGGCGTCTTCTGGTTGTGGTCGATGTTGATCTTGGCGACCTTGAGCCGGCCCTGGTAGCTGGCCGCGAGGTCGTCGAGGATCGGCGCGATCATCTTGCACGGCCCGCACCATTCGGCCCAGAAATCGACCAGGACCGGGTCGGCGGACTTCAGGACCTGATCCTCGAACTGCTCGTCGGTGACGTGCGCAACATGCTCGCTCACGGGGTGCTCCAGAGATGAAAAACGGGTGCCGCGCGCGCCAGAGGCACGCTTCGGCTACACTGAGCCGGCTTGGGCGGCGCCGCAGGGGAATCGGGTGGTGCGAAAGGCACGGCCCATTTCAGCCGAATCGACTTCCGCGCGCAAGCTGGGGACGGACGCGACGGCTTGCAAGGGCGGCACGGCCCGCATTGCAACAAGGCCGCCGCGACACCACGTTCGAGAACCTCGCCATCATCGTTTTTCATTGCCAAGGACTTCCAGCGATTCTGCGCAGCCGCCGCGAGCGGCGCACCGACCGGCCGCCGGCGCGCTCGCGCCGATCCTGAAGGCGGCTCCGCAGACGCCCATTCATTCATGTCTCACCAACCACTTACCGACGTCGTCTTCGAAAGTTTCGATCTGCACCCGCGTCTTCTGTCCGGCCTGCATGGCGCGGGCTTCGTGCGCTGCACGCCGATCCAGGCACTGACCCTGCCGGCCGCGCTCGCCGGGCGCGATGTCGCCGGCCAGGCGCAGACCGGCACCGGCAAGACCGCCGCGTTCCTGGTCGCCGTGCTGAACCGCCTGCTGACGAAGCCGGCGCTGCCCGATCGCAAGCTGACCGACCCGCGCGCGGTCATCCTCGCGCCGACGCGCGAGCTCGCGATCCAGATCGACAAGGATTTCCGCACCATCGGCCGCGACACCGGCCTTACCTCCGCGCTGATCTACGGCGGCGTGGACTATGACAAGCAACGCGAGGCGCTGCGCGCCGGCTGCGACCTCATCATCGCGACGCCCGGCCGCCTGATCGATTACCTCAAGCAGCACGTGTTCTCGTTCCGCGGCGTCGAGGCGCTCGTCATCGACGAGGCCGACCGCATGTTCGACCTCGGCTTCATCAAGGACATCCGCTTCCTGCTCCGCCGCATGCCGCCGCGCGAGCAGCGCCAGAGCATGCTGTTCTCGGCGACGCTGTCGTATCGTGTGCTCGAGCTCGCCTACGAGCACATGAACGATCCGGAGAAGATCACCGCCGAGGCCGAGACCGTGACGGCTTCGCGCGTGCGCCAGGTCGTCTACTTCCCGGCCAAGGAAGAGAAGCTGCCGCTTTTGATCGGGCTCCTCTCGCGCATCGACGCGCACCGCAGCATGGTCTTCGTCAACACGAAGGTCGCCGCCGAGAAGGTCACGCGCGCGCTCGAGCACCAGGGTTTCACCGTCGCGACGCTGTCCGGCGACGTGCCGCAGGCCAAGCGCGAGCGGCTGCTCGGCAAGTTCCAGCGGGGCGAGATCGAGCTGCTCGTCGCGACCGACGTCGCCGCGCGCGGCCTGCACATCCCTGACGTCTCGCACGTCTTCAACTACGACCTGCCGAACGACGCCGAGGACTACGTGCACCGCATCGGCCGCACGGCGCGCCTCGGCGCCGAAGGCGACGCGATCAGCTTCGCCTGCGATCTCTACGCGATGGCGCTGCCGGACATCGAGGCCTACATCGGACAGAAGATTCCGGTGGAGCGCATCGATCCCGCCCTGCTGATCGCGCCGCCGCGCCGCGAGCGCGCGACACCCGTCGCGGCCGACGACACGGCCGACGACGCACGCAACACGGCAGGCCCGCGCGCGGGTTCCGGTGCCGAAGGCCGGCGCCGTTCACGCCCGCCGCAAGGCCGCGATCGCGCCCGTCGCCCGGAACGCGGCGAGAAGGCGGCGCGGCCGGGAGGCGCACCGGCGCCTGCGCCGGTCAAACCGGTCGCGGAGGTTCGCCCCGAATCCGGCGACGCAGCGGCGGCAACGCCCGCACGGCGCAAGCGGCGCCGCCGCGGCGGTCGCGGGCGCGGTCGGCGCGAGGGCGGCGAAGCCGTCGCACCCATGGCGGCGCCAGGCGAGCACGCCAGGAAGCCGATCGAATCGCCGCGCGAGCGCAAGCCGCGCGAACGGCCCGTCCGCGCCGAGCGCACGGAATCGGTCGCTGACGCAGCGCGGGCGCGCGGTCTCGAGCCGGCCATGGCGCCGCACCGCAAGCCCGGCCTGTTCCAGCGCATCGCGCGCTTCTTCAGCCCGCGCTGATCGTCGCGCGCCGGGCTGCGACCCGGCGCCTCCAAGCATTCCGATGTGAGTCCTGCCGCGCGTTTTGCCGAGCGGAGAGGACTCCTTTGCCCGCGCGTTTGCTACGCTTCGCGCCGAATTCGTTTCACCGGATCGGGAAAGTCGCGGGGTCGGCACGTGCCGAGGGGGTTTGCCAGCAGCATCGATCGCCGCTCGTCCGAGCGGGCTGCGCTCGCGAGTTGCGCCGTGCTCGGCGCGCTCGCCGTGTGGCTCGTGGCCCGCCTCGTCTGGCTCATCGTGCCGCGCGGCGACGACGCGCTCGACATCGCGACGCCGCGCGTCGGTGCCGGCAGCGGACCCGCGCCCGCCCAGTCGATCGCGAGGTGGCACCTCTTCGGCAACACGCCAGCGCGGCCCGGCGCGGGACCCGGCGCGCCGGCGACGACGCTCGCGATGATGCTGCACGGCACGCTGGCCGATCGCGATCCCGGCTCGGGCATCGCGGTGATCAGCGACGGCGAACGCGGCGAGCGCGCATATCGTGCTGGCGAGGACGTCGCGCCTGGCGTCAGGCTCGCGCGCGTCTATCCGGATCACGTGATCCTCGTGCACGACGGCGCCGAGGAAACGCTGCGGCTGACGCGCGACCAGAACCTGATGCCGGCCGACATCGTGCGGCCGCCGTCGCCGGCGGGCCCCCGCGCGTCGCGCACCGGCGGTGGTGGCGCGGCCTCGTCCTCCGCGGCGGCGACGACGGGAACGGCGCGCGCGCCGGCGGACTGGCAGGCGACCGTCGAGCGCCTGCGCAGCGATCCCGACGAGTTGGCGAAACGCGTGCAGATCGTGCCGGTGCTCGATGGCGGGCGGCTCACCGGCGTGCGCCTCGCGACGGTGCGGGACGCGGCCCTCCTCGAGCGGCTGGGCCTGCGCGCCGGCGACGTCGTGACGGCGGTGAACGGCGCGCCGGTCGATTCGATCGCGCGCGGGCAGCAGATCGTCGAGAGCCTGCGCAGCGCCGCGAGCGCGCGCGTGACGGTGCTGCGCGACGGCAAGCCCACCGACATCACGATCAGCCTCAAATGAAGCGCGCGTCGCCGATGGCGTTTCCCGTCGTCCGCGTCCCGGCGCCGCGTCACCGAGTGCCTACCACACAGGATTCCCGATGAAGCTTCCGCGATCCGCGCATGTCCTCGGCCTCGTGATGCTTGCGGCATCGTCCGCGGCGACCCAGTCGCAGACCGCGCCGGCGCAGTCCGTGCAGCCCGGCCACGAAGTGACGCAGGACGGCCGTCACACGCTCAACATGAAGGATGCCGACATCCAGGCGCTGATCGCGACCGTCAGCGAGATCACCGGCAAGAACTTCATCGTCGGGCCGAACGTGCAGGGCAAGGTCACCGTCGTCTCGGCGCGGCCGATGCGTCCGGACGAGATCTACGACGTGTTCCTGTCGGTGCTGCGCGTGCACGGCTATGCCGCGGTGCCCGCCGGCAGCATGGTCAAGATCGTGCCGGAGGCGATGGCGCAGCAGGACGGCTCGACCGCGCTCGACGGCACGCGCGCGCACGCGGCCGACGAGCTGGTCACGCAGATCGTGCCGGTGAAGCACGTCTCGGCGGCCGAGCTCGTGCCGATCCTGCGTCCGCTGATGCCGCAGGGCGGGCAGCTCATCGCGCACGCCGGGTCGAATTCGCTGGTCGTGTCCGATCGCGCCGGTAATGTCGAGCGCCTCATCAGCATCATCCAGCGTATCGACACCGTCTCCGACGCCGAAGTCGAGGTGATTCCGCTGGCGCACGCGAACGCGTCCGAGCTCGCGCGCACGCTGACGCTGCTGGCCGATGACAAGAACGCCGCGCCCGGCGAGGTGCAGCGCGTGTTCGCAGACACACGCACGAACTCGATCCTTCTCTCCGGCCCGAAGGCCGGCCGGCTCAAGATGCGCGCGCTCGTCGCGCATCTCGACACGCCGATCGAGAACGGAGGCGACACCCAGGTGATCTATCTGCGCTACGCGAGCGCGAAGGATCTCGTTCCGATCCTGCAGGGCGTCGCGGCGACGCTGACCGGCATCGCGCCGCCGACCGCTGCGAAATCGGGCGAGGCGGGCACCGGCGGCACGGCATTACCGGCGACGATCCAGGCGCACGAGGAGAACAATGCACTCATCATCTCGGCGCCGCCCGCCGTGTTCCGCTCGCTGGCTGCGGTCGTGCGCCAGCTCGACGTGCGCCGCGCGCAGGTGCTGATCGAGGCCGTGATCGCCGAGGTCGCCGACCAGACGGCGAGCGAAATCGGCGTGCAGTGGCAGCTGCCGTTCCATACCAACCGCGACGGCAGCATCCGCGACAGCGTGATCGGCGGCACCAACTTTACCGGCCGCACGCCGGGCAACAACATCATCGCGGCGTCGCAGAATCCGCTCGGCGTCGGCAACGGCTTCAACCTTGGCTACATCAACGGCACGATCACCGTCGGCCGCAACACGATCTTCGAGCTCGGCGCGCTGGTGACCGCGCTGCAGGGCGACGGCAAGTCGAACATCCTGTCGACGCCGTCGGTGCTGACGCTCGACAACCAGGAAGCCGAGATCAAGGTGGCCCAGGAAGTGCCGTTCCTGACCGGCCAGTACACGACGAACGCGCTGGGCTCGCAGACGACGACCGCCGGCGGCTCGACGACGACCACCGGCATCACGAACCCGTTCCAGACCATCGAGCGCAAGGATGTCGGCCTCGTGCTGAAGGTGACGCCGCACATCAACGAAGGCGACTCGGTGCGCCTGGATATCCATCAGGAAGTTTCCAACCTGCTGCCGCCCGTGCAGGGCGCGGTCGATCTCGTCACCAACAAGCGCGAGGTGACGACCAGCGTGCTGGTCGCCGACAACTCGCTCCTCGTGCTCGGCGGGCTGATCGACAACCAGCTCAAGGACAACGAGCAGAAGGTGCCGCTGCTCGGCGACATCCCGCTGCTCGGCAATCTCTTCCGCTATCGCACCAACGACCGCAGCAAGACCGATCTCATGGTGTTCCTGCACCCGCGCATCCTGCGCGACGCAGCGACCGAGGCGGCCGTGTCGAGCGAAAAATACAACTACATGCGCACCGAGCAGCTGCAGCACCGCGAGGAAAGCTGGCCGCTCACGCCGGCGGCGCAGCGGCCGCTGCTGCCGGCCGTGCACGATTTCCTGGCGAGCCCGTCGCTCGACGGCGAGCCCGACGTCGATCATTCGGGAACGAGGCGGTGAGCGAGATCGCCCGTCCCCAGCGCCCGAGCTTCGGCTACGCGCGCCGGCACGGCGTCGCGTTGACCGGCTGGCGCGACGAGCACGCCGAGATCGTCTGCCGCGAGGGCGTGCGCGTCGAGATCCTGGCCGAGCTGCGCCGCCACCTCGGCGCGCCGCTGCGCTTCACGCCGATGCCGGACGCCGACTTCGAGCGTTTGCTGCGCGATCTCTACGAGCAGGGCGACGACGCGCGCGCGATGGTCTCGGACCTCGACGACCGACTCGACCTCAAGACGCTCGCCGACGAGCTGCCCGAGCCCGAGGACCTGCTCGAAAGCGAGGACGATGCGCCGATCATCCGGCTGATCAATGCGCTGCTGACCGAGGCGGTGAAGGAAGGCGCGTCGGACATCCACATCGAGCCCTATGAAAACCGCCTCGTCGTGCGCTTCCGCATCGACGGCGTGCTGCGCGAAGTGCTGAGCCCCCGCAAGGCGATCGCGAGCGCGGTCGTGTCGCGCATCAAGGTCATGGCGAGGCTCGACATTGCGGAGAAGCGCCTGCCGCAGGACGGACGCATCGGCCTTCGTGTCGCCGGCCGTCCGGTCGATGTGCGCGTCTCGACGATTCCGGCCGGCCGCGGCGAGCGTGTCGTGCTGCGCTTGCTCGACAAGCAGGCGGGCAAGCTCGACCTCGCCCAGCTCGGCATGGACGACGGGCTGCGCGCGCGTCTCGAGGATCTGATCGCGCGGCCGCATGGGATTCTGCTCGTCACCGGCCCGACCGGTTCCGGCAAGACGACGACGCTGTACGGCGCGCTGCTCAAGCTCAACGACTCCTCGCGCAACATCATGACCGTCGAGGATCCGATCGAGTACTACATCGACGGCGTCGGGCAGACGCAGGTGAACACGCGCGTCGACATGACCTTCGCGCGCGGCCTGCGCGCGATCCTGCGCCAGGATCCGGACGTGGTCATGGTCGGCGAGATCCGCGACCTGGAAACCGCGGAGATCGCGGTGCAGGCGTCGCTGACGGGCCATCTGGTGCTGTCGACCTTGCACACGAATTCCGCGGTCGGCGCCGTGACGCGCCTGCGCGACATGGGCGTCGAGCCGTTTCTGCTCTCGTCGTCGCTGATCGGCGTGCTCGCGCAGCGCCTCGTGCGCGTGCTCGATCCGGCGACGCGCGAGGCGTACGCGGCGACGCCGACCGAACTCGCCGCCTTCGGCAAGCCAGCCGGCACGTCCGCGACGCTGTATCGTCCGCGCGCCGACCTCGCCGGCCGCCACGCCGGCTACCGCGGCCGCACCGGCATCTACGAGCTGGTCGGCGTCGACGAGACGATGCGCAGGCTGATCCACGAAGGCGCGGCGGAAGCCGATCTCGAACGGCACGCACGCGCGCATTCGCCATCGATCCTGGAAGACGGCTGGCGCAAATGCATCGCGGGCGTCACGTCGCCGGAAGAAGTGCTGCGCGTCACGCGTGAGGACTAGGGCTGCGGTGACAGAATGAAGGCGACGCCGCTCGCGATCGAGGCGTACCACATGACACATCGTCTGTGCGGGGCTGGCTGATCCGGAAATGCCCGCATTCGCCTACCAAGCGCTGGACGCCGACGGCAGGACGCAACGCGGCGTCCTGCAGGGCGACACCGCGCGCGCGGTGCGCGGCTTGCTGCGCGAGCGCGGGTTGAGTCCCTTGTCGGTCGAGGAAGTGCGCGAGGGTGCGACGACGCGTCCCGGCGTGTTCGCACGGCGCGGGCTCCGGACGGCCGAGCTCGCGCTGCTGACGCGTCAGCTTGCAACACTGATCGGCGCAGGCCTGCCGATCGACGAGGCGCTCGGCGCGCTGTCCGAGCAGGCCGAGAACGAGCGCCAGCGCGCGCTGACGGTGGCGCTCCGCTCGCGCGTCATGGAAGGCGCGAGCCTCGCGCAGGCGATGGCCGAATTCCCGGACAGTTTCCCCGACGTGTTCCGCGCGACCGTCGGCGCCGGCGAGCAGTCGGGACGGCTCGACAGCGTGCTCGAGAAGCTCGCCGATTACGCCGAGGCGCGCGATGCGCTGAAGCAGAAGATTCTCGCGGCGCTGGCGTATCCCGTGCTGCTGACGATCGTGGCCTGCGCCGTCGTCGCCGGGCTCCTGACCTGGGTGGTGCCGCAGATCGTCGGCGTGTTCGAGAACCTGCATCAGACGCTGCCGCTGGCGACACGCGCACTGATGGCGGCGTCGGGTTTCCTGCGCGCGTGGGGCTGGTTGCTCGCGATCGCGCTGGTCGTCGCGTTGATCGCCGCGCGGATCGCGCTGCGCAGCGAGACCGTGCGCTTTCGCTGGCATGCGCTTCTGCTGCGCGTGCCGCTCGCCGGGCGGCTCGTGCGCGCGGCGAACACGGCACGTGCGACACGCACGCTCGCGCTGCTTTCGGAAAGTGCCGTGCCGCTGCTCGATGCGCTCGGCATCGCGGCGCGAGTGGTGCCGAACCGGCCGATGCGCGAAGCGATGCGCCGCGCCGCCGTGAAAGTTCGCGAGGGCAGCGCGTTCTCGCGCGCCCTGGGCGAAAGCGGCCTGTTCCCGCCGGTTGCGCTGCGGTTGATCGCGAGCGGCGAGCGCTCCGGCGAGCTGCCGCGCATGCTGGGCGAAGCCGCGACGCAGCAGCAGCGCGAGCTCGATCGCTGGCTCGGCGCGCTGACCTCCGTGCTCGGACCCGCCGTCATACTCCTCGTCGGCGCGATGGTGCTGTTCATCGTGCTGGCGATCCTGCTGCCGATCTTCAGCTTGAATCAGATGGTGAAGTGAGCAAGAGCGGGGATTCGGGATTGGGGATTCGGAATTTGGGCAGAGCGGCGTTGTCGCAGCTTGCGCCGACTCTGACTCATCGATGCACCGGCAGGCACGGTTCGCGCATCGCGGCGCCACGTTTCTGTAAGCTTCGCCCCAATCCCCAATCCCGAATCCCGACCCCACCATGATCACCTTCGACAACGTCAGCAAGCGCTATGGCCCGGGCCATGATGCGCTGTCGGAGCTGAGCTTCGAGATCGGCGCCGGAGAGATGGCGTTCGTGACGGGGCATTCGGGCGCAGGCAAGAGCACGCTCTTGAAGCTGATCGGCCTCGTCGAGCGGCCGACGCGCGGGCATATCGTCGTCAATCACACGGAGCTTTCGCGCGTGCGCCGGCGCGGCATTCCGCAGCTCCGGCGCAGCATCGGCATGGTGTTCCAGGATCACCGCCTGCTCACCGACCGCACCGTGTTCGACAATGTAGCCCTGCCGCTGATCGTCGCCGGCACTTCGCGCGAGGACATCGGCAAGCGCGTGCGCGCGGCGCTGGACAAGGTCGGTCTGCTCGACAGGGAGAAGTCCTCGCCGCTCTCGCTGTCGGCGGGCGAGCAGCAGCGCGTCGGCATTGCGCGCGCCATCGTCGGCAAGCCGCCGGTCATCATCGCGGACGAGCCGACCGGCAACCTCGATCCGCAGCTTTCGGCCGAGATCATGCAACTGTTCGCCGAGTTCGGCGCGGTGGGCACGACGGTGCTCGTCGCAAGCCACGACCTGCATCTGATCAAGCGCATCGGCAAGCGCGTGCTCGTGCTCGATCACGGCCGGCTGATCGACGATTTCCGGCCGCCGCTGCAATGAAGCCGCGACGCCAGGCCGAGCGCACTCCGCGACGACCGCCCGCGCCGGCGCCGACCGCGGTCGGCGCGCCTGCGGAGCCGCGGCGGCCGCGCCTCTCGCTGCGCGTGCGGCTCGGCGCCTGGCGCGATCATCATCTGTACGGCTTTTTCTCGAGTCTCGGCCGGCTCGCCGCGCGGCCGTGGACGACAGCGCTGATCGTGCTGATGCTCGGCTTCGCGCTGGCCCTGCCGCTTCTCTTCTACATCGCGTTCGACAATGCGCGTGCACTGTCAGGCGGCCTGCGCGAGGCGCGTGAGGTGACGGTGTTCCTCAAGCCCGCGATCGCGACGCCGGCGGCGGGCGAATTCGCTGCCGAAGTGCGCAGGCGCGACGATGTCGCCGCGGTATCGCTCAAGACGCCCGAACAGGGTCTCGCCGAGTTCCGTCAGCTTTCGGGTTTCGGCGAGGCATTGAACGTCCTCGACGAGAATCCGCTGCCGAATGTGCTCGTCGTCACGCCGCGCGCCGCATCCGGGGATACCGATCCGCCGCTCGTCGCCGAGCTGCGCAACGATGCGCGTGTCGACCTCGTGCAGTACGACGCAACGTGGCGGCGGCGGCTTTCCGACCTGCTCGGCTTCGGCGAGCGCGCCGTCGTCGTCACCGCGGCGCTGCTCGCGCTGGCGACGCTGCTCGTCATCGGCAACACGGTGCGCGCCGATGTCCAGGCACGCGCCGAGGAAATCGCGGTCATGCAGCTGATCGGTGCCGGCGGCGGCTTCGTACGCCGGCCGTTCCTCTACACCGGCCTCTGGTACGGCCTTCTCGGCGGCGTGCTTGCAGTGCTCGTCGCGATCGGTGCGGAATGGGCGATCGCCGGCCCGCTCGACCGCCTGCTGGCGAGCTATGATCACGCTCTCGCTCTGCGCGGGCTCGGCGTCGTTTCAGCGCTCACCGTGATCGGGGCGAGCTCCTTGCTCGGCTGGGCCGGCGCGTTCGTCGCGACGGCACGGCACATGGCCGCGGGACATCCGGAGTAATGCCGTCCGAAATCGCTTCCCTGCCGCAGCACCTCTCCAGCGACAAGCCGCGCGTGCTCGTGGTCGACGGCTCGAAGCTCGTGCGGCGGCTGATCGAAGGTGTGCTGAAGGCCGAGCTGCCGGACTCCGTCGTCATTTCCTGCGACAGCGGCGAGGCGGCGCAGCGCGAGCTCGAGAACGGCGTCGTCGATCTCGTCACCACGGCGCTCAGCCTTCCGGACATGGACGGCATCGAGCTCGCGCACCACGTGCGCGAATATTCACCGCAGGCGTATATCCCGATCATCGTCGTCTCGGGCGACGTGCAGGAGCGGCTCGTCGCACGCTCGCTCTCGCACGAGGTCACGGACTATTTCGACAAGTCGCTCGGCTTCGAGGCGCTCGCCGAATTCATCCGCGGCTATGTGCACCCGGCCGAGGCCGCGAACGGCGAAGTGCTGTACGTCGAGGACAGCCGCGTCGTCGCGCTCGCAACGACGCGCATGATGGAGAAGTTCGGCCTCACGGTGACGCAGGTAGCCAGCGTCGAGGCTGCGATCGAGCTTCTCGAAACCGCGAAGAACGAAGGCCGCGCGCCGGGGCCGGATCTCGTCCTGACCGACGTCAACCTCAAGGGCGAGCTGTCCGGCGGCGACCTGCTCGAGCTGATCCGCGGCGGCTTCGGCTACGGCAAGGGCGAGCTGCCGGTGCTGGTGATGACCGGCGACGACAATCCGAAGAACCAGACAGCGTTGCTCCGCGCCGGCGCGAACGATCTCGTGCACAAGCCTATCGAGGAGCGCCTACTCATCACCAAGCTCGTGTTCCAGCTGCGCGTCGCGCGCAAGCTGCGGGAACGGGAGCACGCGCGCGCATGAGCGATGCGCCGGTGACGGATGCGCCGGTGAGCGAGAGCCGGCTGAAGCTCGAGCCGTCGTGGAAGGCGAAGGTCGGTCACTGGTTCGAGCGGCCCGAGATGAAGGCGCTGGCCGAGTTCCTGCGCGCGGAGAAGCGCAGCGGCAAGGTGATCTATCCGGCCGGCTCGCAGATCTTCGCGGCGCTGGACGCGACGCCGTTCGACCGGGTCAAGGTGGTGATCCTGGGCCAGGACCCCTATCACGGGCCGAATCAGGCGCACGGTCTCTGCTTCTCGGTGAAGCCGGGCGTGCCGGCGCCGCCTTCTCTTGAAAACATCTTCACCGAGATCCAGCGCGATCTCGGCATTCCGAGGCCGGACCACGGTTGCCTCGACTCGTGGGCGCGGCAGGGCGTGCTGCTCCTCAACGCGGTGCTGACGGTGGAGCGCGGTCTCGCCGGCTCGCACCAGGGCAAGGGCTGGGAGGGCTTCACCGATGCCTGCATCGACGCGCTCAACCGCGATCGGGAGCATCTCGTCTTCATGCTCTGGGGCAGCTACGCACAGGCCAAGGGCCGGCTCATCGATCGCCAGCGCCATCTCGTCCTGAAGGCCCCGCATCCCTCGCCCCTGTCGGCGCACCGCGGTTTCATCGGCTGCGGCCACTTTTCGCGGGCCAACGAGTACCTGCGTGACCATGGCCAGACGCCCGTCGAGTGGCGCTTGCCGCCCCGCAGCGAGATCGATCCCGGCTAAGCAGGCCGTTTAGCTTTCGCACAGGCGGATTTCCGGCCGTCGTTGCAACCTGTTGATTCTAAAGGACTGTGTCGTCCAGGGAAACGCTCTGTCCCTGAACCGTCCCGCCCTTGAAACTTTCCTTCCCGGGATTTCCGGAGTACTATACTCGCCAGTTCAATTATGTTCCGGCCAAGGGATTGGCGGAGGGAACTCCCGGAGCGTTTAGCACTCTCACAGGACGAGTGCTAGAGTGCTCCCGCAGTCAGGAGATTCACCGAATGACGAATGCCTTGATCGCCAGCAACCTGCCGATTCCGAGCGCGATCGGAAGCCTGGAAGCCTATGTGAGTGCGGTTCATCGCATTCCAATGCTGACCCAGGAGGAAGAGCAGGATCTGGCTCACCGTTTCGTTAGGGACAACGATCTCGACGCGGCCAAGCAGCTCGTGCTCTCGCACCTGCGCTTCGTCGTGCACGTCGCGCGCGGCTATTCGGGCTACGGCCTGCAGATCGGCGACCTGATCCAGGAAGGCAACATCGGCCTCATGAAGGCCGTCAAGCGCTTCGACCCGACCCAGGGCGTGCGCCTCGTGTCCTTCGCGGTGCACTGGATCCGTGCCGAGATGCACGAGTTCATCCTGCGCAACTGGCGCATCGTCAAGGTCGCCACGACCAAGGCGCAGAGGAAGCTCTTCTTCAATCTGCGCAAGTCGAAGAAGCGCCTCGGCTGGATGAACCAGGAAGAGGTCAACACGGTCGCCCGCGAGCTCGGCGTTCCCGCCTCCACGGTGCTCGAAATGGAAGCGCGCCTCAACGGCCGTGACGTCGCCTTCGACGCGCCGGTCGACGCCGACGACGACGAGAAGCCGGCACCTGCCGCGTTCCTGATCGACCACTCGGCCGATCCTTACGCGACGGCGGAAGCGGAGTCCGAGGAGGAGTCGAGCCTCGACACGCTGCACCGCGGCCTCGTCAAGCTCGACGACCGCTCGCGCGACATCATCCAGCGCCGCTGGCTGAAGGACGGCGAGAAGGCGACGTTGCAGGAGCTGGCCGACGAATACGGCGTGTCCGCCGAGCGCATCCGCCAGATCGAGGCGAACGCGATGAAGAAGATGCGGGCGCTGTTCGTGGCCTGAGTGTCGGATCGAATGTCTTGAAAACGGCCCCTCGGGGGCCGTTTTTTTTTCGGCGCGAAAAAAACGGATGACGCAACGCCCGTGCCGCGCCGCCTTACATGAACGAGCCGCGCGCGGCGAGTGCAATTCGCGACTCGCGGCCCGGACACCTGCGCGCTAACCTTTCCGCATGAGTCCTGAGGTCCGGATCTTCGGCGAATTCCGTTTCGTGCCATCCGCGCGTGAGCTCTGGCGCGGCGATCGCCGCGTCGAGTTGCCGCGCCGCACCTTCGAGTGTCTCGATTACCTCATCTCGAACCGCGATCGCGCGGTCGGCCGCGACGAGCTGGTCGCCGCGATCTTCGGCCGTCCGAACGTCTCCGACGCGCAGCTCGGGCAGATCGTGCTGCGCACGCGGCGCGTGGTCGACGACGACGGCAACACGCAGCACGTCATCCGCACGATTCCGGGGTTCGGCTACCGCTGGGTCGCGGACGTGCGCGAGGTCGAAGCGACGCCCGCGGACACCACGGCGGAATCCACGCCTGCGGCGGCGAGCGCGGGCGCATCCGAAGCCGAAGCGCGGCAGCCCGCCGCTACGGTGCTGCCGCAGCGTCACCGACCGCGCGTCTTCGCCGCCACGGCAATCGTGCTCGCGCTGCTCTCCGCCGCGGCGATCGCCACGGTGCTGTACGTGCGAGACACGTCGCACGCGTCGGCCGGCGCGCGCGCGGTGCTGCCCGCCGACAGCATCGTCGTGTTGCCGAGCCAGGTCGACGGCCTGCGCGAGGACGCCTGGGTGCGCCTCGGCGCCATGGACCTGATCGCCGATCGCCTGCGCGAGGCCGGCATGACCGTGCCGCCGAGTGAAAGCGTGCTGACGATGCTGCGCGCCACCGCTGATCCCGCTGCCGATCTCGTTGCCGAGCCTGATGCGGCGCATGTCCGCGCGACAACTTCGGCCCGCCTCGTCGTGCGCGGCAAGGCGACGCACGGTGTCGCCGGCTGGACGGTGCAGCTCGCGGCGCAGCCGGCGGAAGGCATCGCGGTGCCGGTCGAGTTCACCGAGGACGACGCCGTACGCGCGGCGCGCGGCGCGACGGATCTTCTGCTCGCGGCGCTGGGTCACACGCTGCCGCCCGAGCGTGAGCGCGAGACCGCATTCGACGAAACGCTGCAGCGTGCGCGCGCGGCGATGCTCGCCAACGAGCTCGACACCGCGCGTTCCATCCTCACCGCTTCGCCCGAGCTCGCCAAAGCGCCGGCGCAGCTCGACTACCGGCTCGCGGTCGTCGACTTTCGCGAGGGCAGGCTCGATCGCGCCGAAGCGGCGCTGACGCGCGTGCTCGAGCAGCCCGAGGCGGCGAACGATGCGCGCTTCCGCGCTCAAGTCCTCACCGCGCGGGGCGCGACGCGCGTGCGGCGCGGTGCGTTTGCCGAAGGCGGCCGCGACTTCGAGGCGGCGATCGCGCTGCTGACCCCCGACGGCCCGCCGCTCGAGCGCGGCACAGCCCTGGTCGGACGCGGGAATACGCGCGTCGCCGAGCACCGCTTCGACGAGGCGCTGGCCGATTTCGGCGCATCCCGCGTCGCACTCGAAAGCGCGGGCGACGCGCTCGGTGTCGCACGCGTCGACGCGAACCTCGGCATGCTCGAGCTGTATCGCGGCCGGCCCGCCGAAGCGTTTGGCTATCTTGCCGGCGCGGCTGATCGCTTCCAGTCGTTCGGCGCGCTGCACGAGCTGCTGCTGACGCTGACCGGCATGGTGGATGCGCAGCTTTCGATGCTGCAGCGCGACGACGCATGGGCGACGGTCGAACGCGGCTGGGCGCTGCGCGAGCGCATCACCGATCCCGATCAGCGCGTCGATCTCATGCTGAACCGGGCGCAGGTGCTGCTCGGCTACGGCCGCTATCACGAGGCCGAAGTGCTGCTCGACAAGGCGAACCACGCCATGCCGTCGCAGAACGACGTACTGACGGCGCGCGCCCGCGCGCTGATCGCCGAGCTCGCCGCGCGGCGCGGCCGCTGGCGGGAGGCGGCCGATGTCGCCGCGACCGCGCTCGCCGAGTGGCCGAAGGCGGGCGCTGACGCCGATCGCGCGCCGCTCGTGCTGATCCGGCAGCGCGCGCTGCTCGCGCTGGGCGAGACCGCCGAAGCCCGAGTGCTGCTCGATCGCGCCCGCGACGTGCCGGCGGTTCCGTCCGATCAGCCGGGCGTCGTCGCCGACGCCCTCGCCATGGCGGAATGGGCCGTGAGCGAAGGAGACGCGGCACGGGCCGACCGCTGGTTCCGCTATGCGGCGGCTTGCGCGGACCGGCGCGGCGTGCCGGCCGAGATCGTCGCGGTCGCGCAAGCGTACGCGCCGGTGCTGCTCGCCGCCGGCGACCACGCGCGGGCCGCCACCGTGATCGGCCGCGTCGCCTCCTGGGGCACGCGCGATTTCGATTGCGCGCTGCTCCAGCTCCGGCTGTTCCACGCGCTCGACCAGCGCGAGCCGTGGTTCAACGCGCTGCGCCAGGCGCAGGCGCTGGCCGGTGAGCGCGAAATCCCGCAGTCGCTGCTGACCTTGCCCGAGGCTGGCGAGGGACACACGCTCCGTCTCACCGGCGCCTGAGCCGGCGCGAAAACCGCAGTCGCCTACCTGACGACGGCCGGCAAATCGTTCCGGCACGCGTCGCGACGGCGTTTGTCGCGCGATTGGAATGCCGTTGGAATGACCGCTTTTCTGCGCGGCAGGACACTCGGGCGCTTCCGTCGCGGACCGCCGCGGCAATTGGCTTGTGGGAGTTTCAGATGTCGTCTTGTTTCTTCCGTCGCGCATGGCTCGCCTGCCTGTGCGGGGCAGCCTCGCCCGCGCTGGCCATCACCGTGACCCTGACCGATCTGCCGGTGCCGGACGGTTACGGCACGGCTGGCGTCGCCAACATCGCGAGCGACGGCACCGTCGTCGGCATGGTCTGGCCGGAGGGCAGCGTCGTGCGCTGGGTGCCGGGTGCCGAGCCCGAAGTGCTCGGCGGCGGTCTCACATTCACGCTCGAGAACGTCATGCCGCTCATCTCGAAGGACGGCTCGGTGATCGCGACGACCGCCTACTTTCCCAACGGCGATGGCAAGCGCGCGGCGCCGGAAATCTGGACGGGCGGGACCGGATGGACGGAGCTGCCGGGACTGACGCTCGGCGACGCCTCCCCGTACGGCATGTCGCACGACGGCCAGGTGCTCGTCGGCGGCGCGAGCCCTGTCGATCCTGACGGCGGAGCGCCCCAGCAGATTCCGTGGATCTGGACGGCGGAGACAGGCCAGCAGGCGCTCGGGATGATCGAGGGCACGGTCTGGGGCGAAGCCTGGGCCGTCGCCGACGGCGGGCGCGTCGCGGTCGGATTCTTCGAAGCATCCCCCGGCGACACCACGCGCTACGGTGCACGCTGGGTCGACGGCGTGCCGGAGTGGATTCTCGATGCGGATGGCCAGCACGTCGGCCAGGCGATCGGCTGCAACAGCGACTGCTCGGTCATCGTCGGCGCGGGACGCGACGCGGGCTCGCCGCAGGCGTGGCGCTGGACCGCCGAGCACGGCGTCGAATTCCTCGGCGTGCCGGGCGATGCCGACCCGAGCGCGTTGTATTACGCGTTCGAGCCGAGCGAGGACGGAACCGTCATCGTCGGCAGCTATTACACGATCGATCCGCTGCTGGGCGCGGTGAACCGCGGCTTCATCTGGACGCCGGCCGATCACTTGCAGGATTTCTCGACGTTCCTCGCGAACTACGGCATCGACTACGGCGACGACTTCGGCGATCTCGTCGTCAACGCGATCACGCCGGACGGCAGGACGCTGCTCGTCAACGGCGCGAACGCCGATTTCATGCGCCAGCGTGCGGTCGTGCACATCGAGCCCGACGACGCGATCTTCGCCGACGGCTTCGACTTCACGCCGCTCTGATGCGTCCGTCCGGGGCGCGCATACCGCCTGATCCGACGCGAACCCAAGCACACAAAGGGAGACTTCACGACATGTCGACAGCTTCGTTGCCGAATGCGACACCGACGTCGCACCACGTATCGGTCCCGCGCCTCGCGCTCGGCGCTCTCGCCGCGGCGGTCGTGACGTGCGTATCCGCGCACGCCGCCGTCGTGGACGGCGTGCCGGCGCCGGATTCGAGCTCGTTCCCCGGCGCAGTGCCGCTGTTCGATCTTCCGTACCTGCTCGAGCGCAGCCGCGCTGACACCGTGCGCGTGCCGATGGCCGTGCCCGAAGTCCGATTCGCCCCCGCCAGTGTTCACACGCCGCGCGGCGCGGGCGGTGCTCCTGTGTTCAGCCCGGCCAACATGCATTTCAAGAACTGCTGCTTCGCGACTTCGCTGGCGACGGCGGACCTGCGCGGCATCGGCCTCACCGACATCATCAGCGGCAACGGGCTCAGCTTCGACGTCACCGTGCTGCTCAGCGACGGCGGCGGCGACTATGCCGATCCGGTCAGTCTGCCGATGACGGCGCTGGATCGCGGATCGGTCTTCGTCGCGGTCGGCGACGTCGACGGCGACGATCACCCCGACATCGTCGCGACCGGCTTCGACGACGCCACCGTGCTGGTGTTCATCGGCGACGGCAACGGCAACTTCGCCGCGCCGGCGTCCTACAGCGTGGGCGGCTCCTGGCCGTGGGGCATCGCGCTCGGCGACGTCGACGGCAACGGCACGCTCGACATCGTCACGTCCAACAACGACTCCGCCGACGTATCCGTGCTCGCCGGCGACGGCAACGGCGGTTTCGCTGCTTCGGAGAACTTCCCGACCGGCGCGTTCCCGATCGCGGTCGCGGTGGGCGACGTCACCGGGGATGGCAACGCCGACATCGTCACTGCCAACGCGGGATCGATCGACGTATCCGTGCTCGCGGGCGACGGCGCGGGCCATTTCGCCTCGCCGCAGCAGGTTTCGATCGGCGCTGACGCGGAGCCGCGTGCGCTCACCGTCGGCGACGCCGACGGCGACGGCCACCTCGACATCGTCACCGCGAACCGCACGCTCGACGGCTCGCCGTTCCCGCCGCCGGAGCTGCCCGGCAGCGTTTCGGTCATCCTCGGCAACGGCGCCGGCGGCTTCGCGCCCGCCGAACAGATCTCGACCGGACCGGGTGAAGGCCGCGCCGACGGCGTCGCCATCGCCGACATGAGCGGGGACGGCCATCCCGATCTCGTCGTCAGCCGGCCCAATGCGAACAGCGCCGCCGTGCTGATCGGCGACGGCCTCGGCGGATTCGCCGAAGGCGTGCTGTTCCCGGTCGGCTTCGGCCCGAGCCCCGTCGCTGTCGGTGACGTGAACGGGGACGGCCATCCCGATCTCCTCGCCGGTAACCAGGTGAGCGCCACGATCTCGGCGGTGCCGAGCGACGGTGAAGGCGGCATCGGCTTCGACGGCAATTTCGCCGTTGGTGTCTATCCGCACGCCGTCGTCGCGCTCGACCTCAACGACGACGGTTTTGCCGACGTCGCCACGGCGAACGCGTTCAGCAACGACATCTCGGTGCGCATCAGCGACGGCGCCGGCGGCTTCCTGCCCGAGCAGCGCTATCCGGTCGGAAACGCGCCGACCGGGATCGCGTCCGGCGACTTCAACGAGGACGGCCATCCGGACCTGATCACCGCGGACCTCGGCGGCGGCGAAGTCTCCATCGTGCTCAACGACGGCACCGGCGGGTTCGGCAGCGCGGCCAGCTTCAGCGTCGGCGGCACGTTCCAGAGCCCGTACGCGGTCGCCGTCGGCGATGCGAACAACGACGGCCATCTCGATGTCGCCACCGCAAACACGAACATCTCCAACGAAGGCATCTCGCTGCTGCTCGGCGATGGCACCGGTGGGCTGGGCGAGGCGGTATTGCTGCCGGTCGGCTCGGGAACCAACCACTCGCCGCAGGGTGTCGCGTTCACCGACGTGACCGGCGACGGCAACGCCGACATCATCACGGCCAATCTCATCAGCAGCGATCTGTCGCTGCTGGCCGGCGACGGCTCCGGCAATTTCGCGGCGGCGGTATCGCTGCCGACCGACCTTGGCCCGGTCGTCGTGGCGGCCGGCGATGTCAACGGCGACGGCGTGGTCGACCTCGTCACCGCGAACCAGACCGCGCAGACCTCGTCGGTGCTGCTCGGCGACGGCAGCGGCGGCTTCGGCCCCTCCGCCAATTACGCGCTCTATCCGCCCGAGGTCATCATCGACTACATGCCGTGGCCATGGGGCATGACGCTCGCCGACATCAACGGCGACGGCATGCTCGACATCATCACCGCCAACACGCAGAACGACACGGTGTCCGTGCTGCCGAACGACGGCAGCGGCCACTTCGATGTGTTCTACAACTTCGACGCCGGCGCGCATCCCGGCTCGGTCGCGGTGGCGGACACGAATGGCGACGGCGCACCGGACATCATCGCGGCGAACCGCGACAACAACAACATCTCAGTGATGCGCAACCAGAATGTGACCATGCCGGACGAGATCTTCGCTGACGGGTTCGACATCATTCCGCTCTGACCGGACGCGAACGTCTGGCACGAAGCGAGGGAAGGACCGATCCGGTCCTTCCCTCTTTTTTTGCGTTTCGGCCAGCGCATGCATCTGCCCATGCAGCGCCGCAGTTCAGTACAGATCGACCGGATCCACGTCGATCGACCAGCGCAGCGTCCGGCCTTCGGGCAGCGCGCGCAGCGTTGCGATCCACGCTGAAAGAAATTCCTGCAGCACCGAGCGCTCGTCCGCCTCGACGAGCAGCTGCCCGCGCAGCACGCCGCCGCGGCGCGGCATCGGCGCGGGCATCGGACCGTGCGCGAGGATGCACGCATCGCCGATCGCCTGGGCCGCCGCGCCGAGGAAGGCATCCAGCCTTGCGGCCTGCTTCGCCTCGGCGCGCAGCAGCGCGAAATGCGTGAACGGCGGCAGGCCCGCGGCGCGGCGCTCCTCGAGCAGCCTCGCCGTGAGCGCGCGATAGCCGCCGTTGAGCAGCACCGCGAGCAGCGGATGCTCGGGATTGTGCGTCTGCAGGATGACCGTGCCCGGGCGGTCGGCGCGGCCGGCGCGGCCGGCGACCTGCACGACGAGCTGGCCCAGCCGCTCGGTAGCGCGGAAATCGACGCTGTGCAGCCCTTCGTCGACGCCCGCGACGACGACGAGCGTGAGGTGCGGCAGGTCGTGGCCCTTGGCCAGCATCTGCGTGCCGACCAGGATGCGCGCGCCGGCGGACGGCAGGCCGTCGAGCAGCGCGTCGCGCGCGCGGCGGCTGCGCGTCGTGTCGCGATCCACACGCACGATCGGCACTTCGGGAAAATGCGCGCGCAGCGTTTCCTCGATGCGCTCGGTGCCCTGGACGACGGGGTGCAGCTCAAGCCCGTCGC
>CBINBI010000059.1:0-21878 GCA_966248875.1 uncultured Rhodanobacteraceae bacterium
GCCGCGACCCGTGCTGCGATCAACTGTAGCGCGTGGAGCGCACCGCTTCGGCGTGGTGGTCGGTCAGCTTTTCCTTGTGCTTGCGGACCTGCTTGTCGATCTTGTCCACCAGTGTGTCGATCGCCGCGTACATGTCCGTCGCGGTCGCGTTGGCGTGCAGCGTGCGGCCGGATTTCCTGCCCGAGAACTGCATCGTGGCCTCGGCCTTGTGCAGCAGTTTTTCCACGCTCAGCACGATGCTGAGCTCATGCAGATGGTCGAAGTGGCGCGTGACCCTCTCGAACTTGCCGGTGGCGTAGTCGCGCAGCGCGGGGGTGACGTCGACCTGGTGACCCTGAATGGTGATCTGCATGACGGACTCCTCGTATCGAAACGTCCGGAAGCGCCGGACGCGTGATGCCTGGCCGGATCCCTGGCGGGACGGGAGCTGGCGCGTCGGCATGCGATCCGAACGTGCGGCCGCTGCCGAAAAGGGCGCTTCCCGGCGCCGGGGACGACGAAGATTCAGTGGGCGGCGTGTTCCTCCTTTTCTACGACGGTGGGCGCGCGGCGGTGACACCGGCGCTCTTTCAATGAGACCTCGGGCCGCCAGAACGGTTCCGGGGCGAGGAAGGCGCTATCGCCGCGCACGGGGCACGGAAAGAGAACATGCGCGGATTCAACCCAGGCGGCTGCGGTCGTTCGACGAGGGAATGTTCATCGCCTCGCGGTATTTCGCGACGGTGCGGCGCGCGACGCTGATGCCGCGCTTGTTCAGCTCGGCCGCGAGCGCCTGGTCGGACATCGGCCGCGCCGGCTGTTCCTCGCCGATCAGTTTCTTGATCATGGCCTGGATCGCGGTGGCCGAGGCCGCGCCGCCGTCGACGGTGGACACGCCGCTCGAGAAGAAATACTTGAACTCGAACGTTCCTCGCGGCGTGTGCAGGAACTTGCGCGTGGTGACGCGGCTCACCGTGGATTCGTGCATGCCGATCTCCTCGGCAACGTCCTTCAGGACGAGAGGGCGCATCGCTTCGGGGCCGAACTCGAGAAACGCCTCCTGCGCACGCACGATCGAGGTGGCAACCTTGAGCATCGTCTCGGCGCGCGTCTTGAGGCTCTTGATCAGCCAGCGCGCTTCCTGGAGCTGGCCGCGCAGATACGATGCGTCTTCGCGCCGCGCCTTGGCGATCAGGCTCGCGTAATGCTCGTTGATGCCAAGCCTGGGCTGGCAGCCCGGCGCGAGCGCGACCTGCCAGCGCCCGCCGATCTTGCGCGCGTACGCGTCCGGCGCGACGTACTCGGCGGTCGCGTTCGAAAAGCCGACGCCGGGCTTGGGCACCAGCGAGCGGATCAGCGCGACGGCGAGATGGAGCTCTTCCTCGCTCGCGTGCACGCGCTGGCACAGCCGGTGCCGATCCTGACGGGCGAGCGCTTCGAGGTGCTCGTCGACCAGCGTGCGCGCGAGCGTGAGCGCGGGCGTCGACGGATCGAAGGCCTCGAGCTGCACGGTCAGGCACTCGCGCAGCGAGCGGCTGGCGACGCCGATCGGATCGAAGCGCTGCACGCGATGGCGCACGGCCTCGATCTCTTCGATCGTCACCGCGTACAGCGGGGCGAGACTGGTCTGGATCGACTCGTCGGATTCGGCGAGGTAGCCGTCGTCGTCCACCGCCTCGATCAGCGCAGCCGCGATGGCGCGGTCGCGGGGCGACATCGGAGTGAGATTGAGCTGCCAGAGCAGGTGATCGCGCAGGTCCTCGACTTCGGCATCCTGCGGCTCGAGGCCGTCCTCGTCGGGGGCGCTTGTGCGGTAATCGGTGCGCTCGAGCTCGAGGTCGAGCGGGGCGTCGTCCATGTCGGACGACTCGGGCGTCTCGGACGGTGCCTCGGAATTCGCATCGAGGCCTTCCAGCGTGTCGGCCTCGCCGTTTTCGGCCTCGTCCGGCCGGTCGCTTTCGAGCTCGAGCAGAGGGTTGGATTCGATCGCGGTATTGAGCTCCAGCTCCAGCTCCATGCTCGAGAGCTGCAACAGGCGGATCGCCTGCTGCAGTTGCGGCGTCAGTGCGAGCTGCTGGTTGAGTCGTATCTGGAGCGCGGGTTTCATGCCCAAATCGTGCCAAGCCCCCCAAGAAGCCCATCCTAGCGCCAAAAGGAGCGCGCAGGCAGGCTTGACGTCACGGTTGGGAGGGCGGAGGCTGAGGCGATTGAGTCGGCCCGCCGTCCGTGCTGTTGAGGGCGGAGCAGCACGGGCGATGACGCGTTGGGATGGGGCCGGGCCCGCTGCCCCGCTACATGCGGAACTCGCGCCCGAGGTACACCTCGCGCACTCGCTCGTCGGCCAGGATTTCGGCCGGCGCACCCTGCGCGAGCACAGCGCCTTCGTTCATGATGTAGGCGCGCTCGCAGATGCCGAGCGTCTCGCGCACGTTGTGATCGGTGATGAGGATGCCGATGCCGCGCGATTTGAGCTGGCGCACGATGCGCTGGATGTCGAGCACGGAGATCGGGTCGATGCCGGCGAAGGGCTCGTCGAGCAGCATGAAGCGCGGCTTCGCAGCGAGCGCACGCGCGATCTCGACGCGCCGTCGCTCGCCGCCGGAAAGGCTGATGCCTTTCTGGTCCGCGATGTGGCCGATCTGGAGATCGTCGAGCAGGGCCTGCAGCTCGGCAGCGCGGCCCTCGCCGTCGAGATCGTCGCGCAGCTCGAGGATCGCGAGGATGTTGTCGGCGACGCTGAGTCTGCGGAACACCGAGGGTTCCTGCGGCAGGTAGCCGATGCCGAGGCGCGCGCGGGCGTGCATCGGCAGCTCGGTCACGTCGATGTCGTCGATGCGGATCGTGCCGGCGTCGGCCGCGACGAGGCCGACCACCATGTAAAAGCAAGTCGTCTTGCCGGCACCGTTGGGGCCGAGCAGGCCTACGACCTCGCCCTGCGCCAGCGTGAACTCGAAGCCGCGCACGACCTCGCGGCCGCGGAAGCTCTTCTGCAAGCCGGTGGCGCTCAGCATCAGTGCTGGTCGGACGCGGAGCCGGGATCGTCGGACGGTCGGGAATCGCCGGGCTTCGTCGCCGAGTCGGGGCTCGTCGTCGCGGGTGCCTTGTTCTTCGGCTCGATGACCATCTGCACGCGCTGTCCCGGCCCGGTCTTGTCACCCGATTCCATCTCGCCGGTGTTCGTGTTGTAGGTCATTCTCGCGCCCTTGAACTGGCCGCGGCCCGGCTGCACGACGACGACGTTGCCGGTCAGGACGGCGACGCTCGTGTCGGCGTTGTAGTCGATCTTGTCGCTCGATGCGGTAAAGAGGCCGCCCGAGTCCTGCTGCTGCTCGAGGTGCGCCTGCTGCTTCTTGCCGATCAGCACGACGCGCGCGATGTCGCCGGAGATGTCGCGGCCCTGCGCGTCCCTGGCGTTGCCGGGATGCTGGTAGATCGTCGCCTCGTCGCCGCTGGCCTTGGTCGTGCCCTGGACCATCGTGACGTTGCCGGAGAGGTAGGTCACGCCGGGCGCGTTGTTGTCCTTGTTCTGCACGATCTTCGAATAGTCGGCGTTGATCAGCATGCTCTGCTGCCGGTCGCTCGACAGCGCGTGCGCGGCGAGCGGAAGGACGCCGAGAACGAGCGCCGCGCTAGCGCGAAGCGGCAGGCGCGCGCCGTTTTTTCGGTTCGATCGTTGCGTGCACATCGGAAAGTAGCTCCAGGACCTTGCTGTTGAGATCGCCGCGCATGCCGGTGCCGCGCAGTATAGAGCCCGGCTGGACGATCGTTGCCGGCGCCGCGGTCTCCATCTTCTTGTCCTTGGGCCAGGTCGTGAGATCGCGGGTGACGAGGTCGATCGGTGCCGTGCCTTTCTCGGCCTGGCGGTGCATCTCGACACGACCCTGAAGGCGCATGACCGTGCCCGCCTTGTCGACCCAGGCCGCGTCGGACCTGCCTTGCCAGCGGTGGCCGCCGCCGTCGAGGATGACGTATTCGGGCGTCGTCACGAAGATCGAGCCGTCGTCGCCGCGCCGCGCGAGGAACGGCCCTTTCGTCTGAAACGAAAGCCGGCCGTCGGCGTCGAGCGCGTTCAACGTGAAATCGGTCAGCGTGTAGTCCGAGCGCGGCGGCCCGCCGAACGTCTGCTCGTCGATGCGCGGGCGCGTGATCCAGTAGACGATGTTGAGCGCGACGGCGGCGAGCGCGAGCAGCGCGGCCGCCAGCCAGAGGCGTCGGTCCGTCATCGTGCCGCCGTCACAGGCGCAGGGCCACGGAGAGTTCGGCCTCGGCCTTGCCCTGCGCGGCGAGAATCAGATCGCAGACCTCGCGCGCCGCGCCCGCGCCGCCCGCGAGCCGCGTGCGCCAGTGCGCGCGCTCGCGCACCCACGGATGCGCGTTCGCGACAGCCACCGCGAAGCCCGCGCGCTGCATCGGCGGGAGATCGGGCAGGTCGTCGCCGACGTACGCGACCTCGCCCGGCTCGAGCTTCAGCGCGGATAGAAGCTGCTGGAAGCAGGCGAGCTTGTCGTCCTGCCCCTGGTAGACGTGAGCAACACCGAGCTCGGCCATGCGTTCGGTCACCACCATGCTCATGCGCGACGTGATCACCGCCACTTCGATCCGGTTCGCAAGCAGGCGCTTGAGCCCGAGCCCGTCGTGCACGTGGAACGACTTCAGCTCGTGGCCGTCCTCGGCATAGACCAGCCGGCCGTCCGTCAGCACGCCGTCGACATCGAAGACCGCAAGCCTGACGCGAGCCGCGCGATCGCGGATGTCGGCGGGGAGGTCGTTGGGGAGGTCGTTGGGGAGCATGGCGAAAGCCGGGATTGGGGAATCGGGATTCGGGATCTGGAAAAAGCCGCGAGAGCGTGACCCGGCGGGAAAGTCGGGCTGCGAATCCCGAATCCCAATTCCCGAATCCCCGCTCTCAAACCACTCGCGCGCGCAGGAGATCGTGGATGTTCAGCGCGCCGACGACATGGTTCGCCTCGTCGACCACGAGCAGCGCATGGATCTTGTGGGCTTCCATCAGCCGTGCCGCTTCGATGGCCAGCTTGTCCGCCGAGATCGTCTTCGGCTTGGCGGTCATGAGATGCGTCACGGGCGTGGCGCGCAGATCGATGTCGTCGTCGTCCACCGCGCGGCGCAGGTCGCCGTCGGTGAAGACGCCGAGGAGGTGATTCTCTTCGTCGACGATGGCGGTCATGCCGAGGCCCTTGCGCGTCATCTCGACCAGCGCTTCGGTGAGCGTCGCGTCGGGGCTCACGGCCGGAATCTTGTCGCCGCCGTGCATGACGTCGCTGATCTTGACCAGCAGCTGGCGGCCGAGGCTGCCGGCCGGGTGCGAGCGCGCAAAGTCCTCGTCGGTGAAGCCGCGCGCTTCGAGCAGCGCGATCGCGAGCGCATCGCCCATGACCAGTGTCGCCGTCGTGCTTGCGGTCGGCGCAAGGCCGAGCGGGCAGGCTTCAGCGGGCACGCTCGTGTCGAGGTGCACGTCCGCAAGCCGCGCCAGCGAGGATTCGCCGTTGCCGCTCATGACGATCAGCGGGATGCCCTGGCGCTTGATCAGCGGCAGGATCGTGAGGAGCTCGTCGGTCTCGCCGGAGTTCGACAGCGCGAGCACGACGTCCTTGCGCGTGATCATGCCGAGGTCGCCATGGCTCGCCTCGCCGGGATGCACGAAGAACGAGGGCGTGCCGGTCGAGGCCAGCGTCGCGGCGATCTTGCGCGCGATGTGGCCCGACTTGCCCATGCCCGAGACGACGACGCGACCGGTACACTCGAACATCAGCTGGCAGGCTCGCAGGAAGCGGCCGTCGATGCGATCGTGCAGCACCTCGATCGCGCGCGCTTCGGTCGCGATGACCGCGCGCGCGCTGCGCACGAGCTTGGCTCCGTCGAGGAGCGGATTGCCGACCGGCAGGGAAGCGGCTTGCATCTGGGCGTTCATCGGGACGGAATCCTGGTACGAAAACGCGAGATCGGTGAACTCTTGATTTCTGCGCCGCAGGATTTTGAGTACCATTCGCCGCCCCATTGTAACGGTTAGCCCTGGTTTTCGCCCGGCAGGTGCCGAGAGCACGCTGCCGCCACGTATGAAGGCTACTGACGGCCGGGGCGGCGCGAGCGTCGCAGCCGTCCCGAGCTGTCCCACCCGGCCCGCGGCGGCCCTCGATTGCGCAGCAAATGGACACAAGCACCATCCAGCATCTGATCCAAGAGGGTTTGCCGGACGCCAGGGTCGAGGTCAGCGGCCCGGACGGCGTGCATTTCGAGGCGCTCGTCGTCAGCCCATCCTTCGCCGGCAAGCTGCCGATCGCCCGGCACCGGATGGTGTACGCGACGCTCGGCGACCTGATGGGCGGCGCAATCCACGCGCTTTCGTTGCGTACCTTGACTCCGGAGGAAGCGGGAATGGGGAAATAGGGGAATAGGAAGAGGGAAGAGGGAATAGGAGAAGGCAAAGGACCTTTCCGGTTTCCCGATTCCGCATTCCCGATGCCCCATTCCCATTCCCCGATTCATGGCCAAGATCGTCATCAATGGCGGCGAACCTCTCACGGGCGACGTCTGGGTGTCCGGCGCGAAGAACGCCGTGCTGCCCATCCTCGCCGCCTGCCTGCTCGCCGACGAGCCGGTGACGATCGGCAACGTGCCGCACCTGCACGACGTCACCACCACGATGGAGCTGCTCGGCCAGATGGGCGTCGAGCTCGTCATCGACGAGCGCATGAAGATCCATGTCGATCCGCGGCCGGCGAAGCGCTATTTCGCGCCCTACGATCTCGTCAAGACGATGCGCGCCTCGATCCTCGTGCTTGGCCCGCTGGTCGCGCGCTTCGGCGAAGCGGACGTGTCGCTGCCTGGCGGCTGCGCGATCGGGTCGCGCCCGGTCGACTTGCACCTGAAAGGACTGCAGGCGCTCGGCGCCGAGGTGTCGGTCCAGAACGGGTACATCAAGGCTCGCGCGAAGCGCCTCCGCGGCGCGCGCATCCACCTCGATCTCGTCACCGTCACCGGCACCGAGAACATCATGATGGCGGCCGCGCTCGCGAAAGGCACGACCGTCATCGAAAACGCCGCGCAGGAGCCCGAAGTCATCGACCTCGCGAACTGCCTTAACGCGATGGGCGCGAAGATCGAGGGCGCGGGCAGCGCGACGCTCGTCATCGAGGGCGTCGAGCGGCTCTCGGGCACGACCTACGAAGTGCTGCCGGATCGCATCGAGACCGGTACGTTCCTCGTCGCCGGCGCGATCACCGGCGGCAAAATCACGGCCAAGCGCGCCCGCCCGAAGACGCTCGACGCCGTGCTCGGCAAGCTCGAGGACGCCGGTGCACACATCAGCACCGGCGAGGACTGGATCGAGCTCGACATGCGCGGGCGGCGGCCGAAGGCTGTCAACGTGACGACCGCGCCGTATCCCGCGTTTCCGACCGACATGCAGGCGCAGTTCACCGCGCTCAACTGCGTCGCCGAGGGTGTCGGCGTGATCACCGAGACCGTGTTCGAAAACCGCTTCATGCACGCGCTGGAGCTGCAGCGGCTCGGCGCGGACATCCAGCTCGAAGGCAATGCCGCGATCGTGCGCGGCGTCGAGAAGATGTCGGGCGCGCCGCTGATGGCGACTGACCTGCGTGCCTCGGCCTCACTCGTGCTGGCCGGGCTGGTCGCGCGCGGCGACACCACGGTCGACCGCATCTATCACATCGATCGCGGCTACGAGAACATCGAGGAAAAGCTCGGCGGGCTCGGCGCGCGCATTCGTCGCCTGCCGTCCTGACTGCGCGCTAGGTGCCCGCGGGCTCCTCGGGGCAGCGCAACGCGCTCAGGATCGTCGCCACGCTGCCCGGCTTTCTCACGAACTCGTCGAATCCCGCTCGCGCGGCGGCTTCGAGCGCATCCTCGCCGCGTCCCGTCAACGCGACGAGCCGCGCCGGCAACCCCTGCTCGCGGATCCTGCGCGCCGCCTCGCAGCCGTCCACCTCCGGCATCGAAAGGTCGAGCAGCACGGCGTCAGGGCGGAAGACCGAGCAGAGCCGCGCGGCTTCATCGCCGTTCGCGCACTCGTGCACCGCGACCCCGTGCTCGACGAGCATCTGCGCCACACCGGCCCGCACGAGCGCGTCGTCCTCGGCATAGACGACCCGGAAGGATTTCAGCGTCATGGGTGACGGTATGCCACGCTGAGCCTGAGCAAGACGTTAAACGGCGGGCGCCTTGGTGGAACTTGCTGCAAAAAACACTACTTCACGGCGGCCTTGAGCAGCCGTCCGTGTCCGTCGTACTCGACGTCGCCGTAGCCGCGATGGTCCTCGACCTCGATGAAGACGTGCGGAGCCCCGCAGAGGCCGCTGCGATAGATGTGGACGTTCCTGACCCACCCATGCGCCATCGGCGGAATCAGCGCCGGCGCGCCGGCGATCATCGCGGGCAACTGCGTCAGCGGCACGTCGCTCGCCGCGAACGGCTTGTTGCAGTCGAACGGGATCGTGTCGTCCTCGCGCCAGAGCCTGATCTCGCCGTCGCTCCCGACGATCCAGGTCGCAATCTTCTTCCTCTTGTCCGGCGGGAACACGTCGACCGAAAGCTGGTCCTTGTCGACGCTGATGTGCTTGAACGCGAGCGGCGCGCCGATTTTTGCTTCGAGACGCCGCAAATCGGCCTCGATGCCCTGCGTGAAGTCGCGTGTGCGGCCGTCGCCCCGCGTCGGCGTGGGCTCGTTTCTCGGCGGCGCGGAGGGCACTTTCGCGGCGCCCGCCGCGAGCGCCTTCATGTCGACTTTGGCCCAGCCGTCATCCTTCATCTGGCGTGCCTTCGGCGAGGTGCCGTTCGGTGCCCAGACGATCTCGAGGAACGCGTCGGAATTCGCCTCGCTCGTGAGGCGCGCGCGCCAGCCGAAATCATTGCAGAAGACGTCGGCGCCGAGCTCGACGTTCTCGGGCCTGGCATATCCGTTCGCGGCCGCGATCGCGCGCGCCTCGGCGAGCACGCGCGCGGCGGCTGCAAGATCGAGGTCGGCGAACGCGATGCTCTTGCGGCAATCGACGCTGGCGTTTTTCTGCGGCTGACCGTCCTTCATCGGCTGGCCGGGCGTCATCTCGTAGCGGTCGAACTCGTCGGGCGCCGCGTCGTTCTGCACGATCGCGTTGGCGTAGTGCTCGCCCAGGCTGAAGCTCAGGACATGGACCGGTTGGCCGATGCGCGCCGCGAAGGCAGCTTTCACGGCGGCGGGATCCTCGAGCGGACGCGCCGGCGCTACGACTTCGCCCGCGAGCGCGGCCGCGCTCGCGACGAGCGCGAAAAGGCTGGCGACCTCAATCCTTGTCCGCATCGAGCACCTTCCCGTCCAGGTTGAGCTCGACGCGCCCGTCGTGCCGCGGCGTCGAGAGGAAAAAGGTCCAGATCGGAATGCCGGAATAGGTCAAGAATCCGTGCGAATCGCCGCGCTCGAGCTCGATAAGCGAAACCCGTGCATCGGGAAGACCGAGCTTCGCCCGTGCCGTGGCGAGCATCGACGGCAGACGCTGGAAGTCGATCGTCGTGAGCTCGATGACGTGATGATCGACCGCGGCAACGGTCGGATAATGCTTGAACTTGACCGGAATCGGCGCGCTCATGACGCCGTGATCGTATTCGTAGCTGTCGACGAGATCGGGCCTGTCCTGGTCCTGGATCCAGAGGTCGACCTTGCCGTCGCTGTCGATCTTGAGCTTGTAGACCTTGACCGGCGTGCCGACCTTCGCGATCAGCTGCTCGAGGAAATTGGCGAGGTCCGGCCAGGCGAAATCGCTGGCGGGCGGCGGCTCGGCCGCGCCGGCGAGCGACGAAAACGCGAACAGAACGGCGAGCAGCAGATTACGCGCGCGCATCGTGCATCCCCCCCAGGGCCCGCACGGCGACAGCATACGCCCGTCGCGGCGCGCCGTCAGCGTTCGGGTCTCGTCGCGAGCTTCAGCGTGATCGTGTCGCCCTTTTTCTCGCTCTGCTCGATCTGCACCGGCAGCCAGCCGAGCTGTTCGGAGAACCAGCTGCGCGCGACGCGTTTGCGGTCGCTGCCGGGCTCGCCGACGCGGCGCATCAGCACCGTCTCGAACGTGCCGGCGGGGACGTCGATCGTTTCGTTGCCGGCGCGCTCGTAACGCATGTCCTCAACACGGTCCTTGACCGCCACCTTGTACTCGAACGTCTGTGCGCCGCGCCGCAGATCGTTGCCGATCGCGAGGGTCACTGCGTGGCGGTCGACCAGGCCGGGCACGACGGCGTAGCGGAACGATTTCCCGCCTTCCTCGACACGCACTTCGCCGCCCGAGAAAGTGGCATGCCGCGTGCGTTTTCGGATCGCGCTGTCTTGACGGTAGTCGTACTCGATCGCTTCGGGCCGGCCGTCGTGCCAGCGAAAGTGCGAGGTTTCGACGACATGGATGCCGGCCAGCTTCGCGAGCCCGGACGTGCCGCGCGTCTCGCTTCTCAGCGTCCACGTGCCGTCGCCGTTGTCGCCGAGCGTGAGCGTGGTGCGGCCCGCCTCGTCGCCGTTGCGAAACGCGACATACTCGGCGCGGAACGGTGCCGGCGGCGACTCCGCAGCCGTTGCGGCCGCCGCGAACGCGGCGGCGAGCACGGCGAGCGTCGCGAACAGGTTTTTCATGCGGATTCCAGGGTTCGAGCGCGCAAGTGTCGCCGCGCGCGGCTGAACGGGCGTTTCACGCCGCCGAGAGCACACCGTCCGCGCCAAGCTTGAGCGGTGCCGCGAGCGGCTTTCCGTCCTGATGGACGACGTCGCCGTGCAAGGCGACGCGCCGCTCCGCGATCAGGCCGATGCAGGCCGTCAGCAACCGGTGCTCGTGCGGAAGCAGCCGGGCGGCGAGCGTCGTCGCGGTGTCGCTCGCGATGACGGGGATTTCGACCTGCGCGATGACGGGCCCGCCGTCGAGCTCGGACGTCACGAAGTGGACGCTCGCGCCGTGCGTCGCGTCGCCGCTCGCGATCGCGCGCTCGTGCGTGCGCAAGCCGCGATATTTGGGCAGCAGCGACGGATGGATGTTGATCGCGCGCCCGACCCAGGGCGCGAGCACGCCGGGAGTGAGGATGCGCATGAACCCGGCGAGCACGATCAGGTCCGGCTCGCGCTCGGCGACGCGCGCGAAGAGGTCGGCATCGAAGCTCGCGCGATCGGCGTAGCCGCGCGGGTCGAGCGCGAGCGTCGTGATGCCCGCTGCTTCGGCCAGGCGCAGGGCCGGCGCCTCGGCCTTGTCGCTCGCGACGAGCACGATGTCGATCGGCAGCCTGCCCTCGCGTTGCGCGGCGATCAGCGCGGCGAGATTCGAGCCGCGCCCCGAGGCGAGCACGGCGACGCGGAACGGACGCCGGCCGGGCGGATTTCCGGCCACGGGCTGTGGATGACCTGGCTCAGGCTTCACTCGATGCGCACGCGCTCGCCGCCTGCCGCGACGACTTCGCCGATCGCGTGGGCATCGAGGCCGACCCGGCCGAGCTCGGCCATCGTCGCATCGCGCGACGACGCCGGCACGATGAGCACGTAGCCGATGCCGCAGTTGAAGGTGCGAAACATTTCCTCGCGCGCGACGCGGCCTTCCCGCTGCAGCCAGTCGAACACCGGAGGCAGCTTCCAGGACGCGCTGTCGAGCACGATGCCGAGATGCGCGGGCACGACGCGGATGATGTTTTCTTTCAGCCCGCCGCCGGTGATGTGCGCCATGCCGTGCACCGGCTGCATCGCCATCAGTTTCAGGACCGGCTTGACGTATATCGTGGTCGGCGCGAGCAGCGCGTCGCCGAGTTTGACGCCGCCGAGGTCGAGATCGAAGGGGCGGCCGGCGCGCGCGACGATCCTGCGGATCAGCGAATAGCCGTTCGAATGCGGGCCGCTCGAGGCGATGCCGACGATGGCGTCGCCGGCCTCTATGCGCGAGCCGTCGACGAGCGCGGCCTTTTCGACGGCGCCGACGCAGAAGCCCGCGAGGTCGTACTCGCCAGGGGGGTACATGTCCGGCATCTCGGCGGTTTCGCCGCCGATGAGCGCGCAGCCGGCGAACTCGCAGCCCTTGGCGATGCCGCCGACGACGGCGACGGTGGTGTCGACGTCGAGCTTGCCGGTCGCGAAGTAATCGAGGAAGAACAACGGCTCGGCGCCCTGCACGAGCACGTCATTGACGCACATCGCGACGAGATCGATGCCGATCGTATCGTGGCGGCCGAGCTCCTGCGCAAGCTTGAGCTTCGTGCCGACGCCATCGGTGCCGGACACCAGCACCGGGTCGCGATAGCGGCCGGCGAGCTCGAACAACGCACCGAAACCGCCGAGCCCCGTCATCACCTCGGGCCGGAACGTGCGCCTGACCAGCGGCTTGATCCGCTCGACGACCTCGTTGCCGGCGTCGATGTCGACACCCGCGGCACAATAGCTCAGCGATTCAGTTTCGTCGGACATGCGTTGGAAGGCGGATTCGCGGGCCGCGAATGATAGCAGCAGGGAGAGCCGGGATTCGGGATTCGGGGATTGGGATCACGAGCCTGTGCGAATGCACGGCTCACGCAGGAATCCGCGTGGACGGCCTCGGCTCCGATCAGAAACATCCGCGGATCGGATGCCCACTTCCCGATCTCAAATCCCGAATCCCGGCTCTCTCCGTCTCCCATCCCCGCGTGCTTTCGGGCAGACTCTGCTTCCCACGTAACGGAATGCGAACGTGCGCGCGTGTTCTCCGGAAGCTGCTGACCGCTCATCGTCGCATCGCCGCCGCCCGGTTCGTGCGGCTGCGATCTCCGTGTGCGTGTTCGCGTTCGCGCTGAGCGTGCTCGCGCCGGCGGGTCACGCGGCGCCTTCGACCTACACCGGCGAGGCGCCGGTCAACTCGCAGTCCGACCCGGAGCGCATCGAGGCGCTGAAGACCGCGCTCGCGAACGTCGTCATCCAGCAGACCGGAGATCCGGGCGTGCTCGCGCGCGGAGATGTGGCCTCGGCGGTCGCAAAGGCCGAGCGCTACGTATTGCAATACCGCTACCGGCCGAACAACGCGGCGGCCGACGACACGGCACCGCGACTGATCCTGGTCGCCGAGTTCGACAGCACCGCCGTCGACGCAATGCTGCAGAGACTCGGGCTCGCCGAGGCGGCGCCCGGCACCGCGCCCGCGGATGCCATGCCGAGCGAAGCGACGGTGTGGATCGGCGGCATCCACTCGGCGGAGGACTACGCGCGCGTCGTCGCGTATCTCGGCAAGAGCAACTTCGTGCGCAGCGCGCAGCCGACCGAAGCGCGCGGCGACGGCATGCTGGTGCGGCTTTCCCTGGCGACCGATCTCGCGCGCTTCCTCGATGCCGTCGGCATGGAGCGCACGCTCAGCGTCGTCAATGCGTCGCCCCCCGTCGACGGCGTCGACGCGACGCTCGCCCTCAGTCCGTAGGATGGCGTGATCTACGCGCAACGGGGCCGGTGACGCCTATGCGGAACGGATCGGAACAAGCCTCTGGCGCCAGGCCGGTGCTGCGCCACCTGCCGAACCTGATCACGACCCTGCGCATCCTGCTCGTCGTCCCGCTGTGCTGGCTGATCGGCACGTCGCGCTACGGCGGCGCGCTCGTGGTGGCCGCGGTCGCGGGCCTGTCCGACGCGATCGACGGCTTCCTCGCCAAGCATTACGGCTGGCAGTCGTGGCTCGGCGGCATTCTCGATCCGATCGCGGACAAGCTGCTGCTGATGGCGGCGTTCCTCTGGCTCGCGCTCGCCGGCGACGTGCCCGCCTGGCTCGCCGCGCTCGTCATCGGGCGCGATCTCGTCATCGTGGGCGGCGCGGTCGCCTACTATGCGCTGATCGGCCGCTTCGAGGCCGCGCCGACATTGCTTTCGAAGCTGACGACGCTGGTGCAGATCGTGTTCGTGCTGGGCGAGCTGCTCAGGCTCTCGCATCTCGTCGCGGTGCCCGATGCGCTGCGCGCGGCGGCGACGGGCGTCACGGCGCTGCTGACGCTGGCGAGCGGCGCGCATTACGTCGCGGTGTGGAGCGCGCGCGCGTGGCGCACCGCGCGGGAACGGAGAAGCGCGTGAGCGATCAACCCCTCGACATCCGCTGGCAATGGCTGATTCTGATCGGCATCGTCGGCTTCGTGATCTGGCTGCTGGCGCCGGTGCTGATGCCGTTCGTCGCAGCCGCGCTGTTCGCCTACCTCGGCGATCCGCTGGTGGACCGGCTCGAGCGGCGCATGAACCGCTCGCTCGCAGTCACGCTCGTGTTCCTGGTCATGATCGTCGTGGTCGTCGCGATCGTGCTGGTGCTGGTGCCGTTCATCGAGCGGCAGATCGGCAACTTCCTCGCCCAGCTGCCGACCTGGATAGAGTGGTTCCAGACGCGCGCCGCGCCGTGGCTCGAAGCGCACTTCGGCATCTCCACGGGCGTGCTCGACACGCAGAAGCTGATCGGCATGCTGCAGACGCACTGGAAGGAGGCCGGCGGCGTCGCGACGACGGTGCTCGCGCGCGTTTCCAAGTCGGGCCTCACCGTGGTCGGCTGGACGCTCAACATCGTGATGATCCCGGTGGTGGCGTTCTATCTGCTGCGCGACTGGGACATCATGGTCGAGCGTATCCACGCGCTGGTGCCGCGCTCGATCGAGCCGGTCGTCGCGCGCCTCGCGCGCGAATCCGACGAAACGCTCGGTGCGTTCCTGCGCGGGCAGCTGAGCGTGATGATTGCGCTCGGCATCCTCTACGGCGCCGGCCTCTGGCTGGTCGGCATCAGCGTCGGCCCGCTCATCGGCATGATCGCGGGCCTGATCAGCTTCGTGCCGTATCTCGGCGCGATCACCGGCGTCGTCATGGCGCTCATCGCTGCCGTCGTGCAGTACCAGGACTGGACGCACGTCTTGCTCGTGCTCGTCGTGTTCGGGATCGGCCAGGCGCTGGAAGGGTACGTGCTGGTGCCGCGGCTCGTCGGCGAGAAGATCGGCCTGCACCCGGTCGCGGTGATCTTCGCGGTGCTCGCGGGCGGCGAGCTGTTCGGGTTCCTCGGCGTGCTGCTCGCGCTGCCGGTTGCCTCGGTGGTCATGGTGCTGCTCCGCTACGCCCACGAGCGCTACACGGCCAGCCAGCTCTACCGGGCCTCCGACGCACCCGGCATCGTCGTCGTCGGCGGCGAGGGCGCAGCGGTTGCGCCGGCCGCCGGCGAGGCGGTCGTCGTCGTCGAGCGTCCCCCAGGCGATACGCCGGGAGCACCGCGCGAGGGCGCATGAGCGTGCAGCTGCCGCTGGCGCTGCGCTGGCCGGCGCATCAGCGCTTCGACGCATTCCGCGTCGGCGAGAACGGTGTCGCGCTGGATCTCCTGCGGCGCGCCGCGGCTGAAGCAGGCACGGCCCCGATCTTTCTCGCCGGCGTTCCGGGCAGCGGGCGCACGCATCTTCTGATCGCGACCTGCTTCGCGGCCAGCGAAGCTGGACGCCGCGCGCAGTACCTGCCGCTCGCGGCACTGCGCGAAGATGCCATCCCCGCGACGATCCGCGCGCTCGGCGGCAGCGACCTGCTCGCGCTCGACGACATCGACGCGATCGCCGGCAACGACGCGGCCGAGCATGCGCTGTTCGATCTCTACAACCGCTGCCGCGCCGACGGCGCGACCCTGGTGTTCGCCGCGAGCGCGCCGCCGGCGCAGATCGGATTTGCGCTCCCCGATCTCGTCTCGCGGCTCGCCGCCTGCACCCGCATCGTGCTGAAGCCACTCGCCGAGAGCGAGCGCCGCGAGCTGTTGCGCGAACGCGCCGCCGCGCGCGGCATCGAGCTCGACGAAGCCGTGGTCGACTGGCTGTTCTCGCGCGAAAAGCGCGATCTCGGCTCGCTCCTCGGCGTGCTCGATCGCGTCGATGCGGCGTCGCTCGCCGCGCAGCGGCGCGTAACCGTGCCGTTTCTCCGCAAGCTGCTTGATGCCTGATGGCTGCGCTCAGCGGACGAAGCTCTCGGCTTCGCGCAGCTGCTCCGGCGTGCCGATGTTCGTCCATCGGCCGTCGAAGCGCTCGCCGCTCAGCTTGCCTTCGCGCATCGCGCGCTGATAGATCGGCAGCAGCTTGAAACATGTCGCCGTTTCGCCGGCCACCAGCTCCGGCCGATACACGGCGATGTTTCCGAACGTCAGTCGCCCGCCGACGCCGTCTTCGTTGAGCCGGGAGCCGTCGAGGTGGAAGTCCCCGCCCGGATGGAACGCCGGATTCGGCACCATGACGAGATGCGCGAGCCCGCTCGGCTCCGCCGGCAGCCTCGCGTAGTCGTAATCGCTCACGATGTCGGCCGAGACGCCGATGAACGGCGCGTCGCCGAGCAGCGGCAGCGCGTGCTTGATGCCGCCACCGGTTTCCAGCGGCTTTTCGCCTTCGTAGCTGTAACGGATGCGGAGGTTCCAGCGCGCGCCGTCGCCGAGCGCGGCCGGGAACTGCGCGGCGAGGTGCGAAGTGTTGATGACGACCTCGCGCACGCCAGCCGCAGCCAGTTTTTCGAGATGATGTTCGATGAGCATCTTGCCCGCGACGCGCAGCAGCGGCTTCGGCGTCGTGTCGCTCAGCGGGCGCATGCGCTCGCCGCGCCCCGCGGCGAAGATCATCGCGCGGCGGATCATTGCGCTGCGGCCTCCTCGCGAGGCGTGCTGATGTCGCGGTCGCCGAGCGCGCGCTCGAGCAGATCGGCGAGCCGCGCGGTTTCGGGGTAGCGGCGCGCCACCGAGACGACGTAGCGCCAGGTCAGCGGCAGGTCCGCGAGGTACTGCGCCTTGCCGTCGCGGTACCAGAGCCGGCAGAACGTGCCCAGCACCTTGAGGTGGCGCTGCAGGCCGGTGAGATCGAACCAGCGGCGGAAGCGCGACGCATCGACGTGTTCGTCGATGAGGTGCGCGTGGCGCAGCCGCTCGCGATAGCTTTCCACCCAGCCCTCGACGCGCTCGGCGTCCCAGGCGATGTAACAGTCGCGCAGCAGCGAGGCGAGGTCGTAGGTGACCGGCCCGATCAGCGCGTCCTGGAAGTCGACGATGCCGGGGTTCTGCCGCACGTCGTCCGCGTGCGGAGCAGCGCCGTCGACGATGAGCAGGTTGCGGCTGTGATAGTCGCGGTGCATGAACGCCTGCGGCTGGCCGCGCGCCGTCGTGATGAGCTGGCGGAACGCAAGCTCGATGACGTCCCATTCGTCGCACTCGATCGTGTAGCCGAGATGGCGGCGAAGGAACCACTCCGGCATGCGCTCGAGCTCCATCGTGATCGCGGACTCGTCGAACGCCGGCACACCGGCGGCGTCGATGCGCGTCTGCATGCGCAGCAGCGCGTCCAGCGCGTCGCCGTAGAGCGCATCGACGCTGTTTTCGTCCAGCGCGGGCAGATACGTCCGCGAGCCGAGATCCTCCATCAGCACGAAGCCCTGCCCGCGATCGACGGCGTGGACTTCGGGTGCGTGCAGGCCGGCGCCGCGCAGGCGCGCGCCGATGTCGAGCCAGGGCGCGATGTTCTCCTTGTCCGGCGGTGCGTCCATCACGATGTGAGTGCCGTGAGGGCCGCGCACGCGCCAGTAGCTGCGGAAGCTCGCATCGGCGGAGGCGGGCTCGATGACGAGCCCGGGCGTGCCCAGCGCGGTTTCGGCGAAGTGCCTGAGCGCGTCCTGGCGCGTCTCGGGAGTCATGTCGTGCAGAAACGAGATTTCGACGGAATTCATGTTCCAGTGTAGCCGCAGCTGACGTCGCAAGACGCTGCGCGTCGCCGGCTTGTGCGCGTTGACCGCGGCCGCATCGAAATAGTACTATTTCGGTACTGATTATCGCGAGACGAGCCGCCGCCATGCTTCGCGTCAGCAAGCTCACCGACTATGCCACCGTCGTCATGGCCAGCCTCGCGGCCGCGGGCGACAGCGTCATGAGCGCGCAAGCGCTCGCGGACCGCGCGCGGCTCGAAGTGCCGACGGTCAGCAAGCTGCTCAAGCAGCTTGCGCAAGCCGGACTCGTCGTGTCCACGCGCGGCATCAACGGCGGCTACCGGCTGGTGCGCGCGCCCGACCGCATCTCGATCGCCGATATCGTCACCGCGATGGAAGGCCCGATCCGCATGACCGAATGCAGCGCCCAGGCCGGCCTGTGCGGGCACGAGCCGCACTGCGGCGTGCGCGTGAACTGGCAGCGCATCAATCAGGCGATCGCCGGCGCGCTCGCGAACGTGACGCTGGCCGACATGCTGCACCCGCCGCCGAAGCAGCGCTCGGCGATTCCGCTCCGGATCGCCGTCTGACGGGGCAGCGCCCAGGACGGCGACCGGATCTCGCGGCCGCAAGGAGCGCAGACAGACCCATCATGGCTACCGAACGCATCCAGATCGAAAACGAGCTGCGCCAACGCGCCGCGACGCCCGATGCGGTTGCCGCGGCGATCAACCGCCGCTACGACGCGGGCTTCGTCACCGACATCGAGACGGAGACGCTGCCGCCGGGGCTTTCCGAGGACGTCGTGCGCGCGATCTCGGCGCGCAAGCGCGAGCCCGAGTGGATGACCGAGTGGCGCCTCAAGGCCTACCGCCACTGGCTGACCATGACGCCGCCGCAGTGGGCGAAGCTCGACATCGATCCGATCGACTTCCAGGCGATCAGCTACTACGCGGCGCCGAAGAACCGGCCGAAGTCGCTGGACGAGGTCGATCCGAAGCTGCTCGAGACCTACGAGAAGCTCGGCGTGCCGCTGCATGAGCGCGCGCGGCTCGCCGGCGTCGCCGTCGATGCGGTGTTCGACTCGGTCTCGGTCGGCACGACGTTCCGCGACGAGCTCGCGCGGGCGGGCGTGATTTTCTGCTCGATGTCCGAGGCGATCCGCGAGCACCCGGAGCTGGTGCGCAAATATCTCGGCAGCGTCGTCCCGATCAGCGACAACTTCTTTGCGTCGCTGAACTCGGCCGTGTTTTCCGACGGCAGTTTCGTCTTCGTGCCGAAGGGTGTGCGCTGCCCGATGGAACTTTCGACGTATTTCCGCATCAACGCGCGCGACACCGGCCAGTTCGAGCGGACGCTCGTCATCGCCGAGGAGCGCGCGAGCGTCTCGTACCTCGAAGGCTGCACCGCCCCGATGCGCGACGAGAACCAGCTCCACGCGGCAGTCGTCGAGCTCGTTGCGCTCGACGATGCGAACATCAAGTACTCGACCGTGCAGAACTGGTACCCCGGCGACGAGGAAGGCCGGGGCGGCATCTACAACTTCGTCACCAAGCGCGGCGACTGCCGCGGCGCGCGCTCGAAGATCTCGTGGACGCAGGTCGAGACGGGCTCGGCCATCACCTGGAAGTACCCGAGCTGCGTGCTGCGCGGCGACGAGTCGGTCGGCGAGTTCAACTCGGTCGCGCTGACGCATCACCGCCAGCAGGCCGACACCGGCACGAAGATGATCCACATCGGCCGCAACACGAAGTCGAAGATCGTCTCGAAGGGCATCAGCGCCGGCCGGGGGCAGAACACGTATCGGGGCCTCGTGCGCGTAGAGAAGGGCGCCGACGGCGCTCGCAACCACACGCAGTGCGATTCGCTCCTGATCGGCAAGAAGTGCGGCGCGCACACGTTCCCGTACATCGAAGTGAAGAATCCCGGGGCGATCGTCGAGCACGAGGCGACGACCTCGAAGATCTCGGAAGACCAGCTCTTCTACTGCCGCGCGCGCGGCATCGGCGAGGAAGACGCGGTGTCGATGATCGTCGACGGTTTCTGCAAGCAGGTATTCCGCGAGCTGCCGATGGAGTTCGCCGTGGAAGCGAAGAAGCTGCTCGAAGTTTCGCTGGAGGGAGCAGTGGGATGAGAACGCAAGCGCTCGCAGCAGTCCTGATTCTCGCGGCACCGTGCGCGTTCGCTGCGCCGCCGGAGAGCGGAAAGTACACGCCCGCGATCCGCGGCGTCCTGCACGACGGCGGCAAGGCGGTGATGTCCAACGTCTGCCTGCGCCAGAGTGGCAGCGAGATCCGCGCCTGTGGCTATGCCGATTTCGACGGGCGTTTCTACATTCCGGCGACGCGTGCGCGCCGGCCGGCGGGTGCGTCCGACGAAAGTCCGGACTATTCGACGTACTGGCTCGAGGCGGGACGCGTCGATGCGCCGCGCAAGGTCGGCACCGTCGATCTCGTCGACGCGCGCACCGGCGCGATCGAGCTCGATTGCGATCTCGCTCGTGCCGACGATCAGGGCGTCTGCCGCCCGAAGGCTGCGAGGTCGCTGGCGGACCATCCGCGCACGACGCGTCCGCAGGCGCGATCGTCCGGTGACGGCGCCGGTCCCGCGGCGAAATGACGGAGTAACACGCTTCATGCTCAGAATCGACGATCTGCACGTCCGTGTCGCCGGCAAGGAAATCCTGAAGGGCCTCACGCTTCGCGTGAACGCCGACGAGGTGCACGCGATCATGGGCCCGAACGGCGCCGGGAAGTCGACGCTCGGCAACGTGCTCGCCGGGCGCGAAGGCTACGAGGTCGTGCAGGGCTCCATCGAATACGGCGGCCGCGACCTGCTCGCGCTCGAGCCCGAGGAGCGGGCGGCGGAAGGCGTGTTCCTCGCGTTCCAGTACCCGGTCGAGATTCCCGGCGTCAACAACACGTATTTCCTGCGCGCCGCGCTGAATGCGCAGCGCAGGCACCGGGGTGAGCCCGAGCTCGACTCCATGCAGTTCCTGAAGCGCGTGCGCGAAAAGCTCGCCGTGCTGCATCTCAAGGACGAGCTCCTGCACCGGGCGGTGAACGAAGGCTTTTCCGGCGGCGAGAAGAAGCGCAACGAGATCTTCCAGATGGCGCTGCTGGAGCCGCGCCTCGCGATTCTCGACGAGACCGATTCCGGCCTCGACATCGACGCCTTGAAGATGGTTGCCGACGGCGTCAATGCGATGCGCTCGCCGGAACGCGCCTTCATCGTGATCACGCACTACCAGCGCCTGCTCGATTACATCGTGCCGGATTTCGTCCACGTGCTCGCCGACGGCCGCATCGTGGAAAGCGGCGACGCGACGCTCGCGCACAAGCTCGAAGAGCACGGCTATGCGTGGATCGCGGAACGTCACGTGCCGGGCGGAGTCGCGGCCGGAGCGGCCCGATGACGGTGCTGCTCGAATCGCTGCTCGGTCGCGAAGCGCTCGGCGCCGCGCTCGCGCCCTCGCAGCCGGCATGGCTTGCCGAGGCACGGCAGGCGGCCGCCGCGGCGCTCGCGCGCGAAGGCCTGCCGCGTGCTGGCACCGAAGCCTGGAAGTACACGAGCCTGCGCGCCCTGGAGCAGCGCGGCTTCGCCGCCGGCGATCCCGGCGCATCGTCACGCGCCGTCGATGCGGCGAGTTTCGCGTTGCCGGGCATCGACGGCCCGCGGCTCGTCTTCGTCAACGGAACCTGGCGCGACGATTTCTCGCGCGTCGAATGCGAGCGCGGCCTTTCGCTCGCCACGCTGGCGACCGCATACGAAGACCAGCTCGAGCCCTGGCGCGCGGCGCTGGCTCGCGAGTATCGCGGCGCCGAGGCGGCGTTCGCGCGGCTCAACACCGCGCTCGCGGTCGACGGCCCCCTGGTGCGTGTCGCGCCGGGCGCGCGCATCGCAGCCCCCTTGCACCTCGTCTTCGTCGGCGCGCAGGCCGAGCGCGATATCGTGTGGCACGCGCGCACGCTCGTCGAGCTCGGCGACGGCGCGTCGCTTCAGGTGATCGAGCATCATGTCGGTGCGGGTGCATCGGGCGCCGCAGGGCTCGGCAATCTCGGCCTGCAGTGCAGGCTCGGTCGCGGCGCGCGCCTCGACTTGGTGCAGGTCCAGACGGCCGCCGCCGACGCCAGCCTGATCCGGCGCAGCGAGCACGCGCTGGCCGACGACGCGATCCTCACGACGCACGCGCTCGAAGCCGGCGCGCAGCTGAATCGCCATGATTTCGAAGTCGTGCTTGCCGGCC
>CBINBI010000060.1:0-21396 GCA_966248875.1 uncultured Rhodanobacteraceae bacterium
CTTCTTGGCCTCGCCCGGATCCTGCACACCGGCGAGCTCGACGACGATGCGCGTGTCGCCCTGCTGCTGGATCAGGGGCTCGGCGACGCCGAGCGCGTTGATGCGGTTGCGCAGCGTCGCGACGTTCTGGCGAATCGTGTTCTGCGCGATCTCCTTGAGGCGCGTGTCCTTGACGCTCGCGTTCAGCGTGTACGCATCGCCGACGGTCGGTCCGGCTGTCACCGTGATGTCGGGAATCTTGCGCTGGATTTCCGCGAGCGCGGCGTCGCGGTCCTCGGCGCTGCGCAGCTGCACGACGATGCCGGCGCCGCCGCGGCCGACCGACTGGTAGCGGATGTTCTTGTCGCGCAGCGCCGAGCGGATGTCGTCGCTGTAGCGCTGCAGCTGCTTGTCCATCACGTCCTTGTCGTCGACCTGCATCAGGAAGTGCACGCCGCCGCGAAGGTCGAGGCCGAGCGGCATCGCGTTGGCGCCGATCGCGCGCATCCAGGCGGGCACGGTCGAGGCAAGATTCAGCGCAACGATGTAGGAATCGCCGAGATCGGCGCGGAGGGCGTCCGACGCGCGCGTCTGGTCGTCGACGCCGGCGAAGCGGACCACCACGTGCTCGTTGGCGAGCTCGACGCTCTCGAACGGGATCTTCTGCTTCTCGAGAACACCCTGCGCCTTCTCCTTCAGCGCCTCGTCGACCGTCGCGCCGCGGTTGGCGGAGATCTGCAGGGCCGGCTGCTGCGGGAACAGGTTGGGGACGCCGTACAGCACGCCGAGCAGCAGCACGACGGCGACCAGCACATATTTCCAGCGGGGAAAATCGTTCATGGAATGTGACTTGGTAACGGGTTGTACGGCCGCCCCTCGCGGCCAATCGGGCATCGCGTCGCCCTGACGACCTCGTCGGCAGCCGGAACGTTCCCGACTGCGCGCAGGCGCAGGAAAGCGGCGCCGGTCAGGAGGATGCCTTCAGTGTGCCTTTCGGCAGTACCGCGGAAATCGCCTGCTTCTGCAGTTTCACCGTGACGTTCGGCGCGATCTCCAGCGTCACGAACTGCTCGGCGATGTCCTCGATGCGGCCGAGCAGGCCGCCGTTGGTCAGCACCTCGTCGCCCTTGGCCAGCGCCGCGATCATGGCGCGCTGCTCCTTCGCCCGCTTCATCTGCGGCCGGATCAGCATGAACCAGAAGATGATGAACAGGATGACCAGCGGCAGGAACGACATCAGCGGGTTGGGCGCCGCGGCGGGCGCTGCGGCCTGCGCATGCGCGCTCGAAATCAGGAAATCCATCGGAGCTCCGGCGTCGGCCCGTGCCGGAGCGGCGCAGGCCTCGTTAAAAAAGGGTCGCGGATTATGCCACAGGGCGGGCCCCGGCCCACCATCGGGCTGGTCCCGATTCGGCCGTTTCGCCGTGGGTCGAGGCCCATCCTATGCGGATTCGGGGCTGCGCAGCGCGTAGAAATCGGCCACGAAGTCGGCCAGCCGCCCGGCTTCGATGGCGTTGCGGAGCCCGGCCATGAGCTCCTGGTAGTACCAGAGGTTGTGGATCGTCGCGAGCATCGGCCCCAGCATCTCGCCGCAGCGGTCGAGATGGCGCAGATACGCGCGGCTGAATCCCGAGCGGCAGGTGTAGCAGCCGCAGTCCTCGTCGAGCGGGCGCGTGTCGCGCTCGTATTTCGCGTTGCGAATGCGCAGCGTGCCGCGGTGCGTGAAGAGGTGCGCGTTGCGCGCGTTCCGCGTCGGCATCACGCAGTCGAACATGTCGATGCCGCGGCGGACCGCTTCGACGAGGTCCTCGGGACGGCCCACACCCATCAGGTAGCGCGGCCGGTCGCGCGGCAGCAGCGGCTCGACGCATTCGAGGATCGCGTTGCGTTCGTGCTCCGGCTCGCCGACCGCAAGCCCGCCGATCGCGTAGCCGTCGAAGCCGATCGCCTGAAGCGCCTCGGCGGAACGGCGGCGCAGCGCGGGATAGACGCTGCCCTGCACGATGCCGAACAGCGCGTTCGGATTGCCCTCGTGCGCGCGTCGGCTGCGCTCGGCCCAGCGCAGCGAGAGCTCCATCGACGCGCGCGCGGTCTTCTCGCCGGCGGGATACGGCGTGCACTCGTCGAAGATCATCGCGATGTCCGAATCCAGCACGCGCTGGATGCGCATCGACTCCTCCGGCGAGAGAAACACCGTCGAACCGTCGACCGGCGAGGCGAACGTCACGCCGTCCTCGGTGATCCTGCGCTTGTGCGCGAGGCTGAACACCTGGAAGCCGCCGGAGTCGGTGAGGATCGGGCGGTTCCATCCGATGAAGCGATGCAGGCCGCCGAAATCGCCGATGACGTCGAGTCCCGGGCGAAGATACAGGTGGAATGTATTGCCGAGGATGATCTCGGCGCCGACGCCTTCGAGCTCGCGCGGCGTCATCGCCTTGACGGAGCCGTAGGTGCCCACCGGCATGAAGGCCGGCGTCTCGACCGTGCCGCGCGCGAACGTCATGCGTCCGCGGCGGGCGGTGCCGTCGGTGGAAATGAGGTCGAAGTGCATAGGTTTTCCCGTCGTCCCCGCGAAGGCGGGGACCCGGCGCCTTCGTCGATGAGAGCAAAGTCGCTGGCCCCGCCTTCGCCGGGGCGACGATGATGGAGGTTCCCGTTATTCGTTTCGAGGCCAGATCAGCATCGCATCGCCGTACGAAAAAAAACGATACCGCTGCTCGACGGCATGACGATACGCCGCGAGCATCGTCTCGCGCCCCGCGAACGCCGAGACGAGCATCAGCAGCGTCGATTCCGGCAGGTGGAAGTTCGTGATCAGCGCGTCGACGCTCGTGATGCGGTAGCCCGGGAAGATGAAGATCCGCGTCTCGCCGGCGAACGGGGCGAGCACGCCGTCGCGCGTCGCGGTCTCCAGCGCACGCACCACGGTCGTGCCGACCGCGATCACACGCCCGCCGCGCTCTCGCGTGCGGCGGATCTTCTCGACGAGCCCGGCGCCGACGTTAAGCCATTCGCTGTGCATCACGTGATTCTCGACGTGTTCGGCGCGCACCGGCTGGAACGTGCCCGCGCCGACGTGCAGCGTCACGTAGCCGAAACCGATGCCGCGCGCGGCCAGCGCGTCGATCATCGGCTGGTCGAAGTGCAGGCCTGCCGTCGGCGCGGCGACCGCGCCAGGTTCGCGCGCGTAGACGGTCTGGTAGCGCGACTCGTCCTCCACGCCGGCCTCGCGCTCTATGTAGGGCGGCAGCGGCATGCGGCCGAGCCGCAGCAGCAGTTTCTCCAGCGGCTCGTCCGTGTCGAAGCGCAGCACGAAGAATTCGCCGTCGCGCCCGGTCACGGTCGCGATCGAGCCGTCCGCCAGCACGATGCGGCCGCCCGCCTTCGGCTTCTTGCTGACGCCGAGCTGCGCGCGCGCCTCGTGCGCGCCGGTGATGCGCTCGATCAGGATCTCGACCGCGCCGCCCGTGTCCTTTCGCCCGAACAACCGCGCCGGCAGCACGCGCGTATCGTTGAACACGAGCAGGTCGCGCGGAGCGAGCAGATCGACGAGATCGCGGAAGCGCCGATCCTCAAATCGCCCCGCCGACGCATCGACGACGAGCAGCCGGCTCGCGGAACGTTCGGCAAGCGGAACCTGCGCGATGAGCTCGGGAGGGAGATCGAAGTGGAAGTCGGATTTTTTCAAGAGCAGGGATTGGGGATTCGGGATTTGGGATTCGGATGGTAAGCGCGTGCGGACTCGCCACGACGGCATTTTTTTCGAATCCCGGATCTCCAATCCCGCATCCCCGCTCTCCTCACAGCCACCCCTTCTGCCGCGCCAGCCGATACGCCTCGATGCGATTGCCGACGCCGAGCTTGCCGATCGCTTCGGACAGGTAGTTGCGCACCGTGCCCTGCGAGAGGTTGAGCCGCGACGCGATGTCGCCGGCCGAGAGGCCCTCGCCGGCCAGGCGCAGCACCTGGCGCTCGCGATCGTTGAGCGGATCGGCTTCCGACCACGCTTCGACGGCAAGCTCGGGATCGATGGCGCGGCCGCCGCGGTGCACCTTGCGCAGCGCGTCGGCCAGCTGCTCGGCGGGCGCGTCCTTGAGGAGATAGCCGCTGACGCCGGCATCGAGCGCGCGGCGCAGGAACCCGGCGCGCGCGAACGTCGTGACGATGACGACCTTCGACGGCATCTCGTGGCGCTGCACGCGCTGCGCGAGTTCGATCCCGGTCAGACCCGGCATTTCGATGTCGGTGACGACGAGATCGGGCCTGAGCTGCTGGATCGCGCGCCAGGCTTCCTCGCCATCGGCGCAGCTACCGACGACGTCGATGTCGGGCTCGAGCTTGAGCAGCGCAGTGAGCGCGCCGCGCACCATTGCCTGGTCTTCGGCCAGCAGGACTCGGATCATGCGTATCGCACGCTAGCAGAGGGTTCAGGGAACGGAAAAGCGCGGACCGAACTTTTCCCGAGACTTCACGCCCTCCTCCGGCGAAGAAGATGACGCAGCACTTGGCCCAGGCAGCAAGCAGCGGCCGGTTTGCGGCTCTCAGGCTTCGTGCGGTTCGTGGCTGCCGCAGATGTTCGCGGCAGCGGGCGCATCCGCGGGTGCGAGATCGACGCGCGCTTCGAGGCGCGTGCCGCGCCCGGGTTCCGCAACGATCGAAAGATGTCCGCCGCGCGCGCGCAGCCGCTCGCGCATGCCAGTCAAACCGTTGCCCGGCGTGATGACGCCGCCGCAGCCGTCGTCCTCGATGACGAGCCGCGCCTCGTGCGCGCCGACCGTGAGCGTGACGCGTGCCGTGGTCGCGCGCGCATGGCGCTGGATGTTGGTGACGCCCTCGCGGATCGTCAGCGCCAGCAGCGTTTCGACGTCCGATGGCAGTGCCACGCCGTCCGGGGTTTCGTACTCGAGCTTCACGCCGCCCGACTCGAGCAGGAGACGCGCCGAGGCGAGCTCGGCCGCGATGCCGGCCGCGCGGATACCGGCGACGGCGCGTCGCACCTGGCCGAGCGTGTCGCGCGCGACGCGCTCGACGTCGACGATCTCGCGACGCGCGGCGAGAGGATCGCGATCGAACAGGCGCACGGCAAGCTCCGACTTCAGCGTGATCAGTGACAGTGTATGGCCGAGCAGGTCGTGGAGGTCGCGTCCGATGCGCTCGCGCTCGGCCAGTGCCGCGAGACGGCGGATCTCGTCGTGGCTGAGCTTCAACTCCGCCTGCCTCTGCCGCTTCTCGCGATGCGCGGTGTTCGCGGCGCAGACGGCCACCGAGACGATCAGCGTCACGCTGGCGATGATGGCGATCGCCTGCGACGACAGCCGCAGCAGCATCAGCTCGCCCGTGTAGAGCGCGAGCGCACCGACGATGAGCAACAGTGCGACGCGCAGCGGGAGGCCGCTGAACGGCAGGAAGATCGCGGCATAGATCAGATAGGTGTGCGCGCACTGGTTGAACGGGGCCAGCGCGAACGCAAGCCCGGCGATGGCGGCGAGATGCGCGAGCTGTCTCCAGCCGGTCAGCCAGTAACAACGGAAATACAGCGGCAGGAAAATGCCGATGCTGACGAGCGTGGCGCGCAGCCAGTCCGACGACGGCGTGTCCCAGGTCATGAACAGGAAGCCGAGATAGAGCAGGTTCCAGACCGGCGCCCAGCCGAGATCATCGAGGTGCTTCGGCAGGAAGCGCTGCCGCAGTGACTTCAGCGATGCCGAGACCGGCAGGCGCCCGGCGGCATTGGCGTTCGGATGTTTCATGCGCGAGGCATCATACGCGCGCTCAGCGGCCGGCATGGAGGTGCGCCGCCGGCCGAGCAACTGTCGCGGGTTCGAACCGCCCGAGAGCGAGTAGCGCCGCGATGAGCACGATGCTGATCACGAGCCGGGCCTTGAGCGTGCGCATCCTAGTCGTCTCCCTTCTCACGCGCTTCTCGCAAGCCGGCGCCGCGCGAGGAGCAGGAACACGAGCGTTACGCCCGCGAGCGCGGCGACATGCGCGAGCGGCGCACCGTAAGCCGGCTGTCCCGCCGCTTCGAGCGCGAGCTGGCCGAGATGGAACGACGGCCAGAGGGGTGCGACGTAGCGCACCACGCCGGGCAGGATCGCGAGCGGCATCCACAGGCCCGACAGGAACGACATCGGCAGGTAGATGAGGTTGATCACTGCCGGGGCGCCCTGCCCGCTCACCAGCGTGCCCACGAAAAGTCCGATCGCGCAGAACGGCAGCACGCCGAGCACGTCGACCACGAGCAGGAGCGACCAGGACGACCATGGCAGGCGCACCTGTCCGAGCGTCGTCGCGAGCAGCGCGAGGATCAGGTAGATGATCGCGGCGAACAGCATCGCCATCGCGAGCTTCGAAGCGAGATACGCGCCGGGCGGCATCGGCTGCGCGCGCTTGAGCGTCAGCCAGCCGCGCTCGCGGTCGAGCGCTACGGTAACGCCGAAGCCGAACAGGCCGGGCGCCATCACGCCGAATACGCCGTAGGTTGCGAGGAGGTAGACGTTCGCCTGGAAATCGCTGCGGCCGCTCGCGAACAGCACGGCGAACAGCAGATAGAACATCGGCGGAAACAGCAGCGTCGGCAGGACGAAGGACGGCGCGCGCAGCAAGCGAAGGAATTCGTTGCGGCTTTCGAGCGCGTAGATGCGCGCGAGCGACACGCCGGGCGCGATACCGGCCATTGCGGTGCTCATGCGGCCTCCTGCGTGAGCTCGACGAAGGCCTCGGCGAGGCCGGCACGCTGCACTTCGAGCTCGCAGAGCAGCGCGTCTTCGTCGAGCAGCCGGCGCACGACGGCCTCGGCGGCGTCGGTCACGATTTCGAGGCGATCACCGTCGCGGCAGATGCTGCGCACGTCGGGCCACGCGCCGATCGCTTCGGGCGCGAGCACCGATACGCAGCGGATGCGCCGCTGCGCCACACGCGCACGTATCTGGCGGACGCTGCCTTCAGCGACGACGCGTCCGCGCCGCAGCACGGCGACACGATCGGCGAGCGCTTCGGCTTCCTCGAGGTAATGCGTCGTGAGCAGAACCGCGCAGCCGTCGCCGACGAGCGCGCGGATGGCCGTCCACATCGCCTGCCGCGCTTCGAGATCGAGGCCGACCGTCGGCTCATCGAGAAACAGGAGACGCGGGCGTCCGCAGATGGCCAGCGCGAACTGCACGCGGCGCTGCTGCCCGCCGGACAATTTTCCGTAGCGCCGACCGACGAGATCCGCGATGCCGGCGGTGGCAGCGCACTCGGCGGCATCGAGCGGGTCGGGATAGTAGCTTCGCGCAAGCTCGAGCAGCTCGCCGACTTCGAGAGTGTCCGGAAGCGCCGTGCTCTGCAGCATCACTCCGACGCGGCGCCGCGCCGCCAGCGCGTGCGGCGAATCGCCGACGAGTCGCACTTCGCCCGCATCGGGTTGCGAAAGGCCGAGCAGCAACGCGACGGCCGTGCTCTTGCCGGCGCCGTTCGGGCCGAGCAGCGCGAGCAGCTCGCCGGCGCGCACGTCGAGATCGATGCCGTCGAGCGCGGCAATGCATCCGTAGCGCTTGCGCACCGCGCGAAGCTCGGCGCAGCGATCCGGCGTAGTGACGGGCATGGGGCCACTCCTGTTCCGATGCTCGGCGCCACTCTAGGCATCCGGCCGGCCGGAACCCATATACAGGCGTCAAGCCTCGCTCATGACGGGTGTCACCCGCACAGGAAAGCCGCGGCGCCGGGCCTCTGCGGGGTACCGCCGGCATGGGTGCTGTGCTACCCTACGCATCAGTCAATTTTTCATTTCAAATCAATAGCTAAAATGCGCATGCCGCAACTGTTTCGATGGCGCGGCACGCGCGTGTTTTCGAGGAGAACCGCGATGAAAGCTGAGATCACCAAGCTGAAGGAGATGCGCGAGTTCGGCGGCAAGGTGCGCACGCCCGGGCTGACCGACGCGCAGATCGAAAGCGCCATCGCGCGTCATCCCGAGCTCGTCGAAGCGATCGAGGCCGGCTACGCCGCGCACCTCGCGCTGCGCTCGTGCATGTCCGAGGTCCTGCATTTGGACGAAACCGAACAGATCGCGCGCGTGCAGGCCGACTTCGTCAATTTCTATCCCGACGACGGCGTCAACCCGTACGTCGCGCTCGCTGCGCGCGGGCCGTGGATCGTGACTCTGAAGGGCGCCGTCATCTACGACGCCGGCGGCTACGGCATGCTCGGTTTCGGCCATGCGCCGAAGGCGGTGATGGAAGCGCTGGCACGCCCGCAGGTGATGGCGAACGTGATGACGCCGAATCTCGCGCAGATGAAGTTCGGCCGCGCGCTGAAGCGCGAGATCGGGCACACGCGCGGCGGCTGTCCTTACACGCGATTCCTCTGCCTCAACTCGGGCTCCGAGTCGGTGACGCTTGCGGCGCGCATCGTCGACGTCAACGCGAAGCTGATGACGGATCCCGGCGCGCGTCATGCCGGGCGCACGATCAAGCGCGTCGCGGTGAAGGGCGCGTTCCACGGCCGCACCGAGAAGCCGTCGATCTTTTCCGATTCCTCGCGGAAGGCCTACCAGCAGCACCTCGCCAGCTTCCGCGACGAGCACAGCCTCGTCACAGTGGAGCCGTACGACACCGAGCAGCTGCGCCAGGTTTTCGCGGACGCAGACAGGCAGGGCTGGTTCATCGAGGCCATGTTCATCGAGCCGGTCATGGGCGAAGGCGATCCGGGCCGCTCGATGACGCCGGAGTTCTACGCGGCCGCACGCGAGCTGACGCGCGCGCACGGCAGCTTGCTGCTGATCGACTCGATCCAGGCCGGCCTGCGCGCACACGGCGTGCTGTCGATCGTCGACTATCCCGGGTTCGAGAAGCTCGACGCGCCGGACATGGAAACCTATTCGAAGGCGCTCAACGCCGGCCAGTATCCGTTGTCGGTGCTCGCCGTGACGCCGCGCGCGGCCGATCTGTACAGGAAAGGCATCTACGGCAACACGATGACGGCGAATCCGCGCGCGCTCGATGTCGCCTGCGCGGTGCTCGACTCGCTCACCGACGAGGTGCGCGAGAACATCCGCGCGCGTGGGCGCGAATTCATCGAGCGCCTCGAAAAGCTCAAGGCCGAACTGCCGGGCTACATCACCAAGGTGCAAGGCACCGGGCTTCTGTTCTCCTGCGAGCTTTCGCCGGCGTTCAAGTGCTACGGCACGGGCAGCACCGAGGAATGGCTGCGCGAGCACGGCTACGGCGTGATTCACGGCGGCGCGAACTCGCTGCGCTTCACGCCGCACTTCAACGCGTCGAGCGATGAAGTGGATCTCCTGGTCGAAGGCGTGCGCCAGGCGCTGACTCAGGGTCCGCGCGCCACCAAGCCCGTGCACGCCGCAGCGGCGTGACACGCGCCGCTGCGCGCGGCCACTTTCTTTGCCGGCACATCGGGCTTCTTTTTCGAAGCCGATACCTTTCTATTGCACGCAATTTTTGCGTGTGATGAATTCCACATTTTATCGCTGAATCAGCACCAACGCTGTGTGTCAGCGTTCGCGAATCGCAAAAGACAACGCGATTTGCGCGGTTAGACTGCGCGCCACCGACGCCGGGGTGGCGTCGGATCAACCAGGGGAGGATTCGCACCATGGAGTTGAAGGCGCACTTTTCGCTCGCGCTGATCGCGGCGCTTGCGTTCGGTTGCGGCACGGTATTCGCGGCAGACATGACTCGATCGGGCAAGCAGCTGACACCTCAGCAGCAACGCATGGTCGATTGCAACAAGGAAGCGAAGGCGCAGGAACTCAAGGGCGAGGAGCGCAAGACGTTCATGAGCGCCTGCCTCAAGGGCAAGAACGTCGACACCGACGACGAGTCCGCCGATGCGTCGGACGCTGGTGACGACATGAAGTCGGCCACCGCGAGCACGGAGACGGCGGCGGCGAAGAAGAAGAAAACGTGCAGCGCCGAGGCCAGGGAGCAAGGCCTGAAGGGCGCCAAGCGCAAGAAGTTCATGAGCGCCTGCCTCGAGGAAGAAGAGGCGACGGCGCAATAGCAGTACGCCGGAAACCGGAGAAGACGCCAGCCGCGAGCGGTGACCTCGCCCGAAGCCGGTCGCCGCTCGTCGGCTGTCGTCGTTTCGAAGCCCGCCGTTGCCGTCCGGGAGCGCCACCCCCTCAGCGGAACCGCTCCGTCGCCTGTATAAGCTCATGGGCGATGCCGGGCTCCAGCGCGGAATGGCCGGCGTCGGCGACGATGCGCAGGTCTGCCTCGGGCCAGGCGCGGTGCAGATCCCATGCGCTGCGCATCGGACACACGATGTCGTAGCGGCCCTGCACGATGACCGCCGGAATCCCGCGCAGCCGGTGCGCGTTGCGCAGCAGCTGATCGTCGCAGTCGAAAAAGCCGCCGTGCACGAAGTAGTGACATTCGATGCGCGCGAACGCGAGCGCGAACTCGTCCTCGCCGCTCGATGCGATGTGCGAGGGATCCTGCAGGAGAAAGCTCGTCGCGCCTTCCCAGATCGACCAGGCACGCGCCGCGGCGAGCCGTGTCGCCGCATCGGACGAGGTCAATCTCCGGTAGTAGGCGCTCATCAGGTCGCCGCGCTCGACTTCCGGAATCGGCTTCAGGTAATCCTCCCATGCGTCCGGGAAGATCGCGTCGCAGCCTTTCTGGTAGAACCATTCGAGCTCCCAGCGGCGCAGCATGAAGATGCCGCGCAGCACGAGCTCGGTCACCCGCTCCGGATGCGTCTCGGCATACGCGAGCGCCAGCGTCGAGCCCCAGGATCCGCCGAACACCTGCCAGCGCTCGATGCCGAGGTGCTCGCGCAGGCGCTCGATGTCGGCGACGAGGTGCCAGGTCGTGTTGTCGACGAGCTCCGCGTGCGGCGTCGAGCGGCCGCAGCCGCGCTGGTCGAACAGCACGATGCGGTAGTGCTTCGGATCGAAGAAGCGCCGCGATTTCGGATTGCAGCCCGCCCCCGGACCGCCATGCAGAAACACGGTCGGCTTGCCGTTCGGGTTGCCGCACTGTTCGTAATAGATGCGATGAAGCGGCGAGACGTCGAGAAATCCGGAGTCGTAGGGCTCGATATCCGGATAGAGCGTGCGGCGAGTTCCAGCGGCCATGTGCGAGCGGACTCCAGGGAGCGCGAGCGGATCGCGCCGTAGCTGCGCCGACTCGGCGGCCGTGGCGTCGACGCGAAACGCCTATGATAGCGACATGCGTCGCTTGCTCGCATGTATGCCAAGGTCGTGGCGACGTCGACAGCCTGCCGACCGCAGGCCGCAGGCCGTCGTCACTGCAACGCGATCATCTGCGTGGGCGTCGAAATTCGGATGTGCCGCGGGGAATGAGCGCGTCGGTCGCGATCTCCGTCGCAGCGCACCGGGGAACGTGCCGAACGAACGAGACCGCAAGCACGGGCGCTTTGGTCGAAGCTGCGAAACGCATCGATCCTTCGAAACCGCGATTGGTCGGGGCGGCGGGATTTGAACCCACGACCCCCTGCCCCCCAGGCAGATGCGCTACCAGGCTGCGCTACGCCCCGACGTGCGGAATCGAGTTCGAATTGTAACAGCACGCCGGCATCCGTCGAGGCAAGTCCGCTCGCCTCGGCTTTCGAAGCCGCGCGAACGCGTGTCGCAGTCTGCTTCCGCTTTTCCGGAAGTGCGGCCATGGATGGCGATCAGAGACGCCAAGTCATGCCTGCCCGACGAGTGCAACCCGCTCGCCATAATCGGCGATCAGGGCAATCGCGAGAACTACCTTCTCAGGATCTGCAGGACTTCTTCCAGCTCCTGGCGCACCTGCCGCACGATCTGGTTCGAGATCGAGACTTCCATGCGGCCCTGCGAGCCTTCCAGGCGCTGGCGGGCGCCAGTGATCGTGAAGCCCTGGTCGTAAAGCAGCGAGCGGATCTGCCGGATCATCAGCACGTCATGCCGCTGGTAATAGCGGCGGTTGCCGCGCCGCTTCACGGGCTTGAGGTTCGGGAACTCCTGCTCCCAGTAGCGCAGCACGTGCGGCTTGACCCCGCACAGCTCGCTGACTTCCCCAATCGTGAAATAGCGCTTGGCCGGGATGACCGGCAGTTCGCTATTACTGCCCTGATCCAGCATAGGCCTCGACCCGGACCTTCAGCTTCTGCCCCGGACGGAACGTCACGACCCTGCGCGCGGAGATCGGAATCTCCTCGCCGGTCTTGGGATTGCGCCCGGGACGCTGATTCTTGAAACGCAGGTCGAAATTGCCGAAACCCGACAGCTTGACCTGCTCCCCTTTTTCAAGCGCGTCGCGCACGACTTCGAAGAACGCGTCGACGAACTCCTTGGCTTCGCGCTTGTTGAGACCGACGTCCAGAAAGAGACGCTCGGCCATCTCCGCCTTCGTCAGCGCCATCCTACCCTCGCAGCTTCGCTTTGCAACCGGATTCCAGGGCGGCGACTGCGAGAGCCCTGCAGCGGTCCGCATCCTGGTCCGTAAGCGTGCGGTAACGGTCCTGTAAAATCAAGCCTATAGCGAGACTTTTGATATTCGTTCCTAAATTGACGCCAGCGTAACGATCGAAGAGGACGATGTCCGCGAGGTTTTCGCCGACCGCGTCACGAATCACGGCCTCGACCCGGGCGTACGGCACCTCCTCGGGCAGCTCGAAAGACAGGTCGCGGCGGAGCGAAGGGAAGCGCGACAGTGGCTGCGCGCGCGGGAGCGCCCGCCCGCTGACGACATCGAGATCCAGCTCGAACGCGAAGATGTCCTCGCCCACGTCGAGCGACCGCAGCAGGTCCGGGTGGAGCGCCCCGACGTGGCCCGCGCGCCGGTCGCCGCGCAGCAGGACCGTGGACTGGCCGGGGTGCAGGTAGGGCGCATCGGACGGCTCCCAGCGGAATTCCGCCGGAGCGTGGACGAGCGCGAGCATCGACTCGACGTCGCCCTTGACGTCGAAGAAATCGACCGGCCGCCGCGGCGCCTCGGCCCACTGCTCCGCAAAGGCCGCGCCGAGAGCGACGCCGGCGATGCGCTGGGTCTCTGACGGCCGGTCCTTTCCGGCCGCGAAGACGTTGCCGACCTCGAACAAACGCACGCGCTCCTGCTGGCGACGACGGTTCGCGATCAACGCGGACACGAGCCCGGGCAGGAGCGAAGTGCGCATGACGCCGAGCTCGGCCGACAGCGGGTTCGCCAGCGCGACCGCGCCCGCGTCGAGCTTCCATTGCCGCAGAGTCGCCTCGTCGAGAAACGCGAAGCACACGGCCTCGACGTAGTCGCGGGCCGCCAGCTGGCTGCGCAGCGCGCCCACGCCGACGCGCGCCTCCGGCAGCGCCGGCACGGTGAGCTCGCCGCGCGGCGCGCGCGTCGGCACGCGCTCGTAGCCGTGCACGCGGATGACTTCCTCGATCAGGTCTTCCTCGATCTCGATGTCGAAGCGCCAGCTCGGCGGCGTGGCGAGCCAGCCGTCGGCGGTACGCTCGATGCGCACGCCGAGCGCCGTCAGAATGCGCTCGACTTCGGCGTCGGGAACGACGAGGTCGAGCACGCGCGCGAGTCGCGCGCGGCGCAGCGCGACCGGCTTGCGCTGCGGCAAGTCGTCGGTATGTACGGCCTCGACGACGGGCCCGGCCTTGCCGCCGGCGATGGCGACCAGCAGAGCCGTCGCGCGCTCGATGGCGAGCCGCGGCAGCTCGGGATCGACACCGCGCTCGAAGCGGTGCGCGGCGTCGCTGTTGATGCCGAGCGCGCGCGACCGACCCATGATGACCTGCGGCGCGAAGTGCGCGCTCTCGAGGAACACGTCGCGCGTCGCATCCGTGACGCGCGAATCCCAGCCGCCCATGACGCCGCCGAGCGCGAGTGCCTTCGCTTCGTCGGCAATGACGAGGTAATTCCCACCCAGCTCATGCTCGCTGCCGTCCAGCAGCTTGAGCCTTTCCTGCGCGCGCGCGCGGCGCACGACGACGTCGCCGGACAGTTTCGCGTTGTCGAACGCGTGCAGCGGCTGGCCGAGCTCGAGCATCACATAGTTCGTCACATCGACGACCGCGCTGATCGGTCGCAGGCCGGACCGGCGCAGGCGCTCGGCCATCCAGAGCGGCGTCGTCGCTGCCGGATCGATGCCCTCGATGACGCGGCCGAGATAGCGCGGGCAATCGGCGCCCGCTTCGAGACGGATGGCGCGCTTCGACGCGATCGCGCCCGGATGCGGCTCGATGTCCGGCGAACGGAACGCCGAGCCGAATAGCGCGCCGACGTCGCGCGCGAGACCGCGCAGGTTGAGGCAATCGGGGCGGTTCGGCGTCAGCTTGAGCTCGATGCTCGCGTCCGGCAGGCCGAGGTATGCCGCAAGCGACTCGCCCACGGGCGCGTCGGCCGGCAGCTCCATGAGGCCGGACGCGTCGGCATCGATGCCGAGCTCCTTCGCCGAGCACAGCATGCCGTGGGAATCGATGCCGCGCAGCGCGGCCTGACGGATCTCCGCGCCGTTCGGAAGCTTCGCGCCGATCTTCGCGAGCGGCGCCTTCAGGCCGGCGCGCGCATTCGGCGCGCCGCAGACGATCGTGAGCCTCTCGCTGCCGGCGTCCACCTCGCAGACGCGCAGCTTGTCCGCGTTCGGATGCTTCCCGCAACCGACGATCTCGGCGACGACGATGCCGTCGAGCGAAGTGCCGACCGGCTCGACGCCTTCGACCTCGAGCCCGGACATCGTCAGACGATGCACGAGCGTGTCGTGGTCGGCCTTGATGTCTACGAGTTGGCGGAGCCAGTTTTCGGAGAATTTCATGGAGGAGCCGGGATTCGGGATTGGAGATTGGGAATTCGTCAGGTCTCGCCGGAGCGCGGTTTCCGGAATTCGAATCCCGAATCCCGGATCCCGGATCCCGGCATCTCAGGCGAACTGCTTCAGGAACCTCAGGTCGTTCTCGAAAAAAAGCCGAAGGTCGCTGACGCCGTAGCGCAGCATCGCGAACCGCTCGACGCCCATGCCGAATGCGAAACCAGTGTACTTTTCCGGATCGATCTCGCAGGCGCGCAGGACATTCGGATGCACCATGCCGCAGCCCAGCACCTCGAGCCAGGATGTCGTGCCGTCCTCGCGGTCCCAGCGGATGTCCACTTCGGCACCGGGCTCGACGAACGGGAAATAGCTCGGCCTGAAGCGCATCTCGAAATCGCGCTCGAAGAACGCGCGCACGAACTCGGCGAGCGTGCCCTTGAGATCGGCGAAGCTGACGTCCTCCGCGATCAGAAGCCCTTCCACCTGGTGGAACATCGGCGAGTGCGTCTGGTCCGAATCGCTGCGATAGACCTTGCCGGCGGCGATCAGCCGGATCGGCGGCGTCCTGCCCTTCGCGGCGCGGATCTGCACGGGCGAGGTGTGCGTGCGCAGAAGCCGGCCGTCCGGGAAATAGAACGTGTCGTGCATCGCGCGCGCCGGATGATGCGGCGGGAAATTCAGCGCCTCGAAGTTGTGATAGTCGTCCTCGATCTCGGGACCGTCGGCGAGGTCGTAGCCGAGCCGCGCGAAGATCTCGATCATGCGATCCAGCGTGCGTGTGATCGGGTGCACGTTGCCGCGCTCGGCGCGGCGGCCCGGCAGAGTGACGTCGATGCGCTCGGAGGCGAGGCGCCGCTCAAGCTCGGCTTTTTCCAGCACGGCCCTGCGCGCGGCGATTGCCTCGGCGATCCGTTCCTTCGCGTGGTTGACCTCGGCGCCGCGCGCCTTGCGCTCGTCAGGCGGCAGCGCGCCCAGCGACTTCAGCGCAGCCGTGATCACGCCGCTCTTGCCGAGCAGCGCGACGCGCAGCGCATCGAGCGCCTCGAGAGAATCGGCAGCGCCGATGTCGTCCAGCGAGCGGGTGATTTCGGCGAGTGTGTTCATGCACGTATCTCGTCGTTCCCGCGAATGCGGGAACCTAGCTCCTCTCCATGCGCCGACGGCGCCGGATCCCCGCTTTCGCGGGGACGACGATGGAGACAAAAACGGGGAGGAAGCCAAGGGCCTCCTCCCCGCGTTGTACTGCATGCGTCACGGCGCGAAACGCACCGCAAACGCTTACGCGGCCAGACCGGCCTTCGCTTTTTCCGCCAGCGCGCCGAACGCCTTGATGTCGTGCACGGCGATGTCGGCGAGCACCTTGCGGTCGACGGTGATGCCGGCCTTCTTGAGGCCGTTCATCAGCCGGCTGTAGCTCATGCCGTACTGGCGAGCCGCCGCGTTGATGCGCACGATCCAGAGCGCACGGAAATTGCGCTTCTTCTGCTTGCGGCCGATGTAGGCGTACTGCAGCGCCTTGGTGACGGCCTGCTTGGCGACGCGGAACACCTTGCGCCGCGCGTTGTAGTAACCCTTGGCCTTGCCGAGGACCTTCTTGTGCCTGCGATGGGCGATGACGCCACGCTTGACTCGTGCCATGGTCGTCTCTCCTTACGCGTAGGGCATCATGCGCGCGACGCGGCCGGCGTCTTCCTTGCGCACATGGTTGGTGGCACGAAGGCCGCGCTTGCGCTTGGTCGGCTTCTTCGTGAGGATGTGGCTCTTGAACGCGTGTCCGCACTTGAACTTGCCGGACGCGGTCTTGCGGAACCGCTTGGCGGCGGCCCGGTTGGTCTTCATCTTGGGCATTGGTGCTGCTCCGTTTCGGTTTTAGTGACTGGCGCGAGCGGCGATTTGCATCGCACTTTCCGTCCGTGCTCGTTCCGGCTTGTGCTGCTTTGGCCGCCGGGGCGGCCTCCTGTCTTCCACTTCTCCCGATCTGCGGAAGAAGCTACCCCGGACTCGATCCGGGTCGGCCCGTCAGGGCCGGATGAGGAGAAGCTGGAAAAAGCAGCCTTTCCTCACCCTCCCCCGTAACGGGAGAGGGAAATTCCGATCTCTCCCGCACCGGGAGAGGAAAACACGCGCCTTACTGCTTTTTCTTCGGCGCGATCATCATGACCATCAGGCGCCCTTCCATGCGCGGATACTGCTCGATCACCGCCTCGTCGGCGATGTCGGCGGCGATCTTCTTCACCATCGCGTCGCCAAGCTCCATGTGGGCCATCTCGCGGCCGCGGAAGCGGATCGTGATCTTGACCTTGTCGCCCTCTTCCAGGAAGCGACGCAGGTTGCGCAGCTTGATCGCGTAGTCGCCGACATCGGTGGTCGGTCGGAACTTGAGCTCCTTGATCTCGACCTGCTTCGTCTTGCGCTTCGCCGCGTGCGCCTTCTTCTGCTGCTCGAACTTGAACTTGCCGAAATCCATGATGCGGCAGACCGGTGGGTCGCCGTTCGGCTGGATCTCGACGAGATCGAGACCGGCATCCTGTGCCATGGCCAGCGCCTCGTCGCGCGAGAGAATGCCGATCTGCTCTCCCTCCGCGCCGATGACGCGCACCCGCGGAACACGGATTTCGTGGTTCCTGCGGTTTTGCTTTTGTTCGGTGGCGATACTTTTAACCTCCCAGGGGGAATTCCATGTCCGGCGCGTGCGGATCAGGACCGCGCGCTCTCGGACTCCAGGCGCTTCGCGAAATCGGCGACGGACATCAAACCCAGGTCCTCGCCGGAGCGAGCACGCACGGAAACGGCGCCCGTCTCCTTCTCCCGGTCGCCGACGACCAGGAGATAGGGCACCTTCTCGAGCGTGTGTTCGCGGATCTTATAGCCGATCTTCTCGTTTCTCAAGTCGGCCTCGACCCGGAACCCTTGTGCCACAAGGGTTTGCGCGACTTCGCTCACATAATCGGCCTGGCCGTCCGTGATGTTCATGACGACGGCCTGGACCGGCGCCAGCCAGGCGGGGAACGCACCGGCGTGGTGCTCGATGAGGATGCCGATGAAGCGTTCCATCGAGCCCACGATGGCCCGGTGCAGCATGACCGGGACGTGGCGCTGCGAATCCTCCCCCACGTACTCGGCGCCCAGCCTGCCCGGCATCGAGAAATCGACCTGCATGGTGCCGACCTGCCAGGCGCGGCCCAGCGAGTCCTTCATGTGGTACTCGATCTTGGGGCCGTAGAAGGCGCCCTCACCGGGCAACTCGGTCCACTTCACGCCGCAGGCGCGGAGCGCCGAGCGGAGCGCCTCCTCCGCCTTGTCCCAGACCTCCTCGGCGCCGATCCGGGATTCGGGCCGGAGCGCGATCTTCAGGTCGATGTCCTCGAACCCGAAATGGCGGTAGACGTCCATCGCCTGCGCGTGGAAGGCGACGACCTCGGCTTCCATCTGGTCCTCGGTGCAGAAGATGTGCCCGTCGTCCTGCACGAAGCCGCGCACGCGGAGCAGCCCGTGCAGCGCGCCCGAAGGTTCGTTGCGCGTGCAGGAGCCGAACTCGCCGTAGCGAATCGGCAGGTCGCGGTAGCTGTGGAGCCCGTGATTGTAGATCTGCACGTGGCCCGGGCAGTTCATGGGCTTCACCGCATAGGTCCGCTTCTCGGACTCGGTGAAGAACATGTTGTCCTTGTAATTGTCCCAGTGGCCGGACTTCTGCCAGAGCGAGACATCGAGGATCGTCGGACAACGGACTTCCTGGTAGCCGGATTTGCGATAGACCTCACGCATGTACTGCTCGACGACCTGCCAGATCGCCCAACCCTTCGGGTGCCAGAACACGAGCCCCGGCGCCTCGTCCTGCATGTGGAACAGGTCGAGCTGCTTGCCGAGCTTGCGGTGGTCGCGCTTCTCGGCTTCCTCCATGCGGCGGATGTAGGCGTCGAGCTGCTTCTTGTCCGCCCAGGCTGTGCCGTAGATGCGCTGCAGCTGCTCGTTCTTGGAATCGCCGCGCCAGTACGCGCCGGAGATCCGCGTCAGCTTGAAGGCCTTGAGGAAGCGCGTGTTCGGCACGTGCGGGCCGCGGCACATGTCGACGTATTCCTCGTGGTAGTAGAGGCCCATCGCCTTCTCGTCGGGCATGTCCTCGATCAGGCGCAGCTTGTAATCCTCGCCGCGCTGCCGGAACACCTCGATGACCTCGGCGCGCGGCGTCATCTTCTTGATGACGTCGTAATCTTTGTCGATGAGCTCTCGCATGCGCTGCTCGATCGCGGCGAGATCCTCGGGCGTGAAGGGACGCTCGAACCAGATGTCGTAATAGAAGCCGTCTTCGATGACGGGGCCGATCACCATCTTCGCCGAGGGATAGAGCTGCTTGACGGCGTGGCCGACGAGGTGCGCGCACGAATGGCGGATGATCTCGAGGCCTTCCGGGTCCTTCGGCGTGATGATGCGCAGTTTCGCGTCGTGGTCGATGCGGTCGCTGGCGTCGACCAGCCTGCCGTCCACCTCGCCGGCGAGTGTCGCCTTGGCGAGTCCGGCGCCGATCGATGCCGCGACTTCCGCGACGGTGACGGGATGATCGAACGACTTTCGGCTGCCGTCCGGGAGGGTGATGTCGATCATGGCAGTAGCGTTTGTCTTTCTGCAAAGCCAACAAAAAAGGGCGCCGAGCGCCCTTTCTTGCGGCGGCTCAGCGGTGCATCAGCGATGGAAGATTCGCGTCCTCATGTCGCACTCTCGACCGGCGTTCGACCGCGGGCCACCTCGTATCCGGATTGCTGCGTTGCGGCGTCGAAAACTAGTGTAGGCACGGCTGGCTGTCAACGTCGCGCATGCGGGGCGGAGCGCGTTCGCTCGAACTCGGCAGCCGGTTCCGCTTCCTGATGCCCGCTCGCCTTCGGAAATTGCCCGACTCCCGCTGGCGGCAGGCTGCCGCGCGCAGCGGGGGCCCGTCGCGCGTCCGCGCGCCGCTTTCCACAACCTAAACGCCCGCTGACGCCGAAAGGACGCTGTTCACAAAGTAGCCAAGTTCGGCTGACTACGGTGGCCGCGTTGCCGAATCGTTCGGCACGCATCCGGAAGGAGGTACACATGAAATCGCTGCACACCTTTGGCGCACTGGCTCTCGGCACCGCGCTGGCCCTCGGCGCCGCGGGCGCCGGCATCTCCGTCGCGTATGCGGACAACGACGAGACCACCATGAAGTCCGAACAGCCCGTCACCGACACCTGGATCACCACCAAGGTCAAGGCCGAGCTGGCGACGACCGACGGCGTGAAGAGCACCGACATCGACGTCAGCACGAAGAACGGCGTCGTCTCGCTGATCGGCGTCCTGACCAGCGAGGCCGCCGTCGACAAGGCGGTCGCCGCGGCTGAAAGCATCAAGGGCGTCAGGCGTGTCGATTCGTCGGGTTTGAAGGTCAAGTGATCTCAGACGGTCCCGAAAAGGCGGCTTCGCGAGAAGCCGCCTTTTTTCATGCCGACGACCCTGGCGCGTTCACGGGCTGTCCAGTCGCTCGGAGCCAGATTGGCGGCTGTCCGAATCACGGGGAGAGCGCCATGAACATCCACCCGAAACTGCTGATCGCCGTCGCCGCTTCGGCGCTCGCCGCCTGCGCGACCATGACCGACAACGTCCTGACGCGCTCGCCCAGCGAGCCGATCGATTCATCTGCGGCATGGTCCCTGCTGGATCACGACGCCGACGGTGCGCTGTCGCGCGACGAGATGGAGCAGCAGCGCGCGATGGGGCTGCTTCAGGATTTTCCGAATGCCGACAGCGATGGCGATGGCCTGGTATCGAAGGCCGAGTGGGATGCGTGGTGGCCGCGCATGACCGATCACCACATCCGCGATGGCGAGGACATGCCTGCGTTCGGCGACGTCCGCTGATCCGCCGCGACTGATCGGCTGACAAGCCGATGCGAACCGGCACGCGCGTTCGCGTCGTGCCGGTTCAAGACGGAAACTCAGCCCGGCTGGCCGTCGAATCCGTCGGTGAAGATCACGTCGTCCGGCGCTCCGCCGTCCGTCTCGAACGCGCCGATGTCCGCCGCCGCACCGTTCACTCGCGGGAATCCGTCTCCGCGCTGGTCGAATTCGAAGCCCGCGCTGTTGTTGCCGGTGTCGATCGCCGGGCTTCCGGGCAGCAGCACCATGGTTCGCGTCGGACCGCCGTTGTCCTCGAGCGCCCCGAGCGTCGGATCGGCGTCGATGGTGTCCGCCGGCAGCACGATGCCGCTGGCGTCGATGACGAGGTTGTTCGCGCCGCTGACCGCGAGCGCATCGTCCGCGTCGAGATCGGCCGCGAACGTGGCGCTGGCGCCAATGACGTTCGACGCGATGATCGAGCTCTGCATGTCGAGCACGCCCCCGGCATCGAGGACGCCGTCGAGCAGGAACAGCACTCCGCCTGCGCCGACGACCGCCGAATTGCCCGCGATCGTGCTGTTGGCGAGATAGACCGGTCGCGAGCTCGCGATCCCGCCGCCGCGTGTTGCCGTATTGCCGCTGATCGTGCTGTTGCCGATCGTGAGCTTGGTCTGCGGATTCGTACCGCCGGGCTCCCCGTAAACACTGAAGATCGTCTTGAAGATGCCGCCGCCGTCGCCGTCGGCAACGTTGCTGTCGATCGTCGAGCCGTGATCGTCGCGATGCCGCGCACATAGACGCCGCCGCGCGCGCGGCTTCGCCGTCCAGCGTCGCCTCC
>CBINBI010000061.1:0-21021 GCA_966248875.1 uncultured Rhodanobacteraceae bacterium
CTGTCGATCGTCGAGCCGTGATCGTCGCGATGCCGCGCACATAGACGCCGCCGCCGCGCGCGGCTTCAACGTCCAGCGTCGCCTCCACGGTGTTGCCCGAGATCGTGCTGTCGACGACGTCGAGGTCGCCGCGCACGTAAAGACCGCCGCCGGCTGTGAGATAGCCGTCCTCGGTCATCCCCATCGGCGCGGACAGGACGTTGCCGCTGATCGTGCTGCCGGTCAGCACTGCGTGATCGCTGACGTAAGCGGCAGCGCCGGCCGCCGTGTTCAGGCCGCCTGTGCCGGTGCTGGAGGAGTTCGTGATGCTGCTGTCGGTCATCAGCAGCGTCGTCACGTCGACCGCGCCGCCGAAGACCAGATCGTAGTGGCCGCTCGCGTGGCAGTTCGTCACATCGACGCGATTCAGAGCCAGCGCCCCGCCGAAACCCTCGATGCACGCGGCGAGGCTGCCGTCGTAACGGCCGTTCGCGATGCTGAGATCGTTCACTGTGAAGGTGCCCTGATCGCTCGAAAAACCGCCGATGACGAATGCCTGCGACGCGCCGCCGGCGTCGATCGTCAGCACATCGCGGCCCGGACCCTGCAGCGTCACGTCGTAGAGATGGTGATCGCCGAGCACGCTGGTATCGATGGGTCCGTTGACCAGTGTGATCTTGCTGCAGGTGAGCGCGCTGAGATCCACAATGTCGCCCTCGGCCGCGCCGGCAAGCACGTTGCGCAGCGTGCCCGGATCGGAAGGATCGTCGCCGCAGCTCGTGACCGGCAATGTCGCTCCGGCCGGCGCTGCATCGCGATGCGGCAGCGCGGCCACGCCGCGCTGCGCGCGAGCGAGCCGCATCCGGGCGCGCAAGGCATAGCGCGTCGACGCGTCTTTCGCGCCTTTGAAGGCCCCTTCGGCAGGCCGGGTCGAAGCGGGCATCTGCGCAGAAACCGTGCCGACGGCGAGCAGCATCGCGAGCGACGCAGCCAGCGGCTTGATGCGCATACGGGATGAACCATGAGCATTCTTCATTACGGAATTTCCAGGATCGTGGCCTGGCCTGTCTCCTCAGGTGAAAACGGACAGGCCGGAACCGCCGCGCATTCGCGGCTGAGCCGGCTGCATGCCCTCGTTCAGGAAATCGCGCCATCGGTGCGCGCGCGCACGTCCGGTCGACCACTGCTTTCGTGCAGCGAAGGCATCGGGCCGATACTACCGAATGCGCGCGCGGATGTTTCGCGCGAAATTGCGCGAATACCGCACTCAACGTTTCCTGAACAGACCGTACGCGAAGCGCTGCAGCGCACCCGCCGGCGTAACGTGTGTCTCGTGCGCGGCCTCCATCAGATCGAACCCTGCGCCGAGCAGCGCGGCGATCTCATCCGGCTCGCGCCGCGCGACCTCGCGCCCGCTGCACTTCAGCGGCCCGTCGGCAGCGAAGCCGCCGATCAGCGCGTGGCCGCCGGGAACCAGCGCGTCGCGGACTCGCTCCGCGTAAGTCGCGGCGTCACTCGCACGGGTCAGGAAATGGAGCACGGCGCGGTCGTGCCAGATGTCGAAGGCCGCCATGTCGAGCCCGGCTGCCAGCACATCGGCGACGATGAATCGCACGGAGCCCGCGCGGTCACCGAGCCGCTCGCGCGCGATGCGCAACGCCTCCGCCGACACGTCGAGCACCGTGACGTGCCTGGCGCCGCGATCGAGAAGATCATCGACCAGCGTCGATGCGCCGCCCCCGACGTCGATCAAGCGCGTGTCCTCGCCGATGCCCGCGCGTTCGAGCAGCCGCAGCGAGACGTCGAGATGAGGCCGGAACCAGCTCACGCCGGCGGCGCCCTTCTCGCGATAGACGGTGTCCCAGTCGGCCATTGAGGCTTGCGCGATCGGCTGATGTGAGAAAGCACGGCCCGATTTTTCGAGTCGCCGCCACACCGCAACCATATACCGATCTCCGCCGGGCTGCGGTGGTGCCGTGCTCGTGTATTGGAACGCAAAGTGCGCGTCCGACGCACCCGGTACGGGCGGCGTAGAATCAAACCGAGGAGGCTGTCCGTGGTCACACTCGATCCACCGCCCGAGCCCGGCAATGCCGACGCGTTGTTCAGCGAGGTCTACCAGCGCCTCAAGGCAATGGCGAGCCGTCAGCTCGCGGCTCACGAGCGCGGCACGCTCGACACCACCGGAGTCGTCCACGAGCTGTATCTGCGCATGAGCGGCGGACGGAAGCTCGGTTTTCAGGAGCAGCGCCAGTTTTTTGCCTATGCCGCGCGTGCAATGCGCCATCTGCTCGCCGACCGCGCGCGTGCGCGCCTGCGTCAGCGCGCGGGCGGCGGATGGACGAGCATCACGCTGGGCACCAGCGACGAGTCGCTTTCCATCGCGAGCGCCGAGGAAACGTTGCTGCTGGAGGACGCGCTCACCGAGCTCGCACAGGCCGACCCGCGCGCCGCCGAGATCGTCGAGCTGCGCTATTTCGCGGGCCTGCCGCTGGAGGAAGTCGCCGATACGCTCGGTGTGAGTCGCGCGTCGGTCGTGCGGGACTGGCGCTTTGCGCGCTCGTTCCTGCACGAACGCGTGGGATGACTCAGTCGCGCCCGGAACGGCGTTATATCGGAGTATGACCACGACTCCGCCGCCGTCCGAGCCTGCCGCCCCGGGCGGCGAAGTGCTGGACTATCGTCACCTGCGCGCCTGCTTCGAGCAGGCGCTGGGCGTTCCGCTTGCCGAGCGCGAAGCGTGGCTGCAAGCCCAGCCGCTGACGCCGCAACAGCGCGCCCGCGTGCGCCGCCTGCTCGAAGCCGACGACACGAACCACGGCTACCTGGAAACGCCGCCGCTCGATCGCGCTGCCCGCATCGGTGATGCGGACGGAGCCGCCGACGGCCGGTCACTGATCGGCCAGCGCGTCGGCGGCTTCCGGCTGCTGCGCGTGCTCGGTCACGGCGGCATGGCGATCGTGTTTCTTGCCGAACGCGACGGCAGCGACTTCCGCCAGCAAGTGGCAGTGAAGCTGCTGCGCCGCGGTCTCTATTCGGAGATCGAGCAGCGGCTGTTCCAGCGCGAGAGGCGCGTGCTGGCGGCGCTGTCGCATCCCAACATCGCGCGCCTCGTCGATGGCGGCGTCACCGACGCCGGCATTCCGTATCTCGTCATGGACTACGTCGACGGCGTGCCGATCACATGCCACGCCGCGGAGCACAAGCTGGGCGTGGCCGGCCGCCTGAGGCTGTTCGCGCGCATCTGCGATGCCGTCGCCGTGGCTCACCAGCATCTGATCGTACATCGCGATCTCAAGCCATCGAACATCCTCGTCGATGCGCGGGGCGAGGTGAAGCTGCTCGACTTCGGCATCGCCAAGCTGCTCGACGAGGACGCCGGCCTCACCACCGGCATCGGCCTGCCCGTGCTGACTCCGGGCTATGCCGCGCCGGAACAGTACGCAGGCGGGCCGATCTCGACGGCGACCGACGTCTACGCGCTCGGCGTGCTGCTGCACGAGCTTCTGGTCGGCGTGCGGCCGGCCGAGCCGGCCCGCCGCCCTTCGACGCAGGCTACCGGGCGGGGTATCGCGACTGCGCAAATCCCCCTTTCGCTGCCGGCGCTGCGCAGCGCGCTCGGCGGCGATCTCGACAACATCGTGCTGAAGACGCTCGAAGCCGAACCCGCGCGGCGTTACGCTACCGCACGCGACCTCGGCGATGACATCGACCGCCATCTGCGCGGCAGGCCGGTTGCGGCCCATCCACCGTCGCGCTGGTATCGCACGCGCAAATTCGTCGCGCGCCACCGCGGCAGCGTGCTCACGACGGCGCTGTTCGTCGCCGCGATTTTTGCCGCGCTCTGCGTTGCGCTCTGGCAGGCGAAGCTGGCGCGGCAGCAGGCGCAGCGCGCGGGCGAAGTGCAGGCCTTTGTCGAAGAGCTGTTCCAGCCGCTCGAAGAGGGCACCGCGCTCACAGAGGCGCCCAGCCTCCCGGAACTGCTGCGACGCGGCCGCGAGCGCGTCGATCTGCGCTATCCGGACAATCCTGAAGTGCGCGCCGATCTGCTCGCGATGTTCGCGCGCATCAGCGACGGCATCGGCGAAACCGCGGACAACCGCACGCTTGCCGAAGCCGCCTGGCACGCGAATGCGCGCGCCTATGGCGCGGACGACGCGCGTACGCTCGATGCGCGGCGCGTGTACGCGGGCGTGCTGCGCAAGCTCGGCGAGTACGAAGCCTCGCTGGCCGAGCTCGATGCCGTGCGTGCGGCCATGCTGGCGCAGACGACGCGTGGGCTCGCCTACGGGCGCCTGCTCGATTCGATATCGATGACGCTGATGGAGCAAGGCATCGATCCGCAGCGCGCGATCGCGCTCAAGCGCGAGGCGCTCAGCCTGCTCGAGAACGATCCGGCGACAGACACGGAAGAGCTGGCCACCGCCTACAACAATCTCGGCGCCGCCTACCAGTACGCGCGCGACTACGCGGAGGCGCGGCACTGGTACCAGCAGGCATTGGTGCGTGATCGCGCGCAGAACGGCGACAGCCTCGGCGCGGCCACGACTCTGATGAACATCGGCCAGGTCGAGACTTTGGCCGGTCGCTGGCGCGAAGGCGTGGCCACGCTGCGCGAAGCGCGCGCGATGTTCGCGCGCGTTCCGGTCGAGCGTCATCCGAATCTCGTCAGCCTGCTGATCCGCCTGTGCGGCGTCGAAGGCGATCTCGAAGCGGCCGAAGCGCAGGCAACGTGCACGGCTGCCGTCGACATGGCGCGCGAGGTGCACGGCGACACGCACACGCAGTACGCGTTCGCGCTGACGCGCGCCGCCCGCGCGCATCTCGCGGCGGGTGATGTCGGCGCGGCGGAGCGGGCATTCGCGGATGCGCGTGCAGTCGCCGCGAGCAGCACCGGCGACCGCCAGCGTATGACCACCGTCATCGACAGCGCACAGTCGCGCCTGTGGTGGCTCGCCGGAGATTTCGCGCAGATGCGTCCGGTCATGCTGAGCCTGCTTTCCAGGTTGCGGGGCTCGCCGGCGAGGGCGACGGCACTGGCACTCGCTGCGCTGGCCTGCCGGCGCGCGCCGGCCTCCGAGTGTGATTCGACGCTCGCCGCGCAGGCCGAACGCGCGCTCGCCGAAACCGCGAGTGCCGACAATCTGCAGCACCTGCCCGCACGCGTGGCGCTGGGTGAAATCGCGTGGCTCGACGAACGACCCTCGCAAGCAATCGAGCCCATGGCGGCCATGCTGGCCGAGGTCGAATCGGATCTCGGCGCGGGACACTCGATGGTCGTGCAGACCCACCTCCTGCTCGCCGCACTGCACGCGCAGGCGGGAGACGCCGATGCAGCCAGCCGTCACGCCAATGAGGCAAACGCCGGCCTTGCGCTACTTCCGGCCGGCCATCCCCTGCACGCACGTCGCGAAATGTACACGCAACAGTAGCGTCATTTTTACATCATTCGATCGCCGCGAGTCGGCTTGAAGCCACGCGCGCCGTCGTCACGCACCGTTGTCGCCTCACTCGAACCCGTTCGCGAGAATTCCCTCGTTGCCGTCGAGATAAAAAAGACGAGTGGTTTCGATCAGCCCGCTCGATCCATTGTAGATTCCGGAGCTGACCCGGCCGCGTATGCGCAGCCAGAAGTTCTGGTTCAGTGGCGGCGCGAATCCGACATACTGCCAGCCGTCGTCTGCACGTTGCATCGTACCGACGGGTTCGTACCCATCGCCCGCAGACGAAAACAACAGCTGGGGCCGCTCCGCCAGCTCCGGCCCGGGACCGGAGCGCGTCCAGCTCACGATGCTGCCGCCGACATCGTAGGAGAGGATGTCGACGGATTGCAGTGACGCCTGCGGTGTGCTCAATCTCGCTATGCGGTGACGGGTCTGACCGCCGATGGTGAAGAAATTGCCGCCTGCCACGAGCTTGCCGTCGGCCTGCAGACCCAACCCGATGGCATCGCTGTCGGCATTCGCATCAAATGAACTGTCGGCGGATCCATCGACGCCAAGGCGCGCGATATGGTTGCGGGGCTGCCCGCCGATGGCGGTAAACGCACCACCGACGATCACTTTGCCATCCGATTGCAGCGCGAGGGTGTGCACGTTCGCGCTCGCATGGGGATCGTATGCCTCGTCCACACTGCCATCTGCGTTGAGGCGCGCGATGTATTGGCGACCGATTCCGCCGATCGCAGTGAAATATCCGCCTGCCACCAACTTGCCATCTCGTTGCAGAATCAGCGTGCTGACCCCGGCGTCTGCGTTGGGGTCGTACGTTGCATCCAGGCTGCCGTCTGCGTTCAGCCGGGCAATGTAATTGCGGACCTGCCCTCCGATCCTGGTGAAGCTGCCGCCCACCACGAGCTTGCCGTCGGGCTGCAGGACCACCGTGTCGATATACCCATTCGGATCCGGATTGAACGAAACGTCGACGTTGCCGAGGCTGTCCAGGCGCGTGATGCCGCGCCGTTCCTGCGAACCGGCAAGCAAGAAGTCGCCGGCGACGATGATCTTGCCGTCGGGCTGAAGGAGCACGGCGTACACCGCACCGTCGACATCGGTGAGGAATCCGCCGTCCACAACGCCATCCGGATACAGGCGCGCCAGGTGGTTCTTGATCACATCGCCAACCATCCCGAAGAACCCCCCTATCAGCAGCTTGCCGTCGGGCTGAACGGCCACGGCATCGACGTAACTGTCGGGATCCGGATCGAACGCCGTATCCACGCTGCCATCGGCGTTTATCCGCGCGAGATAGTTGCGGCTCTGCCCGCCGATTGCCGTGAACATGCCTCCCACCACCCACTTGTCATCGGGTTGCAGCGCCACCGCATAGACATTGTCGTTGGTTGCGGCGTTGGCACCCAGGTCCCATGTCGCGTCCAGGCTGCCGTCGGCGTGGAGCCGCGACAGGCAAAATCGGGTCTGCCCGTCGACCGTAGTGAAGATGCCGCCCAAGAGGATCTTTCCGTCAAATTGCAAGCCGAGTGACCTGATCTCGCGATCCACGACCGGATGGAACGTCGCATCGAGGCTGCCGTCGTGCCGCAGACGTGCGACACCCTGGCGCACTTCTCCATTGACCAGGCTGAAGGGGCCAGCTATGACGAGACTGCCGTCGGCCTGCATCGCCATCGTGCTGACTTCGCGATCGGTGTCCACGTCGAACGATGTATCGAGGCTGCCGTCAGTGTTCAGCCGGTACACCCCGAACTTGCTCGCGAGCACCTTACCGTCGGGCTGCAGGGCCAGCGTGAAGAACGGCGGCAGGACGTCGGAGTCGAACGTGACATCCACGCTGCCATCCGCATTCAGGCGGGCGACTCCGCTGCTGGCATGGCCGCCGATCGAGCTGAATCCTCCGCAGATGATCAGCTTGCCATCGGGCTGCAGGGCGAGCCCCGTCACCCAGCCGCCTTCGACATCCGGCACCTGCGGATTGAACGATGTGTCGATGCTGCCGTTGGCGTGGAAGCGCGCCAGATAGTTGCGGTTCTGGCCGCCGATGAAGTCGAAAGCTCCACTCACGATCAACCTGCCGTCCGTCTGCACCGCGAGCGCGGAGATGAAGCCGTTCGGGTTTACATCCTGAAAGGTCTCGTCGAGGCTGCCGTCGGGATTCAGTCGCGCCAGTCTGCTGCGCTGTTGTCCCGCGATCATGCCGAAATCGCCTGCGACGTAGAGTTTGCGGTCCGGCCGCAAGGCAAGGGCACGAACCGCGTCGTTCGGAGCGGGATGGAATGTCGCGTCCAGGCTGCCGTCGGCGCCGAGTCTGGCGAGGCGGGCCCATCCTTGCCCGTCGATGGAGGTGAACGTCCCGCCGACGATGACCTTGCCATTCGGCTGCACGACGATCGCGTTGACAGAATTGTCGGCATCCGGCGCGAAACCGTCGTCGGCGCTTTGCGCGGCTGCGTCTATCGACAGCAGAAAAAGCAGGAGCAGCAATAGCCGGCATCCCGCGACCGTTCGCGCGGGCATCGTCGTGCCGCGTGAGGCTGCATGCTGCGCACCGCCAGACAGCATCTCCATGATGGGCTCCTTTCATTTTCCCGAAGGCACCCACGAGGAACGGCGTTTCGCATCGAACCGTGTCAGTGAACCGGTGGATTGGCCGACGCGCCGATGGCACCGCCACCCACACGGTTTGATCCGGTTTGCCCGCGATCGGCGTTCCTCGTGGCGACAGTGATCATGGGAGGACCGTCATGGAAGCGACCACTTTTGCCATTCGAGGGCTGCTCTGCGCCCTTGCCCTGCTCTTCGTCGCCGCGCGGGCCGACGCAGCCATCTACGCCGTCGGCAGCGAGCCCGGCTGCACGCACGCCACGATCCAGGAGGCGGTCGACGCCGCCGAGGCGAATCCCGAAGAGGATTTCATCCGCATTCCGCACAGCCGCGTCTGGGACAACCAGGCCGTCGTCATCGACACCGATCAGACGCTGTGGCTCGAGGGCTTCTGGTCCGACTGCAACACGATCGACTTCAGCCAGCAGACGGTCCTCGACGGGGCCGGCGGCCCGGCGAGCTCGGTCATGCGCATCGACACCGGCGCGAACGGCGCCGTGCGGATGTCATGGCTGACCCTCCGGGGCGGCGATCCTTCGGTGTACGACGGCAAGGGCGGCGGCATCCATTTTTCCGGGCGCGGCCGGCTGGAGCTCTCCAACGACATGGCCGTGATCAACAACTCGGCCTCGTCGGGCGGCGGCATCTACGCCGACGGCGACATCGCAGATGCGCAGCTCGTCATCGGCGCGAGAGTCACCATTGCGGGAAACACGGCCTCGCGCGACGGCGGCGGCGTCTTCGTAAACGGCATGACCCTGACGATGAACGAGCCGGACACCCTGATCGCGTTCAATGAGGCGCAGGGCGAATTGGGCTCGACGGGCTATGGCGGCGGTCTCGTCATACGGAGCACGGGCGACAAGATCGCGCAGGGCTATGTGGGCAGCAGCGGTCTGGGTGGGGCGGGCGTGATCTACGGCAACACTGCGAAACGTGGCGGCGGTATCGCAGTCAGCGCCGGCTCGGACGCGACGGATCGGGCACAGCTGTTCCTGCGCAGCAGCGATCCCGCCGTGCCCGTGGCGGTTCGCGGCAACTTTGCCAGCGAGTACGGCGGCGCGATCTATGCGTGGCCGAACAAGAACTTCAGCAGCGAGGCGCCTGCCGAGGTATTCGTCATGCGCGCCGAAATCTCCGACAACGCCGCGCCGCAGGGTGCGGTGGCTTATGCCGACAATAGCAATGTCAGCACAAGCGAGCACCCCATAGGCGGTTGGATGACATTCGGCACCGGCGATTCCGGCGCGGCGTCCTGCGGGCCGGCTGCCTATTGCGTGCACGTCTTCGGCAATGCAACCGTCGATGCAAGCGGCACGGCGACGACTGGCGCCCTCTTCTACCTCGACGACAGCTCGAGGCTGGACATGGGACGCATGCTGATCGAAGGCAACCAGGCGGGGCGCGTGGTCCAGGCATATTTCGGTAACGACGGATCCTTGGACATGGCCGACAGCCTTGTCGTGGGCAACACTTTGCAGGCGGAGATCATCTGGTCCTTCTATGTACTGGGCAGCGGCGGTTCCATCGATATCTCCGACAGCACTTTTGCCGGAAATTCGATCGGGGTCGCCGACCTGATCACAGCCTATCGCAGCACTGTTCACATCGATCGTTCGATCCTGTGGCAGCCCGGCCATACCATGCTCAACACGCTCGGGGGAGAAAGCGGCACGCCGGACGTGTTCCGCGTCATCGCGAGCGAGGTCGACAGCCTTGGCGACGGGTCCGGCATCGCGATCGTCGCGGAGCCCCGCTTCGTCGATCCCGCACGGGGCGACTATCGTCTGCGCGCTGCATCGCCCGCCGTGGACTTCGCGCCACCAGTCGACGGCGACGATTTCGACGCGCTGGGTCTGCCGCGGGATCAGCGCATCGGCGCCATTCCGCGCTCCGACCCTTCCGAATCCCGCGACATCGGCGCGTTCGAGCGCCAGGGCTTGCAGCCGCTGGTGCTCAACGGCGAGTTCGCCGGCGACACAAACCTCTGGTTTCTGCCGGTCGGGCATGCCGGCAATTTCCAGGTCAACAACGCGCCGGGTTCGCCGGACGGGACTGGCTCTGCGCAGGTTGCCGGAACGAGCGGTGACGGCCACCTGTACGGCTACATGCAGTGCATCCATCTGCCGGGTCCGGGCACCTACGCGCTCAATGGCTCGGCGCGCACCGAAGGCGATCCGCAGCTCGCCAATCCGACCGCATTGATCTGGGATTTGCGATCCGATGGCGGCGAAGGCTGCATCGACGGCGCGATCGCGCAAAGCGGAGCGCAGACGTTCGATACGCAAGCGACGACGGATCAGTGGACGCGGCCCGCGACTCCCGCCTATGTCACGGTGCCGGAAGGGATGTGGAACCACAACACGTCACTAACCGTGTTCATGGCGGTGTATCCAAACGCGAGCGACAACGGCGGCTACAACGGCCTGTTCGACCACATCACGCTGGACTGGAGCGCCGACGGCAGCGACGTGATTTTTGCGGATGACTTTGATGGGCCTTGACGTTCTGGCAACGCCAAGGAACCCGCGCTGCTTCCGGCGGACACGAAAAAGCCGGCATCGTGGCCGGCTCGTCGCGAATGATTGATCGATTGGTGGGCGGTACAAGGATCGAACTTGTGACCCCTACCATGTCAAGGTAGTGCTCTACCGCTGAGCTAACCGCCCTTGCTCCAACCGATGATGCCGTGCGCGAGGGGCGCGCAAATTAGCACAGGGTAGCGCGCGGGACAACCGCGGCAGCGCGGGCTCGACCGGCGTCAGCCGATCAGGCCCTGCTCGCGGATGCGATGGATCTCGTCGCGCACGCGCGCGGCGTCCTCGAACTCGAGGTCCTGCGCGTGCTTGTACATCTGCGCTTCGAGCTTGCGGATCGTCGCGGCGACCTGCTCGGGGCTGAGTGCCCGATAATCCGTGACCGGCTCGGCCACGCGGCGCGCGCCGGCCGCGCCCCGGCCGCGGCCGCGCGTGCGCTCGCTGTCGGCCTCGGCACGGGCACCTTCCATGATGTCCGTGATCTTCTTGACGACCGATTTGGGCGTGATCCCGTGCGCCTGGTTGTACTCGATCTGCCTGTTGCGGCGGCGGTCGGTCTCGTCGATCGCGGCCTTCATGGACTTCGTCATCTGGTCCGCGTACAGGATGGCCTTGCCGCGCAGGTTGCGGGCAGCGCGGCCGATGGTCTGGATCAGCGAGCCGGCCGAGCGGAGATACCCTTCCTTGTCCGCGTCCAGGATCGCGACCAGCGACACCTCCGGCATGTCGAGGCCTTCGCGCAGCAGGTTGATGCCGACCAGCACGTCGAACCGGCCGAGGCGAAGATCGCGGATGATCTCGACGCGCTCGACGGTCTCGATGTCCGAGTGAAGGTAGCGCACGCGCACGCCGTGCTCCTCGAGATATTCGGTGAGGTTCTCCGCCATGCGCTTGGTCAGCGTGGTCACCAGCACGCGGTCGCCGAGCGCGACACGCTCGCTGATTTCGCCGAGAAGATCGTCGACCTGCGTGCGCACGGGCCGGACTTCGACCTCGGGATCGACGAGACCCGTCGGGCGCACGACCAGCTCGATCACGTTGCCGGACGATTTCGCGATCTCGTAAGGACCCGGCGTCGCCGACACAAACACCGTGCGCGGCGCGCGCGCCTCCCATTCCTCGAACCGGAGCGGACGGTTGTCGAGCGCCGACGGCAGGCGGAAGCCGAACTCGACCAGCGTCTCCTTGCGCGAGCGGTCGCCCTTGTACATCGCGCCGAGCTGCGGACTGGTCACGGGCGATTCGTCGACCACGAGCAGCGCGTCCGGCGGCAGGTAGTCGAACAGCGTCGGCGGCGGCTCGCCGGGCGCGCGGCGCGTCAGGTGCCGCGAGTAGTTCTCGATGCCGTTGCAGTAGCCGATCTCCGCCATCATCTCGACGTCGAACTGGGTGCGCTGCTGCAGGCGCTGCGCCTCGACGAGCTTGTTCGCCTTGTAGAGCTGCTCGAGACGTTCCTTGAGCTCGGCCTTGATCGTATCGATCGCGTGCAGCACGGCATCGCGTGTCGTCGCGTAGTGCGTCTTCGGGTAGACCGTGTAGCGCGGGACCTTGCGGATCACCTCGCCGGTCAAGGGATCGAAGATCGAGAGATTCTCGATGTCGCCGTCGAAGAGCTCGATGCGCAGCGCTTCGCTCTCCGATTCCGCCGGAAACACGTCGATGATCTCGCCGCGCACGCGATACGTGCCGCGACGGAGCTCATAGTCGCCGCGCGTGTACTGAAGCTCGGTCAGGTGCCGGATCAGCTTGCGCTGGTCGGTGTGCTCGCCGCGCATCAGGTGCATGCGCATCTTGAGGTAGTCCTCGGGGTCGCCGAGGCCGTAGATGGCCGAGACGGTCGCGACGATCAATGCGTCAGAGCGCGACAGCAGCGCCTTCGTCGCCGACAGGCGCATCTGCTCGATGTGCTCGTTGATCGAGGCGTCCTTCTCGATGTAGGTGTCGCTGGAAGGAACGTACGCTTCCGGCTGGTAGTAGTCGTAGTAGCTGACGAAGTACTCGACGGCGTTGTGCGGGAAGAACTCCTTGAACTCGCCGTAGAGCTGCGCCGCCAGCGTCTTGTTCGGCGCGAGCACCAGGGTGGGCTTCTGCACGCGCTGGATGACGTTGGCGATCGTGTAGGTCTTGCCCGAGCCGGTCACGCCGAGCAGCGTCTGGTGCGCGAGCCCCGCCTCGAAATTCTCGACCAGGCGCTTGATCGCCTCCGGCTGGTCGCCGGCAGGCTGATAGGGTGCAACGAGCTGGAAACGATCGGTCATGCTGCTCTGCCGCCGAGCGGCTCAGTATAAGGTTCATCGCTGAACGCATTCCTGCGTCCGGCATCGTCCATTTCCTACACGACGGCTCGCAGTCTCGCGGTCGTCGCCGCGCACCGCGCTGCCTAACATGTCGGCCCATCGACACGCCGTTTCCGACGCCTGGAGATTCCGCCATGCAGACCACGACGCCGCGCCGCCCGCAGGGCTTCACGCTCATCGAGATGATGATGGCGCTCGCCGCCCTCGCGATCCTCGTCTCCCTCGCCGCGCCGGCTTTCGGCTCACTCATCGAGAGCACCGAGGCCGCCACCTCGCGCAATGCGCTCCGCACCGCGCTCGCCACGGCGCGCACCTTCGCGGCCGGCAAGAGCGCCCACGTCGTCGTCTGCCCGAGCGCAGACCAGCAATATTGTGGCCGCACGACGCAATGGCAACACGGCTGGATCATCTTCATCGACGCGGACCGGGACGCGCAGCGCAGCCCGGACGAAGACCTGCTCGGAGCCTCGCAGGCGCTGCCCGAAGGCGTCGCGATCGTCAGCACCGCGGGCCGCACCCGCGTCAACTACCGCCCCGATGGCAGCGCCACCGGCTCCAACGTGACATTCACCATCTGCGACAAGCGCGGAGCCGACGCGGCGACCACCCTCGTCATCAACAACGCCGGCCGCGTGCGGCCCGGCAAGCCCTCGCCCGCCGCCGCGGCCTCGTGCGTCAGCGTTCTCGACGCCCCGCGTGCTTGACGCTCGATCGGCAGCCCGGGGAAAATAGACGGCTCGCCCGAATAGCTCAGCCGGTTAGAGCATCTGACTGTTAATCAGAGGGTCGTTGGTTCGAGTCCAACTTCGGGCGCCACGATCGAAAGAAAAGGCCTGCCATGGCAGGCCTTTTTTTCTTGCCCGACCGTCAGGACAGGTACGCGACAGACCTCGTCGATCCGGGCCGCCGTTCAGCCAGCGCGTGCCGGCGTCATGCCTGCCGCGAATCGTCCAGCGCCGCTACGGTCTGCCGCGCGAGAGGCGCGCGCCGGTCTGCGTGTACGCGGGCGGCGCGTAGAGCACGAGCGTGCGGAGATGCGCGCGACCCGTATTTCTGATCTCGTGCTCCTCGCCCTTTTCGATCAGGAGCAGCGTGCCGCTACGGAGCGCGACTCGCCTGCCTCCGACGACGGCCACGCCTTTTCCGTCGAGCACGAACAACCACTGATCCGCGGCGCGGTGCTCATTGCCGGGTCCGCCTTCGCTGTCGCCGACGGGAATGACCATTTCCGCGGCCTGTGCGCGCGCATTCGCGAACGCGATGCGAAAACCTTTCGTGAGCTTCAGCGTCTTGCTCTTCACGGCACGACTCCGACAGGAAAGCTTCGACTATCGAAGCGGCCGCGTGAACGCCGGCCATAAGCGGTGTCGCGCGCCGGGCCAGAAAAGAAAGCCCCGGTTCAAGGAACCGGGGCTCGCCCTCCCCACCCAACCCGGGGCGAATGCCGCGAACGCAAACCGCGGCGGAATGGCGGCCTGCAAGGGGACGCAGGCTCGCCATGGGGTCGAAGGAGGACGGCGGGCGGGGCCGCCGTCCTCGTCACCGTCCTGTTTTACGGCGTGTAACTGCCGGTCAGCGTGACGCCCGAGAACGTCGAGTACGCACGCACCATGACGTACCACGTGCCGGCTTGCGGCACGGAGATCGTGCACGTCTCGTTATTGCCGTACGCCCACGAGCGGCAGGTGTACGTGCTGGTGGTCGGCGGCGAGCCGAAACGGACGTACAGATCGGCGTCGCCGGTGCCTCCCGAGGTATGGAACACGAGATTCCTCGCGCCCGACGGCACGTTCATCGTGTAGTTGAGCGAGTTGCCGGTCGTCGCCGAGAGCCCGGTGACCGGAACGCCGTTCTGCAGTACGTTGCCGCCGCTGCCCGTCGAGTAACTGCCGCGCAGCGTGACGCCGGAGAACGTCGAATACGCGCGCAGCGTCACGTACCAGGTGCCGGCCGATGGCGACGCGAACGTGCAGGTTTCGTTGTTGCCGTTGAGGTACGGACGGCAGTCGTACGTGCCGCTCGACGTGCCCGGCGGCGAGCCGAAGCGGACGTAGAGATCGGCGTCGCCGGTGCCGCCCGAGATCTGGAACACGAGATTGCTCGCCCCTGCCGGCACCGACATCGTGTAGGTGATCGAGTTGCCGGTGGTTGCGGCGAGGCCGGTGACCGGCACGCCGTTCTGCAGCACGTTGCCGCCGCTGGACGACACCGTCACCGACTGCGTGCGCGTGTTCGGCGCGCCGTCGTCGTCGGTCACCGTCAAGGCGACACTGTACGTGCCCGCCGATGCGTAGGTGTGGCTCGGGTTGGTCGCCGTCGAAGTGCCGCCGTCGCCGAAGTTCCACGAGCGCGAGACGATCGTGCCGTCGGAATCGCTCGAGGTATCGGTGAAGTTCGCGGTGAGTCCGCTGGTGGTGAAGCTGAAGTTCGCGCTCGGCGGCGAGTTGCTGCCGCCTCCGCCGGAGACGGCGGCCAGCGTCGCTCGCGCGTCGATGATGCCGGCGCCGCAGCCGCCGGAGCAGCTGCCCGGCAGCGGACGCGCGTTCGCGGTGATGTAGTTCTTGACCTGGTCCGGCGTCAGGTTCGGATTGATCGAGAAGATCGCCGCCGCGAGCGCCGAGACGTGTGGCGTCGCCATCGACGTGCCCGCGTAGTACGCGTACGTCTCGCTGCCCTGCGTCGTGGTACCGGTGTTCAGTGTCGACAGGATGTCGGCGCTGCCGCCGGTGCCGGCGCCGCCCGGCGCGGAGACGACGATCGTGCTGCCGTAGTTCGAGTACGACGCGCGCGAGCCCGAGCGCGTGGTCGCCGCAACGGAGATCACGCCGCTGCAGTTCGCGGGCGATGAGTTCGTCACGTTCCGGTTCTCGTTGCCCGCCGCGACGACGAAGACCGAGCCGCGCGAGCGCGCGCCGTTGATCGCGGCCTGGAACGAGCCGCAGGCGCCGCTGCCGCCGAGGCTGAGACTCAGCACCTTCGCGGGATTCGGGTTCGCCGGCACGCCGCTGACGCTGCCGCCGGACGCCCAGGTGATCGCGTCGACGATGTCCGAGACCGAGCCGCCGCACTTGCCGAGCACGCGCACCGGCACGACTTTCGCGCCGTACGCCATGCTGGCGACGCCGCGCGCGTTGTTGGTCAGCGCGACGATGGTGCCGGTGACGTGCGTGCCATGCCAGCTCGAGCTGGAGCCGGGAATGCCGATGCCGCATTCGTTGTTGCCGTACCAGTCGCCCTCGTCGTTCGGATTCGAGTCGCGGCCGTTGCCGTCGCGGGCGGCCGACGCGCTCGATATGAAGTCGTAGCCGCCGACCGTCTGGCCGGCGAGATCGCTGTGCGGCGTGATGCCGGTGTCGATCACGGCGATGCGCTGGCCGCTGCCGGTCGCGATGTCCCACGCGCCGGTCTGGTTGACGCCACCGGTCGGATCGGTGAGATCCCACTGACTGGAGAAGTTGGTGTCGTTCGGCGTCAGCAGCGCGTGCATCATGCGGTCGGGCTCGACGTACTCGACGGCCGCATTGCGCGCGAACGCCACCAGAACCTGGCGCTGCACCTCGTCATACGCCGCGAAGCGCAGGCGATCGCCGGCCACTTCGACGAGCTCGGCGCCGGTGGACAGCGTGCGCACATGCTGAACCCGAAGGCCGGTTTCCGCCGCGACGCGGTCGAAATCCGCCTGCCGCGCCGACGCCTGGCTGCGTTCGGAGCTCCGCTCGGCGTAGGTCACGATGTAACGCGTATACGGAATCTGCGCCGAGACGCCGGTGAAATTCGCGCGGTTCGCGAACTGGCGCATTTCGGCTGCGGTGGCAGGTCCTGCGGCCTGGGCCGCAAGCGACCCGCCGAAGACCATGAAGGCCGCGGCGGCCAGCGCGGTACGCCGCAAACGATTGGATGATTTTGACTTCACTGACTACCCCCAGCATGAGTCGAGAGAGGAATGCCGCGATACGCGCGGCGCCGATGCGAGTCCGTCCGCCACCCCGGCGCGTCCTCCCGCAGGCTGCCGACCCCACCTGTCCCAGTCGGCACCACCCGAGCGAGCTGGCTTGCGGCGGCCGGGCTTGCCCCACTCGGCCGTGGTTCCGGGCTTCTGCGCCGGCTCCTCGGCGCAAAAAACGCCGGGCAACCTACCGCCGGCGGCTCCCGACCGTCAAGCTGTACATTCACGCAATTTGTTGAAAATGTTCAGATTTTTGTGCATTGCAATGCACATGTCCGGACAGGTTTGGCGCTGGAAAATCTGTCCGGACATCTCAGCCGGACGGCGATTGGGCATCTACACGTAAAGATGTCTAGACGTCCCGACGTCCATCCGCTGGCGTACGGAGAACCCGCCGCACGCGTGCGCGCCGCCGGTTTCGCCGGACTTCCGGGGGCGTCGATCGAGAGGGGGAAAGTACGGCCGATCAGTGCCGCAGCGCGTGCAGCTGCTTCGGCCTGCGCACCCAGAGGATCAGCGTGAGCACCAGCAGGATCGGCGCCCCCCAGTAGGCCGTCTTGAGCCAGCTGTGCGAGGCATTCCACGACGAGCCGAAGATGAGGTCCATCGCGACGGTCGGATCGGCGCGGATACGTTCGAATCCTTCGCTCAGGGCGTCGGCCAGCCGCGCGCTGCCGTACGACTCGAGCCCCGGCGCCGCGGAATCGAGAGCGTGGCCGATCGCGATGTACGTCGCCGCCAGCGGCGCTTCGCGACGTGCCGAATCGGCGATGCCGGCGCCGACGTCCGGCAGCGCGTAGACGCCGCCCCAGACCACGATGTCGTACAGGAAAATGAGCGCGAACAGGATCAGCGCGAATACGTGCAGGCGAGTCTTCATGGCAAGCCCCCGATCTTGACCGGCGGAAATCCTATGTCGGAAGCCGCGCGCGTGACGTGACGGCGTGCGGGAATCGGCGCAGGGCCTGCGCCCGCGCTGTCGTCAGAACATGCCGGTTTCGAGCCGCGCCGCGTCCGACATCATCGAGTGGTTCCACGGCGGATCGAACACGAGCTCCACGTCGGCCTCGGCGACGGTCGGAATCATCTCGAGCTTGGTGCGCACGTCGTCGACGAGGATCTCGCCCATACCGCAACCGGGAGCCGTCAGCGTCATCTCGACATTCACCTTGCGGCGGCCATCGTCGAGATGCTCGATCCCGCAGTTGTAGACCAGCCCGAGGTCGACGATGTTGATCGGAATCTCCGGATCGAAGCAGGTGCGCAGCTGTTGCCACACGAGCTTCTCGACGTCCTCGTCGCTCGCATCGCCGGGGAGCTCGAGCGGAGGCGGCGGCTCCTTTCCCAGCGCGTCGGCGTCGCGGCCGCTGATGCGGAACAAGTTGCCTTCGACGTACACGGTGAAGCTGCCGCCGAGCGCCTGCGTGATGTAGCCGACCTGCCCGGCCGGCAACGTCACCTCCTCGCCCTGCGGCACCATCACGGCGGCGCAGTCGCGTTCGAAGCGGATCGGCTCGGAGGTCTGGCTGTAGCCCATGTCGTGTCGCGCGCGATGAAATCGCGCATTATGCCTTTCGCGTGCGTTCCAACGAATGTCGGGGCAGGTACCGGCGCTTCAATGACCGCCAGGCGCCGCTCCATCGATCGTTTTTTGCCACAGGGGCGGCTTCAGCCACCCCGGATCGCCGCGGGCCAAAGCCGCCCTTATCCCCTCGTCGCGATTTCGCGAACGTGAGCGGGCGACGCCGGGACTCCACCAACACTCCTCGGCACGAACCCGAGCTCCCGCAGGCAGCGGCCGAACAGCTTCATCGCCGCCTCGATGTCCTGCGGCGGCAGCCCCGCATAGCCCAGCACGAGGCCGGGCCGCGGCGGTGCCTTGAGGCAGTACGGCGCGATCGCGTAAAGGCCGAGCCCGCGCTCGCGGGCGTGGTCGATCAGCCGCTCGCAATCGGCGTGGCCGAGGCCCACCAGCCATGCCGTGAGATGCATGCCCGCGTTCGAATCGACGACTTCGACGACGCCGGCCGCGTGCCGCGCGAGACCCGCCAGCATCGCCGCGCGCCGCGCGCGCAGAGTCTGCGCGGCGCGGCGCAGATGCCGCTCGAAGCCGCCGTCCGCCATGAAACGCGCTAGCGCGGCCTGCTCCAGCGCGTTGCAGCCGCGATCTTCCAGCCACTTTGCCGCGACGAACGCATCGCGCAGCGCCGGCGGCAGCACCATGTAGCCGAGGCGGAGCGCCGGGAACAGCGCCTTGGAGAAGCTGCCGATGTAGATCACGCAGCCGTCGCGGTCGAGCGATTTCAGCGCCGCGAGCGGCCTGCCGCCATAGCGGAATTCGCCGTCATAGTCGTCCTCGATCAGCCACGCGCGCTGCGCAGCCGCCCAGTCCAGCAGCTCGACGCGGCGCGCCAGCGGCAGCAGTGCGCCGGTCGGAAACTGGTGCGAGGGCGTGACCACCGCGAGCCGCGCCCCGTCCGGCAGCGCCGACGGCACGAGCCCATCCGCATCGACCCGGCAGCCCCGCACGTGCGCGCCGTGCGCGACGAACACCTGGCGCGCGCCGCGGTAGTGCGGATCCTCGAGCACGACGGTTTCGTTCGGGCCGAGCAGCACGCGCGCCGCCAGCGCGAACGCCTGCTGCGTGCCGGAAACGATCAGCACGTCCTCCGGCGCCGCGGGCACCCCGCGCCGGCGCGCAAGGTAATCACAGATCTGCTCGCGCAGCGCGGCGAGGCCCTGCGCATCCGGATAGTCGAACTCGACGTGCTCGGCCGCGCGGTTCAGCTCGCGCCGCCAGACGCTCGCCAGCATCGGGTTCGCCAGCGGCAATCCGTACTGCAGGTTGTAGCGGAGGTCGTGATGCTGGCGGCCCGGGATGTACCGGCCGTCGAAGTTCGCGAGCACGCGCCGCGCGAACGGCGTCAGCGGTGCGACGAGCGCCGCGCTGTTGCGCTTCTGCGGCGCTACGTGGCCGACGCTCGCGACGTAGCTGCCCGAGCCGACGCGGCCGACCAGAAATCCTTCGGCCTGCAACTGCTCGTATGCCGCGAGCACCGTGTTGCGCGAGACATCGAGCTCGCGCGCCAGCGTGCGGCTGGCCGGAAGTCGCGTTCCCGCCGCAAAGCGGCCGTCGAGGATCGCGCTCTTGAGCGAGCGGATCAGCTGCGCATAACGCGGGCCTTCGCCATCGAGCTCCAGGTACATGGAATTGGCTCCATCATTGCCGGAAGCGGTGGTGCTCCATGGTACCAATAATTTGTGAGAAACATCATGCCTGACTGCGATGCGCCCGCTGTCCGGATGCGCCCGCGGCAGGGCATGGCTCGCCGCGCAGCAAACCAAATCGTGAAGCCCATCGAGTGGAACGCAAACTCCTTCCGGAGACCAGACGATGAACCTCCCCGAATCCGTACCCGCGCGCGGCCGGCGCCACCGCGTGCAGCGCACGAAGGAACGTGCGCGCTACGACCGGGAGAACATCCACGCGATCCTCGACGCCGCGCTGATCGCGCACGTCGGCTTCTGCGTCGACGGCCAGCCTTTCGTGATTCCGATGCTGTACGCGCGCGACGGCGACGCGCTGCTGCTGCACGGATCCATAGCGAGCCGGCTCGTCAACACGCTCGGCAGCGGCGTCGCCGCGTGCGCGAGCGTAACCCTCATCGACGGGCTTGTGCTCGCGCGCTCGCATTTCCACCATTCGGTGAACTATCGCTCGGTCGTCGCGTTCGGCACCGCGAAGCTCGTGGGCAGCGACGACGAGAAGCGCGCCGCGCTGGCTCGTTTCGTCGACGCCATCATCCCGGGCCGCGCGGCCGAGTCGCGGCCACCTGACCGCAACGAGCTCGCGGCAACGCACGTGCTGCGCTTCGAGATCGAGGATGCGAGCGCGAAAGTGCGCGACGGCGGCGTGAAAGACGATCCCGGCGACGTCACGCTGCCCCACTGGGCCGGCATCGTGCCGCAAGGCGTGCATTACGGCGCACCGGTCCCCGACGCCAGCGTCGGCGGCGACATCGCGCTGCCGCCATCCGTGCGACGGCTCCTCGCGATCGGCGAAGCGCGCACGTGAGCGCCGTTCTCCGCGTGATCGACATCACCGACGCGCGCGGCGAAGTCGTCGCACCCGAGTGGCTCGCGAAATCCGAAGCCGTGCACCGCGAGCTGCGCCCGCAGCTTCCGCAGGACTACGCCGGCAA
>CBINBI010000062.1:0-20545 GCA_966248875.1 uncultured Rhodanobacteraceae bacterium
AGGGCGAGACGACTTTGAGGACGCCGATCGTCGTATCACCGTACGGCAGCGGCGCCACCAGCATCGAGCGCAGGCCGACGCGCCGGCAGGCTTCGAGATCGACGCGCGGATCGGTTTCGGCATCGTTGCAGACTAGGACGCGGCCGTTCTTGACGCAGAGCCCCGAGAGGCTGCGGTCCGCCCGCACGCGCATGCCGAGCTGCGGCACCACGTTGCCGCTCGCCGACCAGTACACCAGCTCGTCGCCATCGAGCAGCTCGACGACGGCGCCGGCCGAATGCGTGAGCTCCTGCGCGCGGCGCGTGACGACGTCGACGACCTTGTGCGGGTCCAGGCCCGCCTGCACGATCTCGCCCTGCACCGAGACGATGCGCGACAGCAAGGTCGCCTCGTCGACCGGAAGCCGCGCGCGCCGTGCCGTCTCCAGCTGGACGACGCGTGACGGTCTGGGATGCGGCTTCATCGCAGGACACTCCAGGTGTGCGCGATCCCCTGCGGAAGCCCGGAGGCCGGGATTCCACGCCGCATCGTTGACGCCGCGGCCTGAAGAAAATGTGAAGCCGCGCGGGATTGCGGGTGAGGCGTGCGCACCTGTACTTTGAGATATTGTATACCGATCGTGGACGATTTCCGGCGCCCGCCGCGAGCCGGCAGATACGGACGCTCACTGGCCGGTGCGGATGGTGCAGCGCCTCGGGTTTGTTCGCGGTTACGCGGTCGTTATGGCGGCAGGAGCGCGGGGGCGATGGGGCGCGCGCGCGTTGCGCGCAGAGCGACACCGGGATTCCGCCGTTGCGGGAATGGCGATCGGCTGCGGCTGTGAAATCACCACGTGGCATCGCTGCACGCGGGCGGCGGCGTATGTGCGTTCCCGCAAGCAGCGAGAGCCGCGCCACCGAACGGCGGCGGCGCGGCGGATCGGCGGAACGGCCTCCGGTCGATGCCTCAGTCGAGGATGTCGGCCGTGATCCTGTCGCGCCGCGTCTGCTCGAGGTCGGCCTCGATGTCGTCGCGGCGTGCGTTGAGCCGGTACGTCCCGATGATTTCGCTCGACGGCAGCGGCGGCGCGGCGTCGGCGAAATCGACGAAGATCTGCGCGTCGCGATTGGTCCACACGACGACGTCACGCGGCGTCAGGGTCCGCCAGACCATGCGCGCGATGACGCCGAGATCGTCGCCCAGGCAGCCGATGCGCCGGGCGCTGCCGTTCGCTGGATGGGATCGATGAGTCATGCGAGCTCCGTGGAAAGTCCGGTGAGCATGCAGGGTCATGCCCGCGTTCGACGCTATGCTTCGAACCGCAAACAATCCGTTAAGCGTTCTTGTCGCGAGCGTTAGCGCGGCGTCGCCTTGCGCGACGCCTTTGGCGTTTCCGGGCACCGCGCAGCGGTTGCAACACGCGGGCCGGACTGGCGGACGGCGCGGGACATCGCCCGCGTCGTCCGCGTTCCGCTAGCGGCGCGACGCCTCGAACTGCTCGCGCGCGCGCTGCAGCTTGTCGATGATCGCCTCGTCCTCCGCGCTGATCGCCGCGGCGCTCTTCGCCTCGCCGGGCGCCGTGCCGATGATGCCGCCGGCGACTTCGCCCTTGTAGAGGAGCCGCGCACCGGTTGCGGGATACGGCCCTGCGACGGGCTGGCCTTCCGTGAGCGAGGTCGCGACGCCGATCACGCGGCGGTCGTCGAACACGCCGAAGCGGTAGAAGCGCTCCGTCGTGCCCTGCTTCACCGAAATCTGTGCCTCGCGGAAGTTCGGATCGTAGATGCCGAGCGCGGTCGTGCTCGGCGCGCCGGCGGCGTGGCCCGACACGAACACGACACCGTTGTCGTCGGTGAACGGCGTATCGAACACGACCCAGTCCCCCGTGACCGCACCCTGTGCCTCGTAGCTCAGCGCCCACTCGCCGTACAGCATGTCGGTGCGCGTGGGAAAGCCGTACATGTACTTGGTGATCTGTGTCGATCCGCCGGGATACGTCAGCGTCGCGGTCTGGTTCGTGTGGAACACGATCGTGATCGGGCCGGCGGCGCCGCTCTGCACCGTCGGCGCCTGGTAGGGACAGCCGAAGCACTGGCCGCCAGAGTAGCTGTCGTAGGTGCTCTGGAAGACGCCGGTGTCGTGGTTGTAGGTTCCCGACGAGAGATACCAGATCGGATCGCCGGATTCCTCGTAGATGTAGGTCGTCACGACCATCGTGTCGCCCTGCAGATCGATGTCGTAGCCGCGGCCGGACTCCTGCGGGTTGTACCAGAGTCCCATCGTGGGCCCGCCGACTGTCGCGGCTGCGGCGGGCGCGGCCAGCGCGATGGACGAAGCGAGCGATGCAAGCAGCCGGGTAACGTGTTTCATCAGGTCTTCCTCTCCTCGAGTTGCGCCGATCGTCTCATGACACGCCCGGCGGTGCGAGCGATGCAGACGGACGGGAGAGCCGATCCGTCGCGCGCGCGCTAAAAAACCGTCCGCGCAGGCCGACGCCCGCTACGGGTGCCGGCGCGGCAGGTTCTTGTCGAAGATCGCAGCGAGTATCAGGCCGTAAGCGACGATGCGCAGCACGAAGATCGGGCTGTCGCCGCTGTCGGACAGATCGAGGAACGCGGCGCAGGTGCGCGTCACCGCCTCGAGCCAGAACGAGGCGACGAAATAGAGGAAGAACCGATCGTGCGTGCGGCGGTAGAACCGCAGGAACAGGAGGCCAGCCACGGCGCAGGCCGTCGCGATGGCGCCATACAGGTAGTCTTCCATTTCAGTCGGCCTCGTAGATCAATCCGTAGAGGAGCAGCAGCAGCGAGAGCAGCGTGATGGACGAGCGAACCGGCTGCAGATAGAGATCGGGAAAGACGAGCCTGTCGAGAATCAGCACCGTGTTGCTGAAGACGATCCCGCTGAAGCAGAGCCCGCTCCAGAGCAGCACACGCAGCGAGGTCGCGCGGTAGGCCCGCAACAGCAGCACCGCACAGAGCAGCGAGGTCAACGCGACGAGCGTGTAAATGAAGGCCGTCATCTCAGGACTCCTTCCGCAGGCGGAACGCCGCGGCGAAGCCTGCGGCGGACTGATCGCGCGCCGAATGGATCAAGCGCGTCACTTCGATGAGATGCCTGGAATACGTCGCGTCGAGATCATCGATCACCGCCGCGAGCTCCGGGGTCGCTGGCGCGTAGGTCTGTCCTTCCGCGTCCGGAGCATCGAGCAGACCGACCCCGCCAAGGTCCGTCAGGATCTCCTCGGCGGCCTTGGGGGCGACGTAGATCCGGGCCGCGAGACGCGCCGCGTTCCAGCGCACACCACGACTTCGGCGGATCAGAAGAATCGCCTCGACGTGCGGCACTCCTATCCGGCTCGCAAGCAGGAACCTGCGGAGCTCCGCGGAGATCGGCTCTCCGGTCATCTCGGCCTCGTGGGACAGGGCTGCGATGCTCGGCATTCCCGATCGCCGCGTCAAGCTCGTGCGCTCGCGCCTTGCCTCGCGGCTATTTCAGCACGCCCGTCAGCGCCGGCACCCAGCATTCGCGAGCGATCCGCTCGAATCCGGATCGCGTCGGATGGATCTCGTTCTGCCACTGACGCTTCGAGGTCAGCGTGCCGCGCGAATCGACCACGCGCATGTTCGCATTCTGCGACGCGAACGCCTTCAGCGCGCGCGCGAACTGGTCGAGCAGCCAGTCGGTGACCATGCGCTGCTGCAGCGGATCGACCAGGCCGACCTCCTCCAGCGCCGGCTTCGCCCACGGCCCCACCGTGATCGGGCCGAGCTTGAACGGCCTGCCGTCAGGAAAAATGTAGTCGTACGTGTGCACGTAGATGATCGACTCGCGCGAGGACATGTCGCGGTACTGCACGACTTCCTTGAAGTCCTTGATCGCATAGCCGAGCGCGTGCTCGAACAGCTCGAGGCGGACGTGGCGGAAGACCGCCGGCGGTATCTCGCCGAGCGCCGTCGATCCGGCCGCCTGCGGCTGTGCCTCCGTCTTGAGGTACTCGCGCAGCTCCTCGCCCACGACGTCGTTGCCGCCCATCGAGAGCAGGATCGCGTCGAACGCGAACGCGCTGATCTCGCGCTGGACGCGCGGCAGACCGATTTTCCACTGAGCGCTGTCGCGGCCGGGAACGCCCTCGTTGAGGAACAGCGTGCCGCGGAAACGGCGCGCGAGCTGCTTGTTGAGATCGATCGGACGCGGCGGATACTGGAACCACGAATCGCCGAAACAGAGGCACCGCTTCGCGTCCGGAAATCTCGCGACGGCGTTCGCGTAGGCTGCGACGGTCGAGAAATTGTTGCTGCCGGAAATCGGCATGGCACGCCTCCCCTCTTCCTGCTGTGCCCGATTGCATTCTGCGCCGGCGCGCGACGGTTGCAAGCGCCGCAACCAAGTGCGACGTCAAGGCGCCCGGTCGCACAGCACAACCCAGCCTGAATCACGTTTGTGTGTATTGCACATATTCATCGTCGGGACGAAGTCGACCGCGCACATTGCACGGAACTTCGCGATATCGAAAGGAGGTTCGTGATGCCACGCGGCGACAAATCCAGCTATTCGAGCCGGCAGAAACGCAAGGCGGCACACATCGAGAAGGGTTACCGCAAGAGAGGCGTGTCGAAGAAGACGGCCGAGAGCAGCGCCTGGGCGACCGTCAACAAGCAGGAGGGCGGCGGCGCGAAGAAACGCGGCGGGCGCAAGACGACTCGCAAGACAGCCTCGAAGAAGGGCGGCCGCAAGACGAGCCGGAAATCGGCTACTAACAGAGGCGGTCGCAAGACCGCGCGGAAGTCGACAGCGAGGAAAGGCAGCCGCAAGACGTCGCGGAAGACGGCAGCAAGGAAAGGTGGCCGCAAGACGTCACGGAAGACGGCGGCGCGCAAAGGCGGTCGCAAGACGGCGCGCAGGAAGAGCGCGGGAAAGACGGCGAGGAAACGCACGAGGAGATAGCGGCGCGTCGCCGACCGAGCTGGAGCCGGCGATCCGCCTCGACTATCGTCTTGCCGGGGCCGGCAGGTCCGGGCTCTGGAACTCGTGATGACGTTGCTGGCCGATCTCGTAGAGACCTCGGAGGTTGTCGGCGGCACATCGGCGCGCCTTGCGAAAGTGCGCGCGCTCGCCGCGCGTTTGCGGACGCTCGGTTCGGACGAAATTGGAATCGCTGCGCAGTATCTTTCCGGCTCGGCGCCGCAGGGCCGGTTCGGCATCGGCTATTCAGCGCTGCACAGCGCCGCCGCAGGCGAAGCGCCGCACGAGCCTTCTCTTTCGGTCGTGGAAGTCGACCGGCGCCTCGGCGAGATCGCAGGGATGCGCGGCGCGGGGGCGACGGCGCAGCGCGCCGCTGCATTGCGCGCGCTGTTCAGTCGCGCGACCGAGCCCGAGCGCGAATTCCTCGTGCGCCTCCTGCTCGGCGAGCTGCGCCAGGGTGCGCTTGCGGGCGTGATGACGGACGCGATCGCCGCAGCGGCGGAACTGCCCGTCGTGCCGGTGCGCCGCGCAATGATGTATGCGAAGAACGTCGGCGCCGTCGCACGCGCGGCACTGTTCGAAGGCGAGCGCGGCCTTTCGACATTCCAGCTCGAGATCCTCTCGCCGGTCGCACCGATGCTGGCGCAGGTCGCGACCGATCCGGCCGACGCGCTGCGCCAGCTCGGCGGCGAGGCCGCGTTCGAGTGGAAAATGGACGGCGCGCGCATACAGGTGCATCGGTCGGGCGACACGGTGCGCATCTATACGCGCAATCTCAACGAAGTCGGGGACGCGATCCCGGAGATCGTGGAAACCGCTTCCGCGCTGCCGGCGCGCGACATCATCCTCGACGGCGAGGCGATCGCGTTCGATGGGGCGGGCCGCCCGCTGCCGTTCCAGACCACGATGCGCCGCTTCGGGCGCAGGCTGGATGTCGGCAGGCTGCGCGACGAGCTGCCGATGCGCGCGTTCTTCTTCGATTGCCTGCGCCTCGACGGCGCGAGACTCACGCACCTTCCGACCCGCGAGCGATACGAGGCGCTGACCAGAGCCGTTCCCGCGCCGCTCCAGATCCCGCGCATCGTGACATCCTCGGCCGACGAGGCCCAAGCGTTCTACGATGCATCGCTCGCAGCCGGCCACGAAGGCGTAATGGCGAAGTCGCTCGATGCGCCTTACCAAGCCGGCAGCCGCGGCGCGGGCTGGCTCAAGATCAAGCGCGCGCACACGCTCGATCTCGTCGTCCTCGCCGCCGAATGGGGGCACGGCCGCCGCACCGGAAAGCTGTCGAACCTGCACCTCGGCGCGTTCGATCCCGCCACGGGCGAGTACGTGATGCTCGGCAAGACCTTCAAGGGGCTCACCGATGCGATGCTCGAATGGCAGACGCGGGAGCTGCTCGCGCGCGAGACGCGCCGCGACCGCTACACGGTGCATGTCCGGCCCGAGCTCGTCGCCGAAATCGCCTTCAGCGATCTGCAGGCGAGCCCGCGCTATCCCGGCGGGCTCGCGCTGCGTCTGGCGCGCGTGAAACGTTACCGCGACGACAAGCGCGCGGAAGAAGCCGACACGATGGAATCGGTGCGGCGCATCTACGCCGCACAGGGATAGCCCTCATCGCGAAAGCCTCGAGCGCTCACGTCCGCCGCGCGGGCTGCCGACCGTGCGGCGATTCTCGGTACGGCTACGCGGGCCAGAGCCATGCGAACGTCGCGCCGACGATCAGCGCGTAAATCACGCCGTCGACCACGTACTTGACCGACCTCTTCCATGGGTACGCCCACCAGATGCCCATCGGCAGCGGATAGAACGCGTGCCCGAGCAGTGCCGCCACGCCCGTCATGTGGAACACCTGCGCGTGCGGCGTGCCGGCAGCCAGCGCGCTCGCAGCGAGGCACGCGGCGACGAACGAGACCAGCAAGCAGAACACGAACCACTGTCCGGCAGGATCGGAAGCCAGAGCTGCGCGAGGGAAACCATGCGGACATCCTCGATCGTTGGAAAAGAAGCGAAGAAAAGCCCGCGCAATCTACCCCCCGGCCGGACGGTCGCGAAATCGGCACTGCAGCATCGGCGACGCAGCGCACCTTCGCCGGCGCGATGCGCGTCCGGCGACGGTATAGTCGCCGAACGCCGACCGGCACGCACGGGACCGACCGCATGCGCAAGCTGACTCTGATTCTGCTGATCCTGGTTCTGCCGGCCGCGGGCGCGGACGCGCGCGCGTGGGACGACGAAGTCACGCGGGCCGCGCAACGGAACTTCGCGGAATATCTCGACCTGCTCGCGATTCCGAATGTCGCCGATGATGCCGCCGACATCCGCCGCAACGCTGCGTTCCTGCAGCGCGCGTTCGAGAAGCGCGGCTTCCGGACGAAGCTTCTTAACAACCCGGCGGAGCGGCCGCTCGTGTTCGCGCAGCTCGCCGCCTCGAAGTCCGGCGCGAAGACGATCCTCTTCTACGCGCATTTCGACGGTCAGCCCGTGATTCCTGACGAGTGGGCGCAGGAAAGCCCTTTCGAGCCGGTCGTCAAGCGGCGCGATGCGGAAGGCGTCTGGCAGCCCGTCGCGCGTGAAGCTCTGCTCGCCGAGCTCGATCCGGAGCTGCGCGTGTTCGCGCGTGCCGCTGCCGACGACAAGGCGCCGATCATGATGCTGCTGATCGCCGTCGATCTCCTGCGTTCCGCCGGCCGGTCACCCGCCTTCGACGTCAAGGTGATCCTCGATTCCGAGGAAGAGATGAGCTCCCCGAGCCTCGCCGGCGTCGTCGCCGCGAATTCGCCGCTGTTCGAGTCCGATGCGCTGGTCATTCTGGATGGTCCTGCGCATCCGTCGGGGCGGCCGACGCTGGTGTTCGGCAATCGCGGCATCGCGCAGGCGACGCTCGTCGTGTACGGGCCGCGCGCGCCGCTTCACAGCGGCCACTTCGGCAATTACGCGCCGAACCCCGCGTTCCGGCTGGCCGCCCTGCTCGCCGGCATGAAGGACGACGACGGCCGCGTGCGCATCGAAGGCTACTACGACGGCGTCGCGCTGACCGGCTCCGATCGCGCCGCGCTCGCGGCAACCGGCGACGACGAGGACGCATTGCGCAAGCGCATCGGCATCGCGCGCGCCGAGCGCGTCGGCGCGACATACCAGGAAGCGCTGCAGTATCCCTCGCTCAACGTGCGCGGCATGGCCTCCGGCGCCATCGGTGCGAAGGCGGCGAACATCGTGCCGAGCGAGGCGACAGCGGAGCTCGATTTCCGCACGACGCCGGAAACCGACGGGCGGCGCCTTTACGATCTGGTGAAGAAGCACATCGAGGCGCAGGGCTATCACCTCGTCGACGGTCCGCCGAGCGACGCGGAACGCGCGAAGTGGGACAAACTTGCGAGCTTCACGCTCGGCGCGGTGCAGAGCGCCGAGCGCACGCCGATGGATTCACCGGTCGGTCGCTGGGCCTATGCCGCGCTGCATTCGCAGACCGGCCCGCGGCCCGATGTCGAGCCCGTGCGCATCCGCATGATGGGCGGCACCGTGCCGACCGACGTGCTCGTCGAAGCGCTCCGCCTGCCCTTCATCATGATTCCCACCGTCAACGCCGACAACAGCCAGCACGCGCACGACGAGAATCTGCGCATCGGGCACTTCGTCAGCGGCACCCAGACAATCTACAGCCTGCTGGTGACCGAATACCGCTGACGCTGCGCGGCCGTCGCGCCTCGCACGCTATGCCTCGTGCAGCGCCTTGGTCGGATCAAGCCCGGCCGCACGCCGCGACGGAATCCAGCTCGCCGCGACCGCGACCACGATCAGCACGCACGCGATCGCGAAATAGATCATTGGATCGGCCGCGCGAACCTCGAACAGCAGCGCCGTCATCAGCCGCGTCAACGCGAGCGCGGCCACGACCCCGATCAGCAGGCCCGCGCCGGCCAGCCTGAGGCCGTGTCCGATGACCATCCTCTGCACGTCGGCCGAGCGCGCACCCAGCGCCATGCGGATGCCGATCTCGGCCGAGCGCTGCGAAACCGAATAGGCCATCACGCTGTACACGCCGAGACTCGCCAGCACGAGCGCAAGCCCGGCGAACACCGTCAGGAGCATCATTGTCAGATCGCGGTCCGCCGTCGACTGCTCGACGAGCTGGTGCATCGTGCCGGGCGCGATCAGCGGAATGCCGGGATCGACGTCGCGCAGCGCAGCCCGCACGCTGGCGGTGAGCGCGGAGGGATCGCCGTCGGTGCGGACGAGGATGCCGGTGAAGTTCTCGGGACGCTGGAACACCGGGTAGTACATCTCCGGTACCGGGGGCGCGGTCAGGCTGTTGGTGTGCACGTCCGCGACGACGCCGACGATTTCCTGCGTCAGCGACAGCATGCCGGTGACGAGCTTCTGACCGAGCGGGTTCTCGTTGGGAAACAGCTGCTTCGCCATCGTCTCGTTGATGATGACGACGGGCGCGCTGGCCATGGTGTCGTGCTCGTCGAAATCACGCCCCAGCTTGATCGGAATGCCGAGCACCCCGAAGCGGTTCGGGCTGATCAGGTGCCGGAGCGCCAGCGGGCGCTCGGACGGCGGCGGCAGCGGCCGTCCCACGACGGCATACGGCGACTGGCCGTTGTTGCCGCTGAGCGGCGGATTGTCGCTGAGCGCAACTTCCTTCGCGCCGGGGAGTTCCCGAAGCCGGTGATAAAGGCGCGTGTAGAAATTCGCCGTGGCTTCGGTGCGTGCCGGGTACTGCGCCGGCGGCACCACCGCGAACGCGGTGAAGATGCCGTCGGTACGAAAGCCGGGTGAGACATTCTGGATGCGCACGACGGTGGCGATCATGAGGCCGGTCGCGACAAGCAGCACGAACGCTAGCGCGACCTCTCCGACCAGGAGGCCGCTGCGGAACCGGTTGTGGCGCGGCCCGCTCGTCGAATCGCGACTGGAGTCCTTGAGCGCATCGTTGGCGGCGCTTGCCGACACATGCATGGCCGGCACCAGGCCCATGGCGACACCTGCGAGGATGGACACACCGAGCGTGAATGCGACCACCGCTGGATCGAGCGAGATCTCCTCGACACGCGGAATGAAATCGTCGCCGAGATGCGCCAGCAGCGGCAGCGCCGCCGCGGCAAGAGCAAGTCCGAGCACGCCACCCGCGAGCGACAGCAGCAGGCTCTCGGCAAGGAACTGCGCGATCACGCGGCCACGGCTCGCGCCGAGCGCGAAGCGGATGCCGGCTTCCTTGCGCCGCCGTGAGAAGCGGGCGAGGAGCAGGTTCGCGACGTTCGCGCAGGCGATCAGCAGCACCGCCGCGACGGCCGCGAACAGCATGCCGTACGTCTGCCGCTGGTTTCCGACCAGGTTTTCCTGGAGAAAGCCCGCGACGATTTTCGATGTCGCATCGATGTTCGTCGGATGCGCGCTCGTGTATGCGGCCGCGATCACGCTCATGGCCGCACGCACCTCTTCCATGCCGACACCCGGCTTCAGCCGGCCGAGCACGTTGAAGAAGAGACCGCCATCGTCGATCTGCTTCCGAACCGCGAACGGCGCCTCGTAGGGCCGCGTCGTGAACACCGCGATCTGGTTCAGCGGAAACGCCGCGACATCGCGCGGCAGGACGCCGATGACCGTGTGCGGCCGTCCGTCCAGAGTCAGCGACTGGCCGACGACGTCGTTGCGCCCGGCGAAGTGCCTTTGCCAGTAGCCGTAACTCAACATGACCACCGGCGCGCCGCCGGGACGATCCTCCTCGGCCGGGAAATTGCGCCCGAGCATCGGCTGCACGCCGAGCAGCGGAAAATAGTTCTGCGAGACGATCATCCCCTGCAGCTGCTCGGGATCGCCGGCTCCTGTCACGACGAACGCGTTCGGCGTCGAGACGGCGACATCGGTGAACACCTGCTGGCGGTCGCGCACGGCCTGCATGCGCGGCCACGAGAATGGCGCCTGATCGAGGCCGCGTTCGGGCAGCGCCGATCTCAGCTGGACGATCTCTTCGGGGTGCGCATACGGCAGCGGCCTGAGGAAGATCGCCTCGATGACGCTGAAGATCGCGCTGTTCGCGCCGATGCCCAGCGCCAAGGCCAGGATCGCGACGAGACTGAACACCGGCGTCTTGAGCAGCGAGCGGAATGCGAAGGCAATGGTGTCCATTTTCGGACAGCCTCCCGTCTGGGTATCGGTCCGCGCGCTGTCGAGGATACATGCACACGGCGCGTCGAAGCTCGGATGCGTCGACGCGCCACTTGGTTGCATGGGAAGCCGTACCACTCCGAAAGCTCGCCGCGCGATGGCGCGGCGAGCTTCCGTAGCGGGATCTGCGCGTCACGAGCGCAGCTCGTCTACTCCGCTTCGCGCGGCATCGCCTCCAGCGGGCGGGTGGCCCACAGGCGGTAGCTGCTCGCCGCGCCGAGCGGAAGGCGCAGCTCGCGACCGTCGTCGAGCAGCACAAGCAGCGTGTGCTGCGCTTCGCCTGCCGCGGCGGAACCTTCGACCAACACCAGCACGGCGATGCGTGCGCTGCCGATGGCGAGCCAGTTGCTCGCGTGTTCGGTGCCGGTCCCGGTCGTGACGAGGCGCACCGCATCGGTGCCGGCTGTGCTCACCCGCTCGATGCGGAATCCGCTGCCGTCGTCCGCGCGCGCCACGAGCGTGCTCGCGAGCGGCGTCGCTCCGGGCGGCGTCAGGTCGACACGGACGTCGTCGAGCACGCCGAGACGCACGGCCTGCGCTTCGAGCGGCGGCAGATCCGTTCCGGTGCCGTAGGGCTCGAAACCGTCGCGGAACAGCACGATCCAACTCGTCGCGGCAGCGGCATCATTGCCGGAGTTGCCGTCCCCCGGCGCGGTGACATTCGCCTGGGTTTCAACCGAACCCTCGTCCGCATCGAGTCGTACCGGCGCCGTCACGAGATACGCGACACTGCCGCCGGCCGGAATCGCGAGGCCGGATTCGACGATGTCGCCCTGCCCGCTCGCGCTGCATCCAGTCGACGCGGGGCCGAGACAGATCCAGGTCGCCGCGGCGACGTCGAGCTGCGAGGACAGCGTGCTCGCGACGGCCACATCGTCCGCCGCATCGCTGCCGACGTTCTGCACGACGACGAAATAATCGAGCAGCTCGCCCGGGCGGACGTGCTCGCGATCCACACTGATCGACACCGCAAGATCGACACTGGCGGCGACGTTGGTCAGCGCGAACGACACCGGCGCGCCGAGACCGCCGCTTGCGGTAACCGCGTAGCTGCCGACTTCGCCGTTCGCGGTCGCGCCGACACTGGCGTAGCCGTTCGCGTCGGTGGTCGCCGTCGACGACGAGAGCACCGCGCTCGGCCCGCTCGCGGGCGCCGAGAATGTGATCGCGATGCCGGCGACCGGATTGTTCCAGTCGTCGCGCACCTGCACCGCCAGCGGTGCCGCGAACGCCGTGTTGACCGTGGCCTGCTGGCCGCTGCCGGCGATCAGCACGAGCTGCGTCGGCGGGCCCGCGATGCCGGTGCCAGCGAGAGCGATGGTGTGGTCGCCGGCGTTGCCGGTCACGTGCACCGTCGCGGCAGCCGCGCCGATCGTGGTCGGGCTGAAGCGGTAGCCGATCGTGCACGAGTCGCCGGGCGCGAGTTCGAACGGCGGCGCGGGACAGTCGCCGCCGTCGCGCACGAACGGGAGATCGACTGCACTGATGGCATCGACGGTCGTGGCGGCGGTGCCGCTGTCGGTCAGCGTGAACAGCGCCGGGCCCGCGTCGACGCCCGCCGGCACCGTGCCGAAATCGAGCGACGGCGGATCGATCGTGAGCGCGGGCTCGCCGAGCGTCACCGTGAGGTTCACCGGCAGCAGCGTCAGCGGATGGAACGGATCGTTGCTCTCGAAGCAGAGATTCGCGGAATACGTGCCGAGCGCGAGCGCGCTGGCGTCGAGACTCGCCGTCAGATCCGACGACGCGCCGGCGGCCACTGCGCCGGCATCCGGCGACGCGCCGAGCCACGCGGGCCGGCTGCAATCGGCCGTGTCGCTGGTCTCGACGAGATTCCAGGCGAGATCGACCGTGCCGGGATTCGTGATCGTGATCGTGCGCTCGGCATTCGTGCCTTGCACCAGCGTGACGTCGAGCTGATCCGGATCGAGATCGAGCGTCGCCGGCGCCAGTCCGACGCCGACGAGATCGAATGTCACCGTCGGGCTGTCGCTCGCGACCGCGAGCGTCTGCGCGAACGTGCCGGCCTCGTTGGCGACGAAGATGTAGCTCAGCGTGCACGATGCGGACGCGGCGAGCTCGAACGGGCCGCCCGGGCAATCGCCGCCGGCCCGCGCGAACGGCAGCACCGGATTGTCGATGCCGCTGATCGCGACTGGCGTCGCGCCGGTGTTCGTCACCGTCACGGTCAGCGGACCGACGATCGCACCCGGCACCACGACCGAACCGAAATCCAGCATGTCGGGCACGACAGTGAGCACCGGCGCCGGTCCGGCTCCGAGCGCGAACACGTGCGCCGCGCCCTGATCGACGTGACCGTTGACGTCGGTCAGCCATGCGCCGACCAGCGCCGTGCCGGCGTCGAGCGCGACCGCGTCGCCGAACTGATCGCCCGGAGCTGGCGCGTCCGAAGCAAGCGTTCCGGTTTCGCTCCAGCTCGCGCCGCTGCGGCGGAACGTGTAGGCCTTGCCGCTGCCGCCCGCGAACCAGGCGCCGACGAGGGCGTCGTCGCCGTCGAGCGCGACCGCGTTGCCGAACGAGTCGCCCGTCGCGCCGTCCGAAGCCGCGAGGCGCGCCTGCTCGGTCCACGCCGTGCCGCTGCGCGTGAACACGTACGCCGCGCCCTGGAACGCGCCGCCCGAACCCGCGGCCGCGCTCGCGCCGATGAGGATCGTGTTGCCGGACACCGCGACTGAGTCGCCGAAGTTCGCGCCTTCCGCGGCATCGCTCGCAACCAGTGTCGCCTGCTCGGTCCAGGTCGTGCCGTTGCGCACGAACACCCAGGCGGAGCCCGCACCGTCCATGCCGGACGGATCCGCGTAGGCCGCGCCCACGACAGCGGTGTCGCCGTCGAGCGCGACCGCGTCGCCGAACACGTCGAAGGCCTGGCCGTTCGAGGCCGTCAGCTTCGCCTGCTCGCTCCAGACGGAGCCCGAGCGCACGAAGACGTAGGCTGCACCCTGGTTCATGTGTCCGTCGACCATCGCCTGGCGGGCGCCGATCAGCGCGGTGTCGCCGTCGAGCGCGACCGCGATGCCGAACACGTCGTCCACGCTGCCGTCCGAGGCGGTGAGCTTTGCCTGCTGCGTCCAGATGCCGCCGTCGCGATGGAACACGTAGGCCGCGTTGACGCCATGGCCGCCGCCGATGAGCGCCGTATCGCCCGACAGCGCGACCGTGATGCCGAACTGGTCGAACTGCTCGCCGTCGTCGGCGGTCAGCCGCGCCTGCTGCGTCCAGTGATCACCTTCGCGCACGTAGACGTAGACCGCCCCGAGATTCTCGACGCCGCCGATGTCGACCGCGTCCGCGCCGACCAGCGCGGTGTCACCGTCGATCGCGACGGAACGGCCGAACCAGTCGTTGTCCATGCCGTCCGGCGCGATGAGCGTCTGCGTACCGCCGGGCGCGCCGCCCGTGATGTCGAGGCTGACCGGCACGACGGCCGGAGCCGGCGCGGGATCGTTGCTGTCGATGCAGAGATTCGCGGTGTAAGTTCCCGCGGAGAGACCGCTCGAGTCGAACGAGAGCGTGGCGGATCCGCTGCTGCCGCCCGCGACGGAGCCAGTCGCCGGATCGACGCTGAGCCACGAGGGCAGCGTGCAATCGACGAACGCGTCGGGTGTCATCGCCGACCACGTGCTGCCGTTCCAACGTGCGGTGTGGTCGGCTGGAATGCCGCCGGCGCTCGTGAACGAGCCGCCCGCAATCAGATCGCCATCGAATTCCATGAGCGCGCTGACGCGCGCGGCGACGCCGTCACCCAGCGCCGACCATGCGCTGCCGTCCCAGCTCGCGATACGGTTGGCAGCCACGCCGCCGGCCGAAGTGAAGAGCCCGCCGACGACGAGCGTGTCGCCGTATGTGCCGATCGCAGAAACCTGGCTGTTGACGCCGTCGCCGAGCGGCGACCAGGTGCTGCCGTTCCAGCGCGCGACACGGTTTGCCGGCGCTCCGCCCGCGGACGTGAAGCTGCCCGCCGCGATGAGATCGCCATCGTACGTGCCGAGCACGAGCACGGTGCTGTCGACGCCGGCGCCGAGCGGCGCCCAGGCGCTGCCGTCCCAGCGCGCGATGCGGTTGAGATTCTGGCCGCCGACCGTCGTGAAGCCGCCGGCCGCGATCAGCTCGCCGTTGTAAACGGTGAGCGCGAACACCTGCGCGTCGAGGCCCTGGCCGAACGCCGACCAATGATCGCCGTCCCAGCGCGCCAGCCCGTCCACCGGGATGTTGCTCGCCGCGGTGAAATTGCCGGCGACGATCAGCGCGCCGTCGTAAACGGCGAGCGCATTGACGCGTGACGTGGAGCTGCCCGTGAGGCCCATGTCGAGCGCCGTCCATTCGGCGCCGTCCCAGCGCGCGATGCGGTTCACCGTCACGCCGCCGGCCTTGGTGAAGTTGCCGGCCGCGATCAGCGCGCCGTCATACACGGCCAGCGCGTTGATGTCGTTGTTCACGCCGGCGCCCAGCCACGACCATGCATGGCCGTCCCAGCGCGCGATGCCGTGAAAATCGCTGTCGCCCTCGCCGGCGACGTAGAGCGCCGGTCCGCGGCCGTCGTCCCACACCGTCATGGCGGAGACGTTGTCGCCGAAACCGGTTGGGCTTGACGCCGCCGCAGTGCTGACCAGCCAGTCGAGCGTCTGATCGCCGCCGTTGCCGATCGTGAGCGTGGCCGAGCCCGTCTCGCCGGCGGCCAGTGTCGCGGAGACGTGATCGGGATCGAGCTGCACGCTCGGCGGCCGCTGTTCGATCACACCGGTGCCGATCAGCTCGAACGAGGACGGCGGGCCGTCCGTATCCGAGCCGATCGCGAACGACTGCACGAAGTTGCCCGCCGTCGCCGGCGCGAAGCGGAATTCGAGCGTGCAGCTCGAGAGCGGCGCGAGATCGAACGGTGCGTCGGGGCAGGTGCCGCCGGTGCGCTCGAACGGCGCAACCGCTGCGGGAATCGCGTCGATCGCGACCGCCACGCTGCCGACGCTGCTCAGCGTCACGCTCTGCGATGCCGTCGTCCAGCCGGCGATGACGCTGCCGAAGTCGAGCCGGTGCGGCGCGACTTCGATCAAGCCGTGCGGCTCGCCCGGACCGTACACGCCGATGTTCCAGTTCGGCTCGCCGCCGGTGAGCTGGAAGCGGCCGGCCGCGACGAGTTTCTCGGGCTCCGGGCCGGCGCCGTCGAGATCCGTGACGAGCAGCGTTTCGACCGCCGGCGTCGCCCAGCCGCCGACACCCGCGCCGGCGCTGCCGACCAGCGGCAGCCACGCCGTGCCGTCCCAGCGCGCGATGCCGTTGACCGGAGCGCCGCCTGCGTTGTGGAAACGTCCGCCGGCGATCAGCTCGCCGGCGTACGAGGCAAGGCTCAGCACCTGATCGTCCATGCCGACACCACCGGCCGCCGCGAAGCCGCTCCAGCCGGCGCCGTCCCAGCGCGCGATGCGATTGACGGTCTGTCCGCCGGCCTGGCCGAAGCTGCCGGCCGCGACGAGCGCGCCGTCGTACGGAAGCAGTGCGCTGACCGATCCGTTGACGCCGCTGCCGAGTGCGGACCATGCGACGCCGTCCCAGCGCGCGACATGGCTCACCGATACCGAGCCCGCGCTGAAGAAATCACCGCCCGCGATGAGATCGCCGTCGAACACCGTCAGCGCCGTGACCGAGGAATCGACGCCGCTGCCGAGCGCGGACCATGTGCTGCCGTCCCAGCGCGCGATGTTGCGGGCGGCGATGCCGCCGGCGCTCTCGAACGAGCCGCCGACGATCAGCGCGCCGTCGTAGACCGCGAGCGAGCGCACCGTCGGCAGGAACCCGTTGGTGACGCCCGCGCCGTCGCTGCCGAGTGGCCACCAGCGCGTGCCGTCCCAGCGCGCGATGTGGTTGACGAAGACGCCGCCCGCGTCGAGGAAGCGGCCGCCTGCGATGAGCTGACCGTTGTACTCGACGAGCGCGTTGACGACCGGTGTAACGCCCGCGCCGGGCGGCGCGCTGACGCCCGCCGCGAATGGCCCGTCCAGCGCCCGCCACGCGTTGCCGTCCCAGCGCGCGACTTCGAAGACCGTCTCGCCGCCCGCGCGCACGAAGCTGCCCGCGATGACGAGATCGCCTTCGTAGAGCGTCGACGCGGTGATTTCGCCGAGCACGCCCGTGCCGGGCGCGCCGTCCAGCGTGGACCAGGTGCTGCCGTCCCAACGCGCGAGGCCATTGACGACGACGCCACCGGCATAGGGATACGGAAAGCCCGCCGCGATCAGCGCGCCGTCGAATACGGCCAGCGTCTCGACTGCGCTGCTGATGCCGGCGTCCGTCGGTCCCTGCAGCGCGGACCACGCGCTACCGTTCCAGCTCGCGATGTTGTTGACGGTGACGCCGTCCGCCGTCGCGAACGAGCCGGCCGCGATCAACGCGCTGCCGTACGTCGCGATCGCGGTGACGCGCACGTTGCCCTCGCCGCTCATGCCGGCGCCGAGCGCGGACCACGCGCTGCCGTCCCAGCGCGCGATGGCGTTGGCCGGCTGGCCGCCGGCGCTGCGGAAATTGCCGCCGACGATCAGCGCGCCGTCGTGCACCGCGAGCGCATGGACGGTCGGCAAGGTCGAGCCCGGCGAGGCCGATTCGCTGACGCCGTCGCCGAGCGCGGCCCACGCGCTTCCGTTCCAGCGTGCGATGCGATTGACGGCGACACCGCCTGCGTCGAGGAAGTTGCCGCCGGCGACGAGCTCGTCGCCGAAGACGGCGAGCGCAAACACCTGCGGTGTCTGACTGAACTCGGCACCGCTGATGCCGCTGCCGAGCGGCAGCCACGCGCTGCCGTCCCAGCGCGCGATGCGCGCGACCTCGGTCGAGCCCGACTGCGTGAACGGGCCGCCCGCGATGAGCTGACCTTGATAAACCGTCAGCGCTTCCACGCCGACCGAGCCCGTGAGCCCGTCGCCGAGCGCGGACCATTCATGACCGTCCCAGCGCGCGATGTTGTTGACGCGCACGCCGCCCGCGTTGTCGAAGAAGCCTGCCACGATGAGCGCGCCATCGTAGACCGCGAGCGCCTTGACGCTCGGATTGCCGCTGCCGTCCATGGCGACGCCGGTGCCGAGCGAGCCGGTCAGCGGCTCCCAGTCCGTGCCGTCCCAGCGTGCGATGCGGTTGACGAGCTTCGTGCCGGCGGTGAGGAATCCGCCGGCGACGTAGAGCGCGGGACCGCGGCCGTCGTCCCAGACGATCGTCGTGCGCGCGCCGCCCATGCCGACGCTGGCGCCTTCGTCGAGGCCGGGACCGACGAACATCGATTCCCAGGCGAAGAACGAGCCGGCGCGCAGCTGGTCGAGATCGCGCGTAGTGCTCGCGAGCGGGTCGCCCGTGGCGCTTTTCACGCTCAGTGCGAGCGTGCCGCGAGAGGCAGCATCAGCCGGCAGCGCGACGAGGTTCACGCCGCTCGTCAGCACGTGGCCGGAAACCAGCGGAAGATCGGAGCCCGACGGGCGCCGCAGCGAGACGGAAAGCCGCGCGCCCGCCTCTCCCGCCCAGCTCACCGCGAGCTCCGCGCCGGCCTTGCCGGCGCTTGCGGGCACCAGCGTCGCCGTCAGCGACGGCTTCGTGCCGGCCGCCTCCGCCCATGAAACCGCGAAGAACGACAGCACCAGCAGCAACAGCCAGGTGAAGCCCTTGTCTCGAACCCGATCGACGCAACGCCGCATTTCAGTCTCCGTCAAAGCTGGATCTCGCCCGGTCCCGGACCGGAATTCCGCAAGCGCGCGGTATGCTCCGCGGAGCGCACCGAGCGGCCTTCTGGACAGGACGCGCAAAATCGCGGCGATTCTGGTCATGGCCTGGTTGCGCTGCGGTCGCGAAGCAGCAGAACCGACCCGCGGCGGGTTTTTCGAGGCACACGTTGGACACAGAAGCGGCGAATCGTTACCGGCGCGCCAAGGCGATCGCATTCGAGCTGCTGGAGCGCTCGCCGGAAGAGCGGCCGGCCGCCTTGCGCGAAGCCTGCGGCGGCGACGACGCGCTGCGCCGCGAAGCCGAGTGGCTGCTCGAAGCGGCCGAGAACGAGGCGGACGACCTGCCCGCACCCGCCGAGTCCGTGCGTCGCAGCGCGGCGATCGAGATCGAGGCGCCGCTGCCGCGCAACTACCGCGTGCTCGGCGCGCTCGGCGAAGGCGGCATGGGCGCGGTCTACCTCGCCGAGCGCGTCGACGGCGATCTCGGCCAGCGCGTCGCGCTCAAGCTCCTCAACGCGGCGGCGCTGCCGGACGGCGCCCTCGCCCGCCGTTTCGCCATCGAGCGGCGCATCCTGGCGAGCCTGCACCATCCGAACATCGCCCATCTCGTCGATGCCGGCATCAGCAGCGCCGGGCGCCCGTTCCTCGCCATGGAATACGTCGAAGGCGAGCACATCGACACATGGTGCCGCGACCGCGCCCTTCCGCTCCGCGCGCGCGTCGAATTGTTTCTCAAGGTCTGCGCCGCAGTCGAGTACGCACACCGCCATCTCGTGATCCATCGCGACATCAAGCCGGCGAACATCCTGGTCGGAGCCGACGGCGAGCCGAAGCTGCTCGATTTCGGCATCGCGCGGCTGCTCGACGACGGCGCGGACGATCTGCGCACCGAGACCGGCATGCGCGCGCTGACGCTCGCCTACGCAAGCCCGGAACAGGTCGCCGGGAAGCCGCTCAGCACCGCGACCGACGTGTATTCGCTCGGCGTCGTGCTGTACCAGCTCCTGACCGGATCGCGCCCCTTCGATCATCTCGCGACGGCGCACGAAGTCTCCAACGCCATCGTCTCCGGCGAGATCCCGCCACCGAGCCGGCTGCTGCGCCGCCAGGCCGGCGCTACCTCGGTCCAAGCCAATGCCGGCGAGGCGCCGGCCCAAGCCGCGCCCGCACCACCGCCGCGCTGGCGCGTGCCGGCCGATCTCGACGCGATCATCCTGAAGGCGCTGCGGCGCGAGCCGGCGCAGCGTTACGCGTCGGTGGCCGAGCTCGCGGACGACCTCGGCCGCTGGCTCGCGTCGCGTCCGGTGCGCGCGCGGCGCGGCCACTGGCCGTATCGCGCGCGCCGCTTCGCGTGGCGCTGGCGCTGGCCGCTCGCCGCCTGTGCCGTGCTGGCCGCGCTGCTGGCGGGATTCACCTTCGATCGACTCGCGCAGCTCGAGCGCGTCGCGCGCGAGCGCGACCGCGCGCAGGCGATCGTCGCGTTCATGAACGATCTGTTCGAGAACGCCGATTCGCTGCGCTCGCGCGGCAACACGGTGACCGTGCGCGAGATGCTCGATCGCGGCGCGCGCGAGCTCGGCAAGCGCAGCGATCTCTCCGACACGCAGCGCGGCTCGATGCTGCTGGCGATGGGCCGTGCCTACAACGCGCTCGGCCTCGGCGAAGCGGCGCTGGCGCTGCTCACGCAGGCGCAGTCGCTGCTCGCGCCG
>CBINBI010000063.1:0-20457 GCA_966248875.1 uncultured Rhodanobacteraceae bacterium
TCGTAGCCGAAGCCGAGGAGTGCCGTTGCGGTGTAGCGCGTGCGCTTGCGGCGCCGGTTCTGGACGTGGTGGCGCAGGATCACCGTCAATAGCTTCAGCGCGTCCTGCTCCTCGGCGATGCTGCGAGCTTCCGGCAGACGCAGGCAGGAGACGACGCTGTCCTGCACGGCATGCAGCACCGGCAGCAGCGCACCCCGCCGGTCGCGGTTCGCGTGCAGCGCCGCGCGCACTTTCGCCGAAATGTCCGGCGGCAGGAGATCGCGCGGTGCGGAAACGGGTTGGGCAGCAGTGCGCCTGGCCATGATTTCACCTCAACTGAACAGCACCATCACTTTCCGCAGCGTCAGCCAGACGCCCCAGAGGATCGGAATGCCGACGCCGATCCACGCCGCATAGACGAAGCCCGGCCGCGACTCGGCCGTTGCCGGCGGCGCGCCACCGACGGTGTTCGCGCGCGCGACGTCGTGCGCGCGCCTGCGCTCGGCCGCGAGCTGCTCGTCGGTCATGAACCACCTGGCCGCGACCGGACGCACGAGCAGGTTGCAGACGAAGCCGAGCGCGAGCAGGCCGGTCAGCACATACATCGTCGTGTCATAGACCGTGTTGCGCGCCACGCCGGCAGCGAGCTGCGAATCGCGGAAATAGTTGATCAGCACGGGGCCGATCACACCGGCCGCGGACCACGCCGTCAGCAGGCGTCCGTGGATCGCGCCGACCATCTGCGTGCCGAACATGTCGGCGAGATAGGCCGGCACCGTCGAGAAGCCGCCGCCGTACATCGAAAGGATCACGCAGAACGCGATGACGAAGAGCGCGGCCTGGCCCGCGTGGCCGAGGCCGGGCGCCGACGCGTAGAGAATCATGCCGAGCACGAAGAACACGAAATACGTGTTCTTGCGCCCGATGTAGTCGGAGAGCGACGCCCAGGTGAAGCGGCCCAGAATGTTGAAGAGGCTGAGGAGGCCCGTGAAGCCGGCGGCGATCGTCGCGATCTGTACCTTCTGATCCGCCGAGAGCGCCGCGAATCCCGCGTCGCTGCCGATGAGCCTGCCGCCGAAGACTTCCTGCAGCATCGGCGAGGCCATCGCAAGCACGCCGATGCCCGCGCTGACGTTGAGGCAGAGCACGGCCCAGATCAGCCAGAACTGCGGCGTCTTCCACGCCTGTTCGAGGTGCACGTTGCCGCGCGTGATCATGCCGCTCTTCGCGCCGGTGTCCGGCGGTGTCCAGCCGCGCGGCGCCCAGCCCTCGGGCGGCAGGCGGTAGCCGAACGCGCCGATCGTCATGACGGCGAGATAGATCACGCCCATCACGAAGAATGTCTGCCAGACGCCGACCGAAGCCGGCGTCGCGAAGTGGCGCATCAGGAGATCGGCGAGCGGCGAGCCGATCATCGCGCCGCCGCCGAAGCCCATGATGGCCATGCCGGTCGCCATGCCGCGGCGGTCGGGAAACCATTTGATCAAAGTGGAAACCGGCGAGATGTAGCCGATGCCGAGGCCGACGCCGCCGAGGATGCCGGTGCCGATCCAGATCAGCCAGAGCTGGTGGATGTAGATGCCGAGCGCGCCGGCGAGGAAGCCGCCGCCCCAGCAGAGCGCGGCGACGAAGCCGGCCTTGCGCGGGCCGACGCGCTCGAGCCAGCCGCCCCAGAGCGCGGCCGAAAGCCCGAGCACCACGATGAAGAGCGTGAACGTCATGCTGAGCATGCTTACCGACCAGTCGCAGGTCGTCGTGACGAGCTCGCCGATCCAGCTCATGTCGGCGGGACACGCGACCGGCTTGTCGATGCCGATCGCTTTCGACAGCGGCAGCCAGAACACGCTGAAGCCGTAGGCCATGCCGATGCAGAGGTGGATGCACAGCGCGGCCGGCGGAACGAGCCAGCGATGGAAGCCGGCCGAGGCGATCGTGCGTTCCTTCGCGAGGAGACCGGTCGACGCTCCTGCCGACGGGCTGACGCTGATGTCCAGCGTGCCGCTCATGAATCCCTCCCGGGACTTGTCTGCGGATGGCTCTGCATATAGGCTACGGCGAGCCTATTGGATGGCGGCCATCTTCGGCTGTCGGGTCACTTTGCACCAGCCCGCCGACACGGACAATAGGCTTTGCACAGCATTTTCTCGGACGACCGGATTCCCTGATGTTCAAGGTCGCGATCGATGCTCACTGGCAACTGCGCCGGCAGGACGGCACGCCGCTCGTGCCGCGCCTGACCGCTCTTCTCGTGGGCATCCAGCAGACCGGCACGCTGGCCGCCGCCTGCCGCACGGCCGGGCTGACCTACCGGTACGCCTGGGGTCTCCTGCGCGAGGGCGAGCGGGCGTTCGGCCACCCGCTGGTCGCAAGCCAGCGCGGGCGCGGCGCCAAGCTGACGCCGCTCGGCGAGCGCCTGGCTTGGGCCGACCGCCGCATCGCGGCGCGGCTGACGCCGCTGCTGGACAGTCTTGCCTCCGAGGTCGAGTCGGAAATCGAACGTGCGCTCTCGGTGATCCGGCCGGTGCTGCGCGTGCACGCCACGCACGGCTTCGCGGTCGAGACGCTGCGCCGGTTCCTCGCCGGCCGGCAGATACCGATCGATCTCAAGTACCGCGATTCGGACGAAGCGCTCACCGCGTTCATCGACCACCAGTGCGACGTCGTCGGGTTGCACCTGCCGATCGGCGAGCTCGAAGCCGAAGTCGCCGCGCACTACGCGCCGCGCGTGCAGAACGACTGGACATTGCTCCATGTCGCGACGCGCCGGCAGGGCCTCGCCGTCGCGCCCGGCAATCCCAAGCAGATCCGCGGCCTTGCCGATCTCACGCGGGAGGGCCTGCGCTTCGTCAACCGGCAGGCGGGCTCGGGCACGCGACTCCTGTTCGATCTTCTCCTCGCACGCGCCGGCGTCGATCCGCGGCAGATCGACGGTTACGAGATTCTCGAATACACGCACGCAGCCGTCGCGGCCTACGTCGGCAGCGGCATGGCCGACGCCGGCTTCGGCCTCGAAGTGCCGGCGCGCCGCTTCGGCCTTGACTTCATACCGCTGGTCACCGAGCGCTACTTCTTCCTCTGCCGCAACGAATTTCTCGCCGATCCCGCCATGCAGCAACTCGAATCGGTGCTGCACGACGAGGCGTTCCGCGCGCAGGTCGCCGAGCTGCCCGGCTATGACCCAAGCAACGCAGGCGAACGCGAGCCGGCGCGCAATGCGTTTCCGTTGCCGGCGCGCTCGCGGCGGAAAGCGGCTGTGGTGGCGTGACAGCGACGCGCGGCGATCGGCCCGCTAGTCAAATCCGTTGAAGAAGATGTCCTCTTCGGAAAACGTCACGAACGCCAGCGCCGCGACCGGCCCCGCGCCGCCCAGCGTCTGTCCGATGGGGAACGCGCTTCCGGTCGTCGCGTTCACGAACCAGATGCGGTTGTCGCCTTCATAGAACTGCACGAGATACAGCGAGTCGTTCGCGGGATCGAGCGCGAGCACCGCCGAATCCTCGACCGGAATGCCGAGCGGGCCGAGCTCGTGCGGGCTGCCGCCGCTGAAGATCGCGATCGCCTCCGTATCGCGGTCGAGGAGAAAGAGATTGCCGTTACTGTCGAACACCATCGACTGATAGCACGGCGGCAGCGTCAGTGACGGCGTCGCGGCTCCGGTCACGCGATCGACCGTGTAGAACGTGGTCGTCTGGCAGGCCGCGTCGTTGGTTCCCATGAATACCAGCGAGCTGATCGGATCGATGGCCAGCAGCACGTGCGGCCCGAGCGGAATGCCGAGCGGGCCGATCGTCGTCACGGTGCCGAAGTGGGTATTGATGCGCACCAGCGCGCCGGTCGCGTCGATCGCGTATTGCTTCCTGAAATCGCCCTCGCCGAACACGCCGGCGAGAAGACCGTGCTCGAGGCTCGCGACGCGCTGCACGGGCGAGAAGCGCACGTAGTCCGTGCCACCCGCGCCGTCGGAGCTCGCGCCGAAGCCGAGGAACGCGCCGCCTTCCGGCGCCGCCCACGCGGCGGCGTCGCCGAACGCTGCGATCGCGAAGAGAACGGCTCGCATGACCGAACGGACACTCTGCATGGCGGGTCCCCCGGGCGATCGGTCCCGCGATCAGAACGCCGCGCGGGCGGCACGTCAAGCGCGCCGTGAACCGGCTACATCCCCTTCGCCTGGCGCAACAGCGCCGCGCGCTCGGGACGCTTCACCGGCACGCCCTGCGCATCGCAGCTGCCGAGCCGGCACAACGCATCGCGGATCGCATCGCTCGACTGCGCGATGACGTGAAAGAGCGCGTTCTGCTCGAGCGAGCCGCGCACCGCTTCGGCGCCGGGACCACGCGCGAAGACGGCCACGTCTTCGCCGGAGTGCGTTTCGGAGGACAGGGGCACCATCGCTTCCTGCTCGTAGTCGGGCGCTTCGGTGTCGACATCGGCGAGCTGCGGGCGGCCGTGCTCGGCTTTCGAGTACGCGATCGGCCTGTGCGGATAGCTCTTCGGGCCCTCGGGCTGCTGGTCCGACGCGCCGGGATAGCCGGGGCCGTTCGCGTAGCTCAGCGTCGTGTACGGAAGGCCGGTGGCGTCGGTGGACAGGCTCGGCGCGCCGCCGCTCTCCGATCTCTGCACCTTGCCGAGGATCGGATTGCCACGCATCGGATAGCCGGCGAACGTCAGCGTGTGGCTGTGATCGGCGGTGACGAGAATCAGCGTGTCCTCGGGCGAGGTCATGTCGGCGGCGACCTGCACGGCGTTGGCGAATTCGACGGTCTCGGTCAGCGCGCGATACGCATTGCCGGCATGGTGGCCGTGGTCGATGCGGCCGCCTTCGATCATCAGGAAGAAACCCTTCGGATTCCTTTTCAGGATCGAGAGCGCGGCGCGCGTCATCTTCGAAAGGCTTGGTTCGCCGGCGGCGTCTTTCGCGCGTTCCGTTTCGTAGTGCATGTGCCCGGGCTCGAACAGGCCGAGCAGGTGTGCCGTGCGCGCAGGATCGATCGCATCGAGCTGCTTTTCGTTCCAGACATAGGCGGTGCCGTTCCGTTTCGACCATGCCGCGATGAGATCGCGGCCGTCGCGGCGCTTGCCGGAGAGCTGCGGGTATTCGGGATCGTGCCGACTGGCCGGCGTCAGTTCGGCGCGGCCGCCGCCGAGCGCGACGTCGATGCCGCCGCCGAGCGGAAACTCGACGAGCTGGCGCGCAAGATCGACGCAGTCCCGTCCGCGCTCCTTCTCCGGAATATCCGCATCCGACTCCCATTCGCGATCGGCGAGATGGCCATAGGTCGCGGCCGGAGTCGCGTGCGTGATGCGCGCCGTCGTCACGATACCGGTCGACTGGCCCGCGAGCGCGGCCAGCTCGAGCGCGCTGACCGTTTCATTGCCGCGGCCGGACGCGCAGCGGCCGCGCTCGGCAAGCTGGTCGACGCCGACGACGCCGGCGCGCGTCTTCACGCCGCTCATGATCGCAGTCATCGTGCCGGAGGAATCGGGCGTCTGCAGATCGGTTTCGTAGGTGCGCGAAAGCGCGGTCGCCGGGAAGTTCTCGAACGACAGGCGGTTCTCCTCGCCCGATCCGCCCTTGCGCTGGCCGTCGAGGATGCGCGCGGCAGTGATCGTCGTGATGCTCATGCCATCGCCGAGGAACACGATGACGTTCTTCGCGTGCGCGGGACGTGGCGCGTTCGCGTGCGCGGCGGCGGCGCCTTCGCGGAACCATTGGTCCGGCGTCTCTTCGGGAGGATGGTGGATGGCGGTCATGTCCGCCGCTGCGGATTCCGCCGCGGGCGCGAGCGAAGAAACGAAGAACGCCGGAACCAGCACCGCCAGCAGCGACCACGTGCGAACGGACATCGACTCACCCCGGAAAAAACCAATCTGCGGAGGAGGTGTCGCGACGTGACGTCTTTGCTATCCGGCGCTGCGGGAACCGGAGCGCCGGCCGCCGCCACGCGACGGGCGCGGCGCGGCGGACGAAAGGCTCAAGCCGGACCGGCGGCCCGGGCGCGCTTGCGCTGGCGGCGCGCGCGGCGTTCGGCGAGATGCGCTTCGATCAATGCGACGTTGGTGCCGGCGACACGCGTCGCGCGGATGAGCTGCTGCTCGCTGATGCCGAGCCACTTCGCCCAGTACTGCATCGAGTGCCAGTTGCGCACGTCCACTGCCGCGGTGTCGCGCACGGCCTCGGCGGACCGGCCTGGCGCGCGCGAAAACGTCTCGGGTGCCAAGGATTGTCGTTCAGTGACCAAGAACGCGTTCATACGTCCATCCACCTGCCATTGCGCACGCATCCGCAGCTGGTGCAGCCGCGGACCTTCACGCCGGTGTCGGCCCGCGCGCGTACCGCTGCCGTCGGAATAACGGCGATGGCGGCCGCTGCGAAGTGCGTCCCCCCCCCTTCCAGATCCATCGATTCCGCCCGCCCGGACGGAAGGCGATCCCTTGCCTCGGTGAAGGATCAATCAAAGTTCGTGCCATATGCGGCGGGCCCGCATCGACATCACAGGCCTGGAGGACCGCGCGAAGGCGCGGCGGGAGATCCGGCGGGCGCCTGGCGCTATCCGCAAACGAAAACCGCCGCCCGTTTCCGGGCGGCGGTGTCGCCACGAAGCCTCATGGGGAGGACTGCCAGGTGACGAACGCGTTGCGCGTGCTTAGTTCGGTACGTCGAAACCGTCGGCGAAGATCCGGTCGTCCACGTTCACCTCGAGGCTGACGGGAATCTGCACCAGAGCGTTATCGGGATCGTCGGTCGTGACGCACAGGAGCGCCGAGTAGCTGCCGGGGTCGAGGCCGGTGGCATCGGCCGTCACGGTGACATCCTGCGAACTGCCGCTGGACACCGAGCCGTTGGCCGGTGCTGCGCTGAGCCACGGCACATCCGAAGGCGAGGAGCAGTCGCCGCCCGCGCCGCCGGCCGTGCCCGTCGCGCGGATCAGCCAGTTGCCCGGGAGGCCGAAAGCGTCGATCACGCCGAACAGATCGTTGTTCGCGAGATTGTCCGGGTCCGGATCGCCGACCGACATGCCGGCCACCCAGGAGTGGCCTTGCGAACCCGAATCCTCGTCGATCGCGGCGGGGAACAGGATCGGCGAGGAGCCGCCGAGCGCGTAGGTGTTCTCGAATCCGACATAGACATCGCCATCACCCGGCACGGCGAAGTTCACCGTGTAGACGTCGAACGTGTCGAGGTCCGGGATCGTCACGAAGTTGTCGCCGCCGAGGCGCGTCGCGTTGGAGGGATCGCCGTCTCCGTCCGCGTCGTAGTACGCGACGAGATTGACCTGCTTGCCGACCAGCGAGCCGTTCGTGTTCTGCGGCCAGAGGATCGAGATCGAGTCGATCGTGAAGGCGCCGGTGCCGGGCGGCGGCGAGAAGCGGTTCAGCCAGATCGCGGCCGATTCCGTGCTGGCCTGATCGTTGAGGCCGATGTTGTTCTCGTAGGTGCCGTCGTCGAGCACGAACGACAGGCCGCCTTCCGCGTCGCGCGGTGCCCAGGGCGCGGCGGTGCGCGGACCACGCATGCGGCTGGTCCCGATCGCATTCGACAGGCGCGGCGCTGCGGATGCCTGCGTCGCCGATGTGCCGCGCGCCTCCAGCGCGAAGTGCTGCGCGCTCGCGGGCGCCTCGGCGATCGCATAGTTGAGCGTGCCGCCGCCGATGTTCGCGATCGTCAGCGTGTCGGTTCCGCTCGCGCCGGGGGCCAGCGAGAAGCTCAGCGTGCCGGGGCTCACGTCGGCGATCGGCGCATCGTCGGGCACGTAGAAATACGCGGCGCCCTGGAACGCGTTGCCGTCGACGGTGCCTTGCGCTCCGATCAGGAGCGTCGTGCCGTCGATCGCCACATCCCAGCCAAACGAATCACCGTCCGTGGCGTCGCTCGCGGTGAACTTGGTCGAGAAGTTCCAGCCGCCGTGGCCGCCGGAGAAGAGATAGACCGAGCCCGGCTTCGGCGGCGGCGGCGTGCCGCCCGGATCGTCGTTGTGGCTCCAGCCGCCGATCAGCGCGATGCCGTTGTCGAGCGCGACGGACTGGCCGAACTGGTCGAACGCGGCGCCGTCGTCGGCGATGATCTTAGCGCTTTGCGTCCACGTGCCGCCCGCGCCGTCGAACGCATAGACGGCACCCTGGTGGGTGTTCGCGCCGATCATCGCCGCCGGCGCGCCGATCAGCGCGGTAGCGCCCTCCAGCGCGACCGAATAGCCGAACTGGTCGCCCTCGGCCGAGTCGTCCGGCATCAGGATCGCGGTTTCGGTCCAGGTGCCCCCGGTGTTCGCGAAGATGTAGGCCTCGCCGGGAATGTAGACGTTGGTGGAGCTCCAGTCGTAGCTCGGCGCACCGATCAGGAGCGTCGTGCCGTCGAACGCGATCGAGCTGCCGAACTGGTGGCCGTCACCGGGCACGCCGTCGCTCGGCTCGAGCAGCTGCGTCTGCGTCCACGTGCCGCCGGATTTCTCGAAGACATAAGCCGCGCCCTCGGTACCGTTCGCGCCGCGGTTGTGGCTGTTCGAACCCACGATCGCGGTATCGCCCACGTGCTTGACGGCCCAGCCGAAATAATCGGTCGCGAACGGAATGTCCGCGGTCAGCTCCTGCGTCTGCGTCCAGGTGCCGCCGGAATTCTCGAACACGTAGACCGCGCCGATCGGACCCATGGTCTGATCGAGCATGAAAGGCGCGCCGACCAGCAGCGTGTTGCCCGAGAGCGACAGCGACCAGCCGAAGAAGTCGGACCAGCCGGGCGGCGGCGGCGACGACGGCGTCGCGCTCAGCGTCTGCGTCTGCGTCCAGACGCCGCCGGAATTCGTGAACACGTATACGCGGCCGGCGCGCGCGATCGGCGCCGGCGCGCTGATGAACGCGGTGTCGCCGGACACCAGCACGCGGAATCCGAACAGGTCGTTGACCTGGCCGTCGTCGGCGACGACCTTCGTCTCCAGCCAGGACCCGACGTCCGGATCGCGCGCGATGGCTTCGTCGAGCGCCGGACGCAGTGCCGGCGGCACGACGTTCGGCGTCATCGCCGAAGGAAATTGCAGCGGAAACTCGAACGGCGCCGCGGCGAGAGCCGAGGCGGGCAACGCCAGCGCCAGCAGCAGCGCGCACGCGAACGGGCGCGGCGAATTCGTCTTACTGATCACGTATGTCCCCTTCCCGCCATGCGGGTCTTGAGTTCGTCCGAAGCGTCATCCGCCGGCACACCGTGGCGGACGGCGCTGGATCGCGGGCACACGGCGCGACGAGGCCAGTCGCGTCGGCGAGCGATCGCGGCCCGAGTATCGCGACTGGCCGAGCCGGCCCACAATAGCGCGGCTTGATTGATTTCTATCTTGAGATGTAAACATCAGCGGACGCACGGATGGCTAGACTTCCATAAATGAACCAGCTTCGATCCGAACCGGCCGCGCGCCCGCTGGAGGCGCTCGGCATCAGCGCTCCCGAAGAGCAGGCCTATCGTGTGCTGCTGACGCGGCGGCTCGCCAGCGCCGGCGACATCGCGCCGGAGCTCAGCCTTTCGGCAAGGAGCACGCAACGCCTGCTCGACGCGCTCGCCGCAAAGGGCCTCGCGACGCACTCGCCCGAGAAGCCGCGGCGCTACATGCCGGTGCTGCCTGAATTCGCGGTCGAGGCGATGGTCAGCCAGCGCCAGGCCGAGCTCGAGCGTGCGCGGGCCGCGATCGCCGATCTCAACAAGCACGCGGCGAGCGCGCGCGACGCCGACCACCGCGGCGAAATGGTGGAGATCGTGACGAGCCGCGACGCCGAACAGCGGATCTTCGAGCAGGCGCAGACGGTGGCGCGCGACGAGGTGATGACGCTGGTGCGCCCGCCGCTTCGCATCACGCGGCTCGACATTCCGTTCGAGCAGGATCAGTACCACCAGAAACGCGCGCGCTCGCGCGGCGTTCGTTATCGCAGCATCGTCGATGCCGACTATCTCGCCCTGCCCGGCGCGCCGACGCGGGTGCGCTACGAGACGGAGTCGGGGGAGGAGATCCGCGTGTTTCCGCGCCTGCCGTTCAAGGTCGCGATCTTCGACCGGCGCATCGCGTTCATTCCGCTGAATCCCGAGCAGCCCGACAGCCCGACCTTGCTGGTGCGCTCCTCGGCCCTGCTCGATGCGCTCTATGCGCTGTTCGAAAGCCTGTGGGAGCGCTCGACGCCGGTCGCGTTCACGCCGTCGGGCGCGCTGAAGGACGGCAAGCCGGGCTCGCGCGTGCCCGACGCCGCTGCGAAACTGGTTCCGCTGCTCGCGGCCGGCCTCAATGACAAGGCGATCGCGCACGAGCTGGGCATCTCGGCGGCGACGCTGAACCGCCGGCTCGCCGAGCTGATGAAAAGTCTCGACACGCGCACGCGCTTCCAGATGGGCTGGCGCGCCGCGCTCGATGCGTTTCCGGAGCGGCTGCCGGCGCGGACGAAAGCGAAATAGCCGGCACCTGCACGCGATCGCGCCGCACGCCTGGCGGGCGCGTGAGACATTTGATCGAGATCAAGAGCGCGCAGCAGCCCGCCGCCTAACCTTCCCGAGCGGAAGGAGGCGCGCATGCAATTCCCCGAAACCTACAACGACCGGGTCGTCCGGCAGTTCACGATCGCGACGATCATCTGGGGCGTCGTCGGCATGCTGGTCGGCGCGCTGATCGCCGCGCAGCTCGCCTGGCCGGCGCTCAACTTCGACATTCCGTGGCTGACGTACAGCCGGCTGCGCCCGCTGCACACCAACGCCGTCATCTTCGCGTTCGGCGGCTCGGGGCTGTTCGCGACGGCGTATTACGTCGTCCAGCGCACGTGCCAGACGCGCCTTTTCAGCGACAGGCTGGCCGCCTTCACGTTCTGGGGCTGGCAGGCCGTGATCGTGCTCGTCGCGATCACGCTGCCGCTCGGCATCCAGCAGAACAAGGAATACGCGGAGCCCGAGTGGTTCATCGATGTGCTGATCACGATTGTCTGGGTCGCGTTCGCGGTCGTCTTCTTCGGCACGATCGCGAAGCGACGCGTCAGGCACATCTACGTCGCAAACTGGTTCTACGGCGCGTACATCATCACGATCGCGGTGCTGCACCTCGTCAACAACGTCGCGATCCCGGTGTCGCCGACGAAGTCGTACATCGTCTACTCCGGCGCGGTCGACGCGATGGTGCAGTGGTGGTACGGCCACAACGCGGTCGGATTTTTCCTGACCGCGGGCTTCCTCGGCATGATGTACTACTTCGTGCCGAAGCAGGCCGAGCGCCCGATCTATTCGTACCGCCTTTCGGTCGTTCACTTCTGGGCGCTGATCGCGATCTACATGTGGGCGGGCCCGCACCACCTGCACTACACCGCGCTGCCCGACTGGGCGCAGTCGCTCGGCATGGTGTTCTCGCTGATCCTGCTCGCGCCGTCGTGGGGCGGCATGCTCAACGGCATCCTCACGCTGTCCGGCGCGTGGCACAAGCTGCGCACCGATCCCGTCCTCAAGTTCATGATCGTGGCGCTGTCGTTCTACGGCATGTCGACCTTCGAAGGGCCGATGATGTCGATCAAGACGGTCAACTCGCTCTCGCACTACACCGACTGGACCGTGGGCCACGTGCACGCCGGTGCGCTGGGCTGGGTCGGCTTCATCACGATCGGCTCGCTGTACTGCCTGATTCCGCGCCTGCGCGGCGTGAAGCAGATGTACTCGATGAAGCTCGTCGAGACGCACTTCTGGGTCGCCACGATCGGCATCGTGCTCTACATCGCCGCGATGTGGATGGCGGGCGTCATGCAGGGCCTGATGTGGCGTGCAACGAATCCCGACGGCACCCTGACCTACACGTTCGTCGAGTCGTTGAAGCAGACGTATCCCTTCTATTACGTGCGGCTCGCCGGCGGCCTGCTGTACCTCAGCGGCATGCTCATGATGGCGTGGAACACGTGGAAGACGTGGACGACATCGCGCGAGCCCGCGGCCGTGCTCGTTCCCGCCGCCGTCGCCGCCTGAGGAAGCGACCGTGAATCACGCAACGATCGAAAAGAACGTCGGCCTGCTTGCCGTGCTGATCGCGGTCGCGATCAGCTTCGGCGGCCTCGCCGAAATCGTGCCGCTCATGTACCACGCGCAGGCGATCACGCCGGTGCCGGGCCTGAAGCCGCCGGGCGCGCTCGAGCTGGCCGGTCGCGACATCTACGTGCGCGAAGGCTGCTACAACTGCCACTCGCAGATGATCCGCACGCTGTCGTTCGAGACGGCGCGCTACGGGCATTACTCCGTCGCCGGCGAATCGGTCTACGACCATCCGTTCCTCTGGGGATCCAAGCGCACAGGGCCCGACCTCGCGCGCGTCGGCGGCCGGTACAGCGACGACTGGCATCGCGTGCACCTGCAGAACCCGCGCGACGTCGTGCCCGAATCGAACATGCCGGCCTATCCGTGGCTCGCGGAGAACAAGCTCGACGCGGCGACGGTCGAGTCGCACATGCGCGCACTGCGCGCAATCGGCGATCCGTACACGGACGAGGCTCTGAAGTCCGTCGCGTCCGCGGTCGAAAACAAGACCGAGGCGGACGCGCTCGTCGCCTACCTGCAAAGCCTCGGCAGGCACGCGCCGAAGGAGTAGACGATGCTTTCCGGAGTCCTCATCGCGCTGCTGATCGGTCTCTTCCTCGGGATCTTCGCCTGGGCTTACACGCCGGGACGCAGGCAGCGCTTCAGTGAAGCGGCAGCGCTCGCGCTCTTCGATGACGTGATCGTGGAGGCGTCTCCGAACGTCGCGCATGCGGAGCTGGAGCAGGCGCCGCGATCCGCACGCACGAAAAGCCGATCGGTTTCGGAACGGGAGGAAAGCGCATGACCCGCTTCTGGAGCCTCTTCGTCGCCATCATCGTCATCGCGAACATTGCGGGCGCGGCATGGATCCTGTTCGCGAACGCTCGCGACAGCTCGCCCGACAAGACGACCGGCCACGTCTGGGACGAGGATCTCACCGAATACAACAAGCCGCTGCCGCTCTGGTGGGTCGGCCTGTTCGTCGCGTCGATCGTGTTCGGCGTCGGCTATCTCATCGTCTATCCCGGCCTCGGCGCATGGCAAGGCACGTTTGCCTGGACGAGCGCGAGCGAACACGACCGCGACGTCGCCGCCGCTAACGCCAAGGCCGAGGCGCTGCTCTCCGCGTTCCGCGACAGAAGCATCGCCGACCTTGCCGAGGATCCGAAAGCGCTCGCGGTCGGCCACAATGTCTTTGCAAACAACTGCGCCGCGTGCCACGGCTCCGCGGCGCGTGGCGGTCCGGGCTTTCCGAATCTGACCGACGCCGACTGGCTCTACGGAGGCGATCCCGACACCGTCGTCGCGACGATCACGAACGGCCGCGCGGGCGTGATGCCGCCGTGGGGACCGGTGCTCGGCGACGCCGGTGTCGAAAACGTCGCGAACTACGTCCTGTCGCTTGCGGGCCAGCCGCACGACGCCGCGAAAGCCGAAGCCGGCAAGGCGTCGTTTCAGACGACGTGCATCGCGTGCCACAGCGCCGAGGGCAAAGGCAATCCGCTGGTCGGCGCGCCGAATCTCACCGACGACGTCTGGCTCTACGGCGGCGACCTCGCCTCGATCGAGGCGACGATCCGCAACGGCCGCAACGGCCAGATGCCCGCGTGGGAGAAGACGCTCGGTGCTGACCGCATCCGCCTCGTCGCTGCCTGGGTGCTCGCGCAATCGAAGAAGGATGCGGTCGCGCAGGACGGAGCGGCCTCGCCATGAGCGATCCCGCGCCGCGCCGCGTGTCGCACGCCTCGCACGCGCCGACGATCGCGCGCATGGGCGCGATCGCATGGCCGTCGTTCTTCGCAGCGGGCGTCGCGACGATGGTGTTCTTCGCGATCGTCGATCCGGTGGAGCTGGCGGCGATGACCTGGCCGCACGCCAAGATCTCGCGCGAAGCCGGCTACACGATCGGCTTCTTCATGTTCTGGGCGTGCACGTTCTCGTCGAGCTTCTTTACCGCGCTTCTCTCGGGATCGCCGCCGGACGGTCTTTCCGCGCCCGATGCGAGATGAGCAGGACCATTCCACTGGCGCTCGTCGAGGGCGATGACGGCGCGCTCTACGCGCGTCAGCCCAAGGTCTATCCGCGCGAGATCGCCGGCCGCTTCCAGCGCCTGCGCATCGCGGCCGTGTTCTGGCTGCTCGGCATGTTCTACGTGTTTCCGTGGCTCAGCTGGCACGGCCGGCAGCTCGTGCTCTTCGACCTGCCCGCGCGCAAGTTCCACGTCTTCGGCCTGACGTTCTGGCCGCAGGATTTCTTCTACATGACGTGGCTGCTGGTGATGGCGGGGCTCGCGCTGTTCTTCTTCACCGCGCTCGCGGGACGGCTCTGGTGCGGCTATGCCTGCCCGCAGACGGTGTGGACCGAAGTGTTCCTCTGGATCGAGCGCAAGGTGGAAGGCGATCGCAACCGCCGCATGAAGCTCGACGCGGGCGCGTGGACCCGCGAGAAGATCGCGCGCAAGTCCGCCAAGCAGTTTCTCTGGATCACGTTCGCGCTCTGGACCGGCTTCAGTTTCGTCGGCTTCTTCACGCCGATCCGCGACCTCGCTCGCGAAATCCTCGAGCTTCGCGCGAGCGGCTGGGAAACGTTCTGGGTGCTCTTCTACGGCTTCGCGACCTACGGCAACGCGGGCTACCTGCGCGAGCAGGTGTGCAAGTACATGTGCCCGTACGCGCGCTTCCAGGGCGCGATGTTCGACCGCGACACGCTGATCATCAGCTACGACGAGGCTCGCGGCGAGCCGCGCGGGCATCGGAGGAGGAAAGCCGGGATGGGGGATTCGGGATTGGAGAGTCGCGACGGCGTAGCAGCGCGGAGCGCGTTCCCGATTGCGGTCGCAACTCCCGAATCCCCAATCCCGAATCCCCAATCCCGGCCCCTCGGCGACTGCATCGACTGCATGGCCTGCGTGCAGGCCTGCCCGACTGGCATCGATATCCGCAACGGCCTGCAGGTCGGCTGCATCGCCTGTGCGGCCTGCATCGATGCCTGCGATGCCGTCATGGACAAGATGGGCTATCCGCGCGGCCTGATCCGCTACACGACCGAAAGCGCGCTCGCCGGCAAGCCCGTGCGCGTGCTGCGGCCGCGCACGATCCTCTACGCGACGCTGCTGCTCGCACTGTTCTGCGGATTCCTGTGGAGCGTCACGCACCGCAGCATGCTGCTCGCCGAAGTGATCCGTGACCGCAACGCGCTCTGGCGTCCCGGCCCCGCGGGCACAATCGAAAACAGCTACACCGTCAAGCTGGTCAACAAGACCGACCGCGAGCTCGAGCTGGAGCTGCACGTCGACGACACGCGCTTCGCCGTCGTCGGCGAGGATGAATTCGAGATCGAGGCTGGCGCCGTTGCTTCGATCCCTCTCACGCTGCGTGCACCCGCCGCATCGGTGCACGGTCGCACCGATGTCGTGCTCGAATTCCGCGCCGAACGTGAGCACGACAATGACAGCGACGACGAGCGCGCCGAATCGGTCCACGCGACGACGCGATTTTTCGCCCCGGAGGCCCCATGAAGACGATGTCCTGGTACCGCGTTCCCGAAGTCTGGCTGCTCATCGTGCTGCTCGCCGGCGGCGTGTCCGGCGGCGTCGCGCTGGCCGCGGTCGCAATGAGCCTGCCCGACGCCTACATCGCGAACGCCGACACGGAGCTGCACAGGGTGCCGCACTGAAATGAAGCGCTGCTTCCATTGCGGCGAGCCCGTGCCCGACGGCGTCGCGACCTTCGCGACCGTCGCGGGCGAGCGCCGGCCGGTCTGCTGCACCGGTTGCCACGCGGCCGCCGAATGGATCGCAGGCCTCGGGCTCGAGGACTATTACCGCCTGCGCACCGAAACGGCGGCGCGGCCGTTACAAGACGCCGATTTCTCCGCCTGGGACCGACCGGCGCTCCGGCGCCTCCACGTGCGCGAGCACGCGCCGGAGCGCGCCGAAATCGTGTTTTTCGTCGACGGCCTGCGCTGCGCCGCCTGCGCCTGGCTGATCGAGCGGACGTTCGGCGCCATGCCGGGCGTGCGCGAGATCGCGGTGAACGCACCGGCGCGCCGCGTGCGTCTCGTCTTCGATCCGGGCCGCGCACGGCTCTCAGAGCTGATGTCGCGGCTCGCAGGGCTCGGTTACTCGCCGCAGCCGCTCGATGCCGCCGCGCTCGACGCCGCGCGCACGCGCGAGGACCGCGACGCGCTGAAGCGCCTCATCGTCGCCGGGCTCGGCGCGATGCAGGCGATGATGTACGCCGTCGCGCTCTATGCCGGCAGCTTCGACGGCATCGAGGCGACCACGCGCGACTTCTTCCGCTGGCTCGGCTTCCTGGTCGCGACGCCGGTGGTGCTCTATTCCGCGCGTCCGTTCTTCGCGGGCGCGTGGCGCGCCGCCAGGGCGCGGCAGCTTTCGATGGATACGCCCGTCGCGATCGCGATCGCGCTGATCTACGGCGCAAGCCTCGTCGAGACGCTCACGCACGGTCGCGAAATCTATTTCGATTCCGTCAGCATGTTCGTCTTTCTTCTGCTCGGCGCGCGCTATCTCGAAATGCGCGCACGTCATCGCACGGGCGATCTCGTCGATGCGCTGGCGCGCCTGCAGCCCGCAACCGCCGAGCGCCTGACGGCGTCCGGCAGCGAGACGGTCGGCGTGCACGAGCTCGTCGCGGGCGATCGAGTGCGCGTCGGCGCGGGCGCCGTGATCCCCGCCGACGGCGTGCTCGTTTCCGGCACCTGCAGCGTAGACGAATCGCTGCTCACCGGCGAAGCGACGCCGCAGCGCCGCGCCGCGAACGACGCGCTGGCCGCCGGCGCCATCGCACTCGATGGCCCGGTCGAGATGCGCGTCGAGCGCGTCGGCGCCGATACCGTGCTCGCCGGGATCGTGCGCATGGTCACGCAGGCCGCGAGCAGCCGTCCTGCCCTCGTGCGTGACGCCGACCGCCGCGTGCAGCGGTTCGTGCTGCGCGTGCTGGTACTGACCGCAGTGACGGCGCTCGGCTGGGCGCTCGTCGATCCGTCGCGCGCGTTCGCGGCGGCGCTGTCCGTGCTCGTCGTCAGCTGCCCCTGTGCGTTCGCGTTCGCGCTGCCGACAGCGCTGACCCGCGCGGTGGCCGTGCTCGCGCGCCGCGGCGTGCTCGTCGTCGACGGCGACGCGCTCGACCGCATGGCCAGGGCCGATTGCTTCGTCTTCGACAAGACCGGCACCCTGACGCAGCCGGAGATTGCAATCGCTGCGAGCACGGTCCGCCGCGGCACGCTCGACGGCGCGCTCGCGATCGCGGCCGCGCTCGAGCACGGCAGTTCGCACCCGCTGGCCGGCGCGCTTCGCGATGCCGCGCGCGGCATCACGCTGCCGCGTGCCGAAAACATCCGCCATGTGGCAGGCGCCGGTGTCTCGGGTCGCGTGGCCGGCCGCGATTTCCGGCTCGGCCGTGTAGGGTTCGCGGGCGGCGACGACAACGAATCGCCGGACCTCATGCTCGCAGACGGCGCCGGCATCGTCGCCGAGCTGGCCGTGCGCGAGCGACTGCGCGCCGGCGTCGCTGACGTGCTCGCAGCGCTCCACAGCGATGGCGCCGAAGTCGCGATCCTTAGCGGCGATGCGCCCGAGCGTGTCCACGCGATCGCGCGCGAGCTCGGTGTGCGCGTGCTCGGCGCGAACGCTTCGCCCGCGGAGAAGGTCCGCGCCCTCGAAGGACTTCGCGCGAGCGGGCGTGTCGTCGTGATGGTGGGCGATGGCGTCAACGACGCCCCGGTGCTCGCCGCGGCGGATGTCGCAGTCGCACTTTCGAGCGGCGCCGCGATCGCGCAGGCCGCGAGCGGCATCGTGCTCGCGCCCGAGCGCATCGGCGAGCTCGGGCGCGCGCGCACGCTCGCGCGACGCATGCACCGCGTGCTCGCGCAGAATCTCGACTGGGCGCTCGCCTACAACCTTGCCGCGGTGCCGCTGGCGGCGTTCGGACTAGTGCCGCCGTGGCTCGCCGCGATCGGCATGTCGGCAAGCTCACTCGTCGTCGTGCTGAATTCGCTGCGGATCACCGTGCCGGACGACGCCGCGCAGCGGGTCGAACGGACGCCGCGGCTCGCAGGCGCAGCCGCATGAACATCATCCTGCTGCTGATTCCTCTCAGCATCGTCCTGCTCGCGGCCGGCATCGGCGCATTGTTCTGGGCGATCGACCACGCGCAGTTCGACGATCTCGAGACGCCGGGGCTGATGCCGCTGACCGAGGACAAGCCGGGCGCGCCGCCGTGAACGGTCACGCGCTGACGATCGGCGCCGCGCTTCTGCTCGGCCTCGCCGCGAGCGGACATTGCCTCATCATGTGCGGCGGCATTTCGGCCGCGCTCGGCATGGCCACCGCGCGTCGCGCGGACGGCCAGCCGATGCGCCGCCTGCTGCTCGGCTACCAGCTCGGGCGCATCGCGTCGTACACGCTGGCGGGCCTGCTCGCCGCCGGCATCGCCGGCGGCGCAATCGCCTATCTCGATCGCGACGCGGTGCGCAGCACGCTGCGCGCCGTCACAGCGATCGTGCTGTTCGGCGCTGCGCTCGCCGCGTTCGGAACATTGCGTGGCCGACTCGGCGCGAGCCGCGTGATCTGGTCGCGACTCGCGCCACTCGGCCGCCGGCTGTTGCCCGTTTCAACGCTGCCACGTGCCATCGCGTTCGGCATGATCTGGGGCTGGATGCCGTGCGGATTCGTCTACACCGTCCTGCTGCTTGCGACCGTCGCGTTCGAACCATGGCGCGGCGCCGCGACGATGGCCGCATTCGGCTTCGGAACGCTGCCCGCGCTGGTGCTAGGCGCCTTCGGCGCGCAGCGGCTCGGAGCATGGACGGGTCGCACATGGATGCGCAGCGCTGCCGGCACGGTCTTGCTTGCGAGCGCACTGCTCACACTCGCGGGACCCTGGCTCGCTGCCGCGCAACTGCCGTGGCTGCATGCCTGGCTGCCGTTCGATTGTGCCTCGCCAGATGGCCAGCATTCGAAATGAAAGCTTAAGTCTTTGTTTGTATCGCGACTGCGAATGTCATTTCGGTTCCTACTCACGAATCTACTCACTTTCACGAGACCGTAGAGTCGGGCGTTTGGATCAGATTTGGAGGGTGGCGAAGGTCTTCCGGCAGTGACTGCGTCCGCGACGACAGCGAAGGTGTTACTCGCAGGTTCGGCTTGTGCGGTACTCCGCGTGCAAGCTGCTGCGAGCCAGACCGACTACAAGACACCGCGGGGAGTCCCGAAACATGGATGTGATGGGCCCACCAGGACTCGAACCTGGAACCAAGGGATTATGAGTCCCCTGCTCTAACCATTGAGCTATAGGCCCCCGGCGAAATCATAGGCGAGCGGCGTGGTGGCGACCACCACTGCTGACACCACGCGGTCAGCATCGGCGGCTTATCCTTCCGCTCCCGCAAAGGGAGAAGCGTGCCATGAACACCGAGCAGGTTGCGAAGCGGCTGGTCGAGCTATGCCGCGAAGGCAAGTACGACGAAGCGCAGGACGAGCTTTATGCGCAGGATGCGGTCAGCATCGAGATGGAGGGCTCGCAGGGCCTCGGCAACGCGAAGGGCATCGATGCGATCCGCGAGAAGGGACGGCAGTTCAACGAGAGCGTCGAGGCCGTGCACGGCAGCAGCGTCGGCGATCCGATCGTGACGGGAAACTGGTTCGCGGTCGTGATGACGCTGGACGCGACGATGAAAGGCCGCGGACGCGTGAACATGCAGGAGATCTGCGTGTATCAGGTGCGCCACGGGAAGATCGTGCGGGAGCAGTTTTTCTACGACGTGGGCTGAGATCGAGGAGACAGGCCCGCTCCACATGCGCCCGCCGGAAACCGGAAAAGAAAACGCCCGCATGATGCGGGCGTTTCCGGATGCGCATGGACCCGTCGCTTACTCGAGATCGAGGAACGAGCGCAGCTGCTCCGACCGGCTCGGGTGGCGCAGCTTGCGCAGCGCTTTCGCCTCGATCTGGCGGATCCGCTCGCGCGTGACGTCGAACTGCTTGCCGACTTCCTCGAGCGTATGGTCGGTGTTCATGTCGATGCCGAAGCGCATGCGAAGCACTTTCGCTTCCCGCGGCGTCAGGCCCGCGAGCACATCGCGCACGGTCTCCATGAGGCCGATGTTGGTCGACGATTCCACCGGCGAGACGATCGTCGAGTCCTCGATGAAATCGCCGAGGTGCGAATCCTCGTCGTCGCCGATCGGCGTCTCCATCGAGATCGGCTCCTTGGCGATCTTGAGCACCTTCCTGATCTTGTCCTCGGGCATTTCCATCTTGACGGCAAGCTCGTCCGGCGTCGGCTCGCGGCCCATCTCCTGCAGCATCTGCCGCGAGATGCGGTTCAGCTTGTTGATCGTCTCGATCATGTGCACGGGGATGCGGATCGTGCGCGCCTGATCGGCGATCGAGCGCGTGATGGCCTGGCGGATCCACCACGTCGCGTAGGTCGAGAACTTGTAGCCGCGGC
>CBINBI010000064.1:0-19832 GCA_966248875.1 uncultured Rhodanobacteraceae bacterium
CATCACGGCCCACCATTCGATCGAATTGCGAATGCGGTAACCGATCCGACGACGCGCCGGCTGTCGCGCTCGGCTCCGGCAGCTCCGTCGGAATTTCCTCAACGCGCCGAAGCCAGCGCAAGCTGCCGCTTCGCCGTGTCGTACTCGACGCGGTCGTGGTCCTTGAGCCCGCCCGCGTCGTCGAGCGCCTGCCATTGCGACACGGCTTTCGAGTAGAGGGATCGTGCGCGCTCATTGTCGCCGTCTTCCATGGCCCATGACGCCTGCGCCTGGTATGTCACGGCGACATCGCGCCGCGCGCCGAGATCATCCGGTGCGGCATCGGCAATGCCGAGCCGGATGTTCAGAGCTTCGCCCATGGCGGTATCGGCGGCTTCGGCATGTCGGAGTCCACGTTCGGCGTGGGCGATTCGCCAGTGGCTGTTGGCGACGGCGCTAAGGACGCCTGCGCTGGACGGTGCGAGCTCGAGCAATCTCAATTGCTGTGCCAGCGCTTCGCGATAATGCGCCGCAGCCTCGTCGAGTCGATGCTCGGCTTGCGCCGCGTCGCCCAGCTTGTTGATCGCCAGCGCAACGTCGCTCAGCGCCTGCGCGTCGGCAGGGTCACGGGCGAGCCGTCCACTCGCTTCGTCGAGGGCGCGCCGGTACATCGTCTTGGCATCGCTCACCGATACGTCCGCAAGATTCTCGCCGAGCTGGAGCTCGGCAACGAGCAATGCATGGCCGATGCCGGCGTCCTGCGGGTCGGCCTTCGCGAGCGCTTGCAGGCGCTCGACGGCGCGGGCCAATATGGCGCGGGCCTCGTCGCCGCGATCCTGCCAGCCCAGCGCGTTGCCGAGGCGTGCTTCGGTTTCGCCGAGAAACAGCGCGTAGCCTTCGGGGCCTGTATCACGATCGGACCGGCGTTGCAGATCGGCGATGATTTCGCGGTAGGCCGCAACCGCGGCGTCGAGCCGCCCGTTCCACGAGTCAATGTCCGCAAGCCCGCGCCGGGCGGCCAGCACGAGCAGCTCCAGCGCGGCGTCGTTTTCGTGGCGCGTCGCGAGCGTTTCGGCTTGGGACAGCGCACGGCGATAGTGTGCGGCCGCGCCGTCGAGATCGCCGGTCCAGTACAGCACGGCTCCCATGCCAAGCTCTGTGCGTGCGCTCTCTTCGGCGAGATCGGCATCGCCCGGCCGTTGCGCCAGCGCGCCGTCGAGCAGCGCGCTCGCTCGCGCATAGCTCGCAAGCGCTTCGCTGCTGCGGCCGAGATTCGCGTATCCCTGCCTGCCCTGATCATCGCCGAGGGTCCGGTACGCTCGCGCGAACTCGAGCGCGAGCTCCGGACGCGCGCGCGCTTCCGGCGCAAGATCATCCAGATAGTCCATCGCCTCCGCGGTGAGGCGCGAGCGCAGCGCAGTCGTTCCGGGCAGGCGCGCGAGCGCGCTGTGCACGTCGACGAGCAGAAGATTGGCGAGCCGCCGCACTTCGCTGAGTCGCGCTTCGGCTTCACGACGCTGCTGGTCCGCGACATGCGCCTGCCAGAGCGCCGCAGCGAAACCGACGACGAGCGCGAGCACCGCGACGGCGAGAGCCGCAATCCCGTAGTGATGCCGTCGCGCGAACTTGCCGGCGCGGTAATGCCAGGTCGCCGGGCGCGCACGAACGGGCAGACCGCCGAGATGGCGCTCGATGTCGTCGGCGAATTCGGCGACGCTCGCGTAACGCAGGGCCGGCTCCTTCGCGAGCGCCTTGGCGAGCACGCGATCGAGATCGCCTTGCAGGCGTCTTGCGCTCTCGCCGGAGGCGACGCTGCTGGCGCGCGGCGGAACCTCTTCATGGACGCGGCGCGCCGCCTCGGCGAGCGCGCAGCCCGCGAGCGAGACCGGCGCGCGTCCGGCGAGAAGCCGGTACAGCAGCACGCCGAGCTGATAGACATCCGTCGCAGTCGTGATCGCTCCGCCGCCGATCTGCTCGGGCGCCGTGTATTCCGGCGTGCCGAGCCATGCGTTCGTGCGCGTTTCGGAGTCGGCGACGTTTTCGGGCACGACCAGCTTGGCGACGCCGAAGTCCAGCAGTTTGATGCGGCCTTCGGCAGTCACGAAGATGTTGCCTGGCTTGAGATCGCGGTGGACGAGCAGATGCTGATGTGCGTGCTGAACGGCGGCGCACACGTCGAGGAACAGGTGAATCCGCGTCTCGATATCGGCACCGGTGCGCGCGCAATGGCTGTCGATCGGTTCGCCTTCAACGTATTCCATCGCAAACCACGGCACGCCTTCGGGCGTGCTGCCGGCGTCGATGAGCCGCGCGATCGCAGGGTGGGCGAGCTCGGCCAGAGCGCGGCGCTCGGCGTCGAAGCGGCGGCTCCAGTCCGGCGAGGCCATGCCGCCGGCGGCAATCAGCTTGATCGCGACCTTCTGCGCAAACGTGCCGTCGATGCGCTCGGCGAGCAGCACGCGCCCCATGCCGCCGGCGCCGAGCTCGCGCTCGATGCGCCACGGCCCGATGCGCCGGCCGATCCAGTGGCTGCGCCGATCGAGATCGCGCCGTTCGCGCTCGATCGCGGCGACGATCGTCTCGCTCGACGCCGCGTGCGCTGCGAGAAGCCGTTGCAGGGGCTCGTGCAGGAACGGCGCTTCCGAGCGCAACGCGGCGAGCCGCAGCTCGAGCTCGCCCGGCGCGAGATCCAGCGCTTCGTGGAACAGCGCCTTCAGCCGTTCGCGCACGTCGCCGGCCGGTTCAGCGCTCATCACCGGCGAGATCGCATTCGAGCCAGGCGAGCGCCATGGCGGCCTCGCGCTTGACGGTGGCTGGCGAGGCGCCGATGGCGGCGGCGGTTTCCTCGATGGTAAAGCCCGCGAAATAGCGCATCTCGACGATCATCGCCTGCCTCGCATCGATGCCTTCCAGCCGGTTCAGGGCGGCGTCGAGCGCGACGAAATCGATGTCGTCCGCACGCGTGTCGGCGACGTTCTCGTCGAACGTGACGCGAGCCAGGCCCGTGCCGCGCTTGCTCGCGGCCTTGGCGCGTGCGTGATCGATCAGCACTGAACGCATCGCTCGCGCCGCGAGCGCAATGACCTGGCCGCGATCCGAAATATCGAGCGGCGCTTTCGCGAAGCGCAGGAACACTTCGTTGACGAGCGCGGTGGGCTGCAGCGTGTGCGCATCCTGTCCGCGCAGCGCGCCTTCGGCGAGGCGGTGCAGCTCCTGGTAGACCTCTGGCAGCCAGCTCGCGAACGCAGCTTGCTCGGACACGCGCGCCACCTCGCCGACATCGCGGGAGTCGCACGCGAGCAGGTCCGTGAAGCCGCGTTGTGTCCCCCCGGCGATCCGCAGCGCGGATCGCCGGCCGAGTCTAGCATCGCGTACCGAAGCGGCGAAGCCGAGCGATGGCACGCAGGATGCGCGCCCCATGGCGGCGCCTCCGCAGATCCGGCTCAGTACTGCACCATGACTTCCCACACCCATCCGGACGCGAAGCGCGAATTCAAGAGGGCAATCCCGTCCGGAATGCCTTCGTCCGGTCCGCAGCCGCCGGAAAGCAGCCACATGTGGTCCGGAGGATCGCAGAACGTCGGCGCGCAGCCGAACGGCGGCGCGAAGGCGGTGACCAGGCCGTGCCAGAAGTACGGGTCGTAACCGCCGTACGCGTTCATCCAGTACGTCGTCGTCGCGGTCGCGCCGGCGGGAATCGCGACTTCCACGGCGGCGTCGACGCAGCTTCGGCCGGGATCGGACGGTATCGGCCCGCTGATGAGGTACGTGCCGAAGATGATCGTCGGTTCGTCCTCCACGCGAAGTTCCGCGGACGCCGTGCCGACGACCTGTCCCGCTTCGCTGACGGTCACGCTCACGGTGTCGTACCCGGTTGCCGTGCCTGCGTTCGCCGTGTACATGCCGATCTTCGCGTCGAACAGCGGCTGTCCCTGCACGAGATCGAGCGTGCCGACGGTTTCGGTAGCCTGCCAGGTGTACTCGAAGATCGAGTCGTCGCACTGCTGCCCGGAACGCGGCGGCTTGACGCGCGCTTCGAGCGCCTGCGACGCGCCGTTCCGCACGGAGGCACGCCGGGGCGCCAGCAGGACCTCGACGGGATCCACGTTGACGGTAGCGGTGTCCCTGCCGGCGTAGACGCGATCCGTGCCGGCGATCAGGTAGGCCTTCACCTCGACGGTGATCGCGCCGGAGAAATTCGCCAGCGGCACCAGCACGCGCACGCTGTCGTCGGACGAATCGAACTCGCTGCCGCTGTGGCCGGCGTCGTCGAGCAGCTCGCCGGCGTCGGTCGGCGTCAGGCTCCAGTGGTAGACGAAATGCGCGCTCGGGTCGCCGGCCGCGTCGGCGACGCGCACGGTGAGCTCGGGCGAGGACGAGGCGCAATCGGCCGAGGCCTGCTCGGGCGTGAGCTGCACGTTCGCGCCGGTAACATCGATGTCCCAGCTGTCGCCCTGATTCGACACCGCAAGCCCGGTGGCGACGGCGCCGAGATCGAAGCTCTGCAACAGGAAGTCGACGGCGCCAATCGCGTTGCTCAGCGTTTCGGCGTGCTGGAGCGCGCGCGTTGCGGTGGCGAACGCGGCATCGGGATCGGAACCGGTGACGAGGATCAGCCGCAGGATCAGGTTCGTCACCTGATTGCGGAACGTCGCCGAGCCGAAGAACGTGTTGTAGGCGTCGCCCAGCGCGCCCTGGAAGTCGCCGTCGCGGATCTTGTCGGAGAATCCGGGCAGCGTTGCGAAGAGCCCGACGATGTCGCCGATGATGCCGTCGCTGCCGAAGCCGTAGAGCTCGTTGAGCTTCTTCGAGTTCGCCGGGATGATCACGTTGAGGATGCTCGGCAGCACGAGATCGCGCACGACGAACAGCAGGCTGATTTCGACCTGCTTGAGCTGCTCGTTCTCGGGAAACGCATCGAGCAGGCCGACGTTGGCGGCGGGCCCGACCGCGTGCAGCACGTAATGCGTGTGCTCGGCGTCGGGCACGTTCTCGAGCCCCTGCTTGGGGCCGTCCACCGGCGTGTACGCGATCGGCTTGCCGTCCTCGACGCCGAACAGCACCAGCGTCGCATCGAGCAGCGCGTCGTTGAGGTTCGGCGTGCCGGAGGTGGGATCGATCGGAAAGCTTGTGCTCTGGACCGGGCACGATGGATCGCCCGCCGGCACGTCGCCGCTTTCGAACGTGCACGACGTGCGGCGCAGATACGCGAATCCGGGGCGCCGCAAGGCGTTGGTGAGGTAGACGGACTGGAACGCCTGGTTCGGCGTCATGCCGCTCTGCTCGCCGGGCTGGATCACGACGCCGTCGATGCCGGCGCCTGGCGCGCCGCGGCGCGACGGCAGGAAGTGCGCGAGCGCAGCGCCGAGCGCCTGTCGCACCTCTTCGTTCGGTGCGGCGAACGCGTCCGCGTCCGCGTTGATCGCGGCGGCAATGGCCGCTTCGAGGTCCGGCAAGGCTCCGGCCTTGTCGTCGCGGATGATGTCGATGAGCTGCGGCTGGAGCTCCGGCGCGGTCAGCGCGCCGCCAAGACCGAGATAGATCAGCAGCTCGGCGGTCGTGCGCGCCGAGAGCGCGGTGTGCTCCGCATCGAGCCATCCGGCGAGCAGCGGTGCATCGTTCTCATTGAGGACGAACGTCATGCCGGGCCCTTCGAGGCTCGCGATCGTGAAGTTGCCGGCCGCGTCCACGGCCACCTCGTCGATGCCGTTGCCGATGCGAAGCGTCGCAGGATCGAGCGTGTTGTCGGCGGGCAGCTGCACGCTGCCCGCCAGCGGAACGACCGGAAACTCGACTGCGTTCGCGAAGCCGTCGGCGAAGACGTAGTCGCGCCGCGCCGCGTGCGCGCCTGCCATGACGAGCAGCCCTGCCAGGAAAGCCAGCCATCGTTTCATGTCGCGCCCCCTCGGATGGGTGTCCGTCGGAGGAAACGCAGAACAGGGCGCGACTGGCTCACGCTGCGGGATGCCGGCCGAGCGGAGCCTGGCCAGGACGAGTCCGTAGGTAGAGCGCGGGCGCGCGCACCCGCACCCGCAAGCCGGCTTGGCTAGCCGGGCGCGAAAAGCGTTTGATAGCAACAGGCGTTCGAGGAAGCGCCTTCAGTCCGCGTGCTCGCCTTCCCTGCGCGCGGCGCGGTCGGCAGCCGCGCGCAGGGCTTCCTGATCGAGCAGCGATTCGTCGGTCGTGACGCGCCGGCGCTTGCGCACGAGCGCGGCGATGAGCTCGGCTGCGTGCCGGCGCCGTCTTTCGTTGTACAGCTCGTCGCTCGTCTTCGATTGCGTCATGGGTCTCACCGAAGCGCAGGGCTGCCCGAAGCGGGCAGCGGGTCCATTGTCCTCGCCGCTGTCGCAGGCGTCGAGACGCGCCGGCAGCGGTTTTCGTGATTCCGTTTGCAGTCCGTCCTTCCGTCGGTCCTTGGGCGGACAGAACTCCGCCTTGGTCCCGCCCGTCGCGGGCCGCGGCCCGCCTTCCGGCCCGGTTGCAATCCCGGCATCGGACACCGGAGGGATGGACATCATGACCGCACGATCGTTCCATGGCGCGACATTCAAGGTGCTCGGCATCGCGCTGCTGGCTTTCCTGATGCTGATTCCGCTGGCGCAGGTCAACGAGCTGATCCGCGAACGCGAGGGCCGCGGGTGGGAGGCGACGCAGCGCATCGCCGAGCGCTGGGGCGCGCAGCAGCTCGTCGGTGCACCCGTGATGGTGGTGCCGGTGCAGCGCAAGGTGCTGCGCGATCGCGAGTGGACCACCGTCGAGGAGCGGGAGTACGTGCTCGCCGATCGCGTCGCGATCGCCGGCACGCTGGCGCCGGAGCTGCGCAGCTACGGGCTGTACGAAACGCCTGTCTACACGGCCGAGACGAAAATCGAAGGGCGTTTCGACGCGGACGACGTCACCGCGCTCGCGTCGAACGGCGCCGAGCCGCAATGGCAGCGCGCGGAGCTGCGCGTGCCGATCGCCGATGTGCGCGGCATCCGGCGCCTCTCGGCGCTCCGCTTCGGCGGGCGCGAACTCGCGTTCGGGCCGAGCGGCGACGGCGTCGCGGGCATCGCCGCGGTGGCCGCGCCGGCACCGCTCGATCCGCAGACGCTGACGGGTACTTTGCCGTTCTCGTTCACGTTGACGCTGGCCGGCACCGAGCGCTTCTCCGCGCTGCCGCTCGCACGCGAAACCGACATGCACGTGTCGAGCCCGTGGTCCGATCCCGGCTTCGACGGCGCGTTCCTGCCGGCGTCGCGCCGCGTCGGCGCAAGCGGGTTCGAGGCGGAGTGGCAGGTGCTCGACCTGAATCGCCATCTCGCGCAGCACTGGCGCGAGAGCGAGAGCCCCAGCGCGCTCGCGGCGACCGCGTTCGGCCTGACGCTGGCGCAGCCGGCGAACAGCTATCAGCAGAACGTCCGCGCCGGCAAGTACGGCGCGCTGTTCATCGCGCTGACGTTCGTCGCATTCTTCCTGTTCGAGGTGCTGCGCGGGCTGCGCGTGCATCCGGTGCAGTACCTTCTCGTCGGGCTCGCGCTGTGCACATTCTACGTCGTGCTGCTTGCGCTCTCCGAGCAGATCGGTTTCGGGGCAGCGTACGCGCTCGCCGCCGCGGCCGTCGTGGTCATGGTCGGCGGCTACGCGGCGGCGGTGCTCGCGACGCGGCGCGCGGGTGCGCTGCTCGGCGCGCTGCTCGCGCTGATCTATGCGCTGCTGTACGGCCTCGTGGTGAGCGAGGACCACGCGTTGCTGATGGGATCGATGGCGCTGCTCGCCGCGGTCGCCGCCCTGATGTACCTGACGCGGCGCGTCGACTGGTATGCGCTCGGACCAGCCGCAGCGCGATGATGCGATCGCCCGATCGATTCCAGCCGTCCTCAGCCGCGCACCGATCGCGAGCGCGTGCCACGCTCGCGATCGATCAGCGCCCGCTTGCGCTCGAGACCCCAGCGGTATCCGCCAAGCTCGCCGTTGCCGCGGATCACGCGATGGCACGGGATCGCGAGCGCGATCGTATTGCTCGCGCACGCCTGCGCGACCGCGCGTGCCGCGGCCGGGCGGCCAATGCCGCGCGCGACTTCGCTGTACGACTGCACGTCGCCGTAGGGAATCGTCTGCAGATACCGCCAGACGCGCATCTGGAACGCCGTGCCGCGCACGTCGAGCGGGAGATCCAGCGAGCGCCGGCTGCCTTCGAGGTATGCGCCGAGCGCGCGCATCCAGGCCGCGAACGTCGCAGCCTGCGCTTCCGGCATCGGCGTGTGCGTCGCCGCGGGATATTCGGCGACGAGCTGCCGCTCGAGCAATGCCTCGTTCTCGCCGAACTGGATGAAACAGATGCCACGATCGGTCGCGCCGATCATGAGGAGGCCGAGCGGCGTCTCCGCCGTCGCGTGCGAGATCGCAAGTCCGCGGCCGCCCTGGCGGTACTGGAGCGGCGTCATGCCCAGCCGCGTGTCGACGCGCTCGTAGACGCGACTGGACGAGCCGAAGCCCGCGTCGTAGATCGCTGCGGTGACGCTGCTGCCGGATCGCAGGCCCGATTTCAGCGCGCGCACGCGCTCGGCTTCGAGAAATTCCTTCGGCGTCAGACCGACCGCTGCCTTGAAGCTGCGCTGGAGGTGGAACGGGCTGAGGCCGACCGCCGTGGCGAGGCGCTTCAGCGACAGCGGCTGATCGGCGTGGCGCGCGAGCAGCTCGCAGGCCTTGCGGATGCGCGCGTCCAGCGCCCCGCCGGCGTGCGTCGCGTCCGGCCGGCAGCGGCGGCAGGCGCGCAGGCCCGCCTGCTCGGCTTCGGCCGGTGTCGCATAGAAGCGCACGTTCTTGCGCAGCGGCCGGCGCGAGGTGCAGGACGGGCGGCAATAGACGCCGGTCGTCAGCACCCCGTAGACGAACGTGCCGTCCCTGGACGCATCGCGTGCCTGCACGGCGGTCCAGCGGATGTCGTCATCGCGTTTCATCGAAAGACTCCTGCTCGGGAATGGGCGCAGTAGATCGCGTCCGGTCCCGCGCACCTATCCGCTTCTTGCGCAGCAATTCAGGCGACTGCCTGGGCGTGCCGTCGGTGCTCCGGCATTCTCCGCAAGAAGCGGATAGGCGGGATTCATCGCCACGGACACGATGACGGCATTCCATCCGCGCAAGGGAGCGCATCATGCTGACGCTGTTCGACTATCTGCCTTCGCAGAACGCCTGGAAAGTCCGCCAGCTGCTGAATCATCTCCGGCGGCCGTATCGCACCGAATGGATCAGCATTTTCGAAGGCGAGGGGCAGCGGCCCGATTATCTCGCCGTCAACCCCACCGGCGCGGTGCCAGCGATCCGTCTCGACGATGGCCGTGTCCTCGCAGAATCTAACGCGATCCTCGTCTTTCTCGCCGAGGATACGCCGTACCTTCCTTCCGATCGTTACGAACGGGCAAAGGTGCACCAGTGGCTGTCGTTCGAGGGCAATTACGTCGAACCCGCGATCGGTACGCTGCGGCACTGGGTCATGACCGGCAAGGACGCGCGCCGTCCGCGCGAGCTCGTCGAATCGCGCCGTGCGGCTTCGCTGAAGGCGCTCGGCATTCTCGATCGCGAGCTGGCGCGGCGCGAATTCATCGCCGGCGACATCTATACGGTAGCGGACATGTCGCTGTTCGCCTACGTCAGCCGCGCCGGCGAGGCGAAACTGCCGCTCGACGATCATGCGAACGTGGTGGCGTGGATCGAGCGCGTGAAGCGGCAGCCAGGGTTTCTGGTGACGACGCATCCGTATTCGATCGATCCGCATTCGGCGGGCGAGCTGCCGTGACGTTCCCGAGATATCGAAGCCGAGCGCATCGAGTCCGGCGGGCCGAAGACGTCAGACCCCACGCTTCGCGGACGAAAGTCGCGAAGTCGCGGTGACGACGCGCAAACCCTATAGAATCGCGCGATGAACCTCCTCGCGATCGAAACCGCGACCGAATCCTGCTCCGTCGCGCTGCTCGCCGGCGATCGGCTCGTCGCGCGCAGCGAGCTGGCTCCGCGCCGGCATGCCGAGCTGCTGCTGCCGATGTGCGAGGACGTGCTCGCCGAAGCCGGCCTCGCGCGTGCCGATCTCGATGCGCTCGCCGTCGGGCGCGGGCCCGGCGCGTTCACCGGCGTGCGACTCGCGATCTCGGCGGCGCAGGGCATCGCGCTTGCGCTGGGCATTCCGGTCGTGCCGGTGTCGTCGCTCGCCGCGCTCGCGATGCAGGCGCCCGACGACGGCGCCGACGTGCTCGCGGTGATCGATGCCCGCATGGGCGAGGTCTATGCGGGCGTGTACCGTCGGGCGGGCGATCGCATCGAGGCGGTCGGCGCCGAAACCGTGGGGCCGGCCGATGCGCTGCATGGCCGCGTCTCCGGCGCGGTGAGCGTCATCGGCACCGGCTGGTCGAGCTATCGCGACGCGATCGAAAAGGCGCTGCCTGCGCCGCCGCGCTGGGCGGAGGGCGAGCGTCATCCGCAGGCGGCCGACATCGCGCGCATCGCGGCACCGCTGGCGGCGGCGGGACAGGGCGTCGCGGCCGAGAGGGTGCTGCCGGTCTATCTCCGCGACAAGGTGGCGCTGACGCTCGCCGAGCAGCGCCGCTGAGCGGATCTCAGCGCAGCAGCAGCAGCGTCGAAAGTCCCAGGAACGACGCGAATCCGCAGCAATCGGTGATGGTGGTCAGGATCACGCCGCCGGCGAGCGCGGGGTCGATCGACATGCGCTTCAGGAACAGCGGAATGGCCACGCCGGCGAGCGCCGCCGCGAGCAGATTGATGACGATCGCGCCACCGAACGCGACCGCGAGCCAGGTGTTGCGGTAGAGCGCGTAGAGACCCAGGCCGATGACCAGCGCGAACAGCAGGCCGTTCGCGACCGCGACGAGAATCTCCTTGCGCAGCAGCGGCAGCGCGTTCGAGAAGCCGACCTGGCCGAGCGCGAGCGCGCGCACCATCAGCGTCACCACCTGCGTGCCGGCGATGCCGCCCATGCTCGCCACCATCGGCATCAGCACGGCGACGGTCACGACTTCGGCGATCACGCGCTCGAACTGATCGATCACGCGCGTCGCGAGGAACGCCGTCAGCAGGTTGACGCCGAGCCAGACGGCACGGCGCCGCGCCGCCTTGCGCACCGGCGAGAAGAGATCCTCGTCCTCGTCGAGGCCCGCGGCGCTCATCGCGCGGTGCTCGGCCTGCTCGCGGATGACGTCGATGACGTCATCGACGGTGATGCGGCCGAGCAGCACGTTGTTGTCGTCGACTACGGGCGCCGAGACCCAGTCGTGGTCGGCGAACTGCTGCGCGACCTCGGCCACCCGAGTGTGCGCGTTGATCGCCGGCTGCTCGATATCCATCAGCTGGTTCACCGGCGTCGCGGGATCGGCGATGAGCAGCTGCGCGAACGGAATGCGGCCCTGGTACTGACGCCGGCGGTTGACCACGTAGAGATGATGCGACTGCTCGGGCAGCTCGCCGCGCTGGCGCAGGTAGCGCAGCACGACGTCCACCGTGACATCGGCGCGCACGGTGACGAGATCCGGATTCAGCAGGCGGCCGGCCGTGTCCTCGTCGTACGTCAGCATGTACTCGAGGCGCTCGCGGTCCTCGCGCTGCATCGACTTCAGGACTTCGTCGGCGACTGTGTCCGGCAGGTCGCCCATGAGCTCGGCGAGGTCGTCGATGTCGAGCGTCTCGGCCGCGGCGACGATCTCGTCGGGATCCATGGCGCGCAGCAGGTCCTCGCGCACGTCGTCGCCGACGTGGACGAGAATCTCGCCGTCGTCCTCGGGATCGGTCAGACCCCAGACGATCGCACGCTGATCCGGCGGCAGCGATTCGAGCAGATTGCCGATCTCGGCCGGCGCGAGCGTGTTGACGAGCCGCTTCACCGCGCCAAGCCGGCCGGACTCGATCGCCTCGGAGAGCAGGCGCAGCGCGCGAGCGGTCTTGTCGGGGCGGGCGGCTTCGGCCATTGCGCGGCTCTCGATGGGGCGCGCGGATTATGCGGGGCCTCGCGCGCGGACGATAGCCCGTGCGGCGAGGGCGAGACGGTCATCTCTTCGAAATCGGACCCCGATCGAGAAGTGGCTCGCGCTGTACACACGGAACTCCTGCGGCTAGCCTCCGGTCTGCATCACTGCAGTGAGCGGGGTGGCTGCCGCATTCGCTCACGCGAAAGATCGAGCGCACCGCACTGCACGCGACGATGGGTTATCTCTACGACGCCGCCCGGGACATCAAGAATTCGATTCCGATCGCGCGGGATCTTTACGCGTATCTGCGCCGTGGCCTGGCGAAGTGTTCGCGCGACACGGGTTACGAAGAAAAGCTTGCCGCGGAGACGGAAATCTATGAAGACGTTGCCGACGTACACGAGCTGCCGCCGATCTTTCACTACTGGTCGAACAAGCATCTGCGGCCAATGCTGGAGGAACTCGGCTTTTCGAATCCCGACGAGTTCTTCGCAAAATATCTGGGCGAGAGCGCGCGCAGGCGCGGGACGGCCGCGCCGATTTTTCTGAGCCTCGGTGCGGGCAATTGCGACACGGAGATTCGCGTGGCGCGACTGCTGCGCAAGGCCGGCATCGAGCGCTTCACCGTCGAGTGCGTCGACCTGAATCAGCGCATGCTCGAGCGCGGCCTTGCGATGGCGCAGCGCGAGGGTGTGGCAGAGCACATCGTTCCTGTCGAAGGTGACTTCAACCAGTGGCGCGCTGCGAAGCAATACGACGCGGTGATGGCGAATCAGTCACTGCACCACGTCCTCAATCTCGAAGGCCTGTTCGACGAGGTCAAGCGCAGCCTCGCGACCGGCGGCTGTTTCGTGGTCAGCGACATCATCGGCCGGAATGGTCATCAGCGATGGCCGGAGGCCCTCGCCGCCGTGCAGAGATTCTGGCGCGAGTTGCCACATGATTACCGCTACAACCGCCAGCTCGGCCGCTACGAGCACGCCTACCGCAACTGGGACTGCTCCGGCGAGGGATTCGAGGGCATCCGCGCGCAGGACATCCTTCCCCTTTTGCTCCAGCGCTTCGAATTTCACCTTTTCGTCGGCTTCGCGAACGTCATCGACCTGTTCGTCGATCGATCGTTCGGACCCAACTTCGACGCAGACGCCGAGTGGGATCGCGGTTTCATCGATCGCGTGCACGCCTTCGACGAAGCAGCTTTCCGGAAAGGCGAGCTGACGCCGACGCACATGATGGCCGTCCTGACGCCGGAGGCCTGCGAGAAGGCTGTGTACGCGCGGGGACTCGGCCCCGAAGAGAGTGTCAGGAGACGTATCGTCTCCCGCTTGGTCCGTTCGGCGATCGTGCGCGTGAAAGAGGCCATCGGCCGTGCATGAGCCAGAGCGCGACGTGCCCCGTCCATGATCGGCGAGCTCCGACGCCGCGCTTGGCAGACGTCATGAACGGCGCTTCGCTTCGCCGGGCACGAGTCAACGCTGAAGGCGAGCCATCACGCGCCTCGCAAGATGGTACAGCCGGCCGACGGCACCGGTCTGGAGCGCTGCGCGCGAAGATGCGAGCTGCGCCATGAGCTGCGTGATCTCGCGATACAAGCGCTGGTTGTGCTGGTCGCGGCGCGCGAGCAGCGCGCGGATCTCCTCCACATCGGCAGCCTCGAGCATCATGCCGGGCCGGAACCGCTCCGGCAGCGGCCGCTCGACATAAATCGTCGAATGCGGGTCGGCAAGCTCCTCGGCGGGCCGCTCGCGCGTGTAGAAATACAGCGCGACGGACTTGCGCGAGAGCGCACCTCCCCATTCCGGCGCCGCGATGCGGCTGAATCCGTGCCAGCTCGTCTCGGTGGTCTCGAAGATCACGCAGCGGTTGTAAAGCGGCGTGATCAGCGTGACGCGGTCGTCGGACGAGCGGGGATCGGAGTGCAGCTCCAGCGAGCCGCCCCAGGCCTCGTCCCATTCGCGGTTGAGATAGACGATGAGATTCAGGCGCCGGTGCCAGTTCTCGACCGGATGACGGTTGAAATCGACGTGCGGGTCGAGATCCTGTCCGCTCAGGTTCTCGTGCGTGCCGCCGCCGAAGTACCAGGGGTCGTAGAGCAGGTCCGGAATGCCGGTGATGCGTCCGATCAAGTCGAGCAGTTCGGGCGAGCGCGCGAGGTCGTCGAGCGCGACGTACGCGGGGCCGAGCCCGCGGATCTTTTCGACGGTCGACTTGTTGCCCAGCTTGCCGTTTTCGTTGCGGGCGTTGCCGCGCTCGAACGCCGGGAACTCGGCGAGCAGCCGGTCTGCGTAGTCCGCCGCGAAGAAATCATCGATGACGACGTGGCGGAACGGCTCGCGGCGTGCGAAGCGTTCGGCGAACGCGGAAACCTGTGCAGTGACGTGTCCGGAAACGAGGGGCAGGCGCGGTTCGGTCATGGATCGCGTCTTGAGTGGAGGATGCATCGAACGGCGCTGGCCGGATGCGGTTGCGGTGGCGGATGTCCCGTCGTCAGTATCGCAAAAGGCCGTTGGTGCCTCTATGTCGGCGGGTCGGTCTGCGCCGGCGGCGCCGCGCAGTGCTTCAGCCGTTCGAGCACGTGCAGGATGCCTTCGCGCGTGACCGCGCGCAGCAGCGGTTTCGCTTCGGCGAGCAGCTGCGAACGGTCGAACGCGTTGACCGCCTCGCGCACTTCGAGCAGCAGGCCGGGGTGCATGCTGAACTCGGTGAGGCCGAGCGCGAGCAGGAGCCCGGTATAGCGCGTGTCGCCGGCCATCTCGCCGCAGAGCGTGACGTGCCGTCCGGCGCGGTTGGCGGTCGCAATCGTCTCGGCGAGCAGCTTAAGGATCGCCGGATGCAGCGGATCATAGAGATTCGCCAGCTGGTCGTTGTTGCGGTCCACCGCCAGCGTGTACTGGACCAGGTCATTGGTGCCGATCGCGATGAAATCGAGCTTCTTGATCATGCCGCGGAGGGCGATGGCCGCGGCCGGCACTTCGATCATCGCGCCGAGCTCGACACGCTCGGCGATCTCGTGGCCAGCCGAGCGCAGGTCGCGCGCGCATTCGCCGAGCAGATGCCGCACGCTTGCCATTTCTTCCGCGGTCGAGACCATCGGCACGAGCACGCGAACCGGGCCATACGCCGAAGCGCGCAGGATCGCGCGCAACTGGATGATCAGGATCTGCGGCCGGCGCAGCGAGAGCCGCACGCCGCGCACGCCGAGCGCCGGGTTGTCCTCGTCGTCGAGCACGAGGCCGGTCGAGTCGGCCTTGTCGGCGCCGAGATCGAGCGTGCGTATCGTGACAGGCAGCCCGCCCATGCCGAGCACGAGGTCTCGGTAGGCGAGGAACTGCTCTTCCTCGCCTGGAAGCTCCTTGCGTTGCAGGAACAGGAATTCGGTGCGGTACAGGCCCACGCCGGCCGCGCCGCAGGCGCGCGCCTGCGCGATGTCGGCCGGCAGCTCCGCATTCGCGTAGAGCAGGATCGGCACGCCGTCGCGCGTCTTCGTCTCGGCGTCGCGCAGCAGCGCGAGGCGCTTGCCGCGCTGGACGACTTCGCGCTGCCACGCGCGGTAGCGGGCGATGTCCTGGGCGGTCGGATGGACGACGACTTCGCCGCGCTCGCCGTCGATCAGGATCAGATCGTCATCCTGGATGTGCGAGAGGGCCTCGTGCGCGGCGACGATCATCGGCAGGCGCAGCGAGCGAGCCAGGATCGCGCTGTGCGAGAGCGGGCTGCCTGACGTCAGCACGACGCCGAGCACGCCGTTCTCGGCCAGCGGCACCAGCTCGGACGGCGCGACGATGTCGCTGACCAGGATCTCGCCGACGCGCGCGGCCAGCTTGCGCTCCTCGGCGCTCGACTCGCGCACGAGCGCCGCCTGCACGCGGCCGATGACGTGGTCGATGTCCTCCTTGCGGCCGCGCAGGTATGGATCGTCCATCGCCTCGAACACCGCCACCAGCCTGTCGCGCTGCATCTTGAGCGCGGCGCTGGCGCGGACGCGGCCGATGCGGATCAGGTCGGTGAGCCCTGCGACGAGCTCGCGGTCGGCGAGGATCAGGCTGTGCGCGTCGATGAAGTCGCCGACTTCGTGCGCGAGCGCACCGTGCAGCTTCTCGCGCAACGCGGCGAGCTCGGCCCGCGCCAGCTCGAGCGCGCGAGTGAGCCGCGCGACTTCGGCATCGACTTCGTCGGCGGCGAGCGGCCGCTCGTCAATTACGTGGCGGCTCGGCTGCTCCAGGCGAGCGCGCCCGAGAGCCATGCCGCGTGCGGCGCCGGTGCCTGTGAGTGTGAATCGCACGTTGCTTCCCGCCTCGCTCCGCCGGATGCCATGTCATTCGCCTCTCCCGACGCCGGAAGAGGGTGAGGGTGAGGCAAGCCTGAGTCGCCATTGCCGGAGCGCGGATCGAAGCGCTTCGCTCCGGACGGATCCTCACCCGGCCTCTCCCGCGAGCGGGAGAGGGGGAACCGCTATTGCTCTTCGTCGAACTTGCGCTCGAAGAGGTCGACCATGGCCGCCATGGCCGCTTCCTCGTCGGGCCCGTCGGCGCGCAGCCGAACCTGCGCGCCGAGCCCGGCTGCGAGCATCATCACGCCCATGATGCTCTTTGCGTTGACTTCCTTGCCGCGGTAGGCGATCAGCGTCGTCGCCTGAAATGGGTGCAGCGCCTGGACGAGCTTGGCCGATGCGCGCGCGTGCAGGCCGAGGCGATTGCTGATCGTGATGTCCCTTTCGAGCATGCGTACCTTTCACGAGATCGGGAACGGGTGACAGGAATGGGGACGACCGTGCGTCTTCTCCACTCCGGGCCTCCATTCCGGTTTCTAGGGCGTATCCACGAAAATCCCTCCGCGCCCGCCGCTGGCCGCCGTCTGCGCGAGCTCATCGAGCGACTGCTCGGGATAGTTGAGCACGCGCAGCAGCATCGGCAGATTGAGGCCCGAGACGCAGTGCATGTGCACGCCCAGCGTCGGCAGGCGGTTGGCGACATTGCACGGCGTCGCGCCGTAGAGATCGGACAGCACGAGCACGCCGTCGCCGCCGTCCAGCTCGCGCGCGCGTGCGGCCGCGTCGCGCAGCGTCTGCTCCGGATCCGCGTTCGCCGCGACTTCCTGCACATCGACCGGCAGCGGCAGCTTGCCGAGCACGTGCTTCGCCGCCGACACGAGCGCCGCGCCCATCGATTCGTGCGTGAGGAGGAGGACGCCGACGCTCATGGTGAAGCCGGGATTGGGGATTCGGGATTGGGGATTCGGCAAAGCGGGATACTGTCCGGCGTGAGCGATCCGCTCTTCCGAATCCCGAATCCCGAATCCCGTATTCCGGCCGTGCTCATTCCAACTCCCTGTGATAGCTCAGCACCTGCCGGTGCGTCACCCTGAAATGCTCGGCGAGCTGCTCAGCGAGGTAGACCGAGCGGTGACGGCCCCCGGTGCAGCCGATGCAGATGGTGACGTAGCTGCGGCCTTCGGCTTCGAAGCGGGGCAGCCAGGTGTCGAGGAAGCGCGCGAGGTCGTCGCGGAACGCGATGACGTCGGTCTTCGCTTCCAGCCATTCACGCACAGGCACATCCTTGCCCGAAAGCGGGCGCAGGCGCGCTTCCCAGTGCGGGTTCGGCAGGCAGCGCGCGTCGAACACGAAATCGGCGTCGGTGGGCACACCGCGCCGGTACGCGAACGACTCGAACAGCAGCGTGAGGCCGCCGGCCGCGAGGCCCATCTCGGTGATGATGAGGCGCCGCAGCTGGTGCACGTTGAGATCGCTGGTGTCGACCACGCGGTCGGCGATCGCGAGCATCGGCCGCAGCAGGCGGCGCTCCGTCGCGATCGCCTCGGCGAGGCTGAGGCCCTCGGCCGACAGCGGATGGCGCCGTCGTGTTTCCGAATAGCGCTTGATCAGCACGTCGTCGCGCGTGTCGAGGAAGACGAGCCGGTACGCGATGTCCGATTGCGCGAGCTCGGCGAGGATCTCCGGCAGGCGGCTCAGGTTCTCGGCGCGATTGCGCACGTCGACGCCGACGGCAAGCTTGTGGTGCAGCCCCGCGGTGCTCTGCGAGATCGCCTGCACGAAAGCCGGCATCAGCGCGGCGGGAAGGTTGTCGACGCAGTAGTAGCCGAGGTCCTCGAGCGTGCGCAGCGCCACGGTCTTGCCCGAGCCGGACAGGCCGCTGACGATGATCAGCTCCGTCGGCGCGTCCGCCCCGGGCTTTGCGGTCGCGGTCGTGCCGCCGGCGAGGGTGTCGGTGTCTACCATGGAGGCAACCGGCGCAGCTGGTGCGCCTGGCGGTCGATGAAGGTCTGCGCGGGATCGAATCCCTTGGTCTTCAGCATATGGCTGCGCACGGCCGCTTCGGCAAGGACCGCGATGTTGCGGCCCGGCGCCACCGGGATCGTGATGCAGGGAATCTTCACGTCCAGCACCTCGCGATAGCCGACGTCGCCGGTCAGGCGCGCCATGCCGTCGCCGATCGGCATGTCGAGCTTCTGAGGCTTCAAGTGGACGATGAGGCGCAGGTACTTTGACGGCTTGACGGCCGTCTGCCCGAACATCTCGCGCACGTTGAGCACGCCGAGGCCGCGCACTTCGAGGAGATCGCGCAGCATCTCCGGACAGTTGCCGTCGATCACGTCCGGCGCGATCAGCGTGAACTCCGGCGCATCGTCGGCGACCAGACGGTGTCCGCGCGTGATCAGCTCCAGTGCAAGCTCGCTCTTGCCGGTGCCGCTCTCGCCGGTGATGAGGACGCCGATCGAGTAGACCTCCATCAGCACGCCGTGCAGCGTCACCTGCCGCGCCAGCGAGCGCGCGAGGTGGTACTGGAGATAGGTCAGGAGCTCGTGGCCGCGCTTGGAGCTGATCCAGAGCGGCGTCTGCGATTCTTCCGCGGCCTGGCGCAGGTCAGCCGGGATCGTCTGGTCCTTGGTCACGACCAGCGCCGTCGGGTGGTAGGCGATGATCTTGGCGATCGTTTCCCAGCGCTGGCGCGAGTCGAGGCTGTCGAGGTAGTTGAGCTCCTCGGTGCCGATGATCTGCACGCGGTTCGGGTAGATGATGTTGAGATACCCCACCAGCGAAGGCCGCCGCGCCTCCGCGCCGCCGGGCTCGAACATGCGGTTCTCGCCGCGCATGCCGGCCACCCAGCGGAGCCCCATGCGCTCCGAGACGGCGTCGAACAGCTGGCGTGCGGAGAGTTTTTCCATGATCCAGGATCCGCGGCCGCGCGGGTCAGGCGGCCGTCAGGTAAGGTCAGACTGCCACAGTGCAAGGACGGTGACCACGCCGGCTCGGCGGCACGGAACGGTGTTCTCCTCGTCTAATGCTCCGCCCGCGCCCGGCGCAGCTCTTCCCGCAACGCGGTCGCGTCAGGCGCGTGGCGCAGCGCTTCGGTCAGGTGGGCGTCGGAGAAGATCTCGGCCAGCTCGGCGAGCAGCTTCAGGTGCTGGTCGGTGAAGTGCTCGGGCACGATCAGCGCGGCGATCAGATCGACCGGCTGGCCGTCGCCGGCGCCGAAATCGACCGGGCTGGCGAGGCGCACGAAGGCGGCCCGCGCTTCGGCGAGCGCTGCGCTCCTGCCGTGCGGAATCGCGACGCCATGCCCGAGGCCCGTCGAGCCGAGCCGCTCGCGCGCTTCGAGAGCAGCGCGTACCGTGGTCGCGTCGCCCTCGCTCGCCAGGAGTTCGGCGAGGCGAGCGATCAGGCTCGCCTTGTCGGACGCTACGAGATCCGTCCGCACCCGCTCGGGCGGCAGCAGGTCGATGAATGGCATGAGCGGAAGAGGCTCCGGGCGCGTGAAAACGGCGGGGCCGTAATGGTACTGGCGTTCGCGGCCTCGTGGCGCGGTCCGGCGGGCGGATCCGCGCCCGGGCCCGCGCATTCGGCCGGATCGAGGCCGCCGGTGTCGTCGGCGACCGTCCGCT
>CBINBI010000065.1:0-19612 GCA_966248875.1 uncultured Rhodanobacteraceae bacterium
CTCGGCCTCGGCGAAGCGGCGCTGCCGCTGCTCAAGCAGGCGCAGTCGCTGCTCGCGCCGGCGAGCGCGGTGGAGCGCGCCGAAGTGCTGGCGGAGATCGGCGCCGCTCTCAGCACGGGACGGAGCACGGCGGCCTCGATCGCGGCCGACGAGGAAGCGATCGCACTGCTGCGCAGTGATGCTGGCGATCACGCGGACGAGATCGCGCGGCTGCGCATTCGCGCCCTGCACAATCACGTCAACCTGCTCGACATCCCGCTCGCGCGAAGCCGCAGCGAGCTTGGGTCGATCCGCACCGAGCTGCTCGCGCGCCCGCACGTGCCGGAGCGCCTGCTGATGCAGGTGGACCGCGCGCTCGCGACCGCGTTCGACGCGGGCGGCGACCTGGACCAGGCGAACGCGATGGCCGAGGAAGCGCTCGCCCTGGCCGAGCGTGTCTACGGACCGGACGATCCGCGCGTGCTGGCCAACCGCTTCGCCGTCGCGATGATCGTCGGCAAGCGCGACCCCCAACGTGCCGTGCCGATCTACCGCGCGCTCGCCGCCGATTACGAGCGGCTGGTCGGCCCCGGGCTGAACCTCGTCGGCGTGCTGAACAATCTCGCGGTGACGCTATCGCAGTCCGGCGCGCTGGACGAAGCGTTCGCCACATACCGGCGTGCGGCGGACGTGGCGCGGCAGAGCGTCGGCGAATCGCACTGGCTCTATCTCACGACGCTCTCGAACCTCGCGACGCTCCAGGTACGCAACGGCCACGTCGCAGAGGCGAAGGCGCTGATCGAGCGCGTGCTGCCCGGCATCGCCGCCGCGGCCGAAACCGCGAGCGGCATGGACCCCGGCTACTACGCCGCCGCGCTCGGGACGCTCGCCGAGACGCAGCTCGCCGAAAAACATCCGGGCGAAGCCGCAAAGACCTGGGCCAGGGCAGCCGCGGTGCTTGACGCGGTCGATCCGAACGCCTACGCGGAGCTGCGCGCGGAGATCCGGGCGGGCCTTGCGAAGACGCAAGCGCCGGATCGCGCCGAAGCCGGCGGCTGATGTGCGTCGCGGGCCGGCGTCAGTCGCCGAGCTCGCGCCGGAGCCACGCGCGCGCCGTGCGCCATTCGCGCGTCACGGTCGACACGGAGAGATCGAGCGCACGCGCGGTCTCGTCGATATCGAGCCCGCCGAAATAGCGCAGCTGCACGATCTCGGCCTGGCGCGCGTCGATGACGCCGAGCCGCGTCAGCGCGGCGTCGAGCGCGAGCAGATCGATGTCGGTGTCGGTCACAAGGTCGACTTCCTCGATCGACAGGCGCTCGCCGCCGGGACGCTTGCCCGCGGCCTGCCGGCGTGCGTGATCGACCAGCACGCGACGCATCATCATCGAGGCGATCACCAGGAAATGGCGGCGATCGGTCCAGCCGCGATCCTGGCCGCTGAGGCGCAGGTATGCCTCGTTCACGAGCCCGGTGACCTGCAGCGTGTGATCGCGCCTCTCGCCGGAAAGCTGCCGCGCGGCGAGCAGGCGCAGCTCGTCGTACACCAGCGGCAGCACGCGATCGAGCGCGGCGCCGTCGCCGGCGGACCAGCGCCGCAGCAACTGAGTGACATCGTCCATGGCGCGCAGCGTAGCACCGGGGCAGAGCGAACGCGGTCCGCGCGGCTACGGCTCGCATCCGCCTGCTCGCAGCAGGAAAAATACGGCGAGACGGCACAGCAATGACCCGCCTCAATCCTGGGCGAAGGCCATGGTGCTCATCAAGGCGAGGTCCGCGCGGCGCGAGTCGAGCCGTGTGTGCTGCACGACGATCGGCACGTCCGATTCGATGGTGCAGGCATAGTCGGTCTCGCGCGGCACGCGTTCGGGCTGGTCGAGGTCGTTGAAGCGCACGTGGCGCGTTCGCCTCGCGCCGACTTCGACGCGATAAGGCCCCGCGGGCTCGCGGTCGGCGAAGTACAGCATCAACACGACATGCGCCGGCGCATCGCCCGCGTTGAAGAGACACACGGTTTCGTGGCTCACGAAGCGGCGGTCGCCGCCCTCGCCGCCGTCCGAAGGAATGTAGCCTTCCGCGATCGCCCAGCGCCGTTTGCCGATGGTCATGGCCCGGTTCCTCCTCTGTCAGGTCCGCCGAGCGCCAGCGCGATTGCCTCGGCAAGGTGCAGCGCGGTGCGTCCGGTCGCGTGCGCGATCTGCTCGCGGCAGCTGAATCCGTCGGCGAGGATCAGCGTGTCGGGTTCGGCGGCACGCACCGCCGGCAACAGGGCCGCTTCGCCGATCGCCATCGACACGTCGTACTTGCCACGCTCGAAGCCGAACGATCCGGCAAGGCCGCAGCAGCCGTCGTCGAGCAGTGTCCAGTCGAGCCCGAGCGCGTCGAACAGCGCGATGTCCGCGCTCATCGCCATGATCGCCTTGTGGTGGCAGTGGCCGTGCACGATGGCCTTGCGCGAGAGCTGCGGCGGATGCCAGCCGCTCTCGCCGAGCAGCTCGGCCAGCGTGAACACCTGCCTTGAGAGGCGCATCGCGTCCTCGTCGTGCGGCAGGAGATTCACAAGCTCGTCGCGGAACGCCGACACGCAGCTCGGCTCGAGGCCGACGATCGGCACGTCGGCGCGGATCGGCTCGCGCATCGCGTCGAGGATTTCGATCCAGCGCCGCCTGGCGCGATCGAGCCAGCCGAAGTCGTAGAGCGGCCGCCCGCAGCAGAGCGGCCGCGCCGGCAGCTCAACGTCGAATCCCGCCGCTTCGAGCACGGCGACGGCCGCATGGCCGCGCGCTGGCAGAAAATGATTCGTGAACGTGTCCGGCCAGAGAATCACGCGTGGGCCGCGCGCCGGCGCGCGTGGCGTGCGCGCACGAAAGCCGGCGACGAAGGTCTCCTCGGCGAAGCGTGGAACCTCGCGCTCGGGCGCGAGACCGCCGATGGCCTTGAACAGCGCCGCGGTCGGCGCCGCGTGCGTCAGCGCATTGACCAGCCGCGGCGCGCGCGACGCGAGCCTCGCCCACGTGCGGATGCCGCCCATCGCATAGGCGGCGCGCGGACGCAGGCGTCGGTGATGGTAGTGCGACAAAAATTCCGCCTTGTAGGTCGCCATGTCAACCGACACGGGACAGTCGTGCTTGCAGCCCTTGCAGGCAAGGCAGAGATCGAGCGACGCGCGCACCGCGTCGTCGCGCCAGCCGCCGCGCACGATCTCGCGGCGCTGCATCTCGAACAGCATGCGCGCGCGGCCGCGCGTCGAATGGCGCTCTTCGCGCGTCGCGCGGTAGCTCGGGCACATCGTCCCGCCGCCGTGCCGCCGGCACTCGCCGACGCCGACGCAGCGCAGCACCGCACGCGCGAAGCTGCCGGCGTCACGGGGATAGCCGAAGTGCGTCTGCGTCGCCGGCGGAGCGTAACCGGTGCCGATGCGCAGGTTGTCGGTTGGCTGGTACGCATCGACGACCTTGCCGGGATTCATGCGGCCTTCCGGATCGAAGATCGCCTTGAACTCGGCGAACGCGCGCACCAGCGTCGGCCCGAACATCTTCGGCAGAAGCGCGGCGCGCGACTGGCCGTCGCCGTGCTCGCCGGAAAGCGATCCTCCGTAACGCACGACGAGATCGGCCGCGTCATCGATGAACGCACGGTAGGTGTCGATGCCGCGCCGCGTCTCGAGATCGAAATCGATGCGCGTGTGCACGCAGCCCTGGCCGAAGTGGCCGTAGAGATCGCCCTCGTATCCGTAACGTTCCAGGAGCGCGCGGAAGTCGCGAAGGTACGCGCCGAGCCTTGCGGGCGGTACCGCCGCATCCTCCCACCCCTCCCAGGTGATGCGCTTGTTCGGGACGTGCGCGGTGGCGCCGAGTCCGGCGCCACGCACCTGCCAGATCCGCGCCTCCTCGGATGGCTCGGCGTACAGCCGCAGCGACGGCGCGTCGTCGCGCCCGCGGAGCGCATCCATCAGCCGTCGCGCGTGCGCGTCGGATTCCTCACGCGTCTCGCCGCCGAGTTCGACCAGCAGCCAGCCGCGGCCTTCCGGCAGCAGATCGACATCGCGCGGATGCAGGCCGATCGCCTTCATGTCATCGATGAGCCGGTCGTCGATGCCTTCGAGCCCGATCGGGCCGTATTCGAGAATTTCCGTCACGTGATCGGCGGCGGCGAACACGTCGCGATAGCCGAGCACGAGCAGCGAGCGGGCCGGCGGGCTCGGCACGAGCCGACATTCCGCTTCGAGCACCGCGACGCAGGTGCCTTCGCTGCCGACCAGCGCGCGTGCGATGTGAAAACCATTCTCGGGCAGCAGCGCGTCGAGGTTGTAGCCGGAGACGCGACGCGGAATGTCCGGAAAGCGCGCGCGGATCTCATCGGCATAGCGGTCGCGCAGTGCACGCAGCGCGGCATAGATTTCGGCGCGACGGCCGCCGGCCGCAGCGATGCGCGCGTATTCCTCCTCGCTGGTCGCACCCGCCTCGAACTCGATGCCGTCATACGTGATAACGCGCAGCCTCTCGATGTTGTCGACGGTCTTGCCGCCCATGACCGAGTGCACGCCGCAGGAGTTGTTGCCGATCATGCCGCCGAGGGTGTTGTGCGTGTGCGTCGAGGGGTCGGGTGCGAAGGTGAGATGGAAGCGCTCGGCCGCGCCGCGCAGATCGTCGAGCACGCAGCCGGGCTCGACGCGCGCGCGTCGCGCGGCGGCATCGATCGAGACGATGCGATTGAGGTATTTGCTGTAGTCGACGACGACCGCGACATTGCAGCACTGGCCCGCGAGGCTCGTGCCGCCGCCGCGTGACAGGAACGGCGCGCCGAAACGACGGCAGGTTTCCATGGCCGCAACGACGTCATCGCGCGTGCGTGGCACGACCACCCCGATTGGCACCTGCCTGTAGTTCGAGGCATCGGTGGCGTAGAGCGCGCGGCTGCCCGCATCGAAGCGCACTTCGCCTTCGATGCGCTTGCCGAGCTCGGCGGCGAGCGCGCCCGCATCGACGTCCGGCGCGCGCCGGCGCGGCTCGGGATCGGTCAGCGCGAGCACCGGAGTCATAGCGCGAAGCGAGCCGCGTCGGCACGCTTGAAATCGAGGCCGAGACCGGGCCGCGAGCGATCCGGCGCGATGAAACCCGCGGCCGGACGCGGCGCACCGTCGAACAGCATCGTTTCGATGCGCGCGTGGTCGTGGAAGTATTCGATGTGTCGCACGCAGGCGAGCGCGCAGGCGGGTTGCGCGTGCAACGCCGGTGCGCAGTGCGCGGAGAGCGGCAGCGAAGCGGCGGCGCAGAGCGCGGCGGCTTCGATGAAACCGCTGATGCCGAGGCAGCGTGTCGCGTCCGCCTGCAGCACGTCGACGGCGCCCGCCTCCAGCATGCGGCGGAAGTAGCGCGAGTCGTAGCCGTATTCGCCGGCGCTGATGTCCATGCCCGCCGGTGCGCGATCGCGCAGAAGCCGGAGGCCTGCGAGATCGTCGGACGAAACCGGCTCCTCGAACCAGGCCACATCTTCGCCGGCGAAAACGTCGGCCATGGCCAGCGCCTGCTTGCGCGAATAGGCGCCGTTGGCGTCGACGAACAGCTCGCAATCGGCGCCGATCGCTTCTCTCGCCATCGCGACGCGCTTCGGGTCGCGCGCCGCGTCACGGCCGACTTTCATCTTGACGCGTGCGATGCCGTCCGCCGCCCAGGCGCCGAGCTGGTCGGCGAGACGCGATTCGTTGTAGGAGGTGAAGCCGCCGCTGCCGTACACCGGAACGCGCTCGCGCGCGGCGCCGATCAGATCGAGCACGGATACGCCCAGCAGCTTGCCGCGGAGATCCCAGAGCGCGTTGTCGAACGCCGAGATCGCCATGGCCGCGATGCCGGCGCGGCCGAGATTGCGGATCGCGCGGATCAGCGTGTCGCGGATCCCGCCGGCGTCGAATGCATCGCGCCCGATGACGAGCGGCACCAGTATTTCCGCGGCGAGCACTGGGGTCGCGCGATCGGCATAGGTGTAGCCGATGCCCTCGACGCCGCCGGCATCCAGCGTAACGAGCACGAGCGTCGTCGCGTCCCATTCGAGCGTGCCGTCCGACTCGGGCGCGTCCGTCGGAATGCGGAACGCCTCGACGCGCGCGTTGGCGATGCGCGCGGAAGCATCCGCGTGCGCGTCACGCGCCATGCTTGCCGCGGCCGGGCAGCACGGCGTCGAGCACCTGCCGGGCCGTCTCGCGGATGATGCCGCGCGTGTCGGTATCGCCTTTCAGCAGCGCCGCCGTGAACGCGCGCGCCTGCGCCAATGTGAGGTGCGGCGGCAGCGGCGGCACGTCCGCATCGACGATTGCCTCGATCAATGCCGGCTGCCGTGCCGACAGCGCTTCGTCCCAGGCGGGTGCGATCTGCTCCGGCCGCTCGACGCGGATGCCTTTGAGGCCAAGCATTTCCGCGTAGCGCGCATACGGAAAATCCGGCACGTGCTGCGCGGCGTCGAACTTCGGATCGCCGGCGAGCACGCGCTGCTCCCAGGTCACCATATTGAGATCGCGATTGTTCAGCACGAGCACGATGAGGCGCGGATCGGACCAGCGCTTCCAGTAATCGGCGATGGTGACCAGCTCGGAATTGCCGTTCATCTGCATCGCGCCGTCGCCGACGAGAGCGATCGCGACGCGATCGGGATACGCGAACTTCGCCGCGATCGCGTACGGCACACCGCAGCCCATCGTCGCGAGCCCGCCCGAAAGCGAGGCCATCATGCCCGGGCGCATGCGCAGGTCGCGCGCATACCACGCGGCGGACGTGCCGGAATCGGAGGACAGGATGCAGCGCTCGGGCAGGCGCGGCGACAGCTCCCAGAACACGCGCTGCGGATTGATCGGCTCGGCGGGGCTCATCGCGCGCGCCTCCAGCACCTGCCACCACTCGGCGACGTTCTTCTCGATCCCCTGGCGCCAGCTCCGCTCCTGCTTGCGACGCAGCAGCGGAATCAGCGCGCGCAGCGTGAGCCGGCTGTCGCCGACGAGATTGACTTCGGTCGGATAGCGGATGGCAAGCATGCGCGCGTCGAGATCGATCTGCACGCCGCGTGCCTGCCCTTCCTCGGGCAGGAACTCCGAATACGGAAAGCGCGAGCCGACGATCAGCAGCGTGTCGCACTCCATCATCATCTCGAAGCTCGGACGCGTGCCGAGCAGGCCGATCGCGCCGGTCACGTACGGCAGGTCGTCCGGAAGCGCGGCCTTGCCCAGCAGTGCCTTGGCGACGCCCGCGCCGAGCAGCTCGGCCACCTCGATGACTTCGTCGCCGGCGTGCAGCGCGCCCGCGCCGATGAGGATCGCCGCCTTGCTGCCGGCATTGAGCACGTCGGCCCCGCGCTGAAGATCGGCCACCGCCGGCGTGACCAGCGGCTCGGAATAATCGAGCCCGGAATGCACGGTGCCGTGCGCGTGCGGCGGCGCCGCGACGGCGTCGAGCTCCTGCACGTCGCCCGGCACGATCACGCAGGTGACGGTGCGCTCGGCCTTTGCGATGCGCAGCGCGCGATCGATCACGTGTCGCGTCTGCGCCGGCGCCATGATCGTCTGCACGTATTCGGCGGCGACGTCCTTGAACAGCGCGGCGAGATCGACTTCCTGCTGGTACTGCCCGCCGATCGCGGCGCGCGGCGTCTGACCGATGATCGCGACCACCGGCTGATGATCGAGCTTGGCATCGTAGAGCCCGTTGAGCAGGTGAATCGCGCCCGGCCCCGACGTCGCCAGGCACACGCCCGTTTCGCCCGTGAACTTGGCGTGCGCGCAGGCCATGAAGGCGGTCATCTCCTCGTGACGTGCGCGCACGTATTCGATCGCATCGCCGGCGCGATCGAGCGCGCCCATGATGCCGTTGATGCCGTCGCCCGGATATCCGTAGATACGCTTCACGCCCCACTGTGCGAGCCGATGGATGATGAAGTCGCCGACACTCTGCGCCATGGGATTCTCCTCATGCGGCTGGCCCCATAGCTTCGCGCCGCGCAATGGAACGCACGGCGAACGGGCTGTGCTGCAGGCTCTGCTGCAGTGGTCGTGCAGCGTGGAAGACGGAGCACGCGAGAGCACTGCATGCGACCGCCCGCGCGGCGAGCGGTTCCCGCGCACTGCGGAGCCCGTTCAGCGCAGCATCGGTTAGGTGCGGATGTAAAGGTTTCAGGCGACGACGAGTGTCAGTGAAGCGGCCACGCGTGCGCACGCGATGAAAAACGCGACCATGGCGAAGATGGCCACGTGGCCCTGCTTCGTTCGTCAGCGAAGCGAGCGACAGCGCAGCGCAGACCTCGCGGCGCGAGCGATATGAGCAAGCCCGCAAACGGGAAGCGACCGGATCGCCTCGACGCGAGTCGCGGAACTCGGCGAGCGGCGCAGGACTGCACCACGAAACTTCATGGAGCAGGGTCGGAATCGAATATCTGGCGTAAGCGTCGCTTCTTGCTCAGATTTTCTTGCCGGGACATCGGAATCTACCCGCATTTCTACTCGTGCAGGACTGCTACACGACTTCTCAACATCCGGCTGCACAGCGAAGGCGATTAGTCGACTTTTCGCTCGGCGGCGGCCTTGCGCTCGGCCGCGTCGAGGTCGGGAATGAAATTGCGGCGGCGTCTCGGCGGTGTCGCCGCATGTTCGAGCGGCTTGATCCCCGAGCGGCGCTCCGCCGCTTGCTTGCGGCCGAGATGGGCGATGTACTCGCGCAGGTCGTCGCGTAGGAACACGACGTGCTGCTGGTTGAGAGACGCGCCGGGAATCTGGCCGGTCTCGAACAGCTGACGCATCGCCTCGTAGCCGATCTTCATGTAGCGCGCGGCCTCGGCGAGATCGAGCGTCTCCCCTTCGATCGGTGCAGATGGATTGCGACCCATGGGTTTTCGAATCCTCTCACGACGAACTACGCTGCTTGGCGGTATCGACGCGCGTCTCACCGCGGCAGCGCGGGGTCAGGATACCAGCGAAGGGCCGGCTGGCTTCAGCCTGCTCGCGAACGGCGTTCGTCGACAATGCCTTCGACCACGGCGTCGACTCGCTCCTTGACCCGATCGATCAGCTCACCCAGAGCATCCACAACGCTGGCCCGAACATCCCCGCCCTCGGCGCGCTCGTGGCTATCGAACGCCAAGCTCCTCGCCGTGTAGAGCATCGCCGATATGCGCTCGAGCGATTCGAGCGACGCCGCAACAGGCTTCTCGATCGACATCGCATGCACGGCGGTCGCGGCCGCGACTGAAGCATCTTCCGGCCCGTACTCCGGGAAGAGGTCGCCGAGTTCCTCTGCCACATCTTGGATGGCGGTCACGGCATTCGACAGCGCGCCGTTGATCGCTGCCGGATCGAGTCGTGCGCCTTTTCTCGAAGCATCGGCGACGACTTCCACGACGCACGCGGCCTCGTGAAGGCGGCCGGCAAATCCACGGACCTGGTCTTTCGATACGCTCTTTTGCATGACGCTCGCTCCTGAAGTTCCGAAGTGCCGCCACGCATGTAGGTGGCGGACGGTGCGAGTTGGCGTACCGGCAACAGGACCGGCGAGCCTTGCGGCTCCCCACACCGCCCGCCGTGGAGCGGAAGGTGCGCGTCATTGTCAGGGCCCGGGCATGAAAAAAGCGCCGAGCATCGGACGATGGGCGCTTTCTGCGCCTGTTGATTCCGGGACGCCAATCCCGGTCGCCGATTTGGCGGCGACATGTGGATATTGCTACTAGGCAGCCGACACGTCAAGATGAGCGCTCGTCGTGTTAGGGGACGCGGCCGGGAATCCATCATGGGGTGGCGCTTTCGACGCTCGGTCAAACTGCTACCGGGCATCCGGTTGAATTTCAGCGGCAGCGGCGTGACGACGACGCTCGGGCCTCGCGGATTGCTTCAGCGATCGGCGTGGGCGTCTCTTTCGGCACGAATCCTGCTACCACAAAACGCCGCGCGTGCGGCCTGCAAAGGGGAGTTTCTCATGAGGGGCTTGATCATCGTCGTGCTCAGCGTCTCGGCAGCGCTTGCCGGCTGCGCTTCGCAGATCATGAAGTCGTACGTCGGCAAGGACGTCCGCGAGATCATGATCGACTACGGTCCGCCGGCGCACGCGGTCGACATGGGCGACGGCCGGCGCGCCTTCCAGTGGACCAAGCACAACTCGATCGTCACGCCGACGACCGCGAGCACGACGGGCAGCGTGAGCCAGTACGTCAACTCCGCCTGGGTCAACTCGAACACCGTGATCACGGGCGGGCAAACGCTCAACGTCGACTGCATCTACACGATGTTCGCGACGTGGGACGATGCGCGGAAGGGCTGGATCGTCGCCGGGTACAAGACACCGAAGCTCGATTGCCAGTAGGCCGCTACTCTGGATCGAGAGAGCGAGCGAATCATGCCGCCGCGCGCTGAAGAGGAACGCGAGTCAACGTCCGCGAAGCGCTCGGCTGTTCCCGGCTGGCCTCGCGCCGCAGGCCTGTGAGCAGCGTAAGCGTGACCTGGTAGACGCCCTGCAGCCGATCGCGAAAGTCGGTGTAGTGGCAATCCGTCGCGGTGACGCGCCAGGTCGTGCTCGCGCGCTCGAGTCCGGATCCGAAGCAGCCGGGACACACGAGTTCGAGCCGCGCCGCCTCGATGCGTAGGCGACCGGCGCCGGCGCAGCGATCGCACACCGGCGCGCTCGCCATCTCGAGGAGGATCGCGCCGGCGAGCCGGAAGTGCGTGCCGTTTCGCGGCTTGAAGTGCATCAGGCGAAGCACGTCGAGCGCGACGTGCGCAGCGCCCACGTAGGCCCGACGTTCGGGCGTGTCTCTCCCGATCAATTCGGCCATGCCGTACACGTCGAACAGATACGGCGACGAGAGTCCCGTTCGCTGAAGCGCGGCGAGATCGGCGCCGAGCGTCTCGGGCAAGCCGACGATCGTCGATTCCATCGTCATGGGCGCTCCTTCGCCGTTCGTGCACGCGCGCGCTCCCTGCGCCGCTTCAGCGTCTCGGCGATGCTGACGGAGTGCTCGACCTCGACCTTCTCGCGCCAGAGGTCCGGGCGGCGGTTCTTGAGCCAGAAGATGCACGCTGTCGTATCCGGCGGGTACTTCTCGCGGTACGGCACGATGACGGGTTGGCCCTCGTACTGCATGATCTTGACGGCGTCGTGCTCGAATCCGCAGGCACGCTCGAACAGGCGGCGCGTGACCTTCGCGTCAGCGGTTTCGCGCCCGCCTTTTAGGGCCGCCGAAAACTCGGGCTCGGCCTTCGCCCAGAGACGGATCGTCGAGTCCGCGACGCCGAAGAATTCGGCAAGCTCCTTCGAGGTCGCACCGAACAGCGCACAGAGACGTTCCGCCGTCGCGGCGTATTCGGTGCGATACGCGCTCGGCCGACCGACCTTTCCCTTCCTCGCCGCCATCACGTCCCTCGCTTCCCGCCGAGGTTCAGGTTGATCGTCACGGGCCGCATCTCGACCTCGAGCCGCTCGACGAATGCGCCGATGCTCTTGCCGAGCAACTCGGTCGCCTTCAGGCGATCTTTCCACGGCGGCGGCTTGCCGCGCACCGTCGCGCGCGCGATGTTCGTCCAGAGCTCGCGCAGCTCGGCGAGCGTCGCGATCGTGTCCCGTTGCGTAGCGGCGGCGAGCTCCTTCAGGTAGTTCTTCACGTTGCGATTTGTCAGCAGCCGCGATCCCTGCTGACGAGCGGCCTTCTTCTCGTAGCCGGCCTCGATCGCCGCGCGCTCGGCGACGCCGCGTCGGGCGTACGCCTCCGCGAACGCGCGCTGACGAGCCGTGAGCAGATTCCCGGCCATCACGGCACCTCGAGCCCGGCGACGTCGCCGCGGCGCTCGCGCACGCGCTGGAGCTTCTCCTGCAGCGCGTCGAGCTCGCGATCGCGCGTCTCGTCGGAGATCGACTGGTTCCGCTTCAGCGAGCGCATCTGCGCGCGGATGTCGTTCTCCTCTTTCCGCAGGTCGCTGATCCGCCACTGCTGCTCGCGCTCGAGGTCTACCGTGCGCACCTTGATGCCGATCGTCTGCGCGGCGGTGCGTCCCGGCGGGATCGTCGCGCCGTTGTAGTCGAGTCCGGTGTACGGACCGATCGGCCGGCCCGCGGCAGCCGACGCCGCTTCGCCGAGACGGTTGAAGCTGTAGCTCCCGGGCACGAGCGGATTGTTCGGCGCCATTTGGCGGTACAACCAGACGAGACGCTTCTCCGCCGCGTCGCCCGCGGTGTCGGAGACGCGCACGATGTCCTTGCCGGTGAAGCTGTCCTTGTTGCCCAGCATCCCGAGCGCGACCGTGATCAGCGGATTGTTCGGCGTGACCGGCGCGGGAAGCGGCGCGCCGCCTGCCTGGTTGTTCGCGTCGAAGAGATCGCCCAGCGGAAGGAAGCGGCTGACGTCGACGTACAGCGCCGCGTCGGTGCTCGCATCGTTGAACGGCATGCGGATCACCTTCGGCACGCCGAAGAACGAGGAACGGCCGCGCAGGTAGTCCGGCAACAGCTTGCCCTCCGTCTCCTGCATCTCGTCGCTGTCGTCGCCGTACAGCGCGTCGTAGGCGTACAGGTTGAAGCCGCCGAGCAGGCCGACCCACTTCGCGACGCGCCACGGGTAGTGCGTCGCCGCGAACGCGAGCGCCGGCACCGCCTTCGCCGTGTAGTTCGCGAACGGCAGCAGCGTGTTGCGCAGCTTGCGCACGCCCGGCGCAGCGGTCGAGTAGTCGAACACCCAGCGCTCGGCCCACGTGACCGCGTCCTCCGGAGAAAGTCCCCGCGCGCGGCCTTGCTTGTACAGCAGCAGCTTGAAGAACTGGTCCTCTGCCTGATACAGGCGACCCATCGCGGCGCGTCCGGCGCCGAGCCCGGCGAGCGCCTTCTTCGCGAACATCGCGACCGCGTTCCCCGGCTCGCGCGCGTCCTGCAGCGCGCCCGGCAGCGGCAGCCATCGGCCGACCTCGTTCCCGTACCACTCGCCGCCGAAAAGGCCCGCTCGCTGCGCTTCCTTGAACGCCGCGCCTTTGCCGCGGTAGTCGGTGAACGTGTCCGCGTAGAGCTTCAGCGAGCGCGGGTCGAGCACGTTCACCCCGGCGAGGTCCGCCATCACGATGTTCGACACGACGTTGTTCACGTGCACGACGGGATTCAGCGACGTCTTGCCCTCTTTCCAGAGCGAGAGCGCCTTGAGGTACGCCTTCGTGAGCTCGCTGCTCGGACCGACTTTCGCCTCGAGCTCGGCCAGCACGTCGGCGGGGACGTACTTGCCCGCGAGCTTGCCGAACTTCTTGACGCCGGTGCCGGGGACCGACGTGTCGGGCACCTGCACCCACGAGCCGCCGGGATCGTGATCGGACGCGACGGTGCGCGCGATCGTCTCGAAGAGGCGCCCCTTCGCAATGTCCACCTGCGTTTCGGTGTAGCCGCGCGCGAAGCGGTACATCGCATCACGGATCTCGCCCATCTTCTCGCGCTCGGCGTGCGTGAAATCGCGCCACACCGGCACCTTCGCCGCGGGATCGAGCCCGTCGATCTTGATCGCCTTGCCCTTCGGGTCGCGAACCTCCCAGCCCATCTTCTCGTAGGCGGGCACGTCGGCGGCCGCGACGTACTCGTACATGCCGCGGCCCTTGAGGTGCGAGCCCTTGATGCTGCGCAGGAACAGCGTGCGCAGCTCGCGATCGAACGGCGCGGTCAGGAGGTGCTTGCGGTAGAAACGCGGCAGGTAGCGGCCTTCCCAGCGATCGCGCGTCTCCGGCGAGAGCATGCCGAGCTCGACGAGATCCGCGCTCTGCTTGCGCAGGATCGACGTCATCAACGTGCCGACGCGCTCGACGTTCGCCGGCGGCGATACGCCCGCCTTCATCTCACCCTCGATGTAGTCGGAGACGAGCTCGCGTTCCTCGGGCGTCAGCGCGGCAGCGTCGCGGCCGAGATCCGAGACCGCGCGCTGCGCCGCGCCGATGTCGCGTCGGTACTGGCGCCAGGCCTCTTTCGCGGCAGGTGGCAGGTCCTGCGCGAGGTTCAGGCCGTGGCGCTTCAGGAAGTCGTTCGCGATCAGCTTCTTTGTCGCGGCCGCGATCGCGTCGTACACCGGACGGCCGACCGCGCGCTCCCAGAATTCGGTGGCGCTGTTGAAGCGCGGTGCGGCGGAGTTACCGGCCTCTCCTGCGCCCCGTTCACGCGCCGGGCCCGATCGGCTCGCGCGCGCGTACTCGTCACCAGCCGGCTCGTCGGTCTCGCGCGGCTTCGCGAATGCTCGCGAGTCTTCCGATGGCGTCGGTTCTCGTGGCGGACGGCTCTCGCCACCGGGGCGGCTGAATCGCATATCCGGTTCCATCGCCGCCGACGAGCGCGCTGATTCGCGGGCCTGACGACGTACCGCCGCCATCGCGATGTGCACGAGATCATCGGGCGTCACCTTGAGCGCGAATCCGCGCTTCGACAGCGCCTGTCCCAGCGGACCCGTCGCGAGCCAGGCACGGAGCCGGCGCACGACGCGATCGTAGAGATCGCGCAGCGCGCTGTTCTTCGAGCCGGCGGCGAGGCGCCGTGCAGCGGCCTCGGTCGTGTACGCGAGCAGTTCTTCGTCGCGCTGGTGCGCCGGCGTCTCGGCCGCTTCGATGCGCGCGCGCGCCTCGGCGATCGCCTCGCGCGCCTCGCGCAGGATAGGCGCCGTCGTCGATTCGAGCTCGGTGATGCGCTTGACGAGCCCGTTGAACACGTCGTCGCCGAGCATTCCGCGCAGGCCAGCATCGCGCTCGCGGTGAATGCCGAGCTCGTGCAATGCGACGCCGATGCCCTCGCCGGCAGGGACGTGCGCCGCGTTCAGAACCGCATGTTGACCGTCCCAGCGGCCCGCGAAGTCTTGCGCGGGATCGTCGACGATCCGAAGCACGCCGCTGTTCTCGAGCGAACGGAACGCGGTGCCGATCGACGAGCCATGAAGCTCACCGCGAAGCGAATCGATGGGTTGCCCGTGGGCGCCGCGGACGCGGCTCGTCGGTGTCTCGTCGTCGAAGCGTGGAGCGCGCTCGCCTGCGCGGACGGCAGGAGCAGCAGTTAGGCCGGCAATCTCGTCGCCCGGCGGAGACCGTCGACGACCGCCTGCGCGCGCGCTTCCGACTGGCGACGATGTTCCTCGGCCGTCACGGGAACTCTCCCGCTGATGGGGTGTGGCGAGGAAGCCGCGGTAGACGGCGTCCGAGATCCGGCCTTCCGCGCGGTAACGGTCGAGTTCTTCGCGGAGCTTTTCATGGAGTCCATTTTCCTCTACATGGGGTAGCGCCTCAAGGTCCGCAACTGCGTGCTGACCCGGGCCGCGAGAGTTGTCGATCGCGATGAAATTCACCCGGTCGTCACCGGCGTAGTGGTCCACCAGCTGACGCACCGAGCGCGCCGCGCCGACGTGCGTGTTCACGTGCTCGTCGATCGGCACGGTACGTCCCGAGCCGCGTTCGCGCTCCATCCGATCGGCCCGCGCCATCGCGCCGCGGAAAGCATCGACCGGCTCGCGGTAGGTGTAGAGCACGGAAACGTTGCGGCCCGCCTGCAACGCGGCGTCGATCTTGCTCGTCGCCGAGCTCAGCCGGTTCATGTTCGTGTCGTAGACGATCTCCGGTCGACCGAACGCGGCGCCCGCCGCGTTGATGCCGGTCGTCTTTCCAGAACCGGTTCCGCCGGCCGAGAAGACCACGACGGGGTCCATGCCCTCCGGAGTCGGCTGCGCCAGCTTCTCGGCGTACACGCGCTTGATGAACGCGCTCGCCGGCTCGTGCACGTCGGCCGATTTCGTGCGATCGGCGCGGTAGTCTGGCGAGAGTTCCCGCGCGAGATCGGTGTTGAGGATCGTGCCGCCCCGCGTGTCGGGGAGCTCGCTGTACTCGCGAACGGCTTGCTCGTGATCGTCGCGCAGACGCGCCGCGAACGCGTCCGTGATCGCGTTGCCGGTGAGATCGGGCGCTGCGCCGGGCTCACTGCCCGCGCGCTCCCGAAGCGGCAACGGCGTTGCAGCGGCATCGCCGCTATTGTCCCTCGTCGCCGTCGGCGTCTCGACGCTCGGCGACGGAGCGGCCTCCGATTTCGGCGACGTGGCGATCGCAGGCGCGGCGCTCGCGCTCTCCGGCCCGGGCGCGTCGTCCCAGACGATGTCCTCGGGCCGGACCGCCGACGTGGTCTCTCGACGGATGCCGAGCAGCCGCGAAGCCGTCTCCGGATCTTCGTCGTAGCGGTTCAGCAGCGAAAGCTCTTCGTCCTCGAACGGCGTGCGGTCGGACTTGCGCGAGAGCTCGGCAACGCGCGCGGCGACCGCATCGGGAAGGTTCTCTCGCGTGCGCGCGCCCGCGGGCGTACTGGTCGCAAAACCATCGACGACCTGCCCGTTCGAGAGATCGATCGGCGGCGGCGTGGCCTCCGGCTCGAAAGCCTCGTGCTGCTCGTGAACCGTCGTGCCGGCGTGCACGTCGTGCCCGAAGTTCGGTCGACCGCCCGCGACGCCGAACAACGCGCCCCCCCCGCCGCCCGGCCCCGACGCCTCGACCGTGGCACCTCCCAAGTACTCGGGCGCGCCCGCGTGCAAGCTCCCCTGCGGGGCCGCCCTCGCGCCGGCGCCGAGACCCGCGCCAGACAGGATCCGCGTCAGCGGGCCACCGCCGACCGATGCGGGCAAGAGGTTCGCAGCCGTGTTCATCGGCAAGCTCGCGCCGTAGACCTCTTCGGCCGTGCCGATGTCGCCGCCACGATCGAGCACGTCGAGCGCGCCGGTCGCGGACTGCTGCTGGCCGATACCGGCCGCGACCGGCAGTTGGCGACCGACGGACTCGACGGCGCGACCAAGCCGCGTCACGGCCGAGCCCGCGCGCTCGGGCAGCATCGCCTCGCCGCCGAAGATCAGCGGCGCGAGCCCGAGCACCTCGCCGCCAGCGGCGCCGACCTTCGAGAGGTCGTAGCCCTGTGCGCGAAGACGATCGGCGGCCGCGCGCGCCGCGCGCACGCGAGCGAACGACGAGTCGGGATTCTCGCCGAACGCCATCCGCGCGCCGCCGGCGATGAGATTCGCGTCCGCCGCCGTGTCCTCGAGCGCTGCCGTCGCGGTGCTGCCGGCTGCACGGGACGCGTTCGCGATCGCATCGAGGAATCCGCCGCGCGGGCCCGTCTGCGGAGACGGAGCATCAAGCGCGCTCGGAAGCGGGACGTCGGCGGCGTGCGTCGCGCGAAACCGCGCCGCGAGCGCGGGACGCTCGTCGTCCCAGATGATCCCAGCATCACCGCTTTGGACATTCGAGAAGTCGGGGTGCGGCGGATCGAACCGATCGAAAGGATTCGCATCGAACCGATCGAAAGGATTTTCTGCGCTCGCTGGCGGCGGATCGAACTGATCGAATGGGTTGGCACCCGCGCCACCGGCGCGCTCGTCGTCCCACACGATGCCGGCGCCCGGGGTGAGCGCAGCGCCGCCGCTACTCGCGGCAGGTGCGTCCCACGTAACTGTATTCGGATCGATCACGGTCGCCGTCCTTGGCGTCGGGTTCTAGTGCACGGAGACGAGATTCCGTCATCGAGACGCGCGAGAGACGGCGCAGGGATGTTCCACGGGCAGCTCGCGTTCGGACGGCACTGTGCCATCCTGGTCGAAAAGCTCTTCCTGCGAACGCGCATCGGCTTGCGCTGCCGCTTCGCCCGCGGCGCCGAAAGACGCGAGGCCGAACGATGTGCTGTTGAACTCGCTCATGTTTCGTCCTATGCCGCGTTGAGGATGGCGTCGCCCCAGTAGTCGGCGCCGTCGTAATAGAACCGGTAGACGGTGGCGCGACCGAGGGCCTTCGTGCCTGCCGGCTGCGCGCCTTGCGACCACTTGACGTTCGCGGGCCAGTTGACCGCGGGCACTGACCCTGACGCCGGGTAGATGACCTTCAGCGTCACCCATCCGATGTTCGGCGGCGCGGTGAAACTCACGGTGCACGTCGTTGCGCTGGTCAGCGTAAGGCGCTGGCTCGTGCCGTTGGCAGACCAGCGATCAACGCGAGGAATTTGATGGCCTGCTGGGCGTCCATGCCGAAAGAGCTCCTATCGAAGCACGCGCCAGCGCGCCGACGTGCCGTCGTAGTAGATCGTGACGGAATCGTTCGGGCCGACGACGTAGCTCGCGTTGCCAGGCAACACGAAGCGATTGCCAGCGGTCGAGCCCGTGTTCTCGTGCGCGAGCGTCAGGTTGCCGGTGCCCGCGTTGACGATCGTGACGACGAGCCCGTCGGTCCCGCCGGTGAGCCCCGTCCACGTACCGCCGCCGGCGCCCGTGAGACGCCACAGCTGCGTTACAGCCGTGAGCGCCTGATTGTTGACGGTCGTCGTCGGGAGCACGCCGTTGAGCTTCAACTGACCGTAAACGAAGTATCCATGGGTGAACCTTCCGCTGATCGTGGTGCTACCGGACAGGAACACGTCGTTCGTCGCAGAGAAGAAGCCGCCGAAGTTCGCAGGGCCTTGAACGCCCACGCCCTGCGCGAAGTTCGCAGGGCCTTGAACGCCCACGCCCTGCGCGAAGGTCACGCTGCCGTCGCGGTTGATGCGCATCGCTTCGGTCGGCGTGAGCGAACCCGAGTTCGTCACGCTGAACACGATGCGGCCCGGCATCGACGATGTCGTGATCGCGCCGTCCGCCTCGAAGCTGATCTGCGCCATCTGAGCGTAGGATGTCGACGTCCGCGCGCCGTAGGCGGTGATCTGACCCAAGACGTCGTTTTCGGCCACAATGGCCGGCGTGGCCGGCGTGCCGCGCCCCTTAGCGAAGGCGAGCATGTTGCCGGTCGCGGTATTGGCGAAGTGAGAGATCAGCGCGACGGTAGGGGCCGCAAAACCAGATCCCGTGAGCTCGAGCGAGGACGATGCGGCCGAGATTGACGGGCTTGTTCCGATCTCGATGCCGGACGCAAAGAGATTGCCCATCGTGACGTTGCCCGTCGCGACCTCGTAGGTCATGACGTCGTGCACGACGTTGCCGCTGTCGGTCACCTTGACGTTGACGACAGTCGCCGGATTCGCGTCGGTCTGGAAGAACAGCGAGTAGCGCGCGCCGTTGTCGGACACACCGAGCTTGCGAATACCGCCGGCGAGGATGTCGCCGCCAATGATGCTGTCGGACGATCCCGTCTTGATGCTGCCGGCGACCGCGAGTCTGGCGGAATTGTCCGGTGCCTGACCGATGCCGATGTTGCCCGTGCTACGCTTGACCGTCAGCACGTTCGTGACCAAGCTCGAGCCGCCGTCGCTGTACGAAGTGAGCGATAGGTCGCTGCCAGTGTTGAGGCCCGACTCGGTGCCGGAGATAAGCCACTGCCAGCGGTCTTTCCAGCCGCTCACGTACCTCGCGAACTTGAGTGCGCCGGCGCTGAGCAGCGCGCGGAACCCCGACGTCGCGCCGTCCTGCTGCGCCAGCGATCCTGTGACCGTCGTCGGCGCGTTGAGCGCCAGCGTGCCCGCCGCCTGGTCGGCGGAGACGTAGGGATGCGTCAGCTGGCCTGCCGTGAACGCCTGCATCACGATCGCGCCGGCCGCGAACGACTGAGCCGACGTTCCCTCCTGCCCGCGCGTGACGCCGCCGAGCGTGAGCGTGCCGTCGCCGTTGTCGGTCAGCGACGTGTACGTGACGATCTCGGTCTTCGTCGGCGTGGTCAGCGA
>CBINBI010000066.1:0-19482 GCA_966248875.1 uncultured Rhodanobacteraceae bacterium
TGGCGCGGCAGATGAAGGCCGAGCGCGAGAAGCGCGCCAACATCCTCGAAGCCGAAGGCCTGCGTCAGGCGGCCGTGCTCAAGGCCGATGGCGAGAAGCAGGCCGCGATCCTCGCCGCCGAGGGCAAGAAGGAAGCCGCATTCCGCGAAGCCGAAGCGCGCGAGCGCCTCGCCGCCGCCGAAGCGAAGGCGACCGAGGTCGTCTCCGCCGCGATCGCGAACGGCGACGTCAATGCGCTGAACTATTTCGTCGCGAACAAGTACGTCGAGGCGCTCAAGTCGATGGCCGATTCGCCGAACCAGAAGATGCTGCTGCTGCCCGTGGAGGCGACCGGCGTGATCGGATCGCTGGCCGGCATCGCGGAGCTGGCGAAGAATGCATTGGAGAAGCAGGCGGAAGCCAAGTCACCGCGCGGCGCACCGCCGCCACGGCCCCAGTGACGGCCCGGCTCGCTGCAGACATGTCGTAACGGAATTGGCGGAGCGGGAATTCGCGCATGGAAAACCTACTCGACAACTACGGCTGGTGGCTGCTCGCGCTGGTCCTGATCGGCGCGGAAGTCGCCGCGCCGGGCTATTTCATGCTGTGGATCGGCATCGCGGCCGGCGTCATGGGCGTGATCACGTTCGTCCTGCCGACGCTCTCGCCCCTGGCGCAGACCATTGTGTTCGCCCTGCTCGCGATCGCCTCGTGCGCGGTCTACTGGAAGTTCCTGCGGCCGATCGCCGAGCAGCGCGACGACCAGCCGCTGCTGAACCGGCGCGGCCAGCGCATGGTCGGCCGGCGTGTCGTCGTCGCCGAGGCGATCGTGAATGGTCGCGGCAAGGTCAAGGTCGGCGACGGCACCTGGCTCGCGGAAGGGCCGGACTCGCCGATCGGCAGCGAAGTCGAAGTCGTCGCTGTCGAGGGCACGACATTGAAGGTGCGCGCCGCGGATCCTGCGCAAGGCACCGCGTAACCGATCGGGTGGGTCCACAACTCGACGTGTCACGCGAAAAGGCTGTCGAGGCGCACCCTGCGAGGTCGAGGCGATTCGTGAGCCGGCGAGACATTGCGCTCGCAGGCCGCGATAATGCGCGCCCCCAGGGAAAGCACGAACGCCGCACATGACGAAGAAGACCATCCTCAACCAGACCCACCGCGCGCTCGGCGCGAAGATGGTCGATTTCGGCGGCTGGGACATGCCGCTCAACTACGGCTCGCAGATCGAGGAGCATCACAAGGTGCGCCGCGATGCGGGCATGTTCGACGTTTCGCACATGACCGTCGTGGACCTGCACGGGCCGCGCACGCGCGAGTTCCTGCGCCACCTGCTCGCAAACAGCGTCGACAAGCTGAAGACGCCGGGCAAGGCGCTCTATTCCTGCATGCTCAACGAAACGGGCGGCGTGATCGACGATTTGATCGTCTATTTCCTGTCCGAGGATTTCTTCCGCGTGGTCGTCAACGCGGCGACCCGCGACAAGGACCTCGCCTGGATCGAAAAGCAGACCGTCCCGTTCGGCGTCCGCGTCAGCGAGCGCGCCGATCTCGCGATGATCGCCGTGCAGGGCCCGAACGCACGCGAGAAGGTGCTGGGACTGCTCGGCGCCGACGCGCGCGCCAAGGCGGAAAAGCTCGGCAAGTTCGTCGCCGTCGAGGTCGACGGGCTCTTCATCGCGCGCACCGGCTACACCGGCGAGGACGGATTCGAGATCATCGTGCCGGAAGGCGAGGCGGTCACGCTGTGGGACCGCCTCCGCGCCGCCGGCGTCGCGCCCGCCGGCCTCGGCGCTCGCGACACGCTCCGGCTGGAAGCCGGCATGAATCTCTACGGCCAGGACATGGACGAGGAGACGACGCCGTGGGAGGCCGGCCTCGGCTGGACGGTGTCGCTCGACGACGGCCGCGAGTTCATCGGCCGCAAGGCGCTCGAAAAGCAGAAGGCCACCGGCGTGAAGCGCGTGCTGGTGGGCCTGGTCATGGACGAGAAGGGCGTGCTGCGGCACGGCCAGCGTGTGGTCACTCCGGGCGGCGACGGCGAAATCCTGTCCGGTGGTTTTTCACCGACGATCGGCAAGTCGATCGCGTTCGCGCGCGTGCCCGCGCCCGTGGCCGAAGCCGGATTGCAGGCCGACATCCGCGGCAAGCTCATCCCGGTGCGCGCGGTGAAATATCCGTTCGTGCGCGACGGCCGGCCTTCAGCCGGTATCTAGCGGGCGCGGATGCGCGTTCTCGCCGCACCGGCACCATCGTCCGAGACTCCATTGTTGCAGGCGCCATTGTTAGAATTGGCGCCGCGCCCCGTACCAGGATCCGAGTCATGCAAGAGATTCCAGGCGATCTGAAGTTCATGAAGTCCCACGAGTGGGCCCGCGTCGAGGACAAGGGTACGGTGACGGTCGGCATTTCCGATCACGCGCAGAGCCAGCTCGGCGACCTCGTCTATGTCGAGCTTCCGAGCGTGGGCGACCACGTGCAGGCCGGCAATGCCTGCGCGGTCGTCGAATCGGTCAAGGCGGCCTCGGATGTCTATTCGCCGGTGTCGGGCGAGATTGTCGCGGTCAACGAGGCGCTGCCGGACAAGCCCGAGACGATCAACGAGGACGCGTTCGGCGAAGGCTGGATCTTCGTGGTCAAGCCCGACAATCTCGCCGAAGACATGGAAGAGCTGCTCGATCCCGACGCCTATGCCGAGCTGATCGAGAACGAAGAGCACTGAGAGCCGGGATTCGGGAGTCGAGATACGGGATTCGGTGCATCAGGCGCACCGGCTCCGTTCCGTACATCCCGATTCGCCGCGCGTCCGCTTTTCCCCGAATCCCCGATCCCCCTCCCGAATCCCGGCTCTTCCAATGCCTTTCATCCCCCACTCCGAATCCGACGTCGCCGCGATGCTGAAGGCAATCGGCGTCGCCCGCGTCGAGGATCTCTTCGACGAGATCCCGCCGGCGCTGAAGATCGATGCGCTCGAGAACGTGCCGCCGGGGCTTTCGGAAATGGGCATCACGCGGCTCATGAAGGAGCGCGCGGCGATGGACGGCACGCCGCTCAACTTCGCCGGCGCCGGCGCGTACGAGCACCACATCCCGGCTGCCGTCTGGGCGATCGTCTCGCGCGGCGAGTTCTATTCCGCGTACACGCCGTACCAGGCCGAGGCGAGCCAGGGCACGCTGCAGCTCATCTACGAATACCAGACGATGATGACGCGGCTGACGCAGATGGACGTCAGCAATGCCTCGCTCTATGACGGCGCAACCGCGCTCGCCGAGGCGGTGCTGATGGCCGAGCGTTGCGCGAAGAAGGGACCGCGTCGCGTGCTCGTCCCGCGCAGCGTGCATCCGGCATACCGCAAGACGCTGCACACGATCGTGTCTCTGCAGGACATCGAGGTCGTGGAGATCGACTTCTGTCACGACGGCGACACGGCCGGCGGTATCGATCCCGAATGGCTCGCGGCGCAGGACGTCGGCGCGTTCACCGCGCTCGTCATCCCGCAGCCGAATTTCTTCGGCGTGCTCGAGCACGTGGACGCGCTGACCGACTGGGCCCACGAGAAGGGCGCGCTCGTCATCGGCGTCGTCAATCCTCTCGCGCTCGCCGTGCTCAAGCCGCCCGGCGCGTGGGGCCGCACCGGCGCCGATATCGTCTGCGGCGACGGACAGCCGTTCGGCGTGCCGCTGTCATCCGGCGGGCCGTATTTCGGCATCCTCGCCTGCAAGCAGGAATTCGTGCGCCAGATGCCGGGCCGCATCGTCGGCCGCACCACCGACCTCGACGGCCGGGAGGGCTTCGCCCTGACCCTGCAGGCGCGCGAGCAGCACATCCGCCGCGCCAAGGCGACCTCGAACATCTGCACGAATCAGGGTCTCCTCGTCAGCGCGGCGACGATCACGATGGCCATGCTCGGTCCCGAGGGCGCGCGCCGCGTCGCTTCGACTTCGATGGCGAACACGCGCGCCCTGCGCGAAAAGCTGACCGCGATACCGGGCGTACGTGCGCTGTTTCCGCGCGCGTTCTTCCACGAGACCGCGCTCACCCTGCCGAAGCCTGCGAGCGAAATCATCGAGGAGCTTGCGCGGGAGAACATCGTCGCCGGCGTCGCACTCGGCGAAGAGTTTCCCGAGCTCGGCGATGCGCTCCTGGTCTGCGCGACCGAGACCAAGACCGAAGCCGACATCGACCGTTTCGCCGCCGCGATGGCGCGCGCGCTGGCCTGAAACGCGTCCGTCCTGCCCGTTCCGTTCAGTAGCCGTTCCGGCGTCCGGCGGCGCCGAAAAAACGCCTTGCGCGCAAACACTCGATGAATTTCGCGAAGTCGTCGCGCATCGTCTGCGAAGATGCGATCGTCGAAATGACGAAACCCCTGAAACCCGCGCCAGCATTGGGTTTCAGGGCTTTCGCCGTTTTTCGAATGGACGTTCGGTGCAAAGGATGTCTGGACGTCTGGACGTCCAAACGATGATGCAGAACTGCGTCCGCATGGACGCCGCCGACGGCGCCGGCGACCACCGCGGCGGTGAGGGAACTGCTTGTTTCCCATCAGAAAATTGTTGACACGCGGTTTCGACAGTAATAGCTTCCGCGTCGGCGTGATAACCGAATCAAGGAAACATGACCGCAACACGCTTCGTCGCCCCCTATGTCGAACACGGCAACAAGGCCGGGTCGGTGAAGAAAATCACGGTGTCGGTTCCTTTCCATATCCTCAAGCTTTTGTCCGACGAACGGACCCGACGTCAGGTTGCGAACCTGCGTCACGCCACCAACAGCGATCTGCTGTGCGAAGCATTCCTTCACGCTTTTACTGGGCAACCACTGCCAACTGACGAGGAGCTAAGACGCGATATGGCTATGAAGAAAGCTGCGAAGAAGACGAAGAAGACGGCCAAGCGGAAGACCGCACGGGCCAAGACCTCCACGGCGCGCAAGACCGGCGCTGCGAAGAAGAAGACGGCCCGTAGGAAGACGGCCCGGAAAGCCAAGAAGTAAGGCTTTCACCTTCCAGCCGGCCGTGCGGTTTGCGGCCGGCATCCGACAGGAAGGACCGGAGGAGTCAGCCGGTCCGGAAATCTGAAGCATCAGCAGTAGGGCCGGAGGAGTCAGCCGGCCGGTAACGAAGCAAAAAGCGACAACAGCAACACGAAGTCGAAGTCCGAATTACTCTCCCTGCGATTGCCCAGCGCAGGGAGAGAATTTCCCCTCCCGCCGGCTTCGATCTTCCTCTCGCCCATTCCCGCCCCTTGCCGGGCCGGAACGACGGCTCACCTCGACAGCAACGTGACCAGTGCCTCGCCGTTGTCGACGCGTTCGGCGATGATCTTCGCGCAGGTCAGCAGCGGCACGGCGAGCAGAAGTCCCGCGACGCCCCACATCCATCCGAGCACCAGCATCGCCAGAAACACCATCACGGGATCGAGCGCGAGGCGCCGCCCCACGAGGTGCGGCGTGAGGATCTGGCCCTCGAGAACGTGCAGCCCGAGAAACGCCGCGGGGGGCGCGAGCGCAAGCCCGGGCGTGTTGAATTCGGTGAAGCCGACGATGGCGAGCGCCAACGCTGTCACCAGCGGGCCGATGAAGGGCGCGTAGTTCAGGATCGCTGCGATGCCGCCCCAGAGCAGCGGGTCGCGCACGTGCAGGAGGGCGAGCGCACCGGCCGTGGCGAGGCCGAGCCCGGCGTTGATCAGGGTGATCGTGATGACGTACATCGAAAGCTCGCTCTGCGCGTGGCGTGTCGCCTCGACGAGGTCGCGCTTCGCGCGCAGGTGCGGCGCCAGCGTCACGAACTTGCGCAGCAGGGCGTCGCCGTGCAGCAGGAACAGGAACGTGAGCAGTATCGTGATGACGACGCCGGCGATCACGGTCGGTGCTGCGCTCATGACCTGCGCGAGCAGCCCCTGACCCGAATCGATGACGCGCATCGGCTTCGCACCCTCGACGTCGGTGAGCTTGCCGAGCTGGCGCGTCGCTTCGGTCGCCAGCTCCAGCGGCTTGCGCACGTCGCGCAGGACGGTCTCGATGCGTACCAGCGCGCGCGGCATGCGCTGCATCCATTCGCGGGCCGGCGAGGCGAGCGCGATCATCGCGATGGCGATGATCGCCAGCGTCACGACGACCATGGCCAGCGACCCGATCACGCGTGGCACGCGCGAGCGCTCGAGCAGCCGCACCGGAGGTGCGAGCATGAGACCGAACAGCAGCGCGACCAGGACCGGCACGATGACCGCCTCGGCGATCGCACAGGTGTAGAGCGTGAGGAGGACGACGATGGCGATCTGCAGGCGGTTGCGCAGCTGCGGAGCGGGTGGCGTCGCGCCGGCGTCCGCGCCGGGAGCCGGCGACGTCACCTCGGTGGTCGGCGTCGTTTCCGCTCCGGCGCCGGGTTCGGCATCTTTCTGCGTCATCACGCGCTCGCTCCTCCCGGCTCGTCCGGTCCGCCTGCCGGCGCCGCGTGGCGGCGCGCGAGCAGCATGCGCAGCAGCGGACCTTCGATCAGCAGCGAGATCGTTCCCGCGGCTGCGGAAACGAGCCGCATGACCCGCGCGACCGGCAGCAGCGATGCGGCGATGCCGGCCGCGAAGCCGCCGCCGGCGATGACGGCAGCGCGATGACGCCCGGCCCACGCACGCAGCACGTGCGTGCCGCGCGTCCATTCGCGCTCGCGCTCGCGGAAGGCGGCCAGTGCGGCATCCGCGGCCCTGCGTCGCCCGATGAGCTTCACGACATCGATCCCCGGAAATCCGCCAGCGCACGCCGCGTGCGCGGCAGCGCGAGGTCGCGCCAGCATCCGCGCATCGCGAGCAGCACGCCGGCCAGTGCCGCTATATTGGCGAGCGCGACGCTGCCGATCCCGTAGAACACGTTGCCCGTCAGCTGATAGATGCCGGCCGCGATCGCGGCGCTCGTGGCAAGCCAGGCGCCGACGCCGAAAAAGACCAGCGCGAACGAGAGCCAGAGCAGCACGAGCGCGCTGCTGCGCGCGAGCCGGAGCTCGGCGCGCACCAGCGCGAACGCGGCCCGCGCGACGCGCACCGTCTCGTCGGCCGCGTTGCGGATCTGCGTGATCGGATCGTCCGCCCCGCCCGATGCGTGCGGAGTTTCAGCGGAATCCGTCGCGTCGGCGATCGTTTCCATGGCCCGATCCTCAGCGGCGCAGGAGGCGCGTCAGGACCACGCCTGCGGCGAACGCGATACCGAACGCGGCCAGGGGATGCGCGCGGATCTGCTCGGCCGCGGCGTCGCCGAACTGGCGCGCGCCTTCGCTGAGCCGCTCGCGCGCATCCTGCAGCTCCTCCTCCAGACGCGCGCCGTTCGCGCGCAGTTTCGCACCGAGCTTGCCGAATTCGGCGCGCGCGGTGCCGGCGCTCTCGCGGGCGGCATCGGCGATGGTCTCGCCGACCTCTTCGGTGGCTTGCTTGGTGTCGCGTAGGCTGGCCATGGGTGTGCTCCTTAAAAACGGTGAAGGCAAGAAGTCTCGACCGCGACTCGCGGACCCGCCGTGCTCTCAACCCGCGGACCCGCAAGTGCGCGCGGCAAGCGCAGCGAGCTTAGTCGCCTCAATCTGAATGGAGTGGCCGGCCGCGAAACGTATAGAACATGTGGAAAAACGGCCGCATCGGGCGGAATTCGCGGGCCGCGTCCCGCGACACTCGCGCCGATTTGCGTTACCTTTGCGTTATCCGCGCCGGCGGCGCAGCCGGCGCCGGCCGAAGTCTCTGAAGCCGGGGGGCCAGGGGATGGGACAGACCATCGACGGCGCGGTGCCCTGATCCATATCTCGTTGGAAGCGGAGCCGCCATGACTTTTCGCAACACCGATCTCCACAGGGCCGGCGCCCACTCGATGCGGGGTGCCGCGGTCCCGTCGCGGCTGATTGCCATTGCCGCCATCGTTCTCGTACTCGCTGCCGGCGCGTGGTGGTTCCTCGCGCACAGGCCCGGCGGCCCGACACTGCCAGGCGCGGCGACTGCGCCGACGGCGCCCGTCACCACTTCGACGCCGGCCGAAGCTCCCGCCGCGGTCGTCTCGGACGAGCTCACGGTGGACCAGCTCTACCGCGAGGCGCGCAAGGCGATGAACGAGAACCGCATGGCGTCGCCCGCCGGCGACAACGCGCTCGAGTACTACCTCAAGATCGTCGCCAAGCAGCCGGACGATTCCGGTGCGAGAGACGCGTTGCGCGAGCTGTTTCCGTTCGCGACCGGCACCGCCGAGGACCAGATCAACCAGGGGAATTTCGACGAGGCCAACCGGGTCATCGCGCTGCTCGCCCAGGCCGACCCCAGCAATTACTCGCTGACAATCCTTCGCTCCAAGCTCGAAGCGAAGAGAAAGCAGCTCGAGCGCGAGCAGCAGCAGGCACAGCTCGCGGCTGCGGCGGCGGCAGCAGCACGACAGCAGACAGCGGGCAATGCCGAAACGGCGCAGCCCGGGGCAGCTTCGACCGCGGCCACTGCCGCCCCGGCGCCCGAAACGCCGGCTGCCGCGTCGGCGGCGAGCGGCGAGGCTGCGACGCCTACGCCGGCCGAAGCGACGGTGAGCACGGCAACGCCACCGCCACCGCCCGCACCCGCGGCGCCGAGCGGCGAGACGCGTGACGCCATCGTGACGAGCCCGCCCGTGCCGGAGTATCCGATCGCGGCCGTGCGCAACCGGCAGGAAGGCTGGGTCGAAGTCGAGTTCACGGTCGCAGCGGATGGATCGGTGCAGAACGCGCACGTGATCGGCTCGGAGCCCGGTCGCGTGTTCGATCGCGAGGCGCTCGCTGCCGTGACGCGCGCGAAGTTCCAGCCGAGGCTCGAGAACGGACAGCCGGTGGCCTCGACGCTGCGGCGCCGGATCGAGTTCAAGCTCAGCAACTGAGCAAATGAGTGCGGAGCCGGTGACCATATCGGGTCGCCGGAGAATCGCAGCATCATCGCGCCTCTCTGCGGGAGAGGCGCGTCAATGCGAAAGCGATCGTCGTCGCTTCAGTCATCCAGCAGCGTCGCCCGCAGCGCGCCGAGCAATGCCTCGTTCGGATCGGCAGCCTCGCCCGCTGCACGATGATGTCCCAGCGCGAGCAGCGACTCGGTGGCGCGAGCGTGAGCGCCCGCATCGAGCAGGGCGGCGAGGCGACCGGCGCAGTCGATCAGCAGCAGGAGGCCAAGCCCGCGCAAGGGCGCGCGCCGCGTGTCGGCACGCAGCACGGACAGCGCCTCGTTGCGTGCCTGCGACGAGCGCAGCGGATAGGTCCAGCGTGCCCATGGCCACCACGCGGGGCGGCGCAGCCGGTGCAAGATGTCGCGTCGATACAGGCCGTCGAGCAACGCGTGCGGTACCGGTCGTGTTCGCGTTTCGATGAGGTCGAGCGCGGCCGCGACGGGCAGGCCCGGTCCCGCAGCGGTCAGCGCGTTGCCGGCGACTGCGAGCAGCGGGTGACCCGCCGGAAAGCGCGCGTGAAACGTGAGCCGGCCGTTGCGATGGACGAGATTTCTCTGCTCGGCGAGATCGAGCAGGATCGCCGCGGATGCGAGCCGGTCGGGATCGGTGGCGTCGTGGCGCACGTCGAGCACGCCGCGCTCGGGGTCGAGCAGCAGCAGGATCAGTTGTTCGGCGATCAGCACGGCTCCTCCCGTGAGCGTGAGATCTGCGGCACGCCTTTGCGTTCGTCCGGAGGCGCGCTCCCCGTCGGCCGGCCTGGTTCTGCATTGCGTGCGAAGCGCTAACGGAAAAACCGCAGGCTCGGAGTGCACGCGCGTACCCGGCCGACCGGGCTCATCCTATCGCGCCTCAGTTTGCTCCGCCGCCTGCCAGGTCCTCGTTCACGCCGGTGTCGATGCCGGCCCAGTTGACCTCGGGCAGTCCGAGATAGCGATCGAACAGCATCGGAATCAGCCCTGATGGAGCCGCGGATTCGCAGTTCCACAGCATGACTGCGCCGAAGCGGTATTTCGGCAGGAAGGCGATCATCGCGCGGTAGCCCTGCACGGCGCCGGCGTGAAATACGAGCTTCGCGCCGGCGTAATCGTAGATGCGCCAGCCGAGTGCGTACTGGGCATCGAAGAGGCGGCCGCGGCGCCACGGCGTGGAAACCTTCTCGTGGTCGGTCGACACGAGCGGCGTGTGCAACTCGTCGAGGATCGCAGGCGACAGCACGTCCGGACGGCCGCCCATCTGCGCGATCAGCCACTTCTCCATGTCCTGGATGCTGGCGTTGACGCCGGCCGCCGGTGGCACGTGGTAGTAGGCCTCGTTGGGGGCGAACGACGCCCAGCTCCGTCCGGCGCGCCGGTGCGGCCGCGCCCAGCTCTTCGTGCTCTCGAGCGCGTCGCGGCCGTAGGTCGCGTTCTCCATGCCCAGCGGATGGAAGATCCGGGTCTCGACCTGGTGATAGAAGAAGTCGCCGGTGACGGCGTAGGTCACGTCGCCGATCAGGCTGAACGCGACGTTCTGATAACCATAGCAGTCGCCGACCGGACACGTCATCGGCACCTCGGCAAGGCGCGTGACGAGCAGCTCGTACGGCTCGTCCGCCTCGAGCATGCGGTCGTAGGTATTGTGCGGCAGGCCGACGCGATGGCTCAGGATGTCGCGCACCGTGAGCTTCTGGCTGCCTTCGACATCGGCGAGCGTGAACGTCGGCAGCACGCCGGCGATCTTTGTGTCCCAGCTCAGCACGCCCTCGTGCACGAGGAGCGCCGTCATGGCAGTCGCGAACGCCTTGGACAGCGAGGCGAGGCGGAATGCGGTATGCGCCGACACCGGCTCGCGCGTTTCCCAGTCGGCATAGCCGATGCCGCGCTCGAGCAGCACGCGATCGTCCTTGACGATCGCGACGGCGAGGCCGGCCACGTCGCCCGACATCTCCAGGCCATCGAGCCAGCGGTCGAACTGCCGTGCGACCGCCGCGGCATTGCTCGAAACGCGCCTGCTGTCGGCGACGACTTTCGGCACGGGAGCCGTGCGGGCGGCGCTTCGGTGCGAGTGCTTGCGTGCGGCGTCGGCGGGGGACGAGATGCCCAGGGCCAGCGCCGCCGTGAGGGCGATCAGTAAGACGGGCGCGGTACGACTCAAAACTTCTCTCCGGGGCCCTTGCCGCCCCCGTGATATGCTGAAAACCGCGCCGATTCTAGCCACATGTCAGTAGTTTGCGAAACATCTTTGCAGCTGTTCAGCGGGATGTGACGCAGTTCCGGCCCGATGAACAAGAATCGCAGGCGGATCGGCGGTCGCGCGGCGCAGCGACCGCCGGACTGTAACGGGCATCGTGCCGGCGCCCCTTTGTGTTGCTGCGAGGAGGGAATCGATGAGCATGCTGATCCTGCTGGTGCTTGTGGTTGTGGTCGGGCTGTACGCCGTCGGGCTCTACAACGGACTTGTCGGCGCGCGCAACAACTACAAGAACGCGTTCGCGCAGATCGACGTTCAACTGACGCGCCGCCACGATCTGATCCCCAATCTGGTCGAGACCGCGAAGGGCTACATGAAGCACGAGCGCGAGACGCTCGAAGCCGTGATCCAGGCGCGCAACTCCGCTGTCTCCGGCCTTGCCGCCGCGAAAGCGAATCCCGGCGATCCGAACGCGATGCAGCAGCTCGGCGGCGCCGAGAATGTGCTCACGCAGACGCTCGGCCGCCTGTTCGCGCTGTCCGAGTCGTATCCCGATCTCAAGGCCAACCAGAACATGATGCAGCTCAGCGAGGAGCTGTCCTCGACCGAGAACAAGGTCGCGTTCGCGCGCCAGGCCTACAACGACGCAGTCATGAACTACAACAACCGGCGCGAGATGTTCCCGGGGTCGATCGTCGCCAACATGTTCCAGTTCCAGCCGGCAGAACTGCTGCAAATCGAGTCGGAGACCAAGCGCGAGGTTCCGAAGGTATCGTTCACGTAGCAGAAGAAGGGCTGAGGGCTGAAAACACGCGTCATCGCCGCGCTTTCCCGGCCCGCCCTCTGCCTCGGCTCTCGGCCCTCGCTCCTCGCTCTCATGAACTTCTTCGCCCACCAGGAACGGGCGCGTCGCCAGACCCGCCGCATGCTGTTCCTGTTCGCGCTCGCCGTGCTCGCGATCGTGCTCGCAACCGATCTCGTCGTGCTGTTCGCGCTTGGCATCGACAGCGCGCAGCGTGCCGACGGTGGCATTAACTGGAGCGGCATCGCGGTGCTCAGCGTCATGGTCGTCGTCGCGATCCTGCTCGGCTCGCTTTATCGCATCGCGACGCTCGGCAGCGGCGGCGCTGCCGTCGCGCGCCAGCTCGGTGCGACCGAAGTGCCGACGGGTACCGGGAACTTCGCGTATCAGCGCCTGCGCAACGTCGTCGAGGAAATCGCGATCGCGTCCGGCGTGCCGGTGCCGCAGATCTTCGTGCTCGAGAACGAGGCCGGCATCAACGCGTTCGCCTCCGGTTACACGCCGGCCGACGCGGCGGTGACAGTGACGCGCGGCGCTCTCGACAAGCTGACGCGCGACGAGCTGCAGGGCGTCATCGGCCACGAGTTCAGCCATGTGCTGAACGGCGACATGCGGCTCAACATCAGGCTCATGGGCGTCGTCTTCGGCATCCTCGTCATCGCGACGGTCGGCCGCAAGATCGCCGAGCTGTCCGGCCGCGGCCGCAGCCGCGACTCGGGCGGCGTCGTGCTGTTCGGGCTTGCGCTGTTCGCGGTCGGCTACATCGGCGTCGTGTTCGCGCGGCTCATCAAGGCGTCGATCTCGCGCCAGCGCGAGTTCCTCGCCGACGCATCCGCGGTGCAGTTCACGCGGCAGACCGCCGGCATCGCCGGTGCGCTGAAGAAGATCGGCGCGCTCGCGGAAGGTTCGAAGCTCGCCAGCAGCAGCACCGAGGAAGTCGCGCACATGCTGTTCGGCGACGGCGTCGGCTATTCGGCGCTGTTCGCCACGCATCCGCCGCTGAAGGATCGCATCCTGCGCCTCGATCCCTCGTTCGATGCGCGCGAGCTCGCCGCAATCGCAGCGGCGTGGAGCCAGCCGGTGCTGGTCGCCGACGGCAGCGATGCGGCGGACGTCTCCATCGCCGGATTCGCGCCGGCGACGCGATCCGCGTCGACAGGGCGCGAGGATTCCGCGACGCTTCCGTCCGCCGGCGCGAAAGTCGAGCTCTCGCCGTCCGGCGTCGTAGGGCAAGTCGGAAATCCCGGCACGGACGACCGGCGCTCGGCTCATGCGATCCGGAAGACGATCCCGCACACGCTGCGCGAAGCCGCGTACCAGCAGTCGCACGCGGTGCCGCTGATCTTCGCCCTGGTGCTCGACGCGCGCGCGGACGTGCGCCGACGCCAGCACGAAGTGCTGGCGCAAAATTACGACGCAGGCGCCTGCAGGCTCGTTCAAACGCTGGCGCGGGACATCGAGCAGCTGCATCCGATGCTGAGGCTGCCTCTCGCGGCGCTGACGTTTCCCGCGCTGCGCCGCAGGCCACGGCCGCAACTCGCGACCTTCATCACGACGCTGAACGCGCTGATCGCCGCCGACGGCCGCGTCGAGCTCGGCGAATACTGCCTCGCGAAACTGATCGGGCTGCAGGTGATCGAATCGCTGTCGCCGGCGTCCGCGCTGACGATCGGCAGACTCAAGCTGCCCGAAGTCGCCGACGATCTCGCGGCGGTGCTGGCCGTCGTCGCGAAACACGGTCATGAGGACGAGACCGCTGCGGCGAAAGCGTATCTCGCCGCGATCGACGCTGCGCTGCCGGGTCGCGCGCTGGCGTATGCGCCGCCGGATGACTGGGCCGGCGCGCTCGATCGCGCGCTGCCGAGGCTCGATCGGCTCTCTCCGGCCGGCAAGGAGCTCGTCGTCGGCGCGCTCGTGCGCGCGATCAGCGAGGATGGCGCGGTCTCCGTCGCCGAAGCGGAGCTTCTGCGCACGATCTGCGCCGCATTGCACTGCCCGCTGCCGCCGCTGCTCGCCGATGTGTCCTGAGCCGCGGGCTTAACGCGTCTTTACACTACTTTTCGTACATTGACTGTTGCCGCATCGGCGGCGACGATTTACGGTTGTTGCGTGCTCCGCACTCCCGCAATGCGTTTTCGCAAGAAAATTCCCCAATGAGTTCGGTTCCGATGGGTCGCGCGAATGGCGGGCTGCCGCTCGGCCCGAATCTGCGCCTGCGCATCGGCGAGCACGTGGTCGATACGGGCGCGCTGCGCATCGTGACGCGCCCCGAGCTGCCGCGCCTGACCAGCAAGGCGGTCGCCGTGCTGGTCGAGCTCGTGCGCAACGCGGGACAGACCGTGACGCGCGACCAGTTGCTCGATCGGGTCTGGACGGGCCGTTTTCCGACGCCCGACGTGCTGACGCAGGCCATCAAGGAGCTGCGCCGCGCGCTCGCGGACGACAGCAGGCCGCCGCAGTACATCGAGACGATCCCCAAGCTTGGCTACCGGCTGATCGCGCCGGTGTTCGTGCTCGACGGACCGGAGCCCGATATCGCAGTCATCGAAGACCGGACTCTGCCCGCCGCGAACGGGACGGAAACCGCTGCGCCCGCCGAAGGTGCCGTCGTGACGCGCGCTTCGCGCGCACGAATCGCCTACGGCATCGCGCTGGCAGCGGCGGCGGGATTCGCCGCCGTCGTCGCGCTGGCGATCGTCGCCCGCCCCTCCGTGCGCGATGCACGTGCGCCCGCGCCGGCAGCAGCAGCGCCATCGACATGGCAAGTCGGCGCGGCGCATGCGCTGACCTCCGCACCGGGAGCCGAGCGCAGGCCGCAGCTCTCGCCGGACGGCACGCGCGTCGCCTTTGCAGCGGCCGACGACGTGAGCGGCCTTGATCGCATCTTCGTGCGATCGATCGAGCCCTCGCAACTCGTGCGCGTCTCGACGGATAGCAAAGAGCAGGAGGCACTGCCGGTGTGGTCGCCGGACGGCACGCGCATCGCCTTCGAGCGTGCGAGCGAGCACGGCTGCGCGCTGTTCGTGGCATCCAGCCTCGGCGGCGACGAGCGGGAGGTCGGCGCCTGCCACGGCTACAACGTCACGTATTACGACTGGACGCCGGACGGCCGCGGCCTGATCACGGCGCAGAGCCGCACGGACGACGGCGGCGATCTTGCGCTGGTCCGCATCGACATCGACAGCGGCCAGAAAGAATTCCTCGAATACCAGCGCACGGACGAGGACCAGGATCTCGAGCCGCACTATTCCCCGGATGGCCGCTTCATCGCGTTCCGGCGCGGCGTCGCGCCTTACAGCGATCTCTACGTCATGCCGGCCGAGGGCGGCGAGGTGCGGCAGGTCACGCATGTCGCCGCGCGCATCCGCGGCCATGCCTGGACGCGCGACGGCCGCGCGCTGATCTTCGCCTCCAACTTCACGGGAACGATGGGCCTGTACGCCGTCGACGTCGTATCGGGCGAGACCGAGCCGCTCGGGGTCTCGCCCGCGGAGTATCCCAGCGTCGCGCGCAACGCCGACGCGGTCGTCTACGAGATTCCGCGCACGCAGACACAGCTCGCCCGCGTCGAGCTCGACGACGACGGCGTACCGATGCAGAAGCTTGCGCCGTCCACTGGCAGCGACTACGCGGCGGCGCTGTCACCGGCCGGCGATCGCCTCGCGTTCGTCTCCGATCGCAGTGGCACGTACCAGGTCTGGCTCTACGATGCATCGACCGACGGGGCTACCCCTCTCACCGACGTCGCGGAAAGCCCCGTGTTCTGGCCACGCTGGAGTCCCGACGGTAAGCGCATCGTGGCGGTGCAGATCAACCCGGCCGGCGGTCGCCAGCTGATCGAGATCGATGTCGCGAGCCGGCGCCAGCGCGTGCTTTCCCAGCCGGACGAGAACATTTTGTTTGGCGCGTACGGCGCGGATTCCGATTCGTATCTGTTTGCCATCGGCGCATCCGGGCGCAACAACCAGCTCGTGCTGGTGCGCCGGCCCGGCGAGCCGGACGAATCGCGACAGCCGATCGCGTCGAGCATCGCGTTCGCGCAGGTCGATGTGCCGGCGCGTGCGATCTACTACACCTCGGCGGCCGGCGACGGGCTGTATCGCTACGATCTTGCGAGGAGCGAGCAGCGCTTCGTGAGTCCCAAGGTGTCGTCGGTCACGACGAACGGCTGGCGCGTCGTCGACGGCCGCATCTGGTACCTGACCGGCTTCGAGGGCAAGCCGATCGCGCTGCATGAGCTCGATCCCGCGAGCGGCGAAGAGCGCGTGCTGAAGCGCATCGACGTAACGGTGAAGGACGTCAACTTCAGCGTCACGCCCGATCGCAAGGCGCTCGTGCTGTCGCAGATCGGCACCGAGGACACGGACATCGGTTTCTTCACGCTGACTCGCGCCGAACCCGCCGAGCGTGTCGCGACGCACTGAGCGCGCAATTTCCGTCACTTGCTCCGGATTTCCACGCAACCCGCGCGAAATCGCAGCCGCGCATACTGCGCACGCCCTCCAACGGGCAGATGTGTCACAGCATCGAAGTGCAAAAACCCTCGGCGACGACCAGGATCGGGACCCTGGTTGTCGCCGTTTTTTTTTGTGGCCTCTTGAGACGCGGGATCTCCGACTGCGACGCGACGGGCGCCGATTCCGCGCTGGCGTGCCGCCGAGCGCGTCGCCGCTGAGACTCAAATCAGGATTCGGAATGCGGATTCCGCTTCCGGTCGAAGTACCTCACTGCGAGCGCGATCGCCGGTCCCAGCAACAGCACGTGCACTGCGAAGTCGCTGAGCCTCTGCGGCAGGTGCGACTTGAAATGTGGCGCGGCGGAGAGCGGCAGCACGACATAGTTCATGGTGCAGAAGATCGCCACGCCGAACGCGAGGCCGCTGAGCCAGGCGTGCCTGCGCAGGAACTCGAGCCTGCGACTCGCCGCGTAGAACATGCCGGCGGCGACGATCAGGATCAGAAAGTGCGCCGCAAAGCCTATCGCGGCCGAGGTGTAGCCCATCTTGAACGACTCCATGCCGAACAGCCCGCTGGCGATGGATTGCAGGATGCGCGTAGGCGGGATGCCGCTGACGAGACCGTGATAACTGCACGCGTAAGTGAGGTCGATCGCGCCGGCGATGCAGCCGCCGGTCAGCACCGGAGCGAGCCAGTGCGAGCGTGGAGCAGGAGAGATCGCGGAAACGGTGTTCATGGTTCCTCCGGTATCGGCGTGGCGATGCGCGAATCGGTCGCGACGGTTCGCAAGTGTCCGTGCGTGCTCACGGGCATTGCGAAAGCGGCAGCCGCACGACTTGCACGATGGCGCCGCCCTTCGTTTCCTGGGCGAATGCGACGACGGATGAGTTCGCGGCATCGGCATCCGGCGGAGGCGTGAGTTCGGCCTCCGCGTGCGGCACATCGAACGGGCCTTCGAACGCCCGCACGACCTGATCGTGAGCAAGCCGCCTGCCGCGATTCTCGCCGGCGGCGACCGCGGTGACGAGTCCGTTTTCGGCGAGCGCCGCGTACAGCCGGTACTTTCCGGCGTCGGCAGGGCTGCCCGCGTCGATCGTGACGTGCAGTGCGTCGGCTCGCTCGACGGCGAGCGTCAGCGGAAGTCCCGATGCAGACGTTGCGGCGGGCGCGGGCTCGCGCGGCCAGTCCTTCCAGACGCGTCCGTCGACGACGATCTGCGGCGTGTAGACGATCCGCCCGTCGCCGCGCGCCACGATATCGCGCTGCCGCGCCGTGTAGCGCGCGTCGGCAAAACGATCCGGCCAACCGAGCTCGTCCCAGTAGTCGACGTGGAATTCGAGGCCGATCCAGCGTGGATCGTCGCGCAGCGTGCTGAGCCATGCTTCCGCGGGCGGGCACGAGCTGCACCCTTCCGAGGTGTAGAGCTCGACGAGCCGCGGCCGCTCGCCCGCGCTGTGCGCGACGCAGTCCGCGCCGAAAGCCGGCGACGCCGCGAGCCATGCGAGAACGAGTGCCGGAAGGCGCAAGCGAGGACTCCCAGTGGCCGGACCGGCGAGGCGCTCGCGGGCCGGCAGGTTTGTCACGATGGTCGTCCGCCGTATACGCGATCACGCGAGCCGCCGCGTACGAAGCTGCGGCATACCGATGCTATTGCGCGCCGAACGCAGGGTCGCTGCGCCATTTCAGGACAATCTCGGCAGGATTTCAGCGGGATTTCACCCGCATCTCCTGACGTTTCGCGGCGCCGGCCTCTAGAAGGGACGTCCTCTTCAGGACGGGTCCCGACATGTTTTCCGAAATGCATCTCCTCAATCACGGCGCCAACCTCGAGTTGGCGCTCAAGGCGCCGTCGCACGGCGGCGGCCTGGTCGCGGTTCTCGGCGGCGGTCGCGGCTGCGTGCTGCGCATCAGCGGGCTCGCCGCGGCGGTGTGGATTCCACTGCGGGGTCGCCTGCAGATCGATGCGACGAACGCCGACAGCATCGCCATGCCCGGCGAGGTGCGCGTCACCGAGCCCGAGCCGCGCATCCACGCGATCGGCCGCGGCGCCGCGTTGTGGATGGGACTGATCGGCAGTCCGCAGGCGTGGCGTACGGCGTTGAACGGCATCATGGAAATGCCCGTGCCCGAGCCGGTGCTGCTGCCCGCGCGCCACCGCGCTGATGCCGCGCTGAAGCGGCGCGTGATCGCGCTGGCGCGCGCCGACGAACGCTCGCGCGCGGATAAGGCCGAGGCGCTGGTCGAGAGCATCGCGGCCCTGCAGAGTGCGTTCGCCCCGGCGATCGCGCGCTGTCCCGGACGCACGTTCGCCCAGCGCCGGCAGGTGTTCCTGCGCCTGCAACGCGTACGCAACTACCTCGCCGCGAATTGCCACCTCGACATCGACAACGAATCGTTGGCACGCATGGCGAGCTATTCGCCCTGGCACTTCATCCGTGCGTTCCGCGCCGCGTATCAGGAAACCCCGCACGCCTACCTGGTGCGCATGCGGCTCGAGCGGGCGCGACGGCTGCTTTCGGCGAGCCCGCTCGCGATCGCCGAGATCGCGCTTGCGAGCGGCTTCGAGAACCGCTGCGCGTTCTCGCGGCTGTTCCGCGAACGGTTCGGCGTCACGGCCGGCGCCCTGCGCCGCGGTGACGCGGCGAACGTCTCGCCCGAGCCGGCCGTCGGCTTCTAGGCGCGTCGCGCGTGTCGGCGGTCATGGCCCACCGTGGTTCGGCTCGCGATCCCCCTGCAGCGCCGCGCGTGGCCGCAGTTGGGCAGCCAATGCTTACGCGCAATTACGGCAACGCGGCATGCCCACCAACGGCAACGTCTGGCCTTCACGTCTTTTTAAGTTTCCGCGGACACGGTCGCAGCTGTGCGTCCGGTGCTTCACGACAGGAGAAGAACTTATGTCCAATACGCTGCTCCGAGAGGCGATTCGCCGCAGTTTGCGCACATACGGCGTCGCCGGAGCCGCCCTGACCGTCGGATCTGTCGCAATCCCGGCGATTGCACAAGATGCGCAGGACCAGGGGAGCAACCAGCAGCTCGAGACGATCACGGTCACGGGCTCGAACATCCGCCGCGTCGACATCGAAACGTCGAACCCGGTTATCACGATCGACCGTGCCGCGATCCAGAAGACCGGCAAGCTGACGCTGGGCGACC
>CBINBI010000067.1:0-19305 GCA_966248875.1 uncultured Rhodanobacteraceae bacterium
AGGCGCCGGCAGCGACATCGTGCTGGCGGGCGCGAGCCTCGGCGGCCTGCTCGCGCTCGCCGCCGCGCCGCGTGCGAGACCGGCCGCGCTGGTTCTGGTGAATCCGCTGCCGCCTGCCGGCGTGCTCGCGCGACCGCTGCACGAAGCGTGTCCGCCGGTGGTGCCCTGGGGTCGCGAACGCTCGCTCGCCACGACCCGGCGCGCCATGCCCGATGCGGACGACGCCGCGCGGCTCCATGCGTTCCGCCGCTGGCGCGACGAGTCGGGCACGGTGCTCAACGAAGCGCGCGACGGCATTGCGGTGGAAGCGCCGCGCTGTCCGATCCTGCTGCTCGGAAGCGAGCGCGATGCCGACGTGCCGCTGCCGGTGGCGCGCGCCCTCGCCACGCGCCTCGCCGCGGACTTCCACGCGATTCCGGGCGCCAGCCACGTCGGACCGCTGCTCGGCTGGAGTGCCGCGCGCACGGCGGAGCAGGTGGCGCAATGGCTGTCCGCGCGTGCCGTCGCCGACAGTGCTTAACCCGGCTTTAGCAAAGGCTCATCGGGCGCTCACTATGCTTGCGCGCGTCTGCGGCCGCCGCATCCTTCGTGATTCCCCAGCGCACGCCCCGCCAGCCGCTCATGCCGCATAACGCCGCCGGAGTCGCGCAGCCTGGCCTGCGAGAAATCGGCCGCGTGCGCTTCGCCAGCGATCGTCTGCCGTGGCAGCGCAGCCTGCGCTGGAAGAAGGCGCCGATCGATCGACGGCTGCTGCTCGCCGGCCTTCTGATCGCGGTCGCGTTCACCGTGATCGAGCTGGTCGGCTTCGGCCTCGGCATGCAGCGTCAGATCGCTCGCGAAGTGCGCCCGGCGCGTCCGCGTACCGTCGAGGTCGTGCTGATCGAGCCGCCGCCGGCATTTCCGCTGCCGCCAGAACCCGAGCCGCCGCCGTTCGCGCCGCGCAAAAGCAAGGTGCGCGTCGAAGCGCCGGAAGTGAAGCTGCCCCCGCCGCCGCACACGGCCGAGGAAAGCGATGACGCGATGCGTGCGCGCATCGGCGAGAGCGGCATGCAGACACCGCAACTCTTCAATCCCGACGGTTCGATCCGGCTCGCGCCGCCGCCCGTAGCGCCCGCGCAGCCGATGAATCCGCAGGAAGCGGCGAAGCAGCGCTGGGCGGAGATCGAAAAGCGCGGCGAGAATCCGCTCGATTGCAAGCGCACACGCTTTGCAGGCGCATTCAGGCCCGACGAATCGCTCGGCGACGCCGTCTCGCGCAAGTATCTCAAATGGATCGGCCTCGCCGACGCCGAAGCGATCCGTCACCGCGCCGAGCAGCGCGAGCGGCGCGCCGCCGAAGGTTGCGACCCCGTGCAGTGAGGTTGCGATCGTCGCTTATAGCAAGTTCAGTTGCCTACGCGCGCAAGGCGAAATGCGGGGCAACAGGACGCGATGCGATTCAGCATGAACGTGTCGATTAAGAGCGGATTCACCGCCATCGCCTGAGCATGATTTCTCCGAAACCGGACAAGACGGAACGCTTGTCGAGGAGGAATCGAATGAAGATGCACCACATCCTGCAACCTGCGATCGCAGCCGGCGCGTTGGCTGCCGCGTTGCCCGCCGCCGCGCAGATGGGTTACGGCTATGACGGCGCGGACGTACGCTATGGTTATGCCCGCGTCCTCAAGGTCGACGCGATCGTCAATCACGCCAGCCGTCCGGTCAGCCGCGAAACCTGCTGGGAAGAACCGACTTATCGCGACCGGCCGAGCTATACCTATTACAGGGACTACGACGGTGACGATCTGCCGGACGCGGTGACGATCGAGAGCAGCTCGCGTGTCGTCAGCGGATCGCAGCAGCATTGCCGCACGGAAACCGACTGGCGCACGAGCGACCGCGTGCTGGGCTACGAAGTGACCTACCGCTACGGCGGCCGCGAATACACGACGCGCATGGATCACGATCCCGGCAATCGCCTGCGCGTCCGCGTGAACTACGACTACAGCATCACACCGGATGAATGATCTGGCGTTTGAGTGCGTTCGAGACGGGGCCCGGCGCCCCGTTTTTTTTTCGCGCTTGCATCGACGCTGCGGCGTGCCGGCTTGATGCAGCCGACCCGCGAGTCAGCGTGATTCCTAGGCTTCGACAGCGGTGTGGCCTCGACTTTCTGTGCGGCCACGGTCATCAGGGTGACTAAGGCCTCGGTCGCGTTCTTGCGGTTGCGGTCGCTCGTTGAGCGACGGGTACTTCCGGCATCGGCGAGCCTGTCCTAGAGGTTCGGCGTCACTGCTTCCTTCGAATCCGGCAGATGCAGAGCAGAGCACCGCGATGACGAGACACGTTGCTGCCGACGCGGAGTGCCGTCACGGCTTGCACGTCTGCGTCATTTGCTTGCGGTGCAAGCCGCAATAAGGCTTCATTGTTCCCGGCTTGGTGTCAAGAAGGTAGAAGCCGACCGCGTAGAGGTCCCCGATATCGACGCCGATCGGAAACGACAGCGGATCGACGTAGGGCTGCACTCGATGAGGCAGCGGTGGGTTTCCCCGCTCCGAACTCGGGCGTGAGGAAACCGTAGCTCCAGTCGAAGCACCCCGGGCCATACGAGTCGTCGCCGCAGCCGCCGGGTCCGCTGCCGCGATCGTGCGGCCATGCGAGACAAATCGGTTACCCGCCTTCGCGCGTTCGAGCAGCGCGAATATCCTCGCGCTGCCGCAGCCAAGCGGCAGCGCCGGACGGCTCAAAGCATCCGCCGCAGCTCCGGCATGATCGGCAGCTTGCGCACGCGAACCGTCGTCGCGGCGTAGATCGCGTTGGCGAGCGCCGGGGCGGCGCTCGGTACGCCGATCTCGCCGGCTCCGGACGGCTCGGCGGTGGACTCGACGATCTCCACTTCCACCGATCGAGGCGACTGCGCCATGTGCAGCAACGGATAATCCGGGAAATTCTTCTGCTGCACTTCGCCGTCCTTGACGGTGATGGCGAGATTCAATGCGGTGGACACGGCGTCGATCGTGCCGCCCATCATCTGTGCTTCGAGGCCGAGCGGGTTCACGACACGGCCGACGTCGACGACGCAGACGGCGCGGTGGATCCTGAGATCGCCGCCCTCGGTCGAGACCTCGAATGCGTGTGCCGCGTAGCCGCCGAACGTGAAGTGACAGGCAATGCCGATGCCGTGGCCGTCATCGCGACGGATGCCCCAGCCGATCTTCTCCGCGCAGCGCGTCAGCACATGGGCGAGCCGGCCGGTGTCGAAGTATGGGCCGCCGTGTCCCGAGAACGGAATCTGCCGCGGCTCGCCCAGCATCGCGAGGCGAAGCTTCACCGCGTCCTGCTTGGTCTCGACGGCGATCTCGTCGACGAAGCTCTGCACCGCGAAGGCGTGGAAAGTGTGGATCGGCGCGCGCCACCAGCCGCGCGGCATGCCCGACGGCACCGGAAAAAACGTCTTGTCGAGGTTCGCGACGAGGCCGGCCGGAAAGTCGTCGGGTTCGAGGCAGCCGTCGAAGATGCGCCGCTGGCGCGATTCGCGATACGCGCGCGGTGTCGCGGCGCAGTAATGCGACCAGCTCGTCACGCGCTTGCGCCGATCCAGCGTCGCCGACAGCGCGTGCACGCCGAACGGCCGGTAGAAATCGTGCTGCAGGTCGTCTTCGCGCGTCCAGATCAGCTTGACGGGCTTGCCGGCCGCCTTCGCGATCAGCACGGCTTCGGCGACGAAGTCGTTTTCCAGCCGGCGCCCGAAGCCGCCGCCGGCGCGCGTCATGCGGATCTCGATCGCCTTGCGCGGAATGCCGGTGAGATCGCTGATCATCGCCGATGCGCCGCCTGGGCTTTGCAGCGAGGCGATCAGTAGCGCGCTGTCCTGCTTGAGGTCGATCAGCGCGCCGGGCGGCTCCATCGTCGCGTGCGCAAGAAACGGCATCTCGTAACGCGCCGCGACCTTGTAGCGCGCCTGTTTCTTCGCTTTCGCCACGTCGCCGTCGCGGCGCACGACGACACCGTCCTCGTTGCGGTCGAGCAATTCGTTCGCCTTCGCGGCGAGCGCGCTGGTCGATTCCTGTGACCACGGACCCTGTTTCCAGGTCGCCTTCAGCGCATCGCGGCCGCGTATCGCGGCCCAGGTGTTGTCGGCGAGCACGGCGACGCCGTCGGCGAGCTGCGCCGTGAACGGCTGCCCGGGCTTCGGCCCCGGAATGCGGATGACGTCGCGCACGCCGGCGACCTTGCGCGCCTCGCTGTCATCGAGGGTGTCGAGCGTGCCGTCGAGATACGGGCAGCGCAGCATCACCGCGGTCAGCGCGCCGGCGAGATACGAGTCGATACCGTAGCGGCTCTGGCCGGTGACGATCGCGTGCGCGTCGGCGACGCGCGTCGGCCGGCCGATGATGCGGAACTGCTCGGGCTTCTTGAGCGGCGGCGGTTCAGCCGGCGGATCGATCGCCGCGGCACTGCGCGCGAGCGCGCCGTAGGTGAGCTTGCGGCCGTCTCCGGCGATGACCTGTCCCGATTCCGTGCGCAGCTGCGCGGCGGGCAGGTTCCATTCCCGCGCGGCGGCTTCGACGAGCAGCCAGCGCGCGGTCGCGCCGGCCTGGCGCAGCTCCTTCCAGCCGTCGGGCACGCTCGTGCTGCCGCCGGCACCCTGGTCGCCGTACCGGTTCGAAGGGCCCTTGCCGGTATCGATGTAGCCGTAAGGCAGCTGGATCACGCGCACCTGCGACCAGTCGACATCGAGCTCTTCGGCGATCAGCATCGGCAGCGAGGTCATCACGCCCTGGCCGATCTCGCAGCCGCGCGCACCGATGACGACGCGGTTGTCGCGCTCGATGCGGATGAACGGTCCGAGCGGCGTCAGGTCGTCGCCGAGCAGCTCGACGGGAAGCTCGTCCTGCGCGAAACCGAGGCGCACGCCGACGAGGAGCGCGCCGGACGCGGACAGCGCGACGGTGAGGAAGCGACGGCGGCCAAGATCGATCGCGCGGCTCATTTCCTGGCCTGCATGGTCTCGGCCGCGCGCAGGATCGCGCGGCGGATGCGCGGATACGTTCCGCAGCGGCAGAGATTCGTGATCGACGCGATGTCGTCGTCGTTCGGCTTCGGCTTGCGCTGGAGCAGGTCGACCGCGGCGATGATCTGTCCCGACTGGCAATAGCCGCACTGTGGCACGTCCTCCTCGATCCACGCCTGCTGCACGGGGTGCAGCTCGTTGCCGGCGAGGCCTTCGATGGTCGTCACCTGGTGGCCGGCCGCGTTCTGCATCGGGAGGAGGCATGAGCGGGTTGCCTTGCCGTCGAGCAGCACGGTGCACGCGCCGCACGCGCCGACGCCGCAGCCGAACTTCGTGCCGGTGAGGCGCAGCATGTCACGAAGGAACCAGAGCAGCGGCATCGTCGGATCGCCGTCGTGCTCGTAGGGCTTGCCGTTCACGGTGAGCGTGAGCGGCGCCGGGGCGCCGGGATGCTTTGATGGCGGCGGGGCGGGGCGCTCGGTCCGGTCGTGCATGCGATCCTCTCGTGCGATGCGCGCTAGGCCGATTGTCGCATCCGTGCGCGCGATGGCACAGGGCGATGGCTTGCGTTCGACGCGGAATTGTCTCGCGCCGGCGAGGCATCTCGCATCGTTTGCACCGGGACCACAGTGGCGACGAAAGCCAGCTGGCCGGCAAGCCGCCAGCCGCGGCAATGGTTGCGGCGAGAAACGCGCCGGACGGTGCCGGTGGATGTTGCGGGCGGGTTGCACCGCCCGGCGCGCAGCCGAAAACGAGACCCGTGAGGCGGACGCCGCCGGAGGCGTCCTGCCGACGGCGGCATCCAGGGGACCGCGAGGGATCCTCGCGGCTGGGGCCGGACCGGGCTGCCGGCTCCGCGCCGTTCCTTCGGCGTGCAGGACTCGCGTCCGAGGCGGCGGCACTTCCGTGCGCCGCCGCCGGCAACGTTTCCTGTGTCGCTACTGCTCGCAGGCGAGCGTGCTGTCGCTGTGTGCGAAAACCACGTCGCCGGTGATGACACCCGCGACGTTCAGGGTCAGATGGATCGCGTTCGTCGACAGCGATGCGCTGGTCACGCCGTCGCCGCCGATCGTGCGTTCGTTGAGGATCAACGTCACATCGGCGATGCCGAGTTGCGCAAGGTCGACGACGGTGTTCGGCGGCGGGTTGAGCGGAAGATCGGGCACCGGAATGCCGAGGATCGAGATGCCGAGGCCGGTGAGCGTGACGTCGTCGCCGGGATCGCCGCCGCCGCCGATGCCGCCGGGATGCAGGTTGCCCTCGTCGAAGCCGTTGAAGAACGTGATGTCGTCCACCAGGCTTCGGGTCTGCTGGGCGGGCAGGCAGTAGCCTGCGACCAGCGACTGCGCGCGGATCGTGTCTGCCGTCACCGACAGGAGACTCTCGCCCAGAAGGCCGACGGCCGACAGTTCGAGGTTCTCGATGTTGACGCGGGAGCCCGCGGCCGCGATCGACACGCCCGGCGCGTATTCCGCTTCTGTGGTAATGAGCCCCGACGACAGATGGAGCAGGGGCGTGCCGATATCGAGGGACGGCGTCGAATCCTGATCCTGCGCCGCGTCGAATGTATTGTCGAAGCCCGACGTGATCTGCGGGTCGATGTCGAGGTTCGCGATGCCGAGCAGGCTGATATGCACCGACATGTCGCGGGCGTGCGCGCTGCCGGTCTCCGCGTTCGCCTGTACCGCCGAGAATGCCATCAATGCCGCGGCAGCCAGCATGGACAGCCGCGTCCCATCACGTGAAACGTGACGAAAAGACATGGAACACCTCCTCCGGTTCTTGCCTGCGCGAACAGATTCGGCGAGCGGAGGAGATGCTGACAACCTGTTAGTCCTTACAGGGCGAATCGCCCCGGACTTTCACGCCGGATCCATGCCTTTTGTATAAAGATAGCCATTCCAGCGCGCGGTGAAGAAGCCGTGAAAGCCGCCGCGGCCGCACGCGACACCTCAGGATGCTGCGTCGGACGCCGCCTTGCGTTCGAGAACGCGCCGCCAGACAAAATACACCGGAAGGCCCGCCAGCGTGATCAGCGCGCCCATGCCGGCGTCACGCGGCGATTCGTGGATCGTCACCGCGACGACCCAGAGCACCGCGATCAGGAACACGAGCGGCAGCAGTGGAAACAGCGGCGCGCGGAACGGCGTCGTGTCGGCCGTGTCATAGCGTCGGTACCAGAACAGCGTCGCGACCACCGCCGCGTAGCCGAGCCAGTCGCCGGTCGTCGAATAATTGAGGAGCTGGTCGAACGTGCCGGTCCAGGCCAGCACGCAGCCCCAGCCGGCCAGCATCAGCAGCGCGATGTTCGGCGTGCGCCAGCGCGGGTGCAGGCGTCCCGCGACGCGGAAGAACACGCCGTCCGCGCCCATCGCCTGGAACACGCGCGCGGCGCCGATCAGTGAGATGTTGCAGAAACCGAACGTCGAGATCGCGATGCCGGCGGCGATCAGCCGCGCGCCCGTTTCGCCGAACACGCGACGCATCAGGTCCGCGGCCGGGGCCGTGCTCGCCGCGAGGCCGTCGTGGCCGAGCACGAGCAGGTACGCGAGGTTCGTCAGGAGATAGCAGGTCGCTACCAGCAGCATGCCGAAGAACAGAGCGCGCGGCAGGTTTCTTTGCGGCTCGCGGATCTCGCCGGCGATGTTGTTGATGTACGCCCAGCCGCCGTACGCGAACAGGACCGGCAGCAGCACGCTGCCGAACGCGAGCGGATTGAGCGGCTGCGGCGGCGTGCTCGGTGGCGGCGCGCCGCGCGCGGCGAGGCCGATCGCGATGAGCGAGGCCACCGCGGCAAGCTTGAGCACGGTCAGGATGTTCTGCGCCAGCGCGCCGGCGCGGATGCCGAACCAGTTGATGCCGGCGAGAAACACGATCGCGCCCACTGCATATGGACGTCCGTCCGCGAGCGTGATGCCGAACGCCGCGGCCGCGTACTGCACGAACACCGTCGCCACCGCGGCGAGGCTGCCCGAATAGTTCACCACCAGCATGTTCCAGCCGTACACGAACGCAACGATGAGCCCGAACGCCTCGCGCAGGTTGACGTAGCCGCCGCCCGCGTTCGGCCGCCGCGCGCCAAGCTCGGCGTAGCAGAGCGCGCCAATCAGCGCGAGCACGCCGCCGCATCCCCAGGCGAGCAGTTGCTCGGTGCCCGATCCCGTCTGGCGCGCGATCGCCGCCGGCGTCAGGAAGATGCCGGAGCCGATGACGCCGCCGACGACCACCATCGTCGCGTCCCAGACGCCGAGGCGGCGCGCATAGCTGACTGGCTGCGTGTCCATCGGTCCCCCGCACAAAGGCGCACAGGATCGCCGCTCGGCGCGAGCCTGTCGAGACATCGATGGACCGCACTTGCTGCGAGGCGGCTCCTGCTGCCTGCGAGCAGGGCACACAAGGAGCGATGCGCACGATTGCCGCACGCATGTCGTGTTCCGCATCGACGCCCGCGTGTCGCCCTCGCCGCGCCACCGGTGCGCCATTCCATTGCGTTTTGCTGCGACGCAAGAAAGAATGCCCGGCCCGCGAGCCGCAGCGAAATCCGACAACGTGACCGAAGACATCGCGCCCGTGCTGGCGCCGACCGCGCCGTGGGTCGTCGTCAAGTTCGGCGGCACCAGCGTTTCCACGCGTCCGCGCTGGGAAACGATCCGCCGCATCGCCGCCGCGCACCGCGCGCGCGGGCGGCGCGTGCTGATCGTCGTCTCGGCGCTGTCCGGCATCACGGACCAGTTGAAGGCGATTGCGGAATCGCGCGGCGACCGTGCGCGCTGTGCCGATGTGCGCGCGGTGATCGCCGGGCGCCACGAAGCGATGTTGCGCGAGCTCGAAGCGTCTTCGCGCGACCCGCTCGACCGCTGGCTCGCGCGCCTCGACGCGCTGATCGCCGATCCGCGCTGTGCCGAGGCGCACGTCGCCTGGCAGGCCGAAGTGTTCGCGCTCGGCGAGCTCATGTCCTCCACGCTCGGCGCTGCGTTCCTGTCCGAAGTCGGCGCGGGCGCGCTGGCGACGCGCTGGCTCGACGCGCGCGAGCACCTCTGCGCGGAAGCGTTGCCGAACCAGAACCTGTGGGGACGTTATCTTTCCGCCTCGGTCGCGGCGGCACCCGATCCCGCGCTCGCGCGAGCGCTTGCGGCGCGCGGCGACGTGTTCCTGACCCAGGGCTTCATCGCGCGCAACGCGGCCGGCGAAACCGTGGTGCTCGGCCGCGGCGGATCGGACACGTCGGCGGGCTGCTTCGGCGCCTTGCTGAAGGCCGAGCTGGTGGAAATCTGGACCGACGTGCCCGGCATGTTCAGCGCCAATCCGCGCCAGGTTCCCGAGGCGCGGCTGCTCGCACGGCTCGATTACGAAGAGGCGCAGGAAATCGCCACGACCGGCGCGAAGGTGCTGCACCCGCGCGCGCTGAGCCCGCTGCGCCGGGCCGGCGTTCCGCTGGTGATCAAGGACACCAATCGCCCGGATCTCGCCGGCACCGAAATCCGTGCTGCGGCGGCGGACGCGGCGCCGTGCGTCAAGGCGATCAGCTCGCGCAAGGGTGTGACGCTGGTGTCGATGGAAACCGTCGGCATGTGGCAGCAGGTCGGCTTCCTCGCCGACGTGTTCGGCGAATTCAAGCGTCACGGGCTGTCGGTCGACCTGATCGGCTCGGCCGAGACGAATGTCACCGTGTCGCTCGATCCGACCGAGAACCTCGTCAACTCCGACGTGCTGTCCGCGCTCGCGGCCGATCTCGCCAAGGTCTGCCGCGTCAAGGTCATCGCGCCGTGCGCGGCGATCACGTTGGTCGGCCGCGGCATGCGCGCGCTGCTGCACCGGCTGTCGGCCGTGCTCGCCGAGTTCGGCGCGCTGGACGTGCACCTGATCAGCCAGTCGTCCAACAATCTCAATCTCACGTTCGTGATCGACGAGGCGCTGGCCGACGAGCTGATTCCGCGTCTGCACGCGCTTTTGATCCGCGCCGATGCGCTGCGTGTCGAGGACGGCGCCGTGTTCGGTCCGAGCTGGCGCGCACTTTCGGACGATGGCGAGACACCGAAGCGCGACGACTGGTGGCGGCACCGTCGCGCCGAATTGCTCGCGCTCGCAAGCGAACGCTCCCCGCGTTACGTGTATGCCATCGAACAGGTACGCAGGCAGGCGCGCGCGCTGCGCACGCTTTCATCCCGTCCACCTGCGCGGGACGGCGGCATCGTCGATCGCTGGCTCTACGCGCTGAAGGCGAATCCGCATCCGGCGATCCTGCGCGCGCTCGCGGATGAAGGGTTTTCGTTCGAATGCGTCTCGCTCGCCGAGATCGAAGCGGTGCGCGCCGCCGTTCCCGGCATCGAAGCCGAGCGCATCCTGTTCACGCCGAACTTCGCGCCGCGCGACGAATACGCGGCGGCGCTCGCCGCGGGGGTGCGCGTCACGCTGGATGCGCTGCATCCGCTCGCCGAATGGGACGGCCTGTTCGCCGGCCGCGACATCCATCTCCGCGTCGACCTCGGCGTCGGCCGCGGCCATCACGACAAGGTCAAGACGGGCGGCGCGGCGTCGAAGTTCGGCGTCGCGCTCGATCAGATCGATGAGTTCCGCGCGCTCGCGCGGCGGCAGGGCGCGCGCATCGTCGGGCTGCACGCGCACCTCGGCTCCGGCATCCTCGATGCCGCGCACTGGCGCTCGGTGTATGCGCAGCTCGCGAGTCTCGCCGAGGATTTCAGCCGCATCGAATCGCTGGACATCGGCGGCGGCCTCGGCGTGCCCGCGCGGCCCGACGAGGCGCCGCTCGATCTCGCCGCGCTCGGCGAGGCGCTGGCCGAGGTCAAGCGCGCGTACCCGCGCTTCGCGCTCTGGCTCGAACCCGGGCGGTATCTCGTCGCCGACGCAGGCGTGCTGCTCGCGCGCGTGACGCAGACCAAGCGCAAGGGCGGCGTGCGCTACGTCGGCATCGACGCCGGCATCAACTCGCTGATCCGCCCCGCGCTCTACGAAGCGTGGCACGAGATCGTCAACCTGACGCGGCTCGACGAGGATGCGTCGGAGCTCGTGCAGGTGGTCGGGCCGATCTGCGAATCGGGCGATGTGCTCGGCGCGAACCGCCGCCTGCCCGCGTGCCGCGAAGGCGACGTGCTGCTGATCGCACAGGCCGGCGCCTACGGGCACGTGATGGCGTCGCGCTACAACCTGCGCGAGCCGGCGGAAGAAGCGGTGCTGCCATGAGCCTCGCCGATCCTCGCCAGGCGCGCGCGTTCCGCTTCGTCCGCCGCGAATACGCGGACGGCGTCGCATCGCTCGTCTACGCGTTCGACGACGGCCCCGAGATGGTCGAGCGCATCGTGTTTCCCGACGCACCGGCATTGCCGAGCGAGCGGCTCGCGGCGCTCGAGGCGGCGCTCGATATCCTGCACTTCGTCGCGGGCGTGAGTTACTACAAAGCCGGCGTGCCTCCGGCGATCACCGTCGAGACGCGTGCGCCGCCTGCCGGGGCCGCGGATTTTCTCGACGCGCTCTATCTGCACGGGCTCGGCGAGTTCGCGTATCACAACAAGCTCGATCTCCGTGGCCGCATCCGATTTCCTCGCGCCCGCGACGGGGATCCGGCGTCTTCCAGCGGTGTAACCGCAAGCCAGGCGACGGGTCCCCGCCTGCGGGGGAACGACGAGGCCGCGCGCCGCACACTGGTCCCGATCGGCGGCGGCAAGGATTCGCTGGTCAGCGTCGAAATCCTGAAAGCCGCGCGCGAGCCGGCGACTGCCGTCTGGGTCGGCAATTCGCCGCTGATCGCGGCCTGCGCAGCGCGCACCGGCCTGCCGACACTGAACATCGGCCGCCAGCTGTCGCCGATCCTGTTCGAGTACAACCGTGGCGGCGCGTACAACGGGCACATCCCGGTCACGGCGATCAACTCGGCCATCCTCGCGGTCGCGGCGGTACTGTACGGCTTCGACACGATCGCGTTCTCGAACGAGCGCTCGGCATCGAGCGCGACGCTCGAATACGACGGCCAGCCGGTCAATCACCAGTGGAGCAAGGGCTGGGCGTTCGAGCGCGCCTTCCATGATCTCCTGAAGTCGCGCGTGGCAGGCGATCTGCACTACTGCTCGCTGCTGCGGCCGCTGTCGGAGCTTGCCGTAGCCGAGCGCTTTGCACGCACGTCGCGCTACGACGACGTATTCTCGAGCTGCAACCGGAACTTCCGCATCCTCGGCCCGCGGCCAGCCGACCGCTGGTGCGGGCAATGTCCGAAGTGCCATTTCGTCTTCCTTGCGCTCGCGCCCTTCATGCCGAAGCCGCGCCTGCTCGCGATCTTCGGGCGCAACCTGCTTGACGATCCCGCGCTCGCGCCCGCGTTCGATGCGCTGATGGAATACCGCGACCACAAGCCGTTCGAATGCGTCGGCGAAGGCATCGAGTCGCGTGCCGCCATGGCAGCGCTCGCCGCGCGCGCCGAGTGGCGCGAGGACGCCGTCGTCGCTCGCTTCGCGGACGAGATTTTCCCTGCGCTCGATCCGGCGGCGCTCGCGCTGGCGCCGCTGCTCGTCGCCGAAGGCGAGCATCTCGTTCCGCCACGCCTGCAGGCGCTGATCGATGCGCCTCGCTGATCTCGCCAGCCGCCGCGTCGCGGTGTGGGGTTACGGACGCGAGGGCCGCGCCGCGCTCGCCGCGCTGCGCGCGCGGTTGCCGGCGCTCGCCGTCACGGTGTTCTGTTCCGACACGGAGGCGGAGGCACTTCGCCGTGCGCGCGACACGTACGGATCGGCGCGGCCGCTCGCGGTCACGACGCCGCCGGACGCGGCCGCGCTGTCGGCGTTCGACGTCGTGATCAAGTCGCCCGGCATCAGCGCCTACCGGCCCGAGGTGCTCGAAGCGCAGCACAACGGCACGCTGTTCACGTCGGGCACGGCGCTCTGGTTCGCCGAAAACCCGCAGGCGCGCGTGATCGCCGTGACCGGCACCAAGGGCAAGAGCACGGTCAGCGCGCTGATCGCACATCTGCTGCGCAGCCTCGGCAGGCGCACGGCGCTCGCGGGCAACATCGGATTGCCGCTGCTGGAGCTGCTCGATCCGCCCGAGCCGCCGGCATGGTGGGTGATCGAGCTGTCGAGCTTCCAGACGCGCGCAGCGCCGCGCGTCGACATCGGCGTGATCGTGAATCTTCACGAGGAACACCTGGATTGGCACGGCACGCGCGAGCGCTACCGCGCCGACAAGCTCGCGCTCGCGGAAGCGGCGCTCGCGCTCGTCGTCAACGCCGCGCAGTCCGAACTGATGGCGTGCACGTCGGCCCATCCGCGACGCGTGACATTCGGCAGCGCGGACACCTGGCATGTACGCGACGGCGCGATCTTCCGTGCGTCGCAAAAATGGCTCGACCTCGACGGCCTGCCGCTCCCGGGCGTCCACAATGCGCTCAATGTCTGCGCCGCGCTCGCCGCCATCGAAGCAGCCGGCGAGGCCGCCGCCGCCGCGCTGCCGCACATCGCGGCCTTCCGGCCGCTGCCGCACCGGCTGCAGGTGCTCGGCGAGCGGAAAGGCATGATCTGGATCGACGACAGCATCGCGACCACGCCGCAGGCGACGCTCGAAGCATTGTCGAGCCTCGGCAACCGCACGATGACCGTGCTGATCGGCGGCCATGAGCGCGGTCTCGACTGGAGCGTCTTCGCCGACAGAGTGCGGCAGCACCCGCCGCACGCAATCGTGACGATGGGTGCGAACGGCCCGCGCATCGCAGGCGTGCTGCGCGAGGCCGGCGGCGGCTACGTGCTGGAATCCGCGGGCACGCTGGCCGATGCGGTGTCGGCGGCACGTCGCCTGACGCCCGCCGGAGGCACGATCCTCCTCTCGCCCGGCGCGCCGAGCTTCGACCAGTTCCGCGACTATGCCGAGCGCGGCGCCGCATTCGCGAGCCTGGGCGGATTCGACGGCGAAACGATCGGCGGGATCCCCGGGCTGGGCATCGCCTGAGGTCCGCGTGGCGCTGTGTTTCGTTGCAGTGTGCGTCTGCGAAATGCAGCGCATGCCTAAGCGGCTGTAATCTTCCGTGATGCCGACCGACTCCTCCGCAACGACCGTCTGGGATCTGCCGACCCGCTTCTTCCACTGGGCCCTCGTCGCTCTGATCCTGCTGCAATTCCTCAGCGGAGAGTTCGGGCTGATTCCGATGGAGTGGCACTACTGGCTCGGCTATGCGACGCTCGCGCTCGTCGTCTTCCGCGTGCTCTGGGGATTTTTCGGCTCGCAGACGAGCCGCTTCGTCTCGTTCGTGCGCGGTCCCGGCGCGGTGCTGCGCTACGTCCGCGAAACCGCCGCGGGCCGCCACGTCGAAAGGGTCGGACACAATCCCCTCGGTGGCTGGTCGGTGCTGCTGATGCTGGCGAGCGTTCTCGTGCAGTCGGTCAGCGGGCTCTTCGCCAGCGACGACATCATGGAAACGGGGCCGCTCGCCGGACGCGTCTCGGACGCGGCGGTCGAATGGATGACACGCGTGCACCATCTCAACCGCTGGCTGCTCGTGCTGCTGATCGGCCTGCACGTGACCGCGGTGCTCATGCACTGGGTGATCCGCCGCGACAATCTCGTCGCGGCCATGCTGCACGGCCGCGGACGCGCCGATGGGCGCGTCGCCCTGGCGCCGCTCGGGCGGGCTCTGCTGCTGCTCGCTGTCAGCGTGGCGGCCGTCGCACTCGTGGTGATGCTGGGCGACAGCGGTTGAGCCCAGCTATTCCTCGGAGCGGTATTTGTCGTGGCAGCTCTTGCACGCTCCGGCCGTCTTCTTGAACTGCTCGCGCGTCTTCGCCTCGTCGCCGGCCTTGGCGACTTCGGCCAGAGCCTTCGTCTCGCGGACGAGGTCGCTCATCTTGCTCTTGAAGTCGTCCATGTTCTGCCAGATCTCGGGCTTCGCCTCGGTCTCGGCGCCCTGGTCCGAGCCTTCCGGGAACCCCTCGAGCAGTTGCGGCGCGAGAAACGCGATGCGCTCGGCGCGCTGCGCGAACTCGGCGGAATCCCACGGCGTCTTGTTCTTCACCATGTTGACCATCGGGCCGAAGTTCCAGCCGATCATCGTGTAGACGCTCTGGCGGTAATGGATGGCCGCTTCCGGCTTGACGGCGGCGGCGGTGACTGCGGTCGCGAGCAGGGCGGCGGCGCTGGTGAGCACGGCGATCTTGCGCATCGGAACATCCATGGGAAGTCTGAATCCGGCGCGAGTGTAGCAGCGATCTCCGCGCATCCGGAGCACGTGCCCGCCGGCGGCGGAAGCACTAACATGCACGCAAGGTTCCGCCCGGAGGTCACCATGCGCGCATATATCGCCAGCCTGGCTCTCGCTCTTTTCGCCGCCGCGCCGCTGCACGCGGCGATGGTGACCAGGCCCATCGCGTACGAAGTCGGCGGCAAGCCGATGCAGAGCGTGCTCGTCTACGACGACGCCGTGAAGACGCCGCGGCCGGGCCTGGTCATGGCGCCCGACTGGCTCGGCATCAACGATGACAACATCGCGCTGGCGAAACAATTTGCCGGCAGGGATTACGTGATCCTGCTCGCCGACGTCTACGGCGTCGACGCACGGCCGAAGACGCCGGACGAGGCCGGCAAGGCCACCAAGAACCTGTACGAGCACCGCGGCGACCTTCGTGCACGCATCAATGCCGCGCTGGACACGCTGAAGAAGCAGGCCGGCAGCGCGCCGCTCGACGGGCGCCACTGGGGCGCCTTCGGCTTCTGCTTCGGCGGCGCGACCGTGCTCGATCTGGCGCGGAGCGGCGCTGACATCGCCGGCGTCGTCACCTTCCACGCAAATCTCTCGAGTGACGATCCCGCGATGGCGAAGAACATCAAGGCGAAGGTGCTCGTGCTGCACGGCGCCGACGATTTCTTCGAGTCGCCCGAGCAGATCGCCGGCTTCAAGAAGGAAATGAGCGACGCGAAGGTCGACTGGCAGTTCCTCGAGTTCGGCGGTGCGGTGCACTGCTTCGCGATTCCTTCCGCCGACGGCTCGATCAAGGGCTGCAAGTACGACGAGCGCGCGGCCAGGCGCGGAACCGCGCAGATGCATCTCTTCTTCGACGAAGTCTTCGCGGCCCGCCAGGGCTGAGGGAGGGCACGATGGCCACGGCTTCGTGGTTCACGCGCTTCGCCAACGGCGCAGCGCGCATGACGGGGCGCGCGGGGACGTTCGCGCTGGCGCTGCTGGTCGTCGTGGTCTGGGCGGTGTCCGGCCCGCTGTTCCACTTCAGCGACACCTGGCAGCTCGTCATCAATACCGGCACGACGATCGTGACGTTCCTGATGGTGTTCCTGATCCAGAACACGCAGAACCGCGATTCCGAAGCGATGCACGTCAAGATGGACGAGCTGATCCGCGCGCTGGAAGGCGCTCACAACGCGCTGCTCGACCTCGAGGAGCTCGACGAAAAGACGCTGGACACGATCCGCAGCCGCTACCGGAAGCTCGCCGCGAAAGCGCGCGATGACATCCGCTCCGGCAAGGTCGACATCGGCTGCGACGATGTCGACGACGATGACGAGGCGTCGCCCGCGAACGAGCCGCCGGAGGAGGATGCCGCAGCGGAGAAGCGCTAGCGCGTCCGGTCGATCGCGTAATCAGCGAGCACGGCCAGCGCGTCGCAGGCTCGGGACGGCGGCAGCGCGGCAAGAGTCTCGCGCGCCGAGCGCGCATAGGCCTCTGCGCGCTCGCGTGCGAGGTCGAGCGCGCCCGTGGCGCGGATCGCGGCGAGCACGTCCGGCAGCGCGTCGATGCCGTCGCGGGTGATCGCGCGCTTCAGACGCTCGGCTTGCGATGGATCGCTGCGCGCGATGGCGTGGATCAGAGGCAGCGTCGGCTTGCCCTCGGCAAGGTCGTCGCCGATGTTCTTGCCGAGCGTGCCGGCGTCGGAGACGTAATCGAGCACGTCGTCGGCGATCTGGAACGCGAAGCCGAGATCGAGGCCGTAGCGCGCCAGCGCTTCCTCCTGTTCACGCGGCAGTTCCGCCAGCACGGCGCCGAGCCGCGTTGCCGCGGCGAACAGGACGGCGGTCTTGCGCTCGATGACTTCGAGATACGCCGCCTCGCTGGTCTCGGGATTGCCGATGTTGAGGAGCTGAAGGACCTCGCCTTCCGCGATCCGGTTCGTGGTGTCGGCGAGGATGCGCATGACACGCATGCGGTCCAGCTCCACCATCATCTGGAACGAGCGCGAATAGAGAAAGTCGCCGACCAGGACGCTGGCCGCGTTGCCCCAGACCGCATTCGCGGTGCGCCGCCCGCGGCGCAGGTCCGATTCGTCGACGACGTCATCGTGCAGCAGCGTCGCGGTATGGATGAACTCGATCACGGCGGCGAGCGTGATGTGATCGCGGCCGCGGTAGCCCGCCGCCTGCGCCGCAACGAGGTGCAGCAGCGGCCTGAGGCGCTTGCCGCCGCCGCCGACGATGTGCTCGGCGATCTGGTTGACCAGCACCACGTCCGAGGCGAGCCGCGCGCGGATCAGCGCATTCACGGCCTGCATGTCGGCGGACGCAAGCGCCTGCACGTCGGCGAAGCCAGCGATCGGGGGGGCGGAGAGGGCGGCGGTCGAGCTCAAGGCGGTCTTTCCTGAGGGGAATGGCGAGTATAGCGATCTGCTCCGGAAGGCTTTGTCGACCGGATCGGAAACACGCGGTTCCGCGCCTCGATGCGGGCGAGCCGAAGGCTGACAGAGGCGGCCGATCTGGTCCGACGCGAATGGGCGCCCGGCGCCGGCGGACCGCCGCGCCGGCGATGCTATCCTGCGCACCATCGAGCGGCTTCGACAGAGGACATTTCGCCATGGCACGCGGCATCAACAAGGTCATCCTGATCGGCAACCTCGGTGCCGATCCCGAGACGCGCTACACCGCGAACGGCGGCGCGATCACCAACATCCGCGTCGCCACGTCGGAAAGCTGGCGCGACAAGCAGACCGGCGAGCAGCAGGAGCGCACCGAATGGCACCGCGTCGTGCTGTTCGGCAAGCTCGGCGAGATCGCCGGCGAGTACCTCAAGAAGGGCCGGCAGGTCTACATCGAAGGCTCGCTGCGCACGAACAAGTACACCGACAAGGACGGCATCGAGCGCTACTCGACCGACATCGTCGCCAACGAGATGCAGATGCTCGGCGGACCGGGAGGTGGCGGCGGTGGTGGCGAAGGAGGCAGCTGGAGCCGCGATCGCGGCGAGCGGTCCGGCGGCGGCGCGCCGCGCGGCGCCGCGCCTTCGTCGCGTCCGGCGCAGAAGCCGGCGGAAACGTTCGAGGACGACGATATTCCGTTCTAGTGGGAAATCGAGATCGGACCGGAGCCGACTCTCACCGTAGTGTTGTGGATTCGGCAATGCTGCTCCGAGGGCGCGGCAAGAGTACGGAATTTGTTGGATGGGGCGGCCATGGACCCGCTACACGTGCGCGAGCTCTGGTTCGGAACACCTGTAAGTTCTAGGGTTGACCCACCTCCGTGGTCGCCCAACAATCCCGGCGTGCTCTGGGGAGCCGCCGAGTTCTCGGCGGTTACACGATCCAATCGGCTCTGGGGAGATGCCGGTGAAGATACGGTTTGCTTTGGCAGCGGTTCTTGCGCTGGCAGGAACTGCGGACGCGTGGGCTGGTGTCGCGCTCGAATCCTTCGGCATCGAGCCGTCCGTCCCGCACCTCTTCAACACGATCGGGCCGCTCGGTGCGCCAGGCTCCGAGGCGGGACCCGGTGCCAGCGTGGCGTGGCCGGTCACGATCAACACCTCGCTGCTTCGCACGCTTCCATCGACGATCCAGGTCAACTTTCCCGATCGTGCCATAGTGAGTCTGACGCGGCTGCGCTCCCAAGGCGGTGGTGCACTCTTCTGGGAGGGACAGGGCGGCGACTGCATCGGCACGTTTCACATCGCCGTGGATGGCGGATTCAAGGGCACAGTGTCGTGCACCAACGCGCCATACGGGATCAATCATCCTGTCGGTTCCTCGAGCGTACGCCTGACGCGCTACGACGACGCGGGACAGCTCGCCTGGGACGATGCCGCGGCCGCGAACGGTTCGAATGAGCCCGACAGCATGGTGTTTCCGCCGCTGTCGCCGCAGGGCGCGGTGGATACGACGGTCGACATTCTGGTGCTCTACAACACCTCGCTTTCCTTCGTGCCGATCTGGCAAAACGCCGTGGAACAGATTTACGCGATCCAGACCGCCATGGACGTGAGCACGACCATGGGGCAGCCTACGATTGCGAAAGTGTGGCTGGCAGGCGCAGCGTGGATCACGAGAACACCGAATCCGCTTTCCAATGTGGAGCTCCAATTCCTTAAAGACAGTCCGCAGGTA
>CBINBI010000068.1:0-18852 GCA_966248875.1 uncultured Rhodanobacteraceae bacterium
GTTTCCCCGCTACCACCTCAAGGTAGTGCGTCTACCAATTCCGCCACCTGGGCACGGCTTTACTTTCCGTCCTTCCCGTCATCTTTCGGCGTGTCGGCCGGCTTGCCGGCCTCGGCGGGCTGGTCCGCGGCCGGCGGCGCAGCGGGCTTGTCGCCCGACGCGGACGGCGCCGCGGTCGGCTGCGGCACGTCACCGCTCGCCGCCGGCGGAGTCGATTCCGGCTTGGGCGCCTCCGTGGCGACGCCGGACATCACGCCGAGATCGTCGGCCGGACGCGAGCCCGCGTCCGGGCGGCCGAGATAAATGCCCATGCCGAGGCTGAGCAGGAAGAACAAAGCGGCCAGGATTGCCGTGCTGCGCGACAGGAAGTTCGCGGAGCCGCGGGCACCGAAGACAGTGGCCGACGCGCCGCCGCCGAAGCCCGATCCCGCCGCGGCTCCGGCGCCGCGCTGCAGAAGGATCAGAACGATCATGGCGACCGCGATCAGCACATAGAAAACGTTGGCGATGATCGAAATCATGAAGCTCTAAGCTCTCGTTGCCGCACTCGCAAGTCCTTGGACCCGTCGCGTCCTCACGTGTTCCGCCGATCCGCCGCGAGACAGATCGCGAGGAAGTCACGGGCCACCAGCGAAGCGCCGCCTATGAGTCCGCCGTCGACGTCGGGCTGTCCGAAGAGCTCGGCCGCGTTGGACGGCTTCACGCTGCCTCCGTAGAGGATACGCAGCGAGCCAGCAATTGTACCACTCAGTGCAGCAAGTTTGTCACGGATGAACCGGTGGACCCCCTGTGCCTGCTCCGGCGTCGCCGTCCGGCCGGTGCCGATGGCCCAGACCGGCTCGTACGCCACGACGGCCCTGGCGAACGCGTCGATGCCCGCGCGCGCGACGACCGCGTCGAGCTGGCGCGCGATCACGCGCTCGGTCGCGCCCGCATCGCGCTCTTCGAGCGTCTCGCCGACGCAGAGGATCGGCACCAGCCCCACGGCCTGCGCGGCGACGAGCTTCCGCGCAACGAGGTCGTCCGTCTCGGCATGGTACTGGCGCCGCTCGGAATGCCCGGCGAGCACGTACATGCAGCCGACGTCCTTGAGCATGGCGCCCGAAACCTCGCCGGTGTACGCGCCCTCGGCGTGCGCGCTGAGATCCTGCGCGCCGAACGCGAGCCGGCTGCCCGCATGGCGCTCGGCCAGCGCCGCTACGTACGGGAACGGCGGCAGCACCGCCACCTCGACGCGCTCCGGCAGCGCGGCCGCGACTTCGGCGACGAGCGCCGCTGCCATCTCGCGCGAGCCGTGCATCTTCCAGTTTCCGGCGACGAAGGCGCGTCGCATGGCGTATCCCCGTTTCCGAAAGGACGCAAGCAAAAGGCGCGCAAGGATAACGATGCCCGCCGCGACCGACAACCGACGGCGGCAGCATCTGCAGCATCGCCACCATCGTCTTCTGGCGAAAGAGAGGGCCCCTCAGCAGATGAAGCGCACGCGAGACGGTGCCCCGCAGTCACCCGCGTTTCACGATGATCACCTCCAACCGCCTCGGTGTTCGATTGCTTCGCGCGTGCTCGCGGAACGAAGCGAAAGCTCACCGCAGCTCCGGCGGCAGCGGCCTCCCCCACTCCGCGTACAAGGCCGCCTGCATCTCGGTCAGACGCTTCACTCGCGCATGATCGGCGCCGTACGCGGCGACGAGGTTTGCGCGTGCTTTCGAAAACGCATCCGACGCCTCCGCATAGCGCCCGGCCTTCTGGAGCGTGCGTGCGAGGCCAGTCATGAAGAGCCCGTTCTCCGGGCGTTCGGGCGGCAGCGTGCGCGCCGCGCCGGCGACCGCCTCGCGGTTCAGCGCCTCGGCCGCGGCGAGATCCCCGCGCTCGCGCTCGAGCCCGCCGAGGTTGTGCACGAGGATCAGCACGCCAAGATCGTCGTTGCCGAGCGCCTCGCGTTCGATCGCGAGCGCGCGCCGGTAGAGCGCCTCGGCTTCGTCCAGCCGCCCCGACTGCGAGAGCACGAGCGCGAGATTGTTCATCGCGTTGCGCGTGCGCTCGTGACGCTCGCCCAGCGTCTTCTCGCGCGTCGCGAGCACCTCGCGGAAGATCGGCTCGGCCTCGCCATAGTCCTTCCTGTCCTGAAGCATGCTTGCAAGCTCATTGAGCGCGTTCTGCGTCTCCTCGTGCGTGCGGCCGAACGCCTTCTCGCGCGCGGCGAGCACGTTGCGCTCGATTGCAATCGCATCGTCGAGATGCCCGCGCGCACGGGCGAGCACGGCGAGCTCCTGCGCGGCCTGCAGCGTGCGCCAGTGCGATTCGCCGAAGCGTGCGACGTCGGTGTCGTGGACTTCGCGCAGCAGCACCTCGGCCTCGTCCCAACGTGCAACGTTGCGGTAGGCCTGGCCGAGGTCCGCCATCGCGTCGAGCCTGGTCTCCAGCGTCGCATCGCCGCGCTGCCGCAGCGCCGGCACGAGCGGCTCGAGCTTGCCGATCGCGCTTTCGTAGCGGTTGCGCCGGATGTCGATGTGCGCGCGCGCCACCTCGATCGCGAGCGCATCGTCCGATCCCGGCCCCGATGCCGCGGCGATGTCCGTCGCGAGCGCCGCGTATGCCGCGTCGGCCTCGTCGTAGCGCGCATCCTCGACGTCGTTCTCGATCAGCTCCCTCCGCAGCGACAGCGCCCGCGTGCCCGACGGCGTCAGCTCGAGAGCGCGCGAAAGCTGCCGGCGCGCCTCGTCGTGATTGCCGATACCCGCATAACTCCGGCCGAGGCTCGTGCGCACGGCGGCTTCCTCCGCCGGCCGTCCCACGAAACGCTCGCCGACCGCCGCGCTGGCGCGATCGAGCACTTCGCGCACGCGGAGATCGGGATCGGGCGTGCGATACGGGTTCGCCGCGGCGAGCAGATCGTCGTTGAGGAACGTGTTCACCGCGCGTGTCACCGCGGCTTCACGTTCGGCGCGCACGAAGAGCACCGCGATGACGCCGCTCGCGAGCGCCAGCACGCCGCAGAGTACGACGAGCCAGCGCCGCCGTGTGCGCCACGCGGCAAGCGCCTCGCGCTCGCGCGCCGCACGCTGCTCGCTCGCGCGCGCCTGCGCGCGCTGCTCCGCGCGCTCGCGAAGGCCGCGCAGCCGCCGCGCGAGCTCGGCCGCGTCGCCGAGCCGTCGCGCGGGATCGAGCTCCGCCGCGGCCGAGACGTCCTCGCGCAGCAGCTCGTCGTCGATATCCCGTTCCCAGCCCGGCGCGAGCGGCCGGCGGAAATCGCCGACCAGGATCTGATAGAGCATCACGCCCAGCGCGTAGATGTCGGCACGGACCGTCGCGGCACCGCCCGCGATCAGCTCCGGCGCGAGGTAGAACAAGGTGCCGCTGGTCGTGTCGCCGTCGGCGCGGTTCTCGGTCAGGCCGAGCCGCGTGATGCCGAGCAGGGTCAGCCGCTCGGGTTCCAGCGCGCGGCCGCTGCCGAAGTCGGTGAGCCGGATGCCCGGATCATCCGGCACATCGTCGGTGATCAGCACGTTCGCGGGCTTGAGATCCTTGTGCAGCACGCCGATGGTGTGCGCTGCCGCGAGCGCATCGGCGACGCGCGCGATGATCTCGACACGCACGTTCCGCGGGATGGCCGAGATGCCGCCGCGTGCCTCGCACCATTCGGCGAGATTGCCGCCGGCGACGTACTCGGCTTCGATGAAATACGGCGGCTCGTCGACGTTCCAGTCGAGAATGCGCACGATGGCCGCACGCTCGCCGAGACTGTCGCGCAGCAGGCGATACAGCGTGATTTCGCGCTTCAAGGCCTGCAGCGCGGCGCCGTCGCCGGCGAACTTGAACACGCGCTGCTCGTGCGTCTTCTCGTGCTCGACGAGCCAGACGCTGCCGAAGCCCCCGTGACCGAGCTCGCGCACGAGGTGCCAGTGGGGCCGCGCCGGCAGCGCGTCGCCCGCGCGCGGCGTCGGCGACGCCGCACCGCCAGCGGCCGCGCGCATCGAGAGCGGCGCGACGAACCGGTAGCCGTACCCGTGCACGGTGCGGATCACCTGCTGTCCATCGTCCGCGAGCGCACCGCGAAGCTTGGTCACGCACTTCGCGAGCACGCCTTCGGTGACGACACGGCCGGGCCAGACCGCCTCGATCAGCTCGTCCTTGGAAAGCGTCTCGCCCGGATGGTGCAGGAAGACGCGCAAGAGCTCGTACGGCTTCGTCTCGACCGGCACGGGCCGCCCATCGACGCGCAGCTCGCGACGCTGCTCGTCGAGCTCGGCGCGCCCGAAGCTGAATACCGATGGTGCCAGGCCTGCGTCGGCTCCCATCGCGGCTCTCCCGGTTTCCCGTGGCCATTCTAGGCCGGGCGCCGGGAGACGGGACAAATCCTTCCGAAATCCTTCCGCAAACCGTCAGGACCGCCGGCAGGGCAGCGGCTAACGTGGCCGGCGACGACAGGAAGGGAGGACGACGGAATGGAGACGTACGGAAAATTCGCTCGCCCGCTCCTCGCGGCGGCGTTCGCGATACCGGCGACCCATGCAGCCGCCCAAGGCTGCATGGAGCGGCCCGAAGGAGCGGTCTACTGGCTCTCGGGCGACCACAACTTCGACGACCTCGTCGGCTGGCACAACGCAACGGTCGTGGGCCCCGGCGTCGGCTACGCCGAAGACGGCGTGGTCGCGCAGGCCGTGCATTTTGGCGGCGCGTTCGAGGACCGCATCTACACGGATACCACTTATCCCGAAGAGCGCGTCGTGCGCGGCGCGTTCACGATCGAGCTTTGGGCACGCCCCGCCACCACGCTGCCGGCGTGCGCCGAATCGAACGTCGGCACCTGCGCCCAGCATCAGCCGTGGGCGATCTTCCCCGAGCACGGCGACAACTCGGCGCCTCCGGGCGAGACGATGAGCGCGGCCGGCATCGGCGTCGCAATCGGCACCGACGGCGTCTGCGTCGGCGAGCACGCAGCGAACCTGCTCCCGTGCCTCGCCCGCGTCGACGTTCCGATCGCCGACTGGACGCACGTCGCCGTGGTCGTCGAGAACAACACGCCGCGCATCTACCTCGATGGCACGCTCGTGCACACGGGTGCGACGAGCGACCGCGACTTCGTGTTTGCCTCGTGGAGCGCGATTGGCTCCATCAACAACGCCGGCTACGGCCCCTACATCGGCGACATCGACGAGCTCACGATCTACGACCGCGCGCTCGGCGACGGCGAGATCGCAGCGCTCGCCGCAGCCGGCGCGGACGGCAAGTGCAAGCCCGCCTGTGCAGTCGATTACGCGGACGATCTCTGGCAGGGCGCAATGATCGGCGCGCACTCGGCTCTCCGCTCCGACCGCGCCGACTGTGCGTTCGGCTCGGTCGGCTGCACACCGGAATCCGACACGCTCCTGTTCGGCGACAACCTGCCCGACGGCACCGTTCAGTTCGTCGAGTGGCAGACGCCGACGCCGGTGACGCTCGGCGCGATCTCGCTCCACGCAATGCACGATGCGTTCAACAACACGCAGCGCGCGTTCCGGCACGTGCGCATCCAGGCGCGCGATAGCGGCGGCGCGATGTCGACGATCTACGAAAGCGGCATCGTGCTGCCCTACGCGCAAGGCGATGAAGGACGAGAGCTCCTCCGCTGCGTCTCGGTTCGGCCGATCTGGTCGAGCCAGTTCCGTGCCGAGTTCGTGCAGGACGGCGGAGGGCTGTTCTCGGGATCGCGCGTCGTCGAGCTGGACGGCCTCGTCTACGACCCGATCTTCGCCGACGATTTCGATCCGCCGCCCTGAGAGGCCGATGCGGATTCCCATGCAGCCGCCGGCCGCTTAGGCTGGCGGCCATGGACGCCCACCCTCCTCGCCGCGCCCTCGTTACCGGAGCATCGTCCGGCATCGGCGCCGCGTTTGCGCGCGAGTTGGCGCGGCGCGGTGTCCATCTCGTGCTGACCGCGCGCCGCACCGAGCGCATCGAAGCGCTCGCGCGCGATCTCGCCGGGCAGCACGGCATCGAGGCCTGCGCGATTCCGGCGGATCTTGCGGACCCTGCCGCGCCGGCCGCGCTGCAGGCTTCGATCGAAGCGCGAGGGCTCGCGATCGACATCCTGATCAACAGCGCCGGCTTCGGCGTGATCGGCAGTCTGGTCTCGCGCGAGTGGCCGACGCACGCGGCATTTCTCGAAGTGATGATCGGAGCACCGACCGCGCTCTGCCATCGCTTCGTTCCGGGCATGCGCGCACGCGGCTACGGGCGGATCGTCAACGTCGCCTCGTTCGCGGGTCTCATGCCGGCGCCGGCGGGGCACACGCTCTATGCGGCATCGAAGGCCTATCTGATCCGTTTCAGCGAGGCGCTGGCACTCGAGAACCGCCGCTACGGCATCCATGTCTGTGCGCTCTGCCCCGGCTTCACGCTCTCCGAGTTCCATGACGTGACGGGCTCGCGCAGGAACGTCGCGAAGATGCCGAAATGGGTCTGGCTGGACGCGGGCGACGTCGCCCGCGACGGGCTCGACGCGGTCGAGCGCGGCCGGATCGTGCGCGTGGTCGGCGCGCGCTATCGCATGATCAAGGCGTTGTTCAAGCTGCTGCCCGACGCGCTCGCGCTCCGGCTGATCGCGGCGTATTCGGGCAATTTCCGCGTGATGGAGCGCGGCGGCCAGTCATCGTAGCGTGACCGGAAGGCGGCCCGACATCACGTCAGGCGTCACGTCGCTGATCGCGCCGTTCTCGGAGCGAAGGAACACGATGCCCGCGAGTGATGCGGCATCGGCATCCGCCGGAGGATCGAGATAGGCGCTCGTCATGTCGCCGACGCGCAGCCACGGGATTGTCCGGCCGTTCGCTCGCCGCGGCGCGTACGGCACCGCGTCGGCAGGAGCCGCATCACCGCCCATCAGATTGAAGTACGTCGGATAGTCCGATCCGACGAAGCAGCGGCGGATGCGATCGGGATCCGGCGCAAGCGCCTTTGCGATGGCATCGACGGAGACATAGATGCTCCACTCGGGCGGCGGTTCGACGCCGAGCACGACGATGCGGCATCGCACACCTGCGCCCGCAGCAGCTTGTTCGACGGCGGCGGCGACGCGCTCGGCCATCGCGCGGGGGCCAGCCGTCGTCCTCGCGAACGCGGCGGCTGCATCGCGAGCCGTCCAGGCCAGTGCCGCAACGGGCAGCGCGAGCGCGACGACGAATATGGCTCGCGGCAGCCGCGTCGTTGCAAAGACGAGCCCGGTCATCGCCGCGAACAGAAGCGCCAGGCCACCGATGCTGAAATAGTAGAGCCGCGACTGCATCGCGGTTTCGACCGCCGAGGCGTCGGCCGCGAGCGGCGCCGCGTTCATGGCCGCGACCGGCGCCTGCACGATCGCCGGCAGCAGGAAGAAGCAGGCACCGCAGATCGTGAGGTCGATCCGTATCGTCCGCGTGCCGGACCGGCGCCGGCGTTCGGTCCAGAGATCGGCGAGCTCGATGAACACATATCCGAACAGCACGATCGCGATGACCACGCTGGATCGCGGCCAGAACGTCACATAGCCGACGAGGTTCGCGAACCATCTCGCGAGACCGCGACCAAGCGCTTTGACGATCGGCACGTCGCCAGCGAGGCCGGTCGTCACCGTGCCGAGCACCGCCGTGCGCCAGGCGAAGAACAACGCGACGACTCCCAGCAGAGCGATCAGCGAGCGCGACAACGCGCGATCGGAGCGCGCCCGGCGGAGCCAGACGCATCCGATCGCGACGACGGCCGCGAGCGCCGTCTCTTTCGACAACAGCGCGGCGAGCAGCGCGGCGAGCGCAAGGAGCAGCGATGCGATGCCCGGGCGTTCCGAATGGTCGAGCGCGGCGCGCACCGCGACAAGGCTGAACAGCATCGCCAGCAGATCGAACCGCGCCGACCACCAGAGCGCCGTTCCGAGCACGGCCGGATGCAACGCGAACAGGAGCGTGCAGAGCACCGCCGGTACGCGCTCGATAGCGCCAGCACGGATCACGCGATAGAGCGCGAGGCTCACCGCGACGTGCAGGACGAGGTCGCCGAACGCATTCCCGAAGTAATCGGTGCCGAACAGCGCCTGCGACAGCCAGAACGAGGCGAACCCGAGCGGACGGAAGATCGATCCCGGCGCCGGAAAATAATGATCGTGCACGAACACCGGCCAGGGCGAGCCGACCAGCCGTGCGAACGCGAGCTGCATGTAGTCGTCGCGCGTCCAGAATCCGGCGAGGCCCGGCCAGTAGACGAGCGCGACGGCGATCGCGATGACGATGGGAGCGAGGCCGCGGCGGAGGGCCATCACGGTCCGCGCGCCCTAGATCAGCCTGATCTCGCGCAGGCGTTCCTGCAAATAATCGTGCGCGGTGATCGGCTCGGGATAGCGGTTCGGGTGATCGGCATCGACGCACGAAGGCAGCACGTCGATGACGAAATCCGGGTTGGGGTGCAGGAAGAACGGCACCGAATAGCGCGGCTTGCGCGCGTTATCGCCGGGCGGATTCACGACGCGGTGCGTGGTCGACGGATAGACGTGATTGGTCAGCCGCTGCAGCATGTCGCCGATGTTGACGACGATGGTGTCGGCCTCGGCCGTGAACGGCACCCACTCGCCCGCGCGCGAGCGCACTTCGAGCCCCTCGGCGCTCGCCCCGACCAGCAGCGTGATCAGGTTGATGTCCTCGTGCGCGCCGGCGCGCACGTTCGGAACGTCCGGCGTCGTGATCGGCGGATAATGGATCGGCCGCAGGATCGAGTTGCCGTAGTTCGTCTTGTCGTCGAAATGGCCTTCCGGCAGGCCGATGTGCAGCGCAAGCGCGCGCAGCACGCGCGAGCCGAGCCGATCGAGCGCGTCGTAGAGCGCATAGCCCGCGGGACGGAACTCGGGAATCTCGCTCGGCCAGACGTTCGGCGCCATGACGGCCGCATACTTTGAATCGCGCGGGATCTCGCGCCCGATGTGCCAGAACTCCTTGAGGTCGGGGTACTGCGAATCCTTCGCCGTCTCCACGCCGAACGGCGTGTAGCCGCGCGCGCCACCGGTTCCGGCACGGTGATATTTCATCTTGACTTCGACCGGCAGCGCGAAGAAGCGCCGGAACGCATCGTACGCGCGATCGATCAGCGACTGCGCGATGCCGTGCCCGCAGATGCCGGCGAAGCCCCACTCGCGGTACGCAGCGCCGAGCTCCGCGACGAACGCGTCGCGATCGGTGTCGTAACGGCGGATGTCGAGCGTCGGGATGCGCGAGGTCATGCGCGCATTCTAACCGCGCTCATGTCTCTCCCCGGCCTCATCGCCTTTCGCCTGTTGCCCGGAGGAGAAGGGTCGGGTTCGAAGATATTCGTGCGAAAGCCGCAAACACACGTTTGCGAGACTCGGCTTCCAAGCGCCGGGCCAAGCACTGACTATGCGGGAATCTTCGCCGCCGCCGCCTTCACCGCATCGGCGAGCTCGCCCGAGAGGCGGGCGACGAGCGCGTCATCCGCCGCTTCGACCGTGACGCGCACCAGCGGCTCCGTGCCCGACGGACGCAGCACGACCCGGCCCTGCCCTTCGAGCTCGCCGCGCACACGCGCGAGCACGCGCTGCACGTCGGCATCGTCGACCAGCGCCGCGCCGCCGGCGACGCGGACGTTCACCGTCGTCTGCGGAATCTTGCGCATGCCGGCGACGGCGTCGTCCAGAGTGCGCCGGCTGCGCGCGAGCACGTCGAGCACCTGCAAGGCGCTGACGATGCCGTCGCCGCTGGTCGCGCGATCGAGACAGAGAATATGGCCCGACGTCTCGCCGCCGAGCACGCCGCCGTTCTCCTTGAGCTGCTGCAGCACGTAACGGTCACCGACGTTCGCGCGCAGGAACGGCACGCCGAGCTCGCGCATCGCGCGCTCGAGTCCGAAGTTGCTCATCAAGGTGCCGACCAGCGGGCCGCGCAGGCGCCCGCTCGACTGCCAGTCCAGCGCGAGCAGATAAAGCAGCTGATCGCCGTCGACCAGCCGGCCGTGCCGGTCGATCATCTGCACGCGGTCGCCGTCGCCGTCGAAGGCGATGCCTAGATCGGCGTGCGCCTCGACGACTGCGCGCGCGAGCGCCTGCGGCTTCGTCGAGCCGACGTCGCGATTGATGTTGAGGCCGTCCGGGCGGTTGCCGATGGCGACGACGCGCGCGCCGAGCTCGGCGAACACCTTCGGCGCGATCTGGTAAGTCGCTCCGTGCGCGCAGTCGAGCACGATCGAAAGGCCGCGCAGGCTGAGCGAGGCCGGCACGGTCGACTTGCAGAACTCCGCGTAGCGCGCGGCGGCGTCCTCGACGCGGACCACCTTGCCGATCGCCTCGGAATCGACCGTGGTGAACGGCGCCTCCAGCTCGCGTTCGATCGCGAGCTCAAGCGCGTCATCGAGCTTCTCGCCCGATGCGGAAAAGAACTTGACGCCGTTGTCCTGGTGCGGATTGTGCGAGGCGCTGATGACGATGCCGGCGCTCGCGCGCAGGCTGCGCGTCAGGTACGCGACCGCCGGCGTCGGCATCGGCCCGAGCAGCCGCACGTCGGCACCCGCCGCGACGAGCCCCGCTTCGAGCGCGGACTCGAACATGTAGCCGGACACGCGCGTGTCCTTGCCGATGACGACGGTCGCCTTGCCGTCGCTGCCGGCGAGCACCGTGCCGGCCGCGCGGCCGAGCTTGAGCATGAACTCCGCGGTGATCGGCCACTCGCCGACGCGGCCGCGAATGCCGTCGGTGCCGAAGTAGCGTTTCGCGTTGCTCACGCGGGGATTGGAGATTCGGGATTCGGGATTTGGAGAAGCGTTGAGGACCGGTACATCCGGGTCGGATCGGCTCCACCGAATCTCCGATCCCGAATCTCCAATCCCGGCCTCACTCAATCCCCCATCTGCTTCTGCCGATGCTCCCAGCGCTCCTGCGCGTCGAGCGAGAGCGTGGCGATCGGGCGCGCTTCGAGGCGCTCGAGGCCGATTTCCTCGTCGGTCTCCTCGCAGTAGCCGTAGCGGCCTTCCTCGATGCGCTTGAGCGCCTTGTCGATCTTCGCGATCAGCTTGCGATAGCGGTCACGCGTGCGAAGCTCGAGCGAGTTCTCGGTCTCCCGCGTCGCGCGCTCGGCCTCGTCGCCGACGTCGCGCACTTCGTCACGCAGGCTCTCGATCGTCTGGCGGCTTTCCTCGACCAGCTCCTCGCGCCACTTGGCAAGCTTGCGCCGGAAATACTCGAGCTGGCGCGGACTCATGTATTCCTCTTTCGGCGTCGGCTTGTAACCCTGCGGCAGCTCGATGCGGACCGTCGTAGGCAGCGCATAGCGCCCGTCCTGCATGGTCACGCCCGTGTCGGCAGCCGGCGCGACCGCTCGCGCCTTGGCTCCCTTCGAAGTTGTTGCGGGTGAAACTGAGGGTTTGCTAGTGCTCACTGACTTCCCGGACTGCTTTTCTACATTGCTGGGCTTCGCTGTCGCCTTCGCGGCAGCTGACTGCTTCGACGCGACAACGGGCTTCTTCGTTGCGGACGGCGCAGGCTTGGCCGGCGCCGCCTTGGCCGACGGCCTGGCAGCCGGCTTGGCGGGCCTGGCCGCGGCTTTGCTCGCGGGTTTCTTCGCGGCCGCGATCGGGCGCCTGGTCTTGGTGGCGGACTTCGGCGGCGCCTTGCGCGCCTTGCTCGCGCCGGCTCGCGCGACCGTCTTGCTGCGGGCCGGAGCTTTTGCCTTTTTCGCGCGGCTCACCGGCGCCGGTTTGTTCTTTGCCATTGCGTGCGTCCACCTTGAGGCTCGGCGGCCGCGTGTTATAGCCTAAGTCCCACCCCCCGGCAACCAGCAAAATTCCTTGCGCGACGGGCGCCTGCGCAGGGCGCGCCCGCGCGAAGGACGCGGTTGCGCGGCCCGCGGCAGCGCGCCTCGATCGCGGACTCGATCGGCCCGGCATCGGTGCATACTCCCGTCGAACGCGTGTCCGGCAGGCCGGAGTGAATCTCGTGTCGCGCATCGTCATCCTGATGCTGCAAGCCTACAAGCGCTGGTTGAGCCCGCTGTTCGGATCGCGCTGCCGCTTCCATCCCAGCTGCTCCGACTACACGCGCATTGCCGTCGCGCGCTTCGGTGCGCTGCGCGGCGGCTGGCTCGGCCTGTGCCGTATCCTCCGCTGTCAGCCGCTCAGCGCCGGCGGCCTCGACCCGGTACCGGACCGGTTCGAGTGGTGGCCGCGCCGAACGGGAGCATGAACACGATGACCGACTGGCTGATCACGAACGCCGAAATCGTCAACGAAGGCCGCCGCGAGATCGGAGACGTCCGCATCCGCGGCGGTCGCATCCACCGGATCGGGCACAGCCTCACCGCGCGCGCGACGGATCGCGTGCTCGACGCGAACGGCCGCTGGCTGCTGCCCGGCATGATCGACGACCAGGTGCACTTCCGCGAGCCCGGCCTCACGCACAAGGCCGACATCGAAAGCGAATCGCGCGCCTGCCTGGCCGGCGGCATCACCAGCTACATGGAAATGCCGAACACGAAGCCGCCTGCCACCGACCGCGAGGCGCTCGAAGCGAAATACGCGCGCGCGGCGGAAGTCTCGCGCGTCAACTACGCGTTCTATCTCGGCGCGACGAACGACAATCTCGGCGAGATCCGCGCGCTCGATCCGTGCGCCGCGCCCGGCATCAAGGTGTTCATGGGCGCATCGACCGGCAACATGCTGGTGGACGATCCGAAGACGCTGGACGCGATCTTCGCCGAGGCGCCGGTGCCGATCATCACGCATTGCGAAGACACGCCCACCATCCTCGCCAACGAGGCGAAGGCGCGCGAACGCTGGGGCGAGGACATACCGCCGGAGCAGCATCCGCTGATCCGCTCGCGCGAGGCCTGCGTCAAATCGACGACGCTCGCGATCTCGCTAGCGAGAAGGCACGGCGCGCGCCTGCACGTGCTGCACATTTCCACCGCCGACGAATGCGCGCTGTTCGAGCCCGGCCCCGTCGCCGGCAAGCGCATCACCGCCGAGACCTGCGTCCACTTCCTGCACTTCACCGACGCCGATTACGCGCGGCTCGGCAATCGCATCAAGTGCAATCCCGCGATCAAGACCGCGGCCGACCGCGACGCGATCACACGCGCGCTCGCCGAAGGCCGCATCGACGTGCTCGCGACCGACCACGCACCGCACCTCGCCAGCGAGAAAGCCGAGCCGTACACGCGTGCGCCGTCCGGGCTGCCGCTCGTGCAGTACGCGCTGCAATGCGCGATCGAGCGCGTGCTGGACGGAAAACTGACGCTGCATCGCGTCGTCGAAGCGGTCTCGCACGCACCCGCGACGCTATTCGACGTGCGCGAGCGCGGCTACATCCGCGAGGGCTATCACGCCGATCTCGTGCTGGTCGATCCGAAGAAGCCGCACGCCGTCAGCGCGGCCGACGTGCTCTCGAAATGCGGATGGTCGCCGTTCGAGGGCTACACGTTCCGATCGAGCATTGCCGCGACTTTCGTCAACGGGCAGCTCGCGTGGCACGAAGGCAGGCTCGACGACTCCGTGCGGGGCATGCGGCTGGAGTTCGCGCGGTGATCGCTTCGTCGTCGTCCCCGCGAACGCGGGGACCCAGCGCCTTGGCTTTCCGTCGGGCCGCCAGAAGTCGCTGGATCCCCGTTTTCGCTGGGATGACGGTCGCGATGATCGCGCTCGCGTGCAACGCAGCCGAGTCCGCAGCGCCGGTCTTCCCGAAATCCGCTTCGCAAGGCGCTCTCGTCATCGGCGAGGTTCCAGCCGGCGCCAAAGTCCGGTTCGCGGACCGCGATCTCAAGGTCACGCCCGACGGACACGTCGTCTTCGGCATCGGTCGCGACGAGAAGGGGCCGGTCACCGTCGACGTTCTCGAACCCGACGGCCGCCGCGAGCGCATCGCGATCGAAGTCGCGCCGCGCGACTGGCCGGTCGAGCGCATCGAAGGTGTGCCGCCGCAGACGGTCGAGCCGCCGCCGGAGATCGCCGAGCGCATCCGGCGCGAGCAGGCGCGCGTCGCCGCGGCGCGCCGGCGCGACGACGCGCGCGCGGATGTCCTGCAGGCGTTCATGTGGCCGGTCGAGGGACGCATCAGCGGGCGCTTCGGCAACCAGCGCGTCTACGTCGTCCATGGCAAGGACGTGCCGAAGTCGCCGCACTCCGGCATGGACATCGCGGTTCCGGAGGGCACGCCGGTCAAGGCACCAGCCGCGGGCATCGTGACGTTCGCCGATCCCGATCTTTACCTCACCGGCGGCACGCTGCTGATCGACCATGGCCACGGCGTCAGCTCGAATTTCCTGCATCTCTCGCGCATCGACGTCAAAGTCGGCGAGCGCGTCAAGCAGGGCCAGGTCGTCGGCGCCGTCGGCATGACCGGCCGCGCGACGGGGCCACATCTCCACTGGGGCCTCAATTGGTTCGGCGTACGCCTGGATCCGTTGTTGCTCGTCCAGCCGGCGGGCTGAGCGGCGGTGGGCCGGAGCTCGAAACGTTTCGGCTGCACGCTTGCGTGACTGAAGGGTGAGCCGAGGCCCACTCTTTGACCTGACAGGGTGCGCCTTGGCCCCCCGATTCACGAGTGAGCCCGGCTCGCGTGTCACGGACCCGCGGCGTACCCGCCAGGTACGCCCTTCGTCACGACCGCGACCGCATCGTGCGGGTGCAGGCTCTCGTGATGCGTCGCGCGCACGCGGAAATCCGCGATGCGCTCGTCGGCGTCGAGCACGCGCCGGATGCGCCGCGCCGCGTCCTCGCAGAACATCAGGTTCTGCCCGTTGGCCAGCGCGAAAGCCTGTTCGTCCTCGCGCTTGACCGCGGTCTGCACGGGAGTCTTGAGCGCGTCCTCGACGAGATCGATGAGCGAAGTGATAGGAAAATCGAAACCCGGTGCCAGCTTCACGCGCACGTCCGCCGTGCTGCGCTGGCTGTGCGGCGTCGCCACGATGCCCTGCTCGCTGCCGAGCCAGGCCATCACCGCATCGCGATCGATCACGCGCTGGCCCGCGAAGTCGGCGGCGAAACGTTCCTGAATCAGCTGGCGCGCGAGTGCGGCCGACGCGGGGCACGTGCTCGAATACTCCACCTCGACGCCGAGCGTGGCCACGAAGCCGCCGCCGTCGAGCGTTGCGCCGATCTCCACCGGATACGCACGCCAGCCGCTGTGCGTGCTCGCGAGCGCAGGACGCCTCACCAGATGCTCGAAGCGGATGCGCACCTCGGCGCGCGTCGACAGCGTCTCGTGCGAGTCGAGGAAGTCGCGCAACACGCGGCGCAGCGCGCACGGCGTCAGCGGCTCGCTCGAAAGATGGCGATCGACTTGAAGATAAAGCCGGGACATGTGGATGCCGCGCGCCCGCCCGTCGCCGAGATCGACAAACGCCGCGACGCGCGCGCTGACGCGCTGCGCCGTGCCGTCGGGCTGCGCGATCAGCACCGGTAGCTGGATCTCGTCCATGCCGACGCGGTCGAGAGGGCCGGCGAGATCGGACCGTACCTGGCCTGCGACGTCAGGCAGGACGCGCAGCGTGCTTTCGCGTGAGGACATCGTGTGTTTCCCGGATCGTCATTCGAGGCCGCGCTGACCCTGGCATTTCTGGCATCGACGCGTCAGCGCGGACAGGAGTCGAAAGGCCGCAACCGTACCTGCGGCCGAGCGGCGCCCGTTCAATAGCCTAGCAGGCGGCCTTGTCGGCGATGCTCCGTTCACGCCCGCGAACGCCGCGCGGCGCGCCAGGCTGACCAGGCCACCGGAATCGACAACGTGCCGAGCGCCTCGTTCAGCGCCGCCAGCGGATCTCGCGCGCGCCGTGCGCGCTCGGCGCGCACAGCGTCGGCCGCGGCCATCGTGGCGCGCACGATGCCGAGCGGCTGCGCCGGCCCGACATGCGACGTCGGAGCCGCGATCTCCTGCGCCTTCACGAAACCGGCCAGCTCGTCGCCGAGCCTGCCGAACCACTCGCGCAGCAGCGAGCCCCGCGCCTCGGAAGCCGCGCCGAGATTCCCGCGTGTCAGCCGATGGCTCGCGAGCAGGTCCAGCGGCAGCGGCAGCTTGCCGTCCTGCAACGCGCTGCGCAGCGCGGCGGCTTCGCGCAACGCGCGCCGCCGGGCGAGCACGCCGGCGATGGACGTCGCGTGCGTGCCGAACAGCGCGGCTTCGATCGCGCCCAGCGGCGCGTAGAGCTCTGCGTACTGCGCGAGGAGCACAGTGCCGTCCGCAGCCGGCTCCGCATCGCGCTGCGCGAAGGCGCCGACGACGACGCTCTGCCACTGCTCGGCCGAAATCGCGGACGCGGCGATCCGCTCGCCCAGAACCTGCGTCAACGGGTGACGCGATTCACCTTTCGCCGCGCGCGCGAGCTCGTCCGCCCACCACTGCAGTTTGATCGCCGCGGGCTGCGCCTCGCGGATCGCGAAGGCCGCGTGCTCGATCTCGAAGGCGAGGCAGGCGAACGCGCCCTGCTCGTCGCGATCCGCGCCGCGCAGGAAACGCAGCGCCAGCCCGAATTCGGGATACGCTTCCGACCACTTCGACTCGAAGCTCGCGAGTGGTGCGCTGGAACGTTCGTCGCTCACGCGAGCCCGAGCGAGCGCGGCAGATCGGCGGGCGCGTCGACGACGTGATCCGCGCCCCATGCGTGCGGATCGCCGCCGTCGAGATAACCCCAGGCCGCGGCCACCGTCATCGCGCCGGCAGCGCGGCCGGCCAGGACATCGCGCAGGTCGTCGCCGACGAACGCCGTCGCGAAGGCTTCGACGCCGGCGAGCTCGCAGGCGCGCAGCACCGGCGCGGGGTCGGGCTTGCGCACGGAAAGGCAATCGCCGGTGACGATCGCGGCACAGCGCACGTGCAGGCCCATCCGCTCGAGCAGCGGCCGCGCGAGCCAGCCCGGCTTGTTCGTGACGACGCCCCAGGCAATGCCGCGCGACTCGAAACCCTCGAGCACTTCCTTCATGCCTGCGTAAAGGCGCGTGCGCTCGGCCATATTCACCGAATAGATGTCGAGGAAGCGCGGCAGGAACTGGTCGATCATTGCCTCGTCGGCGCCCGGCAGGCCGCGGCGCAGCATCGCGCGGCCGCCTGCCGAAACGACTTCGCGCACGCGCGCGGCGTCAGGCGGCGGCGCGCCCAGCTCGCGGCAGAGCGCCTCGACGGCGGCGATGAGATCGGGCGCGGAATCGACCAGCGTGCCGTCGAGATCGAACAGCACCGCACGCGGGTGGCGTGCAGCACTCATGCGGGCTTCGATGCGCAGGCGAGATAGTTGACCGCGACGCTGGCGGTCAGGCGCGCCTTGCGCGTGAACGGGTTGTACGCGATGCCGGTCAGATCGTCGAGCGCGAGTCCCGCGAAGCGAAGCTCGGCCGCGATCTCGCTCGGCTTGAGGAACTGCGCGTAGTGATGCGTGCCGCGCGGCAGCAGGCGCAGCAGATGCTCGGCGCCGAGAATGGCCGCGCCGAACGCCGCCGGCGTGCGGTTCAGCGTGGAAAGGAACAGCTTGCCGCCGGGCTTCAGCAGAACCGCGCAGGCGCGGATCACGCTGCCGGGATCGGGTACGTGCTCGAGCATCTCCATGCATGTGATCAGGCCGAAGCGCGCCGGCATTTCGGCGGCGAGCGCTTCGACGCTGGTTTCGCGGTAATCCACCGAGAGCCCGCTTTCGAAAAGGTGGAGCCGCGCGACTTCAAGCACGGCGGGCGCAAGGTCGATCGCGGTCACGCGGGCGCCGGCGCGCGCGAGCGCTTCGCTCAGCAGGCCGCCGCCGCAGCCGACATCGAGCGCATCGGCACCAGCAAGCGCGATGCGATCGGCGATGTAGGCGAGGCGCACCGGATTGAGATCGTGCAGCGGACGCGATTCGCCCTCCGGATCCCACCAGCGCGCGGCGAGGCGGTCGAACTTAGCGGTCTCGGCGGAACTGACATTGGGTGCCGGCGTGTTCATGGGTGCAGCATAGCGCGGCCGTGGCGCACGGCTCACGCTTCGGCGAGCCGCTCGCGCCAGCGTCGCGCCTTCGCGCGGACCTCGGCGGGATCGAGATCCACCAGCTCGCGTGCCGCCAGCTTGCGCACACCGGCGATCCACACGTCGCTGACCTGATGCCGGCCGGCCGCATAGACGAGCTGCGAGATGACGTCGTACATCGGCTCGGTCTCGATCGTGTCGAGCCGCACGGCGACGAGGTCGGCAGCCTTGCCGGGCTCGATCGAGCCGATGCGCTCGTCCCAGCCGAGCGCCTTCGCGCCGTTCAGCGTCGCGGCGCGCAGGGTGTACGCGGCGTCGAAGGCGCTGGCGTCGTTCGCGACCGCCTTCGCGAGCAGCGCTGCCGTGCGCATCTCGCCGAACATGTCGAGGTCGTTGTTGCTGGCGCAGCCGTCCGTGCCGAGCGCGACGTTGACACCGACGCGGCGCAGCTTCTCCGCCGGGCAGAAGCCGGAAGCGAGCTTGAGGTTCGATTCGGCGCAGTGCGCGACCGAGACGCCCGCCTCGGCGCAGGCTGTGATCTCGGCGTCGGTGAGCTGCGTCATGTGCACGGCGATCAGATGATCGTTGACGAGGCCGAGCGCCTGCATGCGCGCGAACGGCCGCGCTCCGTGCTCGCGCCGCGCGTCCTCGACTTCCTGCGCCGTCTCGTGCAGGTGCAGATGAACGGGAATGTCGAGCTGATCGGCAAGCACGCGGATGCGCTCGAAGCTGGCATCGGAGACGGTGTACGGCGCGTGCGGCGCGAGGCTGGTGCCGATCAGCGGCTCGCCGCGGAACTCGTCGTGCACGGCGAGGCCCTTGTCGAAGTACTCGTCGCGGCTGGTCGCCCACGCGCTCGGGAATTCGATGACGGGCAGCCCGACCATCGCGCGGAAACCGAGTCGGCGGTAGGCCGCAGCCTGCAC
>CBINBI010000069.1:0-18694 GCA_966248875.1 uncultured Rhodanobacteraceae bacterium
GAGGCGGCTGGCGAATCGCTCGCCCAACCGGCACCCAGCCGCCGACTCTCCAAAATAAAGAGGCCTCCCGGACGGGGAGGCCTCGAAGTCGTAACTCAAGAACGTTGTTATCAGCGAATCCGCGTCACCGGTCCGACCGGCTCGCGATTCGCCGGCAGCGGGAACGTGGGCCTGGCCGGCGTGCAGTCGAGCGTCACGTCGTCGAGGATGAAGTTCGAGTTCAGGCCGTTGGACGCGATCTCGTAGTAGAACTCGATCTCGTGCGTGCCACCGTCCGCGAAGCTGCTGACGTCGATGCTGCGCTGCGTATAACCCGCTTCGGCATCGCTGGGTTCGGCAAACGTCTGAACCGTATTGCCATCGATGTTGACGTTCAGGAACGAGCCGCCGCCGGGTCCGACCGAGCTGATCCACAGCCAGAAGTTCAGGAAGCGCGAGTCACCGGCCGGGATCGTGACGCTTTGAGTGGCCGTGCCGATCTCGGCAGCGCCGGCCGCGCCCCCGAACCACGCCCACACGGTACCCGTGTGCGGCGCCGCGGTGCCGCCGCCATTGCCGCAACTCGCTTCGTCGCAGAACACGGTGCCGAAATTGCTCGAAGTGGTGCTCCACGGGCCCGCGCCGGTGATGCTCGCCTCGAAGCTCGGATCCTCGATCAGCTGCGCCGGATCGCAGGTGCCGCCCGTGGTGAAGGTCACGTCGGCACTTGCGTCGGCGGGGCTGTTGCCGAGATCGGTCTGCAGGCCACCCGCCGGGATGGTGTTGGTGTACGTGCCGTCGGCCGCCGAAGTGACGGAAACGGTGACCGTGCACGAGCCGCCCGCCGGAATCTGCGCGCCGCTCGCAAGCGTGACCGAGTCGCCGCCGTCAGTGGCCGTCGCCGTGCCGTCGGTGCAGTCGGTTGCGGCATCGGCCGGCGTCGCGACGACAAGGCCGGTCGGGAACATGTCGACGAGATCCGCGCTCAACGTCGCCGGGACGGCGTTCGTGTTGCTCAGCGTGATCGTCAGCATGCTGTTGGAGCCGGTGATGACGGTGGCCGGATTGAAGGCCTTGCTGACCGTCGGCGGATCGACGGTCACGACAGTGTCGAAGCCGTCGGCGAAGATGGTGTCGTCCGGACCGGTGCTGACATCGCCGAAGCGCAGGTTGTCGAACAACTCACCGTCGTCATTCGCGGCGGTGATCACGATGCTGGCGATCGGCGTGTCGCTGATGAGGCCGAGGAACTGCGGCGTATCGACTGCAGACGGCTGCGCATTGCCCGCGCCGAGTGAGCCGCCGCCTTCGTCGAAAGCTTCGACGGTCACCGCGTTGGCATCAGAGCCGCCGTAGTAGTCGGCGGAGATCGCCGTCACCGGCGGATCGAAGGTCACGATCGTCGCATCGGCAAAGCTGTTCGCACCGATGACCGCGCTGTCCTGCACAGGGCCGAGAAACTGCGGCCCGAGAATGACGATGCCGGTACCCGAGGTCGACGTCACGCTGAATCCGTCGATGAGATCGCCGGGAGCGAAACAGGGATCGTTCGACGAGCTGTTGACCGGTTCGTTGCAGGTGTTGACCACGCCAGGCGGCGTCGCGCCGCCGTCGAAACTTTCAGAAGAAAGCGCACCGGGATCACCCACGGCGGCCTCGAACGAGGCTTCGTCGCCGAACGTCTGCAGACCGCCGGTGGGTGCGGAGACCGACGCCGTGCGACCAGCGCCCGGAACGAGTATGCGCTCCGTCTGCGACCAGGAGCTTCCCATTGCTGAGGCCGACGAGGCGGCCAGAACACCGACTGCGAAAAGTATCGATTTCATGACAAGGGTCCTTGATGGTCAGCCGAGTGGAGAACGAACCGGTGCCAGGGGAAACCACCGATCACGTGTCCGTCCCGACGTCGGGACGGCCTCCCTTTCGGCCAATTGATGCCACGCACGAGCGCGTTGCCGAGATCGATGCGTGGATCAAGGACCGGTTGCGCGGACTCCCATCCACTTCTACAACCTACAACACGAGCACACTGGCTCGCGGAGTTTAGCCAAGCTAGCAAAAAAATACAGGAATACGATTACGCAATTTGGGTATAGCGTTCGCGTATGAATGGCAACATAACAACCTCAGCCATGATCATGGCCTACGTTCATCTCTATCCGTGGTGCTCGCGATGACGCTGCGGCAAGATCGCGCGTCCTCTCCGCGGAACCTTCGCGTGCGCCGGGCATTGCTGCGTGTCGCCGGCATCGTCCTCGCGACGATCATCATCGCCGTGACGATGGGGTGGCTGGCCCTGCGCGGCAGCCTGCCGCTGTATGACGGCCGGCTGACGGCGCCAGCGCTGTCGGCAGCCGTCGTGGTCGAACGCGATGCGCTGGGCACGGTCACGCTGCGCGCGCAGAACCGCCGTGATCTCACCTGGGCGCTCGGCTACGTCCACGCGCAGGAACGTTTCTTCGAAATGGATCTCCTGCGCCGGCGCGCGGCGGGCGAGCTGGCCGAGCTGTTCGGCCCAGCGGCTCTGCCGGCGGACCGCACGGCTCGGGCGCATCGCATGCGGGCGCGAGCGCAGGCGGTGCTGCCCTTGCTGTCACCCGACGAGCGCGACCAGCTCGCCGCGTACCGCGACGGCATCAATGCGGGGCTCAACGCGCTTGCCGTGCGGCCCTTTCCGTATCTCCTGACGCGGACGTCCCCTGCGCCGTGGCGCGACGAGGACACGCCGCTCGTCGTCGCCGCCATGTCGTTCACGCTGAACGACGCGGAAAATAAGCGCGAGCTTGCGTTCTCGGAGTTGCGCGCCGCGCTGCCGGAATCGGCCTGGCGCTTCCTCTCGGCCCCTGGTGGGAGCTGGGATGCGCCGATCGCGGGTCCGCCGCTGGACTGGCCGGCGACGCCGAGCGTTGCGGATCTCGACCTGCGCACGATCGATCCCGCGCTGCTGAAGCCGGACGAGCACTCCGATTCGAATGTGCCCGGCAGCAACAGCTTCGCCGTCGCAGGCGCGCTCGCGGACGGCGCCGCGCTGATCGCGAACGACATGCACCTCGATCTGCGAGTACCCGGCCTCTGGTTCCGGGCGCGCTTGATCTATCCGAATCCGCGCCGCGCCGGCCTCACCGTAGACGTGACCGGCGCAAGCCTGCCGGGCACGCCGGCGATCGTTGCCGGCAGCAATCGCGAGATCGCGTGGGGATTCACAAACAGCTATGCCGACACGGCCGACTGGGTGCGCGTGGAGCGCGATCCCGCCGACGACAGCCGCTATCTCACCCCGCACGGCAGCACGCCGCTGGCACGGCATGAGGAAATCATCCGCGTGCGCGGCGCCGCGGACGACAAGCTCGAGATCGAGGAAACGGAATGGGGACCCATCATCGGCAAGGATGTCGACGGCACGCCGCTCGCGCTCGCGTGGTCGGCCCAGCAGCCGGGAGCGTTCAATTTCGAGCTGCTGAAGCTAGAGCTGGCCGAGACGACCGACGAAGCGGTGGCCATCGCGCAGGCATCCGGCGTGCCGCCGCAGAATTTCCTGGTCGGCGACCGGAACGGCAACATCGCGTGGACGATCGCGGGGCGCCTGGTCCGCCGCGTCGGCGATTACGATCCGCGCCTGCCGGCCGACTGGACGCGCGAGGGCACGGGCTGGAATGGCTGGCTCGACGCGCGCGAGTATCCGCTGATCGCGAACCCGCCGTGGCAGCGCCTCTGGACCGCGAACCAGCGCATCACCGAGGATCCGTGGCTCGCGCGGCTCGGCGACGCCGGCTACGACATCGGCGCGCGCGCGCGTCAGATCCGCGACGATCTGCGCGCGCGGGACCACTTCGCGCCCGCGGATATGCTCGCGATCCAGCTCGACGATCGCGCGCTGTTTCTCGAGCGCTGGAAGGACCTGCTCGAACTCGAGCTCCATCGCGCGCCGAAGACGCAAGAACGCGAGGCACTGACGGTTGTGCTAAGCGACTGGAGCGGCCGCGCGTCGATCGAGTCCGTCGCGTATCGCGTGGTGAAGGACTGGCGCGGCGAAGTCGTCGACGCGGTGCTCGACGCGTTCGCGGCCAAGGTGCGCGAGCAGTTTCCCGATTTCGCGATGCCCAAGCTGCCGCAGGCCGAGCATGCGATATGGCAGCTCCTGCGCGAGCGGCCCCCGCACCTTCTCGCGCCGGGTTACGCGGACTGGGATGAATTCCTCGTCGCGTGCGCCGATCGCGTTGCGGCGAATCTCGATCGGCAGGACGGCGGCATCGCGGCGCGCACCTGGGGCGAGCGCAACACGATGCGCATCGCGCATCCCGTATCGCGCGTGCTGCCGGCGTTCATTGCGCGCTGGCTCGACATGCCGCCGGATCAACTGCCCGGCGATCGCGACATGCCGCGCGTGCAGTCGCCGACCTTCGGCGCGTCGGAGCGTTTCGCCGTCGCGCCCGGCGACGAGGAGCACGGTTATTTCATGCTGGCGGGCGGCCAGAGCGGGCATCCGCTGTCGCCCTACTACGGTGCGGGCCATGCGGACTGGGCGGCGGGCACGCCGACGCCGTTCCTGCCCGGACCGGTGCAGCACACCCTGCGATTCGAGCCGCGCTGAGATCGCACGGCGCCTCGTCGAAACAACACAAAACCCGCGCGGTCCAGCGAACGCGCGGGTTTTGCGATCACGCGCAGCCGAGGCGGCGCGCTGCGCTTGTCAGGTGCCAGGCACCAGCGTCGCGACCGTGTACTGCGACGGCGAGCCCGGATTGGCGACGTGCAGCGTGCCGTTGCCGTTCGCGGGTGCGCGGTTGACCGTCACCGAGAACGTGTACATCGAACCCCAGTCGAGCGTCGGCAGCCGCCGCGCTGTGACTGAAATAGCGGGTCCGCTTGCGAGCCAGGTGATCGCGTTCGTGCTCGTCAGAGTCCGCCAGTTGTTGCCCGCTTCGAGGTCGCCGTCGCGGAACGAGGTCGCCACGACGGTCGCCCCGGCCGGAATCGGCACGCTGAAGCTGTCGAAGCCCTTGTTGCTGAGCACGCGGGGATCGGGGCCGTTCTCGGGCGGCGCCGTGATCGCACGCGCGAAGTCGAGGTTCTCGACGGCATAGTCGTAGCGCCACGTGCCGTTACCCAGATCGGTCGCCTTCACGGCCACCTTGGCGTGACCCTCGGGTGCCGACAGCTCGACGTTCTTCGAGTTCGGCGGCGGCGAAGTCGGGTCGACCCAGCGGTCGATGGCAGGGCCGAGCCTGAAGTTCGATTGGCCGGTCAGCGACCACGCGCCGCTGCCCCAATGCGGCGTGCCGGTAATCGTCGCCATCGAGTTGTAGATATTGGTGTCGTCGCGGGCGACATACCACGATTCCATCATGTAGGTCGCGCCAGGGTTCGCGGCGGGATCGATCTGCGACTCGTGCGTCTTCAGGCGCTGCGTCCAGGAGTTGTTGCCGTTGCCGTGCTGCGAGCCCGTGCAGTTGGGATCCCAGATCGAGCCGCAGCGGCCCCAGATGCCCGTCGCCGGCACGATCTCCGAGCGCGGGCCCATGTCGCTCGGGCTGTCGTTGTTGCCTACGCCGTAAGTGTCGCCGCAGCCGCGGCCGAGCGAATTGAAGTTGTTGCAGCTGTCGAGGCAGCCTGAGTTGATGGTCAGGAACGCGTGCTTGACGCCGGAGCGGCCGATCTGCTCGATGCTGCCGTCGGCGTTGAAGCGGTACATGTTCCAGATCAGGAACGGGTGCTGGTCGTTGCCGTACGGCTCGTTGTTGCCGCTGAACATGTCGTGCCAGGCGACGTTCGCGGTGTAGAGGTTCGAGCTGGTGCCGAGCGGATCGCCGGGGATCGTCGCCTGCGCCGTGCCGTCATTGACGTTGTTCTTCAGCGTCGAGCTCGGCGCGACGCTCGCGATGCCGTCGTTGCCGCCGGGGCCGTCGCAGTTCTGGCAGCCGACCGGATCGTAGTGCGTCGCCTGCATGAAGAGATCAGCCTTGTAGACTTCGCCGGGCACGCTCGGCACCGCGACGTTCGGCCACGGGTACGGAGTGCAGACGCGATCGGGCGCGAGATCCGCGCCCTGCACGAAGATCTCCGTCAGCATCGCGATGTCGCCGAGGTTCCAGCCCGCCGCCTCGGGTGCGCCGATGCGGTTGGCCAGAGCCTGCGTCATGCGGATGTTCGCGGACTTCACTTCGAGGCCGCGGTCGTTGTCCGCGAGCCGGAACATCAGGCTGTCGCTGTAGAGCCAGACCTTGCCGTCGCTGCTGACGAGGTCGAGGATGTTGCTGCCGTCGCTGCGCGCACGCAGCGTCAGGTCGCGCAGGTCGATGCGGCTGCCGTCGCGCAGCTCCAGCACGAAACCGCCACGCATTTGCACCGAGCCGCCGAGGAATTCGCGCAGCGACGCATTGGACACGGTGAACTGAAGGCCCGCGCTCTGGCGCAGCTCGAACCACTCGTGCCGGCGGAAATCCTGCTTGGCGAGCTTGCCGGTCGGCGTGTTGCCGACGGTGACGCCGAGATTGCCCAGAAGGTCGTGATTCCAGCGCAGGCCGATCTGGCCGCCCCAGGCGGACCAGGTTTGCGTCGACGCATCGGCTGCGGGAGCGCGTGCTCTGTCGACGACGCCCGCATGGGCCGCCGGAACGAGCGCCACCGCAACGCAAAAAGCGAGTGCATGAAGCTTCATCATCAAGTACCCCGATCGAAGTGAACTTAAGGAAACCGGCGCGTGCAGGCCCGGCGGCCGCGCGGCGTCGCCGCGCGGCCTGCTGCGGTCACGGTGCAGGTTCGAAGCCGTCGGCGAAGAGCCTGTCATCCGGCTCTTGCGGTGCCGGCACCAGCGTGGCGACGTCGTAGGCCTCCGGCGTGCCGCTCTGCGCGACGTGCAGCGTCGCAGTGCCTTCGACCGGGGCCGACGTGGACGTGATCGAGAACGAATACATGGTGCCCCAGTCGAGCGTGGCGCCCTCGGGCGCGGTCCATGTGACGACACCGCCGTCGGTGCTGGCGGTCCACATGCCGGCCGCGTCGAGCGAGCCGTTGCTGAACGTCGTTGCGCCGACCGTGCCGCCCGCCGGAACGGCGAAGCTGTCGAAGCCCATGTTGCTCACGACGCGCGGATCGGGGCCGTGTCCTGCGCCCTGCCCCTGGATCACGGCGCGCGCGAAATCGAAGTTCATGACCGCATAGTCGTAGCGGAAGCTGCCGTCACCGAGATCGGTGACCTTCACGGCAATCTTCGCGTGGCCTTCGTTCACGGCGAGCTCGGTGTTCATCGCGTTGGTGCCGGGATTCGCCGGATCGACCCAGCGGTCGATCGCGGCGCCGAGGCGGAAATTCGATTGCCCGCTGAACGACCACACGCTGCCGCTGTAGTGCGGCGTGCCGGTGACAGTCGCCATCGAGTTGTAGATGTTGATGTCCTCGCGCGCGATGTACCACGAGTCCATGAGATACGTGGCACCCGGATTCGCGGCCGGGTCGATCTGCGACTCGTGCACCTTGAGGCGCTGCGTCCAGTCGTCGTTGTTGCCGTTCGACACGGCGTAGTTGCCCGTGCAGTCCGGATCGAAGATCGAGCCGCAGCGGCCCCAGATGCCGAGCGCCGGCACGATTTCCGAGCGCGGGCCCATGTCCCACGGGCTGTCGTTGTTGCCGACGCCGTAGGTGTCCCCGCAGCCGCGACCGAGCGCGTGGCCGCCCATGTGACTGCAGCTGTCCAGGCAGCCGACGTTGACGCTGACGAACGCGTGCTTGACGCCGGAACGCCCGATCTGCTCGAAGCTTCCGTCCGCGTTGAAGCGATAGAGATTCCAGATCAGGAACGGGTGCTGGTCGTTCTTGTACGGCGGGTTGTAGTCCGGCGGGCTGCCCGTGAACTTCGTCCACCAGGCGATATAGCCCGCATAGAGCGCCGAGCTGGTGCCGAGCGGATCACCGGCGATCGTCGCCTGCGCCGAGCCGTTGTTGACGTTGTTCTTCAGGGTAGAGCTCGGCGCCAGGCTCGCGATGCCGTCGTTGCCGCCGGGCCCGTCGCAACCCTGGCATCCGACCGGATCGAACTGGATCGCCTGCATGAAGAGATCGGCCTTGTACACCTCGCCGGGCACGCCCGGCACGGCGGCCCCCGGCCACGGATACGGGTCGCACTCGCCGCCTTCGACGACGTCCTCGCCTTCGATATTGATGCGCGTGTTGAGCATGAGGTCGGCGACTTCCCAGTGCGCGGCGTCGGGCCGGCCGATGCGGTCGGCGAGAGCGGGGGCAATACGCAAGTCCGCGGCACGGATCGCGAGGGTGCGATTGTTGTCCGCCAGCTCGAACATCACACGATCGGTGTAGAACCAAGACTTGCCGTCGCCGCTGACCGCGTCGAGGATCCTCGGATCGCTCTTGCGGATGCGCAGCGAGAGATCGCGAAGATCGATGGTGCTTCCGTCCGGCAGGCGCAGCACGTAGCCGCCGCGCATCTGCAGCGAGCCGCCCGTGAATTGCTGCATCGAACCGTTGCGCACCGTGAACGAGAGCCCGCCGGTCTCGCGCACGTTGAACCATTCATGGCCGCGAACGTTCTTGTCGATTTGCGATATCGGCGCTTCGATGCTGACGCCGATGTTGCCGAGGAGCCCGCGATTCCAGCGGAAGCCGATGTCGCCGCCCCATGCCGACCATGTCTGCTGCCCCGCCGCTTCCGATTTCTGCGCGCGGTCGATCACTCCCGCCTGCGCCGGCAGCGCGCTCGCGAACGAGAACGCACACGCAAGCGCGAGCGTACCTACCCGAACGATCATGCTTCACCCCCATGAAGTGGAACGGTGCCACTACGTTCCGATGGACTAACCCGCGGAATCTATCACGGGTGGGACAGCCGGATTCATGCGACGCAACATGGAAATGCGCGTTCGCGGCTGAGCCGGCTCGCTCCTGAGCCAGCTCTGACGCGCCCTACGAACACTGGCGTAGGCCAGGATGAAAGCGCGCGTCGTAAATAAATGTAAAGGGCGCGGAACGCACGATGCGCGGCCGCGGGCCGGCATGTACGGCCCGCAGGCAGGTGTTCAGCGTGACGTCGTCGCGGTTCCGAACTGCACGAGCTCTGGCGGCGACTTGCCGTAGCCGAGCGGCGGCAGCGGTTCCGCATCATCGAAACCGGCGCCGAAAATGCGATCGCCGGCCCAGAGATCGTAGATGTACTGGCCGCGCGACTTCGACTGCGGCCCGACCGTGAACGGACGATCCGAAGTCCCGCCGGCGCAGAGATCGTTCTCCGCCGGGAAGCCGTTCTCGACCGCCTCGTCGCGCAGGAACCGGATGTAATCGCTGCTCGCCGTCTGGTAGTAGAGCCGCGCCGTCGCCGTCAGCGGTCCCACCGTTCCCGGCGGCACGGGCAGCACATACGGCGCGACGTCGTAATTGACCAGCACGCCCGAGCCGGGCGAGGTTTCTGGATAGGTGAGGCCGACCGGACGCAGGTCGTAGCCGTTCGGGTCGCTTGCAGTCGCCGGCTTGAAGCCGAGCGGCGGAATGCGGCTGTCACGCGCAATGCAGTCGTTGAGCGCGAAGTGGAACATCGGATCGCCCTCGGCGTCTTCGACGTCGCAGGTGCCGGTGCCGAGATGGTTCCAGATGCCTTGCAGCGTCTCGTAGATCCGCAGTTGCGGATCGCGAGAAAGTTCGGCGGTGACGGGATCGTAGGCGCCGCTCTCGAACACGAGCGTGCCGTTCGCGTCGCGGACCTGCAGGTTGATCCACATGCGCCGTCCTTCGGCGTAACCGGTCGGCAGCTTGTGGCCGGTGAGGTTCGTCACCTTCACCGCAAGCGACATCGATCCCGCCTCGGTCGCTGTCGGCGGCGTGTAGTTCTCGATCGTCGTCTCGACGCTGGCGGCGGTGCCGAGCAGGTCTCGCGCCCAGGCGATCGTCTGCTCGAGCGATGCCGTGCGGTTCATGCCGCTCGAATCCAGTCCCGCGCCGAATTCGCCCTTGATGATGCCGGGCACCCAGGTGTTGCCGCCAACGAAGGCATGCACCGGCAGGTTGCCGGTGCGGTTGTTGATGCGCGCCACGCACGCCGTCGCTTCCGGATCCTCGCTGGACGGCATGTGGCAAGTCTGGCACGTCGTCTGCGGCGCCTCTGCATACTGGCTCTGCTGCCATTCGGCGAACGTACGCTCGATCGGGAACGGATGGCCGGTGTCGGTGCCGTCGTCGAGCTTCAGCGTCTTCAGCGGGCCCGCGTCGGTGTCGGGGGTGCTGACGTTGTGGCAGAGACCGCAGATCTCGCTCTGCGTGTGATAGGCGGAGTAGTCCCACTCGTGCGGCGGCTCGGACGTGCCGTCGTCGTAGGCGTACGGTCCGCGCCGGCAAGGCGGTCCGCTGCCGGTGTTTGCGCAGCTTGCGTCGTCGACCCACGCGTTGCCGTTGTCGGTGTAGCCGGGCTCGCCGTTCGGGCCGGTGGGCATCAGTCGATGACAGAAATGGCAGGTGACGCCGCCGTACTCGCTGTTCATGTCATCCGGCGCGTCGTAGCTGCCATCGAGCAGGCAGGCTGCCGCGCCCTTTTCCGGATCGTTCGGCGGTCCGAAGCCCGGCTTCACGACGTGACCCATCAGCCAGCCGCGTGGCGTATGGCAGCGCAGGCAGTAATCGCCCACGCCGGGCACGTCGTGGTTGGCAATGTCGAGCGCGGCGAAGAACAGGGGATCGCGCGTCGCGTTCGCCATCATGCTGCCGGACCAGGTCGTGAACGGCCGGAACTGGAACGCGGTATCCGGATCGCCGCTGTTGACAGCATGACAGGTCGTGCACTCCGGCTCGGGCGGCCTGATGTCGTAGATCAGCCCCGGCTGCGTGCCGTGTGGCGTGAAGTCGATCGTCGTGCCCGACGGCGCGAGCTGCTGCGCGATGCCGGCCCAGTGCGAGTCTGAAAGCTGCGCCTTCGCGACGGACGCGGCGAGAGCCGAGATCAGGAACGCTGCGAGCAGACGGCGGAAATACGATGAAGATGTGCGCATGAACAAGAGGCTCAATCGAATCCGTTGCTGAAAATGTACTCGTTGCCGCCGCCCTGAGGCACGCGCAACGCAGTGGCGTACACGAGCTCGGGCTCGGTCGAGGTCGCGACGCCGACGAGCTCGACGTCACCGTCGGCGGGCCCTGCGCCGGCCACGAGCTCGAAGCCGTACAGCGTGCCCCAGTCGAGCGTGTTCTGTCCCGCGGGCGCGGTCCAGGTCACGAAACCGTCGGCGCGTGTCGCGGTCCAGTCGTTGCCCGCGTCGAGATCCGCATCGCGGAAGCCGAGCGAGCCGACCGGAACGCTCGCCGGCACCGGCACGCGGAAGGTCTTGAAGCCGTGGTTCGCCGTAACGTGCAGGTTCGGCTCGGACGGGTGCGCGGGATCGATCTCGGCGTGCGAGTAGTCGAAATTCATGACGACGTAACGGTAGCGCCACTGACCGTTGCCGAGATCGGTGATGCGGACGGCGACGCGGGCCCGGCCGAGAGGCGAGGACATCTCCGCATTCGCGGCGTTCGCCGAGGCGCCGGGCGTCACCCATGTATTCACGACCGGCCCGGGCTGCAGCGTCGTCGACGGCACCTGGTCGATCATCCAGTTCGCGCCGTTTTTCTGGAACGTGACCTGGCGGTAGCCCATCGAGTTGTAGATCGCGTCGTCGTCGCGCGCGACGTACCAGTATTCGAGGTAGTACGACGCGCCCGTCGAAAGCGGCGGCTGCAGATCGCTCTCGATCACGTTCATGCGGAATTCGTAGAGATCGTGTGCGCCGCCGCCTGCATCCTGGACGCCGTCGCAGTTCGCATCGTAGACGGATCCGCAGCGCCCCCACTGGCCCGTGTGCGGCAAGATCTCGCTGCGGGGCCCGATATCGCTGCTGCTGTCGTTGCTGCCGCTGGAATAGGTGTCCGCGCAGGTCGGATACAGCACGTGCCCGCCGTCGCAGCCGCAGTTGAAGTTGACGGCGTAAAACGCGTGCTTGACGCCGGAAACGCCGATCTGTTTCAGGGCGCCGTCCGCATCGACGCGATACAGGTTCCAGATCAGGTAGGGATGCTGGTCGTTGCCGTACGGCGGGAAGATGCCGTCGAACTTGCCGTACCACGCGATGCCTGTATTGCCGGCATTGCGAAGGCTGGAATCCTGCGCGACCACGAGCCGGCCGTTCGTGCTGCCCGTCGTGCAACCCTGGCAGCGCAGCACGTAGACGTCGTCGCTGAAACCCGACGACGTGCTGTCGATGAGCTCGATGTCGGCCGGGGCCGACGGCGGGTCCGGCCAAGGCGCGTTGCACGGGACTGCGGGCTCCGCGGCATCGCCGGCGAACGCATGCGCGCGGAAGGCGAGCAGGCCGACGGGCCGGCCCTCCCACTCCGGATGGCCGAGCGCGTGAGCGAAATGCGCGGACAGCCGCAGGTTCATGTGGCGCATCGAGAACACGCTCGAGGCCTCGTCCTCGAATCCGTAGTGCGCATGATCGGCTGTCAGCCAGGTGACGCCGTTGCCGTCGACGATGTCGAGGCCGAGCCGTGAGCCTGCGCTCGCTCGGATCGAAAAGCCGCGCAGATCGAAGTGCTCGGCGCCGTGGCCGAGCACGAAGCCGCCTTCGTGACGCAGCGAGCCGCCGCCGATGCCGGATATGACGCGGCCTTCGTGACGGATCTCGAGCTCGCTCGCGGTGAGCGCCGGGAAAGTGACGGCTTCGTAGCGGATGCCCGGCACGCCGACGGTGCGTGCAGAAGCGCCGTCCACGCGCTCGACGCCGAGGTCAAGGCGCTGCAATTCGTCCGGATTGAAGCGGAAGCTCGTCTCGCCGCCCCAGACGAGCCAGGTGCGCTCGGCCGTGGGCAGCGTTGCCTCGGCGCGATCGATCACGCCCGCAGCGGCTGCCGGCGCGACCAGCAGCAGACCGACGGCAGCGGCGTTGACCCAGCGGCGCACTCGATTCCCCTCGCACGGTCAGGATGCGGCGAGCACACCCCGCTGCGCCGCAGAGCGCGAAGGCTAGCATAGGCGCGCCGCGCGGCCGCGGACGTCGGCTTCAGGCGCCGAGATAGCGTGCCGCGATGGCAGCGTACAGCGCGGGCAGGCGCTCGAGATCGTCGAGCGCGACGCACTCGTCGACCTTGTGGATGCTCGCGTTGACCGGACCCAGCTCGACGACTTCGGCGCCGAGCGGCGCGATGAAGCGCCCGTCGGATGTGCCGCCGCCGGTGCTTGCCTCGGGCGGCGCGCCGCAGCATTCGGCGATCGCGTCCGTCACCGCGGCGCGGAGCCGGCCCCCGCGCGTCAGGAACGGCTCACCCGAAAGCCACCACTCGATCGCGAATTCGGCACCGTGCTTCTTCAGCACCGCTTCGACGCGCTCGCGCAACGCGTCGGCCGTGCTCGCCATGCCATAGCGGAAGTTGAAGACGGCATCGAGCACGCTGGGAATCACGTTGTCGGCGCCGGTGCCCGCGGCCAGATTCGAGATCTGGAACGACGTCGGCGGGAACGCGTCGTCGCCTTCGTCCCACCGCATCGCCGCAAGCTCCGCGAGAGCCGGCGCGAACACATGAATCGGATTCTTCGCGCGATCGGGATAGGCGACGTGACCCTGCACGCCACGCACGCGCAGCCGCCCCGTCAGCGATCCGCGCCGACCGACTCGGATCAGATCGCCGAGCCGCTCGCGCGAGGACGGTTCGCCGACGATGCAGCCGTCGATGCGCTGGCCGCGACGGCGGAATTCCTCGGCGACGCGCCGCACGCCGTCCCGGGCCACACCCTCCTCGTCGCTCGTCAGCAGCAGCGTCAGCGTGCCGCGGTGCGACGGCCGCGCACGCACGAGTTCCTCGAGCGCGAGCGTCATCGCCGCCACGCCGGATTTCATGTCGGCCGCGCCGCGGCCATACAGGCGCCCGTCGCGGATGGTGGGCTCGAACGGAGGGCTCGTCCACGCCTCGGCAGGGCCGGGCGGCACGACGTCGGTGTGGCCGAGGAACATCAGCACCGGCTCGCCGTTTCCATGCACGGCCCAGAGATTGTCGACTGCGCCGTAGCGCAGGTGCTCGATCGCGAAGCCGGCGCGCGCGAGCCGCGCCGCGATCAGTGGCTGGCAGCCGGCATCGTCGGGCGTGATCGACGCGCGGCGGATGAGGTCGGAGGTCAGCTCGACGACGGGGGACATGGTCAAACTCCGGCGTTCCCGCGAAGGCGGCGATCCAGGGCATTTCGCGACAAGGAGAAAAGGCGCCGGGTCCGCGCTTTCGCCGGGACGACGAAAGAGGGGGCCGCAACCCATCTCACGCGAACAGCTTCTCGAACGCGCCGTTCGTGAATCCGACCGACACGTCGCCGTCGGCCGTCACGACGAGCGGGCGCCGCACGAGCGCCGGATGCTCGCGGATCAGGAGCGTCCACTCGGGATCGCTGCCCGGCGTCTTGCGCGCTTCGGGTAAATTGCGCCACGTCATCGAGCTCCGGTTGACGAGCTCCTCCCACCCGCCGAGCGCGTCGGCGTACTCCCTGAGCTTCGCGGGCGGGATCGGATGCTCGCGGTAATCGACGAAGTCGTGCTCGATGCCGTGCCGCGCAAGCCAGTTGCGCGCCTTCCTGCACGTGTCGCACGTGTTGAGGCCGTACAGCGTGACGCCCACGTTGCGCTCCTTCGCTCAGGCCCTGAGCAGTTCGTTGATGCTGGTCTTCGCACGCGTCTTCTCATCGACGCGCTTGACGATGACGGCCGCGTAGAGCGAATGGCTGCCGTCCGTGGCTGGCAGCGAGCCCGCGACGACGACGCTGCCGGCCGGCACGCGTCCATAACTGATTTCGCCGGTGGCACGGTCGTAGATGCGCGTCGACTGGCCGAGGAAGACGCCCATGCCGATGACGCTGCCGCGCTCGACGATGACGCCCTCGACGACTTCCGAGCGCGCGCCGATGAAGCAGCCGTCCTCGATGATGGTCGGGTTCGCCTGCAGCGGCTCGAGCACGCCGCCGATGCCGACACCACCGGAAAGGTGCACGTTCGCGCCGATCTGCGCGCAGGAGCCGACCGTCGCCCAGGTGTCGACCATCGTGCCCGCGCCGACGAACGCGCCGATGTTGACGTAGCTCGGCATCAGTACCGCGTCCTTCGCGACGTGCGCGCCGCGGCGCACGAGCGCGCCCGGCACGACGCGGGCACCGACCGTGCGGAAATCCGCCTCGTTCGCCGCCGCGAAGCGCAGCGGCACCTTGTCGAACGCCTGCATGGGGCCGCCATCGACGACGCGGTTCGCGCTGACGCGAAAATACAAGAGCACGGCCTTCTTGAGCCACTGATGCGTGCGCCAGCCGCCGGCGCCGTCGGGCTGGGCGACGCGCAGCGTGCCGGATTCGAGCGCATCAAGCACGCGGTCGATCGCCGGCTTCAGCGTTTCGTCGATCTCCCGCTTCGCAAGACCGGCGCGACGCTCCCATGCGTCGTCGATGAGTCGTTCGAGCTCCTGCATCTTCATCCCGTCGTTCTCTCGAAAGCGGGAACCGAGCGCCAGATCTTACCCGCAGAGTCAGGCGCTGGCTCCGCTTTCGCGGGGACGGCGAAGGCCTAGACCGCCGCCGGCTTTTCGACCGCGAACCGCTCTTCCAGCGCCGTCCGTAGCGCGTGCTGTGCCTCGTCCGACAGCGGGAGGTCGTGCTCGTCGGTGATCACGAAGAAATCCTCGACGCGCTCGCCGAAGGTTGCGATGCGCGCGTCGTGGACGCGCACGCGCGCGTCGCGCAGCGTCTCCGCGACACGGGCGAGCAGGCCCGGCTGATCGCTGCAGACCAGCGCGAGCTGCGTCGCGCCGGCGGCGGCGGCTAGCTCCACGCGCGGCGCGCGGCGGAAGTGGCGCAGCCGGCGCGGCAGGTTGCGGCGCACGAGACGCGGATTCGCGGTTTCCTCGGCCAACACCTCGGCGAGCGCCGTCTCGAGCCCGGCCGCGCGTGCAGGGTTCAGCGGCGCCTCGCTGTCAGCGTCGAGGACGACGAACGTATCGAACGCCATGCCTTGCGCGGACAGAATGCGCGCCTCGGCGACCGAGACGCCTTCTCGGTCGAGCGTCGCCGTGATCGCGGCGAACAGGCCGTCACGGTCCTTCGTGTGCACGAACACTTCGCTGCCGCCGCGCGCGGACGCCGCGTCGACGACAACGACGGGCGCACCGGAACCGCCGCGCGCGAGGATCGCCCGCGTCTGCCGCACGATCTGCTCGGGCGTGTGACGCAGGAAGCTCGCTTCGGGAAACGCCGACCAGGCCCGCTCCACGCGCACCGCATCGACGTCCTCGCGCTTGAGCCGCTTCAGCGCTTCCTCGCGGCAGGCGGCCACGCGCGCGGCCGCGTGCGGCGGCCGGTCGAGGCCCGCGCGCAATGCGTAGCGCGTCGTGACGTAGAGATCGGCGAGGAGCTGATCCTTCCACGCGTTCCACAGCTTGGGATTCGTGCCGGCGATGTCGGCGATCGTCAGGAGATAGAGATGATCGAGCCGCTCGACGTCGCCGACCTGCACCGCGAAGCGGTGCACGACGTCCGGGTCGGTGATGTCCTGGCGCTGCGCGGTGACGCTCATGACGAGATGCCAGCGCACGAGCCAGGCGATGAGATCGACGTCGCGCTCGTCGAGGCCCAATCTAGTGCAGAACGCGCGCGCTTCTTCCTCGCCGAGCACGGAATGATCGCCGCCGCGGCCCTTGGCGATGTCGTGGAACAATGCTGCCAGCAGTAGCAGCTCGGGTTTTTCCAGCGACGCCCAGATGTCGCAGGCGATCGGAAACGCCTCGCGCGCGGACGGATCCGCGAAGCGCGCGAGGTTGCGCAGCACGCGCAGAGTGTGCTCGTCCACGGTGTAGACGTGGAACAGGTCGTACTGCATGCGGCCGACGACGCGGCGGAAGGTCGGCAGAAGCGCGGCGAGCACGCCGTGGCGGTTCATCGCGGCGAGCGCCGTCACGGACGGAGCGCCGCGGCGCAGCAGCGCAAGAAACGCGGCCAGCACGTACTTGTCTTCGGCGAATTCGCTGCCGTGACGCGCCAGAGCGCGCTGCAGGCGACGCATCGCTTCCGCCGATAGGCCGCGCAGCTCCGGATGATCGAGCAGCAGCGCGAACGCGTCGACCATCGCGCGCGGGCGCCGCTCGAACAGCGTCGCCGAGCGCGGCTCGAGGCGCGGGCCGACCGCCACGAAATCGCGATCCAGCTCGCGCGGCGGGTCGGCGGGTGGATCGAGCAGCTCCATGAAACGCTCGGTGACCTGCACGCCAAGCCGCTCGACGACCGTCGCCGCGCGGTAGTAGCCCTGCATGAACTGCTCGACGGCTAGATTCTTCTCGTGCTCGTCCTCGAAGCCGAGCTCGGCCGCGAGCGTGCGCTGGTAGTCGAACAGCAGCCGCTCCTCGGCACGGCCAGCGGCGAGGTGCAGCGCGTAGCGGTAGCGGCGCAGCGTCGCCTCGGAGCGGTCGAGCGCGGCGCGCTCGGTCGGATCGATCAGCCCCTGCGCGACCATCGCGTCGAAGTCGCCGGCGCGCGTGATGCGGCGGCCGAGCCACCGCAGCAGATCAAGCGTGCGCAGCCCGCCCGGCCCTTCCTTCAGGTTCGGCTCCAGGTTGTAGGCCGTGTCGTTGAAGCGCGCGAAGCGGTCGGCCTGCTCGGCGCGCTTGGCGGCGAGATAGGCCGCCGGCGGCCAGAGATCGGGCTCGTCGACGAGCGCTCCGAGGGCGTCCGCGAGCGCGTCCGCGCCGGCGAGCTGCCGCGCATCGAGCAGGCTCGTGAAGATCGTGATGTCCGCGGCAGCGCGCACGCGGCAATCGGCGAGCTCGCGCACGGCGTGGCCGGGCCTGAGGCCGAGATCCCAGAGGCAGGCGAAGAACGCTTCGAACATGCGCGCGTGCCGCGCCAGCGCGCCCGGTTCGATCAGCACCAGCAGATCGACATCCGAGTGCGGAAACAACACGCCACGCCCGAAACCGCCGACGGCGAACAGCGCGGCGTCGGCCGGATCGCCGACGCAGGCGCGCCAGACGTGCACGACGACATGCTCGACCGCCTGCGCGCGCACGCGGATCAGCGCGCGCGGGTCGGCTCCGTGGCGGAATGCGTCCGCGAGCGCGCGCTCGTTGTCGCCGAGCACCTGGCGCAAGGCGAGCCGCGCTTCGGCGGAGACGCCGCTGCGCGGCATCGCCGGCGGCAGGCGCGGCGCTTCGGGGATGCGCGGAGCGGCGTCCACGCGCGCCATTCCGGGCTCTTCCTCAGGCCGCTTCGGGCCAGGGGGTCAGGATCTCGTAGCCGTCGTCGGTGACGGCGATCGTGTGCTCCCACTGCGCCGACAGCGAATGATCCTTGGTCACCACCGTCCAGCCGTCGGGCAGGAGGCGCGTGTGCGGCTTGCCGGCGTTGACCATCGGCTCGATGGTGAAGGTCATCCCCTTCTGGAGCTTCAAGCCGGAGCCCGGCTGCCCGTAGTGCAGCACTTGCGGGTCTTCGTGATAGACCTGCCCGATGCCGTGCCCGCAGTACTCGCGGACCACCGAATAGCCAGCGGCTTCGACGTGCTTCTGGATCGCGTGGCCGATGTCGCCGAGCGTCGCGCCAGGGCGCACCTCGGCGATGCCGCGCATCATCGCCTCGTAGGTCGTCTCGACGAGGCGCCGGGCCAGCACCGGCGGCTGGCCGACGAAGTACATGCGGCTGGTGTCGCCGTGCCAGCCGTCCTTGATGACGGTG
>CBINBI010000070.1:0-18472 GCA_966248875.1 uncultured Rhodanobacteraceae bacterium
CTCCGGATTGTCATCGACGACGAGAACGTGCCCCGCCGCTGCGCTCACGGGCATGAAGCCTCCCATTCGAAAGCACCATTAGTAGCTCAGCCATAGCAACAATTCGTGAGGCGGATGTGTTCGCTTGCTTAACAATCTGTTGGCAGTAACGTGCGAGCGACGTGGACACACGCCTGATTTGTCAAGGAATCCGTAAAAACGCATGAACAGGTCGCGTCCGGCACGCGGCCGAGCCCGCTTAGCCGAGAGTCACGAACGCGGCCGCTTTAGGACGTAATCTTTCGTCGCGCGTTTGTTCGGACCGTTACCCGCGCTTCCAAGAGAAACATGGCGATGCAGCGGATTCCGTTCTTCCACATGACGCGCCTCCATCACCGCGTCCGCGACCGAAGCGACGCCAGAACATGGGCTCACGTTTCCCCGTGCCGCCCCAGCCCTCCCAACCTGCCTGTGCGATGATCGTCGAAGCCAAGGCGCCTACGGATACCGGCGATCCGCCTGCCGAGCGCACGCTGCTGGACGCGATTTCCGATTGCGCGATCTTCACGCTGGACATGGAAGGGCGCGTGACGAGCTGGAACGCTGGCGCCACGGCACTGCTCGGCTATGAATGCCCGGAAGCGCTCGGGATGTCGGTGACAGCGTTCGTCAGCTCTGTCGCGGACACGCCGACGAATGGATTTGCCGAGCTCGTCGGTGTCGCACACGAGCGCACGACGTTCGAAGGCAACGGCTGCTGCATTCACAAGGACGGCAGCCGCATGCGAGCCTCGATTCATGTCTATCCGCTCGCCGCCGACAGGTTCGCCGGCCTCATCCGCCGCCCGGACCGCCCGGATCCGCTTCTGGTCGAAAGCGAGTGGCGCTTCCGCCAGCTCGTCAACGGCGTCGTCGACTATGCGATCTTCATGCTCGATTCCGAGGGCGTGGTGTCGAGCTGGAACGCCGGCGCACAACGTATCAAGGGCTACGAGCAGGACGAGATCGTCGGCCGCCACTTCTCGTGTTTCTACACGGAAGAGGATCGCGCACGCGGAGAGCCCGAGCGCGCGCTCGCGCAGGCCAGGGAACACGGGCGCTACGAGGACGAAGCCTGGCGGCTGCGCAAGGACGGCAGCCGTTTCTGGGCAAGCATCGTCGTCGATGCGATCCGTTCCGAAACCGGCGAGCTGATCGGCTTCGCCAAGATCACGCGTGACATCACCGACCGCATGCAGATGCAGGCCGAGCTGGAGCGCAACCGGGCGGCGATGGCGCATTCGCAGCGCATGGAAGCGATCGGCCAGCTCACCGGCGGCGTCGCGCACGACTTCAACAACCTGCTCACGATCATCATGAACAACCTCGACGTCATGGCGCGAGCGCCGGGCAGCATGAGCCGCAACCGCCACCTGATCGAGAATTCGCAGCAGGCGGTGGAGCAGGGTGCGCGCCTGACCAGCCAGCTGCTCGCCTTCGCGCGCAGCCAGCCCTTGCAGCAGAGCCCGCAGAACATCAACGCGCTGATCAGCCATTTCGCCTCGGTGCTGCGCGGGGCTGCCGGAAGCGCCATCGACCTGCAGCTGGATCTGGACGATTCGCTGGATCGCATCAGCCTCGATGCGACGCAATTCAAGGCGGCGCTGCTGAATCTCGTGGTCAACGCGCGCGAAGCGATGGCGGGCGAGGGCAGGCTGGTGCTGACGACGCGGCTCGTCGACATCGGCGAGGACGCCGAGGTTTCGCCGCGCCTCGCTCCCGGACTCTACGCAGCGATCACCATTGCGGACAACGGCTGCGGCATCGCCGCGGACGCGCTGGAGCACGTGTTCGAGCCGTTCTACACCAGCAAGGAGATCGGCCAGGGAAGCGGGCTTGGCCTCAGCCAGGTCTACGGTTTCGCGACGCAAAGCGGCGGGGGCGTCGGTATCGTCACGAACGTCGGCGACGGGACGCGCGTGACGATCTATCTGCCGCTCACGTCGAGGGAGCGGCTCAAGCCCAGCGAAGCTCCGCGCCAGACGATCCTCCTCGTGGAGGACGACGAGAATGTGCGACGTTCGACCCACGAAGCGATTGAGCTGCTCGGCTACGGCGTCATCGCCGAAACCAACGGGCCCGACGCGCTCAACCGCCTGCGCGACGATGGCGACATCGACATCCTGTTCACCGACGTCGTCATGCCACGCGGGATGTCGGGCGTGACGCTCGCGCGCGAAGCGCGTGCACTGCGTCCGGACCTACGCATCCTGCTTGCCTCGGGACATCCTCGCGATGCATTCGATCTCGAGCAGGACTTTCGCGAATTCGCGTTCCTTGCCAAGCCGTACCGGTTGAACGACCTTGCCGATGTGTTGCGCGAGCTCGGGAATCCGCCGTCCTGATCGGCGGAGATGATGGAGCCCCGGCGATTTCGGCGTACGAAGCGCGGGCTTCAGATGGAAGCGGCTGAAGTCGATGCACCGGACAGCGCATCGAACAGCCAGATGCGGGCCGCCTGCCAGTGCCGTTTCACCGTCGCCGACGACTGCGCCATCGACTGCGCGGTTTCCTCGATGCTGAGCCCGGCAAAATAGCGCAGCTCGACGATGCGCGCCTTGACCTCGTCGATCTGCTCGAGCCGGCCGAGCGCATCGTCGAGCTCGAGGAGATCGACGTCATGGCTGCTTTCAGGCAGGTCCAGCCCGCTCAGTGTGATGCGTTCGCCGCCGTCGCGTTTCTGGCGGGCACGCCGGCGCGCGTGATCGATCAGTATCTCCCGCATGAGCCGTGCAGCGATCGCGAAGAGGTGATGGCGATCGCCCATGGCGACTGCAACCCCGCACAGGCGCAGCCACGCCTCGTTGATCAGCGCGGTCGGCTGCAGCGTGTGGTTGCTGCGTTCGCTGCGGAACATCTGCTCGGCGACACGGTGCAGCTCCGGATAAAGCGCGGCGATGAGACGGTCGCGCGCGCCGATGTCGCCGGCGCGCCAGTCCGACAGCAGCTGCGTGATCGCAACGGGCATGGCCCGCTAGTCTACTGCGCCTTTCCGCGCGGCGTCGCGAGCCCCTATAGTGCGGGCCGGGATCTCCGGCGGAGGGGGCGCCATGGATCTTTCGATCGAGATCGCGGCCATGCGGCTGCTCGAAGGCGCCATGGAACTGCGCCCCGAGGATCGCAGCGCATGGCTGCACGCGCAGGCCGTCCCGACCGAGGTCTTCGAGCGGGCTCGCGCGCTGCTTGCAAGCGGGAACGCTACGGCAGGATTCCTGCAGCGGCCCGCCAGCCGCGACGCATTGCGCGCTGCAGCCGAGGTGCCGGCGTCGGGCGATCGCCTGGGCCCGTGGCTGCTTGTGCGCGTGCTCGACGCCGGCGGCATGGGAAGCGTGTTCCTGGCGCGACGCGATGACGGCGCCTACGATCAGCAGGCCGCCGTCAAATTCATCCGCACCGAGCATCTGCTGCTGGATGCGCAGCGCCGCCGCGAAATGATCGCGCGGTTCGAAAACGAACGCCGGCTGCTGGCACGGATCGACCATCCGAATGTCGCGCGCATCCTCGACGGCGGCAGCACGCCCGGCGGCATGCCGTATCTCGTGATGGAGTACATCGACGGCGTATCGCTCATCGACCATTGCGAGCGCAGGCGGCTCGACGTGGCTGCGCGGATCGCGCTGTTCTGCAAGGTCTGCGATGGCGTGCAGGCGGCGCATCGGCACCTGATCGTGCATCGCGACCTGAAGCCGCAGAACATCCTCGTCGGCGGCGACGGTGAGCCGCGGCTGCTGGATTTCGGCATCGCGCGCGTGCTCGATCCCGATCCGTCGTCCGCTTTCACGCTGTCCGGGATGTTCGCCATGACTCCGGCCTACGCCAGCCCCGAACAGGTGCGACTGGTGCCGCTGACCACGGCGTCGGATGTGTATTCACTGGGCATCGTCCTCTACGAGCTCCTGACGGGCGCGCGGCCGTATTCGCTGCGGGGGCTCAGCCCCGCGCAGAGCGAGCAGGTCGTCTGCAACACAGTGCCGCAGACGCTGCGTCGCGCTCTTTCGACAGGAGATCTCCCCGAGCCGGAACGCCGCGCGCGCCTGACGCGCATCGACAGCGATCTCGAGCGCATCGCCGCCAAGGCGCTGCGCAAGGAACCCGAACGCCGCTACGGCTCCGCCGAGGCCTTCGCCGACGACCTGCGCCGCCATCTGGACGGACGGCCGGTGCTGGCGCATCCGGATTCACTGGGCTATCGCGCAGGCAAGTTCGTGCAGCGTCATCGGATCGGTACGGCCGCGGCGTCGATCGCGCTCGCGGCCATCGTCGGAGCCGGCACCGTCGCTTTCATCCAGGCCCAACAGGCGCAGCGCGCGGCGTCCGACACGGCTCTGATCAACACCTTTCTTGTCGACGTGCTCAAGGTGTCGAATCCGTATCTGACCGGTTCGGAGATCACGCTCAGCGAAGCACTGGACGATGCCGCTGCCAAGGTCGACGAACGCTTCGGCAACCGGCCCGATCTCGCCATCGACATCCGCAACGCGCTCGGCGAGAGCATGTTCGCACGCTACCGCCTCGATGCCGCGGAAGCACAGCTTCTGAGGGCGCGGGACGACGGCGAGCGCGTGTTCGGGCCCGACGATCCGCGCACGGTTCTCGCGATCGCCACACTCGCCAGCGTACGCAAGGATCAGGATCGCATCGACGAGGCGCAGACGCTGTTCGACGAGGCGCTGCGTCGCCTGGAGCGGAGCGGGCAGACCGCGTTGCCGCTCTATGCGACCGTGCTCAACGACCTCGGCGTGATGTATCTCATCCAGGAGGATTTCGCGAAAGCCGAAGGCTATCTGCAGCGCGCCGTCGACAGCGATCGCGGCTCGACCGAGCCTGCCGCTCTCGACGAGCGAGCGCGCACGCTGGCCAATCTGGCACAGGCGGCGCGCGGCCGCGGCGATCTGGATCGGGCCGATGCGCTATACCGCCAGGCGCAGCCCGTACTCGAAGCACTGTATCCGGAGGGCGGTCCGCATCTCGCCGTGATCCTGAACAATCGCGCACGCCTGGCCTGGGTGCGCGGCAACAAGGACGGGGCGATCACGCTGCAGACCGAAGCGGTCGCGATGCACCGGCGCTCGTTCAAGGGCGATCACGTCATGGTGCTCGTGCCGATGACGAATCTCGCGCGGCAGGCGCTCGACACGGGAAAGCTGGACCTTGCCGCGGAATGGTCGGAAAAGGCGGCGGCCATGGCGGATCGCCTGTATCCCGACAAAAGCCATCACTACCAGGTCAATGCGCTCGCGGCGCTGGTAGCGACGCGCCTCGCGCAGGGCCGGATGGCCGATGCGGCGAGCCTGCTGCAGCGAACGCGGACGCTGCTTGCGAGCCTGGAGAACGCACCCGTATCGACCCGCGACTACGTCGACACACTCGTTGCACGTGTGTGCGGCGACCCGGCGACGCAGCCCCCAGCTTGCGCGCCGGCGCCGTGATGCCGGCGGAGGCGATGACGCCGCCGGACGGATACGCAGCTTCGTGCCGGAAGACGATCCGTTGTGCTGACCGGTCCCGGCTATGAGGTCCGGAGGTATTCTCGATTCACTATATTTTACATAATAGACATTACACACATATAAGGACCCAGGACTCCAGGACACAGCCCCCCCTACCTAGGCGCCGTGTACAACTCCTCCAACCTCCGTGCAATCAGAACCGCAGGCCACGCGCCGTCCGGATCACGGCGCTTTTCGTATCCGCCAGGTGCCTCAGCGCGCGCCGGTGCCGGACTCCCGTCTGCGAAGCCGTCGCATCGGCGACGACAACGACGTCGTACTCGCGGACGTGACCCTCCACGGCCGTGGCGTGGATGCAGCTTTCGCCGGCGATGCCGGTAAGCACGAGCCGCTGGGCCCTCAGCCGGGTCAACAGGGTTTCGAGCGGCGTCTGATAGAACGCCGAGTGCCGCGGCTTGAGCACGAAATAGTCGGACGCGTCCGGCCGGAGCGCCTCGACGATCTCGCGTCCCGGAGCCTCGCCCGACGTGCACCGGGCGACCAGGGCCCGGAAATCCGAACGCCACTGGCCGAAATTGTCGTTGCAGTAGACCACGGGACAGCCGGCGGCGCGGGCGCGTCGCTTCAGCGAGGCGACCACGGGCACGATGCGTCGTGTCCTAGACAGGAGAGCCGATGCGCCGGGAAACTCGAACGTGTTGATCATGTCGATCACGAGCAGCGCCGATCGCATGGCCTCGACCTCCTGTGCCGTCCGCGGAACGGCCCGGATTGGCTTGCACGCCTCGCCGGGTCCAGCTTCCACAGCCTAGCCAGTGATCCGCCAACGCCATCGGAACGCCTTGCGGGCGACGCGGCCGCCGGCACGGCAGCTCCAGCGGCTTTGCTCGGGCGTAAAAAATCCTTTAGAATTCCGCGCTTTCGCCTTCCGGAAACGCCTCGAGGTCTGTCATGAAAGTGCTTTCGTCCCTCAAGTCCGCCAAGAAGCGGCACCGCGACTGCAAGGTCGTGCGCCGCCGCGGCAAGGTCTTCGTGATCTGCAAGAGCAATCCGCGCTTCAAGGCCCGCCAGCGCTGAGGCGCCTCGGCGAACGCTGAAACCAGAGGGCCGCTCGATGCGGCCCTTCGCGTATGCGGCGCGGGATTTCGGGGTTGCCACGGCCGTCATGGAACGGCCCCCGCGCTTCTGCTACAACAGCGCCACTTGCCAGTCGGGACAGGAGCTTGAGCCATGAAGTTGAAGTTCGTTCTCGGTAGCGCGCACGTTCTTCTCGTTGCAAGCCTGCTGGCAGCGTCCACCGCCCATGCCGATACGTTCGACGTCCGCAAGAACGCCGCGCTCAGCACGCGCGCCGATCTGCCGCGTCGGGGCATGACGATGGCGCAGGTCGAGCGGAACTTCGGCACGCCGGTCGAAAAGCTGCCCACCGCCGGCGGCGATGCACCGCTTCATCCGCCGATCAATCGCTGGCGCTACAACGGCTACACGGTTTATTTCGAGCGTGACCGCGTCATCCACAGCGTCGTCGACGCAGCGGTGCGATCCAGCAACTGAGCCGAATGACCCGATCCCGCTTTCGCCTGCCTGCGGAATGGGAACCGCAGGCTGGGGCGATCATCGCTTGGCCGCATCAAGGCACTGACTGGGCGCCCCGCCTTGCGCGGATCGAGCAGGCCTATGCCGGGCTCGCCGGCGCCATCGCACGCTTCGAGCCGGTCATCATCTGCGCAGCCGATGAGTCGGTGCGCGATCGCGCCGCGCGCACGCTCGAAGATGCCGGCGTGCCCGAATCCCGCGTGCGGTTCGTCGAGGCGGAATACGACGACACCTGGCTGCGCGATTCGGGACCGCTGACGCTGACCGACGGCGTCGACTTTCGCCTGCTCGATTTCCGCTTCACCGGCTGGGGCGGCAAGTTCGGCGCCGATCGCGACGACCGGCTGGTTGAGATGCTGATCGCCCGCGGCCTTTTCCGTACCGTCTCGCATCAGCGCATCGACTGGGCGCTCGAAGGCGGCGCGATCGAATCCGACGGCAAAGGCACGCTCCTAACCACCTGGCGCTGCCTGCACCAGCGGCACCCGCAGACGGAACGCGAGGACATGACGCGCCTGCTCGAAGACGCCTTCGGTGCCGAGCGGGTGCTGTGGCTCGAGCATGGCTACCTCGAAGGCGACGATACCGACGCGCACATCGATACGCTGGCGCGCTTCGCTCCGGACGACGCCATCGTGTTCCAGGCGTGCGACGACCCCGCCGATCCGCACCATGCGGAGCTCGCCCGCATGCGGGACGAGCTCGCGGCGCTCCGCACGACCGGAGGTCGTCCGTATCGACTGCACGCCCTGCCCTGGCCGCGAGCGATCATCGACGAAGGGCGACGGCTCGCCGCGTCCTACGCGAACTATCTCGTCGTGAACGGCGCCGTGCTGATGCCGGCCTACGGCGATCCGGCCGATGCACGCGCGGCCACAGTCGTCGGCGCGGCGCATCCCGGCCGCGAAATCGTCCCGATCGACGCACGCCCGCTGATCTGGCAGAACGGCAGCGTCCACTGCCTGACCATGCAGGTGCCGGCGGGAGCACTGGCGTAAGCCGCAACCGCCCTCATCTGTCGTTGCCCGGGAACGCCGGTCAACGACCCGCACGACATCACCTCGACGGCCTGCGACAATAGCTCCGATGACATCGACGAATCCGCGCGTGCTCAAGGTCGCGCTTCTCCAGGAAACCGACCGCGGCAGCCGCGACGCCAACCTCGACGCGATCGAGACCGGCCTGCGCGACGCCCGTCGCGCCGGTGCCGATCTCGTGCTGCTCCAGGAGCTGCACAACGGGCCGTATTTCTGCCAGCACGAGAACGTCGGCGAGTTCGACCGCGCGGAGCCGATTCCGGGACCGAGCACCGAGCGCATCGGCAGGCTCGCCGAAGAGCTGAACCTGGTGGTCGTCGCCTCGCTGTTCGAGCGGCGCGCGGCCGGCATCTATCACAACACCGCGGTCGTCTTCGACCGCTCGCGCGCGCTCGCCGGCCGCTATCGCAAGATGCACATTCCAGACGATCCCGCCTATTACGAAAAGTTTTATTTCACTCCGGGCGACCTCGGTTTCGAGCCGATCACCACCTCGGTCGGCAAGCTCGGCCTGCTGGTCTGCTGGGACCAGTGGTATCCCGAAGCGGCACGGCTGATGGCGCTCGGCGGCGCCGATCTCCTGCTCTACCCCACCGCAATCGGCTGGGATCCGGACGACACCGACGACGAGAAGCAGCGCCAGCGCGACGCCTGGATCACCGTGCAGCGCGGCCATGCCGTCGCGAACGGCCTGCCGCTGCTCGCCTGTAACCGCACCGGCTTCGAAGCCTCGCCCGACGGCGGGCGAGGCATCCGGTTCTGGGGCTCGAGCTTCGTCGCGGGCCCGCAGGGCGAAATCCTGGCGAGCGCCGGCAGCGACGAGCGCGAGCTCCTGATCGCCGACATCGATCTAGCACGCAGCGAGAACGTGCGCCGCATCTGGCCGTTCCTCCGCGATCGCCGCATCGATGCCTACGGCGATCTCCTCAAGCGCTTTCGCGACTGACCCACACATCCGTGACCTCCGAGCCCACGACTCCTTCCATCGGCGCGAAGCCGCTGTCCGACCAGCCCGTCGCGCGCGTGCGCCGCGGCGAGACCGAGTTCGTGCTGCTCGGAACGGCGCACGTGTCGCGCGCGAGCGCCGAAGCCGTGCGCGCCATGCTCGAACAGGAAACGTTCGACGCCGTCGCGGTCGAGCTCTGCGAATCGCGCTTCCGCTCGCTGCGCAATCCCGAAGCATTTCGCGAGCTCGATCTGTTCCAGGTGATCCGCCAGGGCAAGGCCGGGCTGGTCGCGGCGAATCTCGCGCTGTCGGCCTTCCAGCGCCGGCTCGCCGAGCAGTTCGGCATCGAGCCCGGCGCCGAGATGAAGGCCGCGATCGAAGGCGCCGAGGCCCGCAGGCTTCCGGTCTGGCTGATCGACCGCGAAGTCGGCGTCACGCTGAAGCGTGCGTACCGGAGCGTCGGCTTTCTCGACCGGCTCTCGATCGTCGGCGGGCTCGGCGCGTCCCTGCTGACGCGCGAGGAAGTCAGCGAGGACGAGATCGAGAAGCTCAAGCACGGCGACCTGCTCGGCAGCATGTTCAACGAGTTCGCGCGCGAATCGCCACCGCTCTACGAGGCGATGATCTCCGAGCGTGATCGCTACATGACCGCTTCGCTGCGCGACGAAGCGATGCGCCATCCGGTCAGGCGCGTGCTGGTCGTGATCGGCGCGGGGCATCTCGCCGGCATCGAACGCGAGCTGGCCTCGCAGATCGAGCCTGCACAGGCGCTGCGCGAAAAGCTCTCGACCGTGCCGGCCGCGTCGCCCTGGCCGAAATGGATCGCGATCGGTCTGCTCGTCGTCGTCGCGATCGCCATCGGCATCGCGTTCAGCCGCGGCGCTTCGCTCGGCGCCGACGCGCTCCGGGACTGGGTTCTGTTCACCGGCGGCTGCGCCGCCCTGGGCGCGCTCGCGGGCGGCGGGCATCCGCTCAGCGTGCTCGCCGCGTTCCTCGTCGCACCGCTGAAACCGTTCCGCCCGGGCGTGCCCGCCGGCGCCGCAAGCGCCGCCGCCGAGCTCTGGCTGCACCGCCCTCGCGTCGCCGATTTCGATTCGCTCCGCGACGACGTCATCCACTGGACCGGCTGGTGGAAGAATCGCGTATCGCGCACGCTGCTCGTTTTCCTCTTGACCAATCTCGGCACAATCGTGGGTGAATACCTGGCCGGCTTCCATATCGTGAGGAGCCTGTTCAGTTGAGGGTATGCGGAACGGGAAAGCGCCGCACTTCCATTCCCGATTCCCCGTTCCCTATTCCCCCTCTTTCGTCGCAGCGGCATACTCGCTCGATGAAGTTGCCTGGATTTCTCAACAAGCCGCGCTGGCAGTCGAAGGAGGCCTCGGTGCGGCGCGCGGGTGTCGCCGGGGACGACGATGCCGAGCTGCTCGCGAATCTTGCGACGATTGCCCGCGAGGACTCCGATCCCGGTGTGCGCAGCGCCGCGCTGAAGCGCCTCGCTGATCCGGCTCTCGCGCAACGGCTGGCACAGGAGGATGCGGACGCCGGCGTCCGCGCTGACGCGCGCCGCCTCTGGTCGGACCTGCTCGCCGCGACGCATCCGCAATCGCCCTCGCCCGCCGAGTGCGCGCGTTTGCTGCGCGCACAGGACGATGCCGCGCTGATTGAACACGTCGCGCGCACGGCGCAGGACACCGAACTGCGCGCCGCTGCGCTCGCACGCGCTACGCGCGCCGCGTTTCTAGCCGAGCGCGCCGTCGAAGACGCCTCGCCCGAGCTTCGCCTGGCGGCGATCGAGCGCATCGCAGACGCTGCCCTGCTCGATCGCCTGGCTGAGCGCACGCGCAAGACCGACAAGCGTGTCAGCCGGCGCGCACGCGAGCGCGCGGACGCGCTGCGCATTGCCGCCGGCGACAGCAACGTCGCCGAAGCGCGGGCGCGCACATTGTGCGAGCGGCTCGAGCATCTCGTGCGTAATCCGCAGGACGCCGTCGCCGAAGCCGACATCGAAGCGCAATGGTCCGCGCTCGAGACGCAGGTGTCCGAGGCTCTCCGCTCGCGCTATCGCGCCGCGCGGCAGCTGCTGGCAGCGGCGCGAGAGGCTGCGCAGGTGTCCCCGCCCGCGCCCGTCGCAGCGGACGTGCACCACGACGACGAAATCAACGACGAAACGGCCGGCCAGCCCGCCAGCACCGACGCGACGCCTCCGACCGGGCGCGATGCTCCGGCCGCGACGGCGGCACCGGACGACGAGGATGCCAAGGTTACGGCGCAGGATGTCATCGCTGCTGCGGCGCAGGCGCGCTTCTCGGCTTCGTTGAACGCCGCGAGCGCGATCAAGCGGCAGGAAGAAGATCAACGCGAGACACGCATCGAGAGCGCGATCGCGGTTTTCGAAAGCGCGGTCGAGGACGGTGTCGTCGCGCGTGCTCACGCGGCGCATGCAGAGCTTGTCGAGTTGCGCAACGCACCGATGCCGCGCGCCCTGTCGCGCCGGCTTGCCGAAGCCGAGCGCCGCTATGCGGAGCTCAGCCGATGGCAGCACTGGAGCGACAACCAGCGACGGCGTCAGCTCTGCGAGGCGATCGAGGAGCTTTCGGGCAGCGGACTGCACCCCGACGCGATCGCGACGCGCGTGCGGGAGGCGCAAACCGAATGGTCGCGGCTCGATGCGGCAGAAGGCCACAGCAGCGGAAATGCCGCACACGGCTGGGCGCGGCGCTTTCACGCCGCGTGCAGGCACGCGCTGGAGCCGGCGAAATCATATTTCCGAAAGCGTCAGGAACTGCGCAAGACACACGCTCAGGCCGTCGCGAACCTGCTCGAACAGGTACGCGCGATTCCCGAGGACTCGACTGACTGGCCGCTGCTGGCAAGAACCCGCCATGCGATCGTCGACGCGCTGCGCACGCTGGACCGCATCGACCCGCACGAACGCAAGGCCGCAGCGAAAAACCTGAAATCCGCGCTCGCCTCCATGGACGCCCGCCTGGCGGTGCGCCACGGTGAGGTCGAGCGCGCGAAAGCAGAGCTGATCGCTGAAGCCGAAGCCCTCGCCGCAAGCGAGCCGCCGCGCGGCGCCGCCGCTGCGGCACGCGCCCTTCAACAGCGCTGGCGCGAAATCGGCAATGGTCGACGCGATCGTGACCAGGCGCAGTGGAAAGCGTTCCGCAGCGCGCTCGACGCGGTGTTCGTCAAGCTCGACGCCGATCGCTCGCAACGTATCGCGCGCGACGCCGAGGCACGGACGCGCGCGGCCGAGCTGTGCGCGGAGCTCGAGCAATACGCGACCAACGACGAGCCTCCGCCGCGCGCCACGCTGGCGAAACTTGAAAGCGAATGGGAGTCGCTGAGGCTGCGCGATGACGCGCTCCAGCGCCGCTTCCGCGCCGCGCAGGCGACGCTGCGCGACGCAGGAACGCGCCGTGATCGCGCGGCACGAAGCGGTCAGTACGAAGCCTGGCTCGCGCGGTATACGTTGTGCCGTGCGGCGGAAACGCGCGGCGACACGACCGCCGACGAGCTGCGCGCAGCGTGGGACGGTGCCCCCGCCGGAGAGATCGCGGCTTCCGCGCTGGCGGCGCGTTTCGAAGCGGCCATCGAGCGTCGCGGCTTCGCGCAAACGGACACCGGCGCGTCGGATGAAACCGAGCTGCGCGACATGCTGATCCGTATAGAGATTTTCGCTGGCGTCGAATCGCCGCGCGAAGACCACGAGCGGCGCCGCGAACTTCAGATCGAGCGGCTGTCCGCCCGCCTGCGCGGCGGGCCCGCTGCGACACCGCACCAGGAGCTTGCCGACTGGCTCACACGTTGGACCGAGCTTCCGCCCGCTTCGGCGGAACTCGACGAGCGGCTGCGCCGCGACCTCGCCGCCGCGATCGAAACGCTGCCCTGAGGTGTCGCGTCCGACGCTGTGGAGCGTCGCTCAGGGCACCTGCGCGGTCAGCGCCGCCGTGGCCTCGCGATGGCGCAGCACGCGGCCTTCCCGCGCATCGCGGAACACCCTGCGGACCCACAGCCGCGCGTCGTCCAGCAGCGAGTAGATGCAAGGCAGCGCGAGCAGCGTCACGATCGTGGAGAACGTGAGACCTCCGGCGATGGCGCGGGCCATCGGCGAGTACGGCGGACCGTCGCTCCATGCCTCCGCACTGCCGATCGCGAGCGGCATCATGCCGAGGATTGCCGTCGCCATCGTCATCAGCACGGGACGCAGGCGCTCCTTCGCACCCAGGATCAGCGCTTCGGTGCGCAGATGGCCCTCGTGCCGGAGCTGGTTGATGTGCACGATCATGACGATGCCGTTGTTCACGACGACGCCCATCAGGATCAGGATGCCGATGAAAGCCATGATCGAGAAGATCGTGCCCGTGAGCCAGAACAGCCAGAACACGCCGAGCACCGAGAAGACGAACGTGGTGAGGATCGCGGCCGGGAAGATCAGCGACTCGAACATCGCGCACATGACGACGTAGACGAGCACGAGCGCGATCAGCGTGTTGAACAGCATCTGCTGCGCGGCGTCCTGGTCGCGGTTGAAGCCTTCACCGAAGTTCCAGCGGTAGCCGGGCGGGAGCGCGAACGCGTTCATCGCCTTCGTGATCTCCTCGCGCGCTTCGGGCATCGTCTTGCCTTCGGCGAGGTTCGCGGTGATCTTGAGCGCCGTCATGCGGTCGACGCGCTGAATCGCCGTCGGCGTGTCGCGTGTGTCGGCCCGCATCAGCGAAAGCAGCGGAATCTGCGTGCCGTCCGGCGCGCGCAGCTTGAAATCGGAAAGACCGGCGAGGCTCTGCGTGTCGGCGCCCTGGAAGCGGAGCCAGACCGGCAGCTGGCGGTCGCCCGCGTTGAAATCCTTGAGCGGCATGCCGCGAAGCGCGATCTGGATGTAGTTCGCGACCTGCTGCGCGTCGAAGCCGTAGGTCTTCGCGCGCACGCGGTCGACCTGCGTCGCAACCTCGCGATCGCCGTTGCCCTTCTCCGTACGCACGTCCTTCAGCGACGGCAGCCGAGACAGCACGTTCACGACGGTCGGCGCGAGCTCGCGCAGCTGATCCATCGAGTCGCCGATCAGGGCGATGTCGACGCCACCGCCCGTCGAGTTGCGGAAGTCGAAGCTGAGCTTGCCTACCGCGAGCACGGGCAGATCCTTGCGCATGTCCTCCTTGATCTCGGCGGTGCTGCGCTTGGCCTTGTCCGCGTCGGTCAGCAGCAGCGAGGTGGTCGCCTCGCCCTGCTCCGAGTAATATGTGTACATCGTCTGGATTTCGAAGCGCTCGCGGTTCTTCTCCAGGAAATCTTCTACGGTCGCGACGGCGGGCTTTAGATCCTGCAACCGGTAGTTCGCGTTGAGCTCGTAATGCAGGAACAGCCGCCGCGATTCGCCGGAGTCGAACATGTCCTTTTTTGTCATGGCGATCGGGACGAAGCTCGCCAGCAGCAGTGCCACGATCCCGGCCATGGTCACTCGCCGGTGCGCGAGCGTCCACGCGATGAAGCGCCCGTAGCGCTCGCGCAGGCGGGTGATCATAGTCTCGCGGCCAATGAACTTCGGCGGCGGTAGCTTCGAGGACAGCATCGGCACCAGGCTCACCGCGACCAGCCACGACGCGAGGTGCGCGATCGACATCGCGATCGCGACCTGGGCGAGGAAGATCGAGATGTCGTTCGCCTCGCCGAAGATGTTCGGCAGGAACACGATCATGCTGGTCAGCGTGCCCGCCGCGATCGCGATGCCGACGACCTGCGTGCCCTGCACGGCGCTGTACCACGGCTTGTCCGGATGCTTCTCGCGGTACTGGTAGATGCTCTCGACCACGACGACCGCGTTGTCGACGAGCATGCCGACCGCGAGCAGCAGTCCCATCATTGACAGCACGTTCAACGAGATGCCGAAGAAATACATGCAGCCTAGCGTGATGACGAGGCAGATCGGGATCGACAGCGACACCATCAGCGTCGACGGCCAGTCGCGCAGGAAGAAGAAGAGAACGAGCACCGACAGGAGTGTGCCTTCCAGGCCCGCCTTGCCGAGCTCGCGGAGCGAGCCCGTGACGCTCTCGGCCTGGTTGTCGATCAGGAACACACGGATGCCGTGCAGTTCCGGCGAATCCTGGATCCGGTTGATCGTCTCGAGCACCTGCATGCCGACTTCGACGAGATTCGCCGTCCGCTCGCGATAGATGTCGAAGCCGATGGCGGGACGCCCGTCGAGGCTGCGCGCGTAGTTGAGCCGTTCGGGCCGGAGCGTCACCGTCGCGATGTCGCCGAGGCGCAGGCCTTTCGCGTCGAGCGGAATGCCGCGGATGTCGTCGAGGCTCGTCCACTGCCCCTGCGGCTGCACGCGGAAGCGCGAGCCGCCGGAGCTTACCTGCCCTGCCGAAATCGAAAAGTTGGCGGCCTGCAGCCGCGTGTACAGGTCGTTGAGGTTGATGTTGTGCGCGCTGAGCCGGTCGGACGAGAGCTCGATCTGCACCTCGGGCTTGCCGACACCTTGCAGGTCGACGCGAGCGACACCGGAAATGCGCTCCAGCGGCCGCTTGATCTCGTGATCGAGCAGGTCGTACGCGTTCGAGAGGTCGGCGCCGCTTTCGCTCGCGACGCGGAGCTTCAGGATCGGCTCATCCGACGTCGAGAATTTCTGCACGGTGTAGCGCTGCAGATCCGAAGGCAAGTCGGCGCGAATCGCGTCGATCTTCTCGCGTGCCTGCACGGCCTTGATCGCGGTACTCTCGCCCCACTTGAATTCGAGGAAGATCTGCGCGCTGTCGGCGTCCGAGGTCGACTGCATGCGCTTGATGCCGGGCAGCGTGGCGAGAGCCTCTTCGACCGGACGCGTGATGGTGCGTTCGATCTCGGTCGGGGTCGACCCCGGATACGGGATGTTGACGAACAGGAACGGCGCGTCCAGGCTCGGAAACTGCTCGAGCGGCAGGCGCATCGCGGCGATCAGCCCGATGACGACCATCGAGACGAAGAACATGATCGCCGTGACGGGGCGCTTCAGGCTGAGCTCGGCAAGTGTCATGCGTGCTGGCCCTCGGCCTCGCCCGCGATGTCATCGCCTTCTTTTTCGGCGTGCGTCTTCATCGCTTTCGCGCGATGGCGCTCGCCGCGTGCGCGGTACCACGCATCGCCGCGCCGGTCGAGCAGGTCTTACACGACCGGTATCACCACCAGCGTCAGCAGTGTTGATACCGCGAGGCCGCAGATTACGGTAAGCGCCATCGGAGCGCGCACTTCCGCGCCTTCACCGACGCCGATCGCGAGCGGCGAGAAGCCGATCAACGTGCACAGCGTCGTCATGACGATGGGTCGCAGACGCGATTCGGCACCTTGTGCGATCGCTTCGCGCTTGGGCACGCCGGCTTCACGCAACTGATTCATGCGGTCGATCAGCACGATGGCGTTCTTGACCACGATGCCGACCAGCATGATGAGACCGATGAAGACGACGACCGAGATCGGCGAATTCGTCAGCTTGAGAGCGAGCACTGCGCCGACCGCTGCGAGCGGGATCGAGAACATGATCACGAACGGGTGCAGCAGCGACTCGAACTGCGAGGCCATCACGAGGTAGACCAGAAAGATCGCGAGCCCGAGCGCGAACATCAGCGACTTGACCGACGCGTCGAGCTCTTCGCTCTGGCCGCCGACATGAACCTTGACGCCGGCGGCGAGCGGGTTCTTCGCGACGATCTTCTCGATCTCGGCGACGGCGCTGGCGAGATCGCCGTAGCGCAGGTTCGCCGAGACGATCGCGACGCGTTCCTGGCTGACGCGATGGATTTCGCTCGGGCCTTCCGTCGCGATGACCTCGGCGACGGAGGACAGCCGTATCGGCGTGTCGGACGACGTGCGTGCTGTGTCGGAGACTGAGGTCGTGCTGTTCGTGCCGGAAGGGGTTGACATGTTCGTCGTCAACGACGTCGAGGTCGCTGTGACTGTCCCGCTTGCCACGCCGCTGGACGGTAAACCTTTCGATACTCCGCTGTCGGCGTTCTGGGGCGAGACATAGCCGACGACGAGATTGCGAATGTCGTCCACGCTGCCGCGATCGGACAGGCGCGAGCGCACCAGCACGTCGATCTTGCGGTCGCGGAAGTCATAGCGCGTCGCCACTTCGCCCTTGACCTTGCGCACGACGCGGTCGGCGATGTCGCGTGTCGTGAGGCCGAGCGCCGCCGCGCGGTCCTGGTCGAACTTGATCTGGATCTCGGGATAGCCGCTTTCGACCGTCGATTCGATGTCGGCGAAGCGCGGCGACTGCTTCATGAGCTCGCCGAGCCGCCGTCCAGCCTTGGCGAGCGCATCGAGATCGTAGCCGCGGATCTCGACCTCGAGCGGCGCCGAAAAACTGAAGAGCTGCGGGCGCGAGAACTTCACCTCGGTGTCGGCGTGGCTATCCATGCCGGCACGCAGCCGCTCGACTTCGGCCGCTTCGATCTTCTTGCTGCCGCCGTTCGCGAGCGCGATCGAAAGCCGCGCGATGTTCTCGCCTGACTCTGTGGGATTCGCATCGAGACGCGTGCCGGCACCGGCGACGCCATAGATCGATTCGACGCCGGGATCCTTCGCGTGTCGCGTCGCGATCTCGCGGACGAGCTTGTCGGTCTCGGCCAGCGGCGTGCCGGGCGGCAGCGTGACGGTCATGTCGAACCGTCCCTGCGCGAGCTGCGGAATGAGGTCCAGCCCCAGCGTGGGCACCAGAGCCAGCGCGATCGCGAATGTTGCGGCCGCGAAGCCCAGCACGCGCCACGGGTGCGCGAGTGCGTTCGGCAGCGAACGCTGATAGAAGCGAGCCATGCGCTCGTAGGGCACCGTGATGCCGCGGCCTGCGAATCGCAGCGCGCGTCCGACATGCCTCCCGACGAAGCGCGAGGCCACCGCGACGAGCCACGTCAAGGCACGCGGCAGGATCTGGAAGAAGAACTCGCCGATCGCACGAAATACGCGCACGACACCGCGCAAAACCCGATTGCGCGGCAGCGGGCGCGGCGGTGGCACCGGCTCGTCCTTGTACGACAGCGGCGCCCGGCCTCGCAGCGACGCCAGCATCGGAATCAGCGTCATGGCGACGACAAGCGAGATCAGCATCGCGAACGTGATCGTCAGTGCCTGGTCGCGGAAGAGCTGACCGGCGACGCCCTGCACGAACACGAGCGGAAAGAACACGGCGACGGTCGTCAGCGTCGATGCCGTCACGGCCATGCCGACCTCGGCGGTGCCCTTGACGGCCGCCTCGACGATGCCGAGCCCCTTCTCGCGAAGGCGCGCTATGTTTTCGAGCACGACGATCGAATCGTCGACGACCATGCCCGTAGCGAGCGCGAGGCCGCCGAGCGACATCACGTTGAGCGACAGGTGCAACTGATCCATGAAGAAGAAGGTCGCGATCAGCGACACCGGCAGCGAGAGCGAGATGATGA
>CBINBI010000071.1:0-17950 GCA_966248875.1 uncultured Rhodanobacteraceae bacterium
TATCTTTTACCCGCGGACTCTAAACTCGTGCCGGACTAAAACGGGTGTCAGGTCGCAACGAGTCGATAAGGAACAAGCAAGCGCGCGAACTAATGCGCCATTGGCGCCGGCTATATTGTGAAAGAATATTCGGTCAGCTAGTCGATCGTGGCTTGATCGATCAGGTTCCCGGAACCGAGCGAGGGTCAACAGCGTATCAACGCGAGCCAAACTTTGGCCGGTGGCGGGAACAGACCGGACAAACCCTGTGAGCTAGGCAGCCCTTCGGGGCCCAAGCGACGACAGGAGATCATTCGCCGCCCGCAGTCTCTCAGCCGCCCCCTCCAACGGCATCTTCAACCTCAACTTGTCCTGCCCATCCAGCACATACACCCGCGGCTGCGCCTGAATCATCTTGATGATCGTCAGCGGCTCGACGTTCGGCTGCGGGCGGAAGATGACGCGGCCGCCGTTGGCGCCGAGCTCCAGCTTCCTGATGCCGAGCGCGGTCGCGGCGAGCTTGAGCTGCGTCACGGCGAACAGGTTCTTGACCGGATCGGGTAGGAGGCCGAAGCGGTCGATCATCTCGACCTGCAGCTCGCGCAGTTCCTCTTCGTCGCGCGCGCTCGCGATGCGCTTGTACAGCGTGAGGCGCGCGTTGATGTCGGGCAGGTAGTCATCCGGAATCAGCGCGGGCACGTGCAGCTCGATCTCGGCTTCGTGCTCGCTGGTCAGCTCGAAGTCGGGCACCTTGCCGCTCTTCAGCGCGCGCACGGCGCGGTCGAGCATTTCGGTGTAGAGCGAGAAGCCGACTTCCTCGATCTGGCCGGACTGCTCCTCGCCCAGCAGCTCGCCCGCGCCGCGGATTTCGAGATCGTGCGTCGCAAGCGTGAAGCCGGCGCCGAGCTCTTCGAGCGATGCGAGGGCGTCGAGGCGCTTCTCGGCGTCGGCGGTGATGACGCGACGGTCCGGCACGACGAGGTACGCATATGCGCGGTGGTGCGAGCGCCCGACGCGTCCGCGAAGCTGGTGAAGCTGCGCCAGGCCGAATCTATCAGCGCGGTTGACGATGATCGTGTTCGCACTCGGCACGTCGATGCCGGATTCGATGATCGTCGTGCAGACCAGCACGTTGAAGCGCTGGCGGTAGAAATCGAGCATCACCTGTTCCAGCTCGCGCTCGGGCATCTGCCCGTGCGCGATGCGCAGGCGCGCCTCGGGCACCAGCTCGGCCAGCTCGCGCGCGGTCTTCTCGATCGTTTCGACTTCGTTGTGCAGGAAATACACCTGGCCGCCGCGCGCCAGCTCGCGCTGGAACGCCTCGCGGATCAGCGCGGGATCGTACGTGCCGATGAACGTCTTGACGGCCAGGCGATGCTGCGGCGGCGTCGCGATGATGGAAAGATCGCGCAGGCCGGCCATCGCCATGTTCAGCGTGCGCGGGATCGGCGTCGCCGTGAGCGTCAGGATGTCCACCTCGGCGCGCAGCTTCTTCAACTGCTCCTTCTGCCGCACGCCGAAGCGCTGTTCCTCGTCGACGATGACGAGGCCGAGATCCTTGAAGCGGACGTCCGGTTGAAGCAGCTTGTGCGTGCCGATCATCACGTCGATCTGGCCTGCGGCGAGCTTCTTCAGCGCCTCGTCGGTTTCCTTCTTCGACTTGAAGCGCGAGAGCACGTCCACGCGCACGGGCCAGTCGGCGAAGCGGTCGCGGAAGTTCTGGTAGTGCTGCTGCGCGAGCAGCGTGGTCGGCACGAGCACGGCGACCTGCTTGCCCGCCGTTGCCGCGACGAACGCCGCGCGCAGCGCGACTTCGGTCTTGCCGAAGCCGACGTCGCCGCAGACGACGCGGTCCATCGGCCGGGGAGACGCGAGATCGTTGATGACCGCCTCGATCGCCTGCTGCTGGTCCGGCGTCTCCTCGAACGGAAACGCGGCGGCGAATTGCTCGGCCATCGCGCGGTCGATCGGAAGCGCAACGCCCTGGCGCGCCTCGCGCTGCGCGTAGATCGCGAGCAGCTCGGCGGCGACGTCGCGGACTTTCTGCGCGGCCTTCTTCTTCGCGCGTTCCCACGCGTCGCCGCCCAGCGAGTGCAGCGGCGCCAGCTCCGGCGCCGCGCCGGTGTAGCGACCGACGAGGTGAAGCTGCGAAACCGGCACGTAGAGCTTGTCGCCCTTCGCGTATTCGATCGCGAGGAACTCGCCGCCCTGGCCGCCGACGTCGAGCTTCAGCAGGCCCTGATAGCGACCGACGCCGTGATCGACGTGCACGATCGGCGCGCCGATCGCAAGCTCGCCGAGGTCGCGGATGATCGTTTCGGGGTCGCGCGCGGCGCGCTTGCGGCGCCGCGTTTGCTGCACGCGCTCGCCGAGCAGCTCGCGTTCGGTGAGGACGGTGATCGCGGGCTCGGTGAGCGCGAAGCCCTGTTCGAGCGAGGCGACGGTGATCGCGAAGCGGCCGGCGAGCGCGTCGCGGGCCAGCTCGTCATCCCGGCGTAAGCCGGGATCCATTTCGCGTTCACCCGTCGCATCCGCGTCGGAAACCAATGGATTCCGGCTTTCGCCGGAATGACGAGCAAAGGCGGACCCCGAAGGCGCTGGGTCCCCGCCTTCGCGGGGACGACGGGAAAGGGCATCCGCAGCCGAATCCTCATCGTCGTCGTTCCCGCTTTCGCCAGGATGACGCGCCGTGAACTCGAGCCACGACCCCACCACCGTCGGCCGCAGATGCGCGATCGCGAGCAGCTCCAGCAGCGACTCGCGCCGGCCGGCCGAATCGGCCGTGATCAGCACGCGTCCCGGATACGCGGCGAGAAAGCGCTTCAGGTCGTCGGCGGGCGCTTCGTTCTTGCGGTTGATCGGCAGGCTCGGCGCGGGTTGCGTGCCGAGATCGACGGCGTGCTCGCTCGTCCCCTTCACGACGACTTCGACGCGGAGCTGACCATTCAGCCGCTCGCGGAGCTGCTGCGGCGGCAGGTACAGCTCCGTCACCGGCAGGATCGGCCGCTCGACGTCGTGCGCGCGCTGCTCGTAGCGCTCGTTCGCCTGCGCCCAGAAATGTTCGGCAGCGTCGAGCACGCCTTCGCCGAGCACGAACAGCGCGTTGCCGGCGAGATAGTCGAACAGCGTGTCCGTCTGCTCGAAGAACATCGGCAGGTAATACTCGATGCCGGCTGGCGTCACGCCTTCGCGGATGTCCTGGTAGAGCGGACAGTGGCGCGGGTCGATCGGGAAGCGCTCGCGCAGCGCGTTGCGGAACGCCTTGGTCGACTCGTCGGTGAGCGGAAACTCGCGCGCGGGAAGAAGGCGCACTGAATCGACTTTCGCCTCCGAGCGCTGCGTCTCAGGATCGAACGTGCGGATCGATTCGATCTCTTCGTCGAACAGCTCGACGCGGTACGGCTCCGCGCTGCCCATCGGAAAGATGTCGATCAGCGAGCCGCGCACGGCGAAGTCGCCGGGCTCGCCGACCTGCGGCACGTGACGGTAGCCGGAGGTTTCGAGGCGGCGCTGCTCGGCGGCGAGGTCGAGCTTCTGGCCGAGCGTGAGCACGAGGCCCGAGCCCGCGATGTAGCTTCGCGGCGCGAGGCGCTGCATCAGCGTCGCCACCGGCACGACCAGCACGCCGCGGTTCACCGCGGGCAGCCGGTACAGCGTCGCGATGCGCTGCGAGACGATGTCGGGGTGCGGCGCGAAGAGATCGTAGGGCAGTGTTTCCCAGTCCGGGAAATGCAGCACGTCGAGGTCGGCGCCGGCGAACACGCCGAGCTCGGCTTCGAGCGCGTGCGCGGCGTGCGTGTCGCGCGCCACCGCGACCACGACGCCGGAATGGACGCGCCCGGTCTCGGCGAGGGCGAGCGCGAGCGCGGAGCCGTGCGGGGCGTTCCAGTAGCGGCGCTGCTTGATCGAGGTCGGAAGAGGCGGCTTGATGATCACGAAACGGCTGGAAGCGGACATTCACGAAACGACGGCAGCGCCGCGGCACTTTCGTGCCGAGCGCAGGGGCGGGCAGTGTACTGGCCGGTTCGGTATCGGACCAGCGTTCGGCCATTCGTCACGGCGCTTCTTTACCCCGCGTTTACCGCGCCCTCGCGCACGTTCGCGAAGGCGATCGGTCAAAATGCCGATAAGGCACGACGCGGCCTTTTCCCGCGAGCGCGGGAGGCGAAAGGAGACGACGGCTCGACCGATCCCGCCCGCGCGAGCCGGGAATACCATTCGATAGGTCAAGGAGCTTTTTCCGCATGCCGAGCCGGATCCATCCGCGCCCGTGGGTCACGTTCCGATGCGCTTTCCTCGCGTGCGCGCTGGCCGCGTGCTCGCGCGACCCTGCGCCGCAGACGCCGCCGCCGGCGCCGGTGACGGTGGTGAAGGCCATCACCAAGGACGTGCCCGTGCTCGTCAGCGCGGTCGGCAGCGTCGAGCCGATCAACAGCGTCGCGGTGAAATCGCTGATCGACGGGCAGATCCTGGAATCTCTGGTCAAGGATGGTGACCAGGTCGAGGCGAATCAACTCCTGTTCCGCATCGATCCGCGCCCGGCCGAAGCAGCGCTGCGCCAGGCGCAGGCGCAGCAGGCCCGCGACGAGGCGACGCTCGCGCAGGCGCGCTCGCAGGTGAAGCGCTACGAGGCGATCGCGGACAAGGGCTACATCTCCGCCGACCAGATGGAGCAGTACCGCACGAACCTCGAAGCGGCCGCGGCGGCCGTGAAGGTGGATCAGGCGAACGTCGCGGCGGCGAAGGTGACGCTCGGCTACACCGAGATCCGCTCGCCGATCGCGGGGCGCATCGGGCGTATCCTGATCCAGCCCGGCAATCTCGTGAAGGCCAACGACGTGAATCCGCTCGTGGTCATCAATCAGATCGAGCCGATCTACGTGAGCTTCGCGCTGCCGGGCTCGCAGCTCGGCCCGGTGCTGCTCGCGGAGCGCGAGTCGGCGCTGTCGGTGACGGCGACAGTGGCCGGCGTCGCGCGGCCGGTCGAGGGCAAGGTGGCCTTCGTCGACAACGCGGTGGACACGACGACGGGCACGGTGAAAGTCCGCGCCGAGTTCGCCAATCCCGACCGCCTGCTCTGGCCCGGCCAGATCGTCAGCGTGAGCCTGACGCTCGGCAAGGATCGCGGCGTCGTCGTGCTGCCCGACCGCGCCGTGCAGAACGGGCCGGACGGAACCTACGTGTACGTCGTCAAGCCGGACAAGCGCGCCGAGCAGCGCAGCATCGCCGTCGCCCGCACGGTCGGAAACGAAGCGGTCATCAGAAGCGGGCTCGCCGCCGGCGAGACTGTGGTGCTGGACGGGCAGTCGCGCGTCGAGGACGGCGCGGTCCTCGACGTCACCAGCGAGGCGAGCATCGCGGGCGGAGCCGAGGTGACGGAAGCGACGCCGTGAACGTCTCCGAGATCTTCGTGCGGCGCCCGGTCATGACCACGCTGGTCATGGTCGGCGTGCTGGTGTTCGGCATCGTCGGCTATCGCCAGCTTCCGGTCGCCTCGCTGCCGAATGTCGACTTTCCGACGATCTCGGTGTCGGCGAGCCTGCCGGGCGCGTCGCCCGAGACGATGGCCTCGGCCGTCGCGACGCCGCTGGAGAAACGCTTCTCCACGATTCCGGCCGTGGATTCGATGACGTCGACGTCGTCGCTCGGCTCCACTTCGATCACGCTGCAGTTCTCGCTCGACCGTGACATCGACGCGGCGGCGCAGGACGTGCAGGCGGCGATTTCGGCCGCGCTGCGCCAGCTGCCGCCGCAGATGACGACGCCGCCGACGTTCCGCAAGGTGAACCCGGCCGACGCGCCGATCTTCTACATCGCGTTCACCTCGAAGACGCTGCGCATGTCGGCGCTGAACGAATATGCCGAGAACACGCTCGCGCAGCGCATCTCCACCGTGCGCGGCGTCGCCCAGGTGACCGTCTACGGCTCGCGCAAGTACGCCGTGCGCATCGATCTCGATCCGGACGCACTCGCCGGGCGCGGGCTCGGTATCGACACGGTCGCCGAGGCCGTCGCCAGAGGCAACGTCAACCTGCCGACCGGCACGCTGTACGGGCCGAACCGCATCTACAACGTCAACGTCGCCGGCCAGCTCGAGGACGCCGCCGCGTTCGGAGATCTGATCGTGACGTATCAGAACGGCGCGCCGGTGCGCCTGCGCGATATCGCGCACGTCTACGACGGCATCCAGAACGACAAGGGCAAGGCGATGATCAACGGCGAGGAAGGCGTCGTCCTCGCGATCCAGAAACAACCCGGCACGAACACGATCCAGGTGGTCGAGGACATCAAGGCGACACTGCCCGCGTTCGAGCGCTCGCTGCCGGCCGGGGCGGAGCTGCGCGTGATCTACGACCGCTCGCAGTCGATCCGCGAATCCGTCCGAGACGTGAAGTTCAGCCTCGTGCTGGCGCTCGCGCTGGTGGTGATGGTGATCTTCGTGTTCCTGCGCAACGTGTCGGCGACGATCATTCCTTCGCTGGCGCTGCCGATGTCGATCGTCGGCACGTTCGCCGTCATGTACGCGCTCGGCTTTTCCATCGACAACCTGTCGCTGATGGCGCTGACGCTGTCGGTCGGCTTCGTGGTCGACGACGCGATCGTCATGCTGGAGAACATCGCGCGGCACATGGAGATGGGCAAGGACCGCCTGCGCGCGACGCTGGACGGCGCGAAGGAGATCGGCTTCACGATCGTCTCGATGACGCTGTCGCTGGCCGCGGTGTTCATCCCTGTCGTGTTCATGGGCGGCATCATCGGCCGGCTGCTCAACGAGTTCGCGGTCACGATCGTCAGCGCGGTGCTGGTCTCGGGCTTCGTGTCGCTCAGCCTGACGCCGATGCTGTGCAGCCGCATGCTGAAGAGCGAAAGCGAGCAGCGGCACGGGCGCCTGTACCGGTTCAGCGAGGGCGTGTTCACGCGCGCGCAGCAGTTCTACCGCCGCTCGCTCGGCGCCTGCGTGCGCCATCGTGCGATCGTGCTGGGCCTGTTCCTCGTGCTGATTCCCGCGACCGCGCTGCTCGCGGTGCACATTCCCAAGGGGTTCCTTCCGAACGACGACACCGGGCAGCTCTTCGTGTTCACGCAGGCCGCGCAGGACATCGGCTTCGACGCGATGGTCGAGAAGCAGCGCCAGGCCGTCGACATTCTCCGCAACGACCCGAACGTCGACAACGTGATGGCCTTCGTCGGCGCGGGCGGCTCCAGCGCCACGCTGAATCTCGGCCGCATGATCGTGAACCTCAAGCCGCGTCACGAGCGCAAGAGCGCGGACGAGGTCGTGCAGGAGATCCGGCCGAAGCTGCAGGGCATCGCCGGGCTCACCGCGTTTCCGCAGAACCTGCCGCTGATCCGCATCGGCGGCAAGCTGACCAATTCGACGTATCAGTTCGTGCTGCAGGACACCGACACGAAGCGGCTCTTCGAGTGGACGCCGAAGGTCGTCGCGGCGCTGTCGAGGGTGCCGGGCTTTCTCGACGTGTCGAGCGACATGCTGATCGCGAATCCGCAGCTCGACATCACCATCGATCGCGACGCCGCGGCCGCCTACGGCGTCACGCCCGAAGCGATCGAGAACGGCCTCTACAACGCGTTCGGCCCGGCGCAGGTCTCGACGATCTACACGGCGACCGACCAGTATTGGGTGATGCTGCAGGTCGATCCCGCACGGCAGGCCGATCCGAACGTGCTGTCGTCGATCTACATCACCGGCAATCCGCCGAAGGTCGATGCGAGCGGGGCGGTGCTGCCGTCGAGCACGCAGCTCGTGCCGCTGTCTGCAGTGACGAAGTTCGGCAACTCGGTCGGCCCCGCGACCATCAATCACCTGGGCCAGGTGCCGGCGGTCACGGTGTCGTTCAATCTCGCACCCGGCATGTCGCTGAGTGATGCGGTCAGCGGCGTCGAGAAGACCGTGGCCGCGCTGAAGCTGCCGGAGACGATCACGACCTCGTTCCAGGGCACCGCGCAGTCGTTCCAGGATTCGGTGCGCGGCATGGGCATCCTGCTGCTGCTCGCGGTGTTCGTGATCTATCTCGTGCTCGGCATCCTCTACGAGAGCTTCATCCATCCGCTGACGATTCTCTCGGGCCTGCCGACGGCGGTGTTCGGCGCACTGCTGACGCTGCTCGTGTTCGGCTACGACCTCGACCTCTACGGCGGCGTCGGTCTCATCATGCTGATCGGCATCGTCAAGAAGAACGCGATCATGATGATCGACTTTGCGCTGGAGAAGCAGCGCGAGGGCGAGGACGCCGAGCACGCGATCGTCGATGCCAGCGTCATCCGCTTCCGGCCGATCATGATGACGACGTTCGCCGCGCTGATGGGCACCCTGCCGATCGCGCTCGGCGTCGGCGCCGGCGCGGAGGCGCGCCGGCCGCTCGGTCTCGCCGTCGTCGGCGGCCTCGTCACGTCGCAGCTCCTTACGCTGTACCTCACGCCCGTCATCTATCTCTACTTCGAGCGCCTGCAGGAGCGGCTGCGCGGCCGGCGCGAGCGGAAGGCGGGAAGGGCCGGCGCCATCGACTCCCGAACCGCGCCGACGGCGCACTGATCCGCGAGCGTCTCCGCTCGCGGGCAGACGAGGCGTTCAGCCTTCGCAGGACATCGCGGCCGCGAGACCGGTTAGCATGCGCCCCGGGATACGCCAGAGGGAGAATGCGATGGCCGTCAAAGCCAGGGGTCTCGACGAGGATCAGCTCGCCGCGCTGTGCAGCGGCTGGCCTGGCGTGACCCGCTCGATCAAGTGGGAAGTCGATCTCGTCTACAGCGTGGCGGGCAAGATGTTCGTCGTCATGTGCACGATCGGGCCCGACCGCGGGCGCTTCTCGTTCAAGGTCGATCCCGAGCGCTTCCTCGAGCTGACCGAGCAGCCCGGCATGGCTCCCGCGCCGTACATGGCGCGCGCGTTCTGGGTCAGCGTGACGGAGCCGGAGCGCTTCGCGCGCTCGGAGCTGGAAGCCTTCGTGCGGCGCTCCTACGAGCTCGTGCGTGCGAACCTGCCGAAGAAGACGCAGGCGGCGCTGCGGGAGTCGTGAGGCGGCCGCGCGCCGCTCTTCGCGCCCGCGCATTGAATTCGCGCCGCGCCGTACGCATGACGTCGCCATGATCATCGAACACGCCATCCGCCTCGCGACGCCGGCCGACGCGGCGCGCATCGGTGTGATGTCGCGCGACCTGATCGAGCGCGGACTCGGCTGGCGCTGGACGCCGGCCAGCATCCGGCGCTGCATCGCCGATCCGGCGACGAACGTCGCGGTCGCGCCGACGCAGCAAGGCATCGCAGGTTTCGCGATCATGCAGTACAGGGACGATGAGGCGCACCTGATGCTGCTGGCCGTCGATCCCGCGCAGCGGCGCCGCGGCATCGCGAGCGCGCTGATCGCCTGGCACGAGAAAACCGCGCTGACCGCCGGCATCGGCACGGTCTATGTCGAGGCGCGTGCGAACAAGGCCGAGACGCGCGCCTTCTATCGAAAGCTCGGCTACCGCGAAGTGCAGCTCGTGCGCGGCTATTACCACGGCGTCGAGGACGCCGTGCGACTCGCCAAGGATCTCTGGGCCTCACCGTCCGCGACGGCGCCCGAATCCTGAGCTTCCGCCCTCGGGCACGCGCTGCCCGCGCCGCTCAGATATGCGGCGGCGTCGGCTCGTATTCCTTAGCGTCGCGACGCAGCAGCGCCGCGAGCACCGGCGGCGTGATCACCGAGGTCAGCAGCGACATCGCGACGATCACGGCATAGGTCTGGCCCGAGAACACGCCGCCGGCGAGGCCGAGGCTCGCGATCACCACGCCGACCTCGCCGCGCGGCACCATGCCGACACCGACGATCGTTGCGCCGCGCCGGCCGAGCGAAAGCGCACCGAGGAAGCCGCCGATCAGCTTCGAGACCACGGCGATCACGGTGACGACGAGCAGCGCCCACAGCGCCGCGCCGCTTGCGAACACGCCGACATCGACCTTGGCGCCGGTGACGACGAAGAAGAACGGCGTCAGGAACGCGAGCAGCGGCTGCGTCTGATGCTCGAGCTGTTCGCGGCTCTTCGTTTCCGACGCGATCATGCCGGCCAGGAACGCGCCGATGATCGCGGCGAGGCCGAATTCGGTGGAAAGGAACGCGAGGCCTAGGCAGATCGCGAGCGCGATCGTGAGCGGCGACAGCGGATTGATCGGACGTTCCAGCCAGTGCCCGGTGCGCCGCGCGACGCTCGTGCCCACCCAGCCGATCACCGCCACGAAGCCGACTGCCTGCAGCAGCACCACGGCAAGACCGCCGAGGTTGACGCCGTCGCCGGCCTGCAGCGAGGTGACGACGCCGAGCAGCAGCATCGCGAGAATGTCGTCGATAACCGCGGCGCCGAGGATCACGCGGCTTTCGATGCGCGCCAGCGCACCGAGCTCTTGCAGCACACGCGCGGTGATGCCGGCGGAGGTCGCGACGAATGCCGCTGCGACGAACAGCGACTTGTTCCATGGGAAGCCGTTCCCGTGCGCCCACACCGAGCCCAGCACGAACGGCACGATCACGCCGAGCACGCCGACCAGGAACGCGCTGCGGCCGACCTTCTTGAGATCGTCCAGGCGCGTTTCGAGGCCCACCGCGAACAGCAGCAGCACGACGCCGATCTCCGCGATGACGTCGAGCGGCGTGCCGCTCGCGATCTGCTCCGCGCTGATCCAGCCGAGCGCGGAAGGTCCGATCACGCAGCCGGCGACGATCTCGCCAACGACGCCGGGCAGCTTGATGCGCTGCGCGACTTCCGCGCCGACCTGCGCGGCGACGAAGATCAGGAAAATGCTGAGCAGGATCGTACCGGCTTCGTGCATGGAGTCCTCTTGTTCCTCGCGTCGCCGCGCCGCGAAGTGCGAGCGGTATCCCTCAATACCGTCAATCCGGAGCACGATCAAGCTCGCGCTCTGCGTTTGTGGTTTTTTTTGGCTCTGCGGATGCTGCACCAGCACTCACGGGGCGCGTTCGAACTTGGTAACCTCGCGGCATCCGGCCCCGACCGGATCGTGTGCAAGGGCCGCACAGGGGAACGACGTGGTTTCGATGACAAGGGACCGGCTGCGCCTGCTGGCCGCCTTCGAGGCCGCCGTCGAACGGCACGTCCGCGCGTACTTCGCCGGTCACGAGTGCACGTCGCACGTGTGGACGCCGGGGCCGATGCGGGATCTCCTGCCGGCCTTTCGCGTGCTCGAGATCGCGCCGGGACCACGGACGCCGCACTGGACCTATGTCTCCGCCGGCGCCGCCGTGCTGTCGCGGCCTGATGCGGCGGCGCTGGAATTCGTGCTAATCGCGCCCGAGTCGAATCCGCGCCATGTGGAAATCGTCACGATGACCGCGCACTACAACCACGGCATCGCGCTCGACGAAGGCCACACGGTGCCGATCGGCGATCTCTGGCTGCCGGGCTCGCGCTGCGATCACGTGCTGCTGCGCCGTCCGCTGGCGTTCGGTGAGCGGTTCGGGCACATCGATGATCCGGCCGGCGCGGCGCGCATTCTCTGGCTGGTGCCGATCACCGCGGCCGAGCGCGACTTCAAGGCCGCGAACGGGCTCGCTGCGCTGGCGTCGCGCCTGGACGAAGCAGCGGTCGAATACTGGCGGCCCGATCGCGCGTCGATCGTCTAGGCGCTTCGACGGATGCGCGCAAGCGTTCACACGTCGCGCACCACCATCAGTCGCCGTTCCGTCATGTCCTCGATCGCGTAGCGGATGCCTTCGCGGCCGAGCCCGGAAAGTTTCACGCCTCCGTACGGCATGTTGTCGACGCGGAAGCTGGGCACGTCGTTGATGACGACACCGCCGGCTTCGATGCGGTCCCAGGCGCGCATCGCGTGGGCGAGATCGTTGGTGAACACGCCCGCCTGCAGGCCGTAGTCCGAATCGTTGACGGCAGCGATCGCGTCGTCGAAATCGTCGAACGGCGCGAGCAGCGTGACCGGGCCGAACGCCTCCAGCGCATTGATCTTCGCCTCGCGCGGCACGTTCTCGAGCACCGTCGCTTCCAGCATGTTGCGTTCGCGTCTGCCACCGCAGAGCAGCGTCGCTCCGGCCTGCGTCGCTTCGTCGATCCATGTCTCGAGGCGCTTCGCGGCGTCCTCGTCGATCAGCGGCCCCAGGAATACGTCGCGCTGTTTCGGATCGCCGGCCTTGAGCGCCTTCACCGCGGCAACGAAGCGCCTGCGCACGTCGTCGTAGATCGAGCCGTGTATGTAGATGCGCTGCACCTTGATGCAGCTCTGGCCAGACTGGTAGTAGCTGCCGAAGATCAGCCGCTCTATCACTTCTTCGAGCCGGTCTCTCTGATCGGCGTCGACGATCGCGGCCGCGTTGCCGCCGAGCTCAAGCACGACTTTCTTGCGCCCGGCCCTGGCCTTGAGCTTCCAGCCGATCTGCCCGCCGGTGAACGACAGCAGCCTGAGGCGCTCGTCGCTGACGAAGGGATCGGCGTCCTCGACGCGGCAGGGCAGGATGGAGAACGCCCCTCGCGGAAGATCGGTCTCGGCCAGCACTTCGCCGATGATGAGCGCGCCGACCGGCGTCTTCTCCGAAGGCTTCAGCACGAAAGGGCAGCCCGCCGCGATCGCCGGCGCGACCTTGTGCGCGACGAGATTCAACGGGAAGTTGAACGGCGTGATGAACGAGCACGCGCCGATCGGCACGCGCTGCACGAAGCCGCGATAGCCCTTCGCCCGCTGCGAGATTTCGAGGTTCAGGATGTCGCCGTCGATGCGCAGCGCCTCTTCGGCGGCGACTTCGAACGTGTCGATCAGGCGCGTGACTTCGCCTTCGGCATCGCCGATCGGCTTGCCGGCTTCGATGCAGAGCGCCATCGCGAGCTCGTCGTGCCGCTCGCGGAAGCGCGCGACGCAGTGGTCGAGCACATGCTTGCGCGCATACGGCGGCATGGCGCGCATCGTGGCCTCGGCCGCCACCGCCGTGGCGATCGCGCGATCGATCGCTTTGGCATCGCCGAGCGCGACGCGCGTGGCGATTTCGCCGGAGTACTTGTCGCGGACCTCGAGATCGGCGTTCGGCCGCTCGGCCTTGCCGGCGAGATAGTACGGATAGTTCTTTGCGAGCATCGTGCACTCCGTGGCGGGCTCATCCGATGGAATTCATCCGGATGTAGACGTTTCATCGTATCGAAGGAATGGTGCTCGAAGATGAAGCGTACGCGACGCGCCTCACGTCGTCGTCCCCGCGAAAGCGGGGGCCCAGCGCTTTTTACTGGGCCGAGGTGTGTTGCAGCGGCATCAATCGCGCCTCGCGGTGTCGACGCGCAGGTCGATCTCGCCGTCGGTGAGGCGCGCGCGGAGCGCCGAGTCCGTCCTGATCTGCACGACCGATCGCACGACACGTCCGGACTCGCGATCGAGCAGGATCGCGTAGCCGCGCTCCAGCGTCGCCAGCGGGCTCACCGCGTTCAGCGTGCGCGCGAGCTCGCCGAGCCGGAGCGCGCGGCGTTCGGCGGCGCGGACGACGGCCGCACGCAGGCGATCAGCCAAGGCTCGCGCGCGTTCGCGACGGCGTGCGAGCAGCACCAGCGGGTCCTGCGCGGCGAGCCGAGCGCGCAGGCGGTCCGCACGCAGCCGCCTGATCTCGATGCCATTGCGCACGATGGCGCGCAACTGCTGCTCGAGCGCTCGCGCGCGCTCGGCCGCGCGTGCGAGGCGCATCTGCGGGCGCTGCGCCTGCAGGCGCGCGCCCGCGTGATCGAGGCGCTGGTTCTGAGTTTCGAGCTTGCGCGCCATGCACTGCGCCAGCCGGCGGCGCTCGCGCTCGAGCAGGCGCGCGAGGTCGGCCGCGTCGGGAACGATCAGCTCCGCGGCCGCGGAGGGCGTCGGCGCGCGCAGGTCCGCGACGAAGTCGGCGATGGTGATGTCGATCTCGTGGCCGATCGCGGAGACGACGGGAATCGCGCTGGCATGGATCGCGCGCGCGACGCCTTCGTGGTTGAACGCCCACAGGTCCTCGAGCGAGCCGCCGCCGCGGGTGATCAGCAGCACATCGTGCCGGCGCGCCCGCGACGCCGCGTTGATCGTCTCGACGATGACGGGCGGCGCATCGCGCCCCTGCACCGGCACGGGCAGGATCTCGACTTCCGCCAGCGGGAAGCGCCGCGCGATGACGCTGAGCACGTCGCGGATCGCGGCGCCGCGCGTCGACGTGATCACTCCGATGCGCCGTGCGAAGCGCGGCAGCGCGCGCTTGCGCTCCATCGCGAACAGTCCTTCGGCGGCGAGGCGTGTCTTCAGCCGCTCGAATTCGCGCCGCAAGGCGCCTTCGCCCGCTTCCTCGAGATGATCGACCAGCAGCTGGAACTCGCCGCGCGCCTCGTAGAGGCTGACGCGGCCGCGCGCGATGACGTGCATGCCGTCGGCCGGCCTGAAGCGCAGCCACGTGCTGCGCGGGCGGAACATCGCGCAGCGCACCTGCGCGGCGCTGTCCTTCATCGTGAAATACAGATGCCCCGAGCCCGCGCGCGTGACGTTGGAAAGCTCGCCTTCCACCCAGATTAGCGGCAGCGCATCCTCGAGCAGATCGCGCGCCAGGCGGTTGAGCGCGGAAGGCGTGAGGACCTCGCGCTCGGCGACGGCGTTGCTCGGAATCTCGGGCATGGGTTCGGCAGGCTGCACCGGATGCGCGGCCGGTGTTTCGTCAGGCGTCGCCGGTGCGGCGCGGCAGTCGAGTGTGCGTCAACGCTCAGCGCGCGGCAAGCAAGCCCGAGTGATCGCTACGGCTGATCGCGCTGGTCGATCGCGCGCGCGATCAGGCTTGCGCCGATCCAAGCGGCGAGCGCCGCCATCGGCCACGCAGCCACGCGCGGCCAGAGAAAACCGATCAGCGCGGCGATGAGCAGCAGCACGCCGGCGAACATCAGCGGACCCGACTCGCTGCGGCCGAGGACGCGCCGGTTCGCGATTGCGGCGCCGACCGAATTCGCGATGCGCAGCGCCCCGGCGGCGGCGCGGCCGGAGCTGCCGCCCCGGGCGCGCGCGGATCGCCGGCCCGTGCGCGCGCTTCCCGAAGACGCCGCGCTCGCGGGCGGCGGCGAGCTGCCGGCGGCTTCGTCGGCGACGCCGTCCTGCGGCGGGGGCGCGCCCGCGTTCGACCTGCGCCAGCGGCGCGGCAGCTTCAACACGATCTCGGTGGCATTGCCGAGGTCGCTTTCGTATTGCGCCTCCATCTCCCGCGCGAACGCCTCGTCCTCGATCGCGACGTCAAGCTCGCAGTTGCCCACCCAGCTCGTCAGGTTGAGATTGCTGGAGCCGACGCGCGCCCAGCGGCCGTCGGCGACCGCGGTCTTCGCGTGCAGCATCGAGCCGTTCCACTCGAACACGCGAACGCCCGCTTCGAGCAGCGGCCGGTAGCCGGCGCGCGAGATCGCGGCGACGGCGAAGACGTCGCTGGTGCCCGGCACGAGCAGGCGCACGTCGACGCCGTCGCGCGCGGCCGCGGAGAGCGCCTGCACGTAGGGCGCGACGCCGACGAAGTACGCGTCGGTGATCCACAGGCTGCGGCGCGCGATCGCCGCGATGAGCTGGTCGAGGCGATAGAGCCCCGCCGTGTTCGGCACGGTGGCGACCACGCGAAGGTCGACGTCGCCCGCCCGCAGGCAGCGTTCGGTCGGCGCCAGCAGCTCTTCGCTCAGCGGCTCGCCGAGCGAGGCCCAGATGTCGGCGAACGCGTTGGCGATGTCGCGCAAGGCGGGGCCGCGCACGGCGACCGCGGTATCGCGCCACGGGTCGATGCCGCGCTCGGGGTCGCCGAGCCAGGTGCCGCTGAGGCAGATGCCGCCGACGAAGGCGACCGTGTTGTCGACGACGAGCAGCTTGCGATGGTCGCGCGAAAGCCAGCCGAAGGGGCTGGTGAAATGCAGCGGGTTGTATGTGCGGACTTCGCCGCCGGCCGCGATCAGCGGCTCCCAGAACGCGCGGCTCGACTGGCCGAGGCAGCCGAGCCAGTCGCGCACCACGAAGACCCGCACGCCGGCCTTCGCGCGCTCGACCAGCGCATCGAGGAACTCGCGGCCGGTGGCGTCGTCGCGGAAGATGTAGTTTTCGAGCAGCACCAGCGACTCGGCGCTGCGGATCGCCTCGAGCCAGGCGTCGAAGTTCACGCGCGCGTCGATCAGGAGATCGACGCGATTGCCTTCGATCAGCGGCGCACCGGCCGCGCGGCTGAACGCCTGGTCGGCGAGCACGCGCACGGCGACGTTGTCGAAACGGGGGCGGCGGGGCACGGCGGCGGCCATGCGCGAAAGTCTACGGGAAGCGGATGAACGGCCGCGCCTCCGGCGATCTGCGATCATGGCGCCCGGACGGAGGACCCCATGAACGCAGCGAACCCGAACGCCACGGCGGCCGGCGCGCTCGACGCGATCGTCGATCGCATCCTCGCACGCAGCGACGGCGACCTCGCGATCGCCGCGCCGCTCGGCCTCGGCAAGCCGAACCGCCTGCTCAACGCAATCTATCGACGCTTCAGGGACGATCCGAACCGGCAACTGACGCTCTACACGGCGCTTTCGCTCGATCCGCCGCAGCCGTCCGGCGATCTCGAACAGCGTTTTCTCGGACCGTTCCTGGCGCGCCAGTTCGGCGCGGATTATCCGCGGCTCGAGTACGTGGTCGATCTCAAGGCCGGCCGGCTGCCGCCGAACGTGCGCGTGCAGGAGTTCTATTTCCAGTCCGGCGCGATGCTGCGCTCGCCGCGCGCGCAGCAGGATTACGCCAGCATCAATTACACGCAGGTGGCGCGCGACCTTGCCGAGACAGGCGAGCTGCACGCGATCGTACAGCTCGTGGCGCGCCGCGGCCGAGGCGCCGACGCGCGCTACAGCCTGTCCTGCAATCCGGACGTGACGCTGGACGTGCTCGACGCCATCGCGGCCGCGGGCGGGCCGCGGCCGCTGCTGGTCGGCGTCGTGCATCCCGAGCTGCCGTTTCTCGGCGGCGACGCGGAAGTGGACGCGCGCCTGTTCGACGCCCTCGTCGAGGACGATCCGCCGCAGCCGCTGTTCGCGCTGCCGCGCGATGCGGTCGATCCGGTCGAGCACGCGATCGGCATGCACGCGAGCGCGCTCGTGCGCGACGGCGGCACGCTGCAGATCGGCATCGGCGCACTGTCGGACGCGATCGTCGCCGCGCTGCTGCTGCGCCATCGCAGCAATGCCGACTATGTCGCCGCGCTGGCCGCCTTGCGCGGAGACGATCCGGCGCAGGATCCGCTGATCGCGCGCTACGGCGGCCTCGATTCGTTCTCGCGCGGGCTGTACGGGGCGAGCGAGATGATCATGGACGGCTTCATGCACCTGCGCCGCGGCGGCGTGCTGAAGCGCATCGTGCACGACGATGTCGAACTCCAGCACGGCCTCGACGCCGGCACGCGCATCGAGGCCGGCGCGCCGCGCGGCGGCCACTATCTCAAGGGCGCGTTCTTTCTCGGCTCGAAGGAATTCTATGCGTGGCTGCGCGGCCTCGCCGGCGCGGACTACGAAGGGCTGGTCATGAGCCGCGTCTCCGACGTGAATCAGCTCTACGGCGGACGCGAGCAGCTCGACGCGGCGCAGCGCCGCGACGCGCGCTTCTTCAACACCTGCATGATGGCGACGGCGCTCGGCGCCGCGGTTTCGGACGCGCTCGAGGACGGCCGCGTCGTCAGCGGTGTCGGCGGGCAGTACAACTTCGTCGCGATGGCGCACGCGCTCGCGGGCGGCCGCTCCGTGCTGCTGCTCCGTTCCACGCGCGCGAAAGGCGGCCGGGTCGAATCGAACATCCGCTGGAACTACGGGCACACGACGATCCCGCGTCACCTGCGCGACATCTACGTCACCGAATACGGCATCGCGGACCTGCGCGGCCGCAGCGACGAAGCCTGCGTGCGCGCGATGCTCGCGATCAGCGACGCGCGCTTCCAGGATGATCTGGCCGAGCAGGCGCGCCGCGCCGGCAAGC
>CBINBI010000072.1:0-17478 GCA_966248875.1 uncultured Rhodanobacteraceae bacterium
CCCTCGGCGCTCGCGAACTGCGAGAGGAAGTACTCGTAGACGCGGCCGAGCACGTCCTTGGCGCGGCTCGCCTCGTCGCCGATCCTGATGTTGCTGATCATGTCAATCAACTGGCCGAGGCGCGTCTTGTCGAGCGCGGGCCGGGCGTAGTCCTTCGGCAGCACGCCCTTGAGTGCCGGGTTGTCGCGCTCGATGCCCGCCATGGCATCGTCCACGAGCTGGCCGATGGTGGGCTGGCGCGCCTGGGCCTTCAGGTGCTGCCAGCGAGCCTCGGGCGGCACCCAGAAGATGCTCTGGGCGCGGTACTCGTCGGGATCCTCGGGATCGGCGCCGCTCTTCTGGTCGGCGACCAGCTTCGCGTGCTGCTCCTCAAAGGCGTCCGAGATGTACTTGAGGAAGATCAGCCCGAGGACGACGTGCTTGTACTCGGCCGCGTCCATCGAGCCGCGCAGCGCGTCGGCCATCTGCCAGAGCTGCGCCTCATAGCCGACGACCGCAGCGTTGCCGACTTGTTGCCTATTCCGCTTCGTACCCTTTGCCACGTCCACGTCCCCTTCGAATGCGGGCGCATGATGTGCTCACGCCGGCAGCCATTCAACTTTCGCGCCATTCGCTTTTGCGCTTTCGTGGCGACATTTCGCGTTGCCGTCCGCGCGGCATGTCCCGGCACGGCCGCGCATCGCCGGAGTCCGGACCGCATCTACCTCGCTGACGAAGGTCCGGATGGCTCATACCCGCGTGCAGCTCGGCGAAAACCTGTCACGTAACGACATCGGCGGAACAAGCCCCTTTACGCTTGTCAATACGCAACCGTGTATTTTTGTGACGCAGCTACCCAAAACGATTTGGCGTTGATAGATTCGCGCCAGCTCCGCCTTCGGGCGGAGTGCGCGTTCTCTTGGGAGGCGAACGCGCCAACCAACAGGGGGTTTTCATGTTTCGCAGACCGACGATGGCGGGAGCGTTCGCGTTCCTGTGTACGGTGTTGGGTGCTTTCTCGGCGCCAGTTACGGCGCAGAGCGGGGTGGATGGCACGGTTTCGGTGGCCACGGTTGGGGAACCGGGGGTCCGGATCACGGCGGGGCAGCCGGTCGTTGTCAGCACCGAGGAAATCATGCGGCAGCAGGCCGCGGCTCCGCCGCACGGAGTACGGCCAAAGGCCAAGCTTCAGAAGCCTGACCGCAGCAATCTGCAACCCAATCCGGAAGCTCCCGCGGTATCCCGCTTCCCCGTCGGCGGCCCCAGCCAGCCCGATCACGCGGAGATCCACACGCCCGCGCTCTCGTTCGACGGCGCGACTCTGGCGGACACCGGCGCCTTCCCGCCGGATTCCATGGGCACGGTCGGCCCGACGCAGTACATGGTCTTCGTCAACGGCCGGATGCGCTCCTTCACCAAGGAGGGCGTGGCCGACGGCGTGATCAACGTCGATCCCGATGTCTTCTTCGCGCCGGTCATGACGCCGGTCGGCGGCGGAGTCGTCCTCAACTTCACCAGCGATCCGCAGGTCCGCTACGACCGCTTCAGCAACCGCTGGTTCATGAGCATCATCGACGTGCCGTGCGCCAACGGGACGTGCACGACGCTCGCCGCCAACCGCTGGCTGCTCGCCGTCAGCGACGCCGCGAGCAACGGCACGATCACGGCTTCGACGAACTGGACGCTGTTCCAGTTCCAGACGCACGCGACCAACTTCTGCGACTACCCGTCGCTCGGCATCGACGTCAATGCGCTGTACGTCGGCTGCAACATGTTCAGCCCTGCCGGCTCCTTCGTCGGCACCAACGGCTATGTGATCCAGAAGGCCTCGGTGCTCGGCGCCGGCCCGATGGTGGTCACCTCCTTCGCCAACATCGGCACGGGCTCGGGCGGTCCGTTTGCGCCGCGCGGTGTCGACAACTACGATCCGGACGCGACGGAAGGCTATTTCGTCGGCGTCGACACAGCGGTCTTCAGCCGCATCGTGTTCCGCCGGATCAACAATCCCGGCAGCGCCACGCCGACGATCTCGGGGAACCTCAATGTGACGGTTCCCACCACTGGTGCGACCAATCCGGTCGAGCACCTGGGCAACACCGGCGGCAACAGCGGCCGTCTCGATTCGCTGGACGATCGCCTGTACGCCGCGATGATCCGCGACGGGCATCTCTGGACCGCGCACAACCTGCGCGTCAACGCCTCGGGCGTCGCGAACACCGGCTCGACGGCGCGCAAGGCCTCGCGCTGGTATGACTTCATCAATCTTTCCACGACGCCGACGCTGAACCAGTCCGGCACGGTCTTCGACAACGCCGCGACGCTCGCGGCATCACTGCAGTACTGGATTCCCTCGATCACGGCGACCGGCCAGGGCCACGCCGTGCTCGGGTTCAGCCTCGCCGGCAACCCGGCGGGTGCGACGCCGGCATTCGTCGGCCGTCTCGCCGGCGATCCGCTGGGCACGATGACGGGTCCGCCGAACGCCAGCGCCGTGCAGATCGGCGTCACCGCGGCGAGTTACAACCCGCCGTCCGATCCGGGTGGCGGCTCGGGCCGCCGCTGGGGCGACTATTCGTTCACCGTCGTCGATCCGCTGGACGACATGACGGTGTGGACGATCCAGGAGTTCAACCAGGCGACGAACAGCTACGCCGTGCGCGTCGGCAAGCTCGCGGCGCCGCCGCCGGCCACGCCGACCTGCTCGACGACGCCGATCGAATTCCCCGCCGGCACGGGCGACGTCGTCATCACCGCGACGTCCAGCAACGGTTCCGGCTTCTACGATCCGGGCGCGGACCTGCCCGCGCCGGCGCTGCCGTTCCACCACCTCGACGCGACGGTGAGCGGCGCGACGGTCAACAGCATCAGCTACGACTCGCCGACGCAGATCACGCTCAATATCACGGCGGCTACCACGGGCGTCCGTGACGTCACGATCACCAACCCCGACGGCCAGAGCGTCACGGCCCTCGGCTGCATCGACGTGGTTCCGGGCGTCGTCACGCACACGGTCACGCCGAGCGTAGGTTCTCCGTCCGGCACGATCGCGCCGTCCACGCCGCAGACCGTCAACGAAGGCGACACGGTGAGCTTCACGCTCACGCCTGACGCGGGCTTCGAGATCACCAACGTCAGCGGCTCCTGCGGCGGCTCGCTCATCGGCAACGTCTTCACGACGGATCCCGTGCTGGCCGACTGCTCGGTGGTCGCGAACTTCGCGCCCATCGTGGTCACGCACATCGTGACTCCGAGCGTCAGCGGCGGTAACGGCACCATCACGCCCTCGACCCCGCAGACCGTCATCGACGGCGACACGACGAGCTTCACGCTGACGCCGGACTCGGGCTTCCACATCGACACGGTCACGGGAACCTGCGGAGGCTCGCTCGCGGGCAACGTCTTCACGACGGATCCGGTGATCGCCGACTGCACGGTCATCGCGTCCTTCGCGGCCGGCGCGCCGCCGGTCTGCAGCACGGGCGATCCGATCGAAGTCAGCGCGACAGCCGGCACGCCGGGCCCGTCGGGCTACACGACGCTCAAGGGCGCGTTCGACGCGATCAACGACGGCACGCACCAGGGCGCGATCAAGGTCGACGTCTGCGGCGACACCACCGAAACCGCCAGCGCGGCGCTCAATGCGAGCGGCACCGGCGCGTCGTCGTACACGAACGTCACCGTCAATCCGGCCGGCGGCGCGCCGCGCACGGTGAGCGGCGCGATCGCGGCGGGCAGCCCGCTGATCGATCTCGCCGGCGCCGACAACGTCATCATCGACGGCCTCAACACCGACGGCAACGCGCTGACGCTCGCGAACACGACCGCATCGGCGACGGCCGGCACCAGCACCATCCGTTTCATCAACGGCGCGACCAACAACGCGGTCGTGCACACGACGGTGCTCGGCTCGTCCAACGCGACGGCGGCGACGGCAGGCGGCAACATCCTGTTCTCGACCAGCACGGTTGCAGGCGGCAATAGCAACAACGTCATCGCCAACAACCGGATCGGACCCGCCGGCACGAACCTCATGACGAAGGGTGTCATGGGCCTCGGCACGGCCGCCAATCCCAACGTCGGCAACACGATCGCGGACAACGACATCTTCGACTTCTTCAGTCCGACGGTGTCGTCGGCCGGCATCAGCATCCAGGGCAACAACAACAACTGGACGATCGCAGCCAACCGCATCTACCAGACGGCGCCGCGCACGTTCACCGCGACCGCCCAGCGCTACTCGGGCATTCTCGTCGCGGCCGGCGGCGGCACGTTCAGCGTGACCGGCAACCGCATCGGCTTCGGCGCCTCCGACGGCACGGGCACGACGACGATCTCGGGCTCGACCAACGAGTTCCGCGGCATCGCGTTCACGAACGCGGGCACCACGCCCGGCAACTACAGCCTGATCGCGGGCAACACGATCTCGGGCATCGAAGTTACGTCGAACCGCAACAGCACCACGACCGATCTCAGCCCGTTCATCGCCATCCAGAGCGGCTCCAGCGCGACGGATGCGCCGGCGAACATTCTCGGCAACACGATCGGCAGCCTCGACGGCTCGTCGACGATCGTCATCAACGCGGGCTCGATCACGGCGAACACCTCGCCGGTGCAGGGCATCCTTGACTTCAACTTCGTCAACGATGTCAGCGTGTCGGGCAACAACATCGGCTCGATCACGATCAACAACAACGCAGGCACGGGCTCGGTCGTCGGCTTCCGCGGCATCCTGGTGGGCTCGACCACGGGCGTTACGCACACCGTCAGCGGCAACACGATCGGCGGAACCGCCACGGGATCGATCACCGACAACATCGTCGGCACGGTGTCGATGTACGGCATCCAGGTCTCGGCGGCCAATGTCGTCGCGACGAACAACATCGTCCGCAACATGGTCGGCAACTCGACGACGGCCAACGGCGTCGTGCTGAGCGGCATCCTGTCCACCGGCAGCACCGGAGCGAACACGATCTCGCAGAACACGATCCATTCGCTCAGTAACAGCTCGGGATCGGCCAGCAATTCGATCTACGCGCTGTACTGCAGCTTCGGATCGAACCCGGCCAACCTCGTCGAGCGCAACCTGGTGCACTCGCTGTCGATCAACTCGACGGCGACGACGAGCCAGCTCGTCGGCATCCTGCCGATCGCGGGCAGCGGCACGTACAAGAACAACATGGTGCGCCTCGGCTACGATGCCGCCGGCAATTCCATCACCTCGGGCTACACGATCTTCGGCATGTTCGAGGTGGCCGGCTCCAACAACATCTACAACAACAGCCTGTTCGTCGGCGGCACCGGCGTCGCGGCGGCCAGCAACACGTTCGGCCTGGTCAGCAACGTGACCTCGGGCACGCGCAACTACGTCGACAACATCATCTGGAACGCGCGCAGCAACGCGTCCGGGGCGGGCAAGAACTACGCGATCGGGCTGTCCGCGATCACGGGTGCCACCACGGACTACAACGACCTCTTCGCGTCGGGCACCGGTGGCGTCACCGGCTCTCTCGCCAGCGTGGATGCAGCGACGCTGGCCGACTGGCAGGCGGCATCCGGTCAGGACGCGCAGAGCTTCGCGGCTGATCCGCTGTTCGCAGCAGCAACCGGCACCGCCGCCACGGTGGATCTGCACCTGCTGCCCGGCAGCCCCGCCGCTGGCGCCGGCACGCCGATCGCAGCCGTCACCGACGACTTCGACGGCGACACGCGTCCGCTGACGAATCCTGCGGTGGGCGCGGACGAGCCGCCGGCGGTTCCGACGCACATCGTGACGCCGAGCGTCGGCACGCCGTCGGGCACGATCAGCCCGTCGACGCCGCAGACCGTTGCCGACGGCGCGACCACCAGCTTCACGCTGACGCCGGATGCCGGCTTCGCCATCGACAACGTCGGCGGCACCTGCGGCGGCTCGCTGGTCGGCAACGTCTTCACGACGGACCCGGTCACGGGAGACTGCACGGTGATCGCGAATTTCGTCGCCGTCGTCGTCACGCACACGGTGACGCCGAGCGTCGGCACGCCGTCGGGCACGATCAGCCCGTCGACGCCGCAGGTCGTCGCGGACGGCGCGACGGTGGCCTTCACGCTGACGCCGGACGCGGGCTTCGACATCGATGATGTCGGCGGCACCTGCGGCGGCTCGCTGGTCGGCAACATCTTCACGACCGACCCGGTCACGGCCGACTGCACGGTGATCGCCAACTTCACGGCGAATCCGATTGCGGATGTGAGCCCCGGCAACCTGTCGTTCAACGTCGGTGCGGGCGGCACGGCATCCTCGCCGCTGCACATCGCGAACATCGGCGGCGGCACGCTGACCTGGGCGATCACCGAAGCGCCGGCCTCGCTGCCGGGCACGCCCGTCGGCACGGCCGCGAGCGTCGCGATGCGGCCGGCGGTGGTCTCGACCGGCAGCGAAACGCTCGTCATGAGCGATCGTCCGGTCGCGCGCGGCCACGCGATCGAGATCGTCGAGGACACGCAGATCTCGCAGATGACCGACAACACGCCGGTCTCGCCGAACGGCATCTCGTGCGGCACGACTGGTGTCAACACGGCGGACAACAGCTGGTGGCGCCGCTTCTACTTCAACGAGCATCCCGCCGTGGGCTCGAGCGCCTCGATCACCGCCGTCACCGTGGCGGTGGAGAGCGGGCCGAACGTGCCGGCCACGATCAACCTGTACACGATCCCGCACAGCGTGACCGTGGATACGATCCCGGCCGCGCAGTTGACGCTGATCGGCAGCACCACCACGACGATCGGCGGCACGCTGACTTCGGTCACGATCCCGGTCACGGGCACGGTGGCCGATACGGCGAACCAGGATCTCGTCGTCGAGTACCACATCGACGGCGCGCCCACGCCGTTCTTCCCGGGCGGCAACGCGACGCCGCAGACGCACAAGACGTTCATATCGTCGGCGACCTGCGGCATCAACAATCCGACCGACATCGCGTCGATCGGCTTCCCGGACTTCCACGTGATCATGATCGTCAACGTGGCCGAGCCGGCAGCCGTCGGTTGCGACAATCCCGCGGACGTGCCGTGGCTCAGCGCCACGCCGGACTCGGGCTCGGTCGCGGGCGGCAGCGCGCAGGATTCGACGATCGCCGTCGATGCGACGGGCCTCGCGGCCGGTTCGTACTCCGCGCACCTGTGCGTGGAAACGAACGATCCGACGCACGCGCTGGTCGATGTGCCGGTGAGCCTGACCGTCGCCGCGCCGCCGGCTCCGCCGACGCTAGCGAAGGCGTTCGCCCCGACCAGCGTCACGGTCAACACGCCGAGCACGCTGACGCTGACGCTGGGCAACACGAACGCGAGCGCGGCAACGCTGACCAGCGCTCTGACCGACACGTTCCCGTCGGGCCTCGTCGTGGCGAATCCGGCGAATGCGTCGACGACCTGTCCCTCGGGCTCGGTCACGGCCACCGCGGGCTCGGGATCGGTGTCGCTCTCCAGCGGCGCGCAGATTCCGGCCAACGGCACCTGCACCGTGAGCGTCAGCGTGACCTCCGCGGCGGCGGGCAGCTACGTGAACACCGTCGCCGCCGGCGCGCTCCAGACCGACATGGGCAGCAATGCGAACCCGGCGACGGCGACGCTGACCGTGACGCCGGCGCTGGCCGCGCCGACGCTCGCCAAGGCCTTCGCGCCGGGCAGCGTGACGGTGGACACGCCGAGCACGCTGACGCTGACGCTCGCCAACACCAACGCGAGCGCGGCGACGCTGACGGCTGCGCTGACAGACACGTTCCCGTCGGGCCTCGTCGTCGCCAACCCGGCGAGCGCATCGACCACATGCCCGTCGGGCAGCGTGACGGCCAATCCGGGCGCGGGCTCCATCTCGCTCTCGAGCGGCGCGCAGATCCCGGCCAACGGCTCGTGCACGGTGACCGTCCACGTGACCTCAGCGACGGCAGGCAGCTACGTCAACACGATTCCCGCCGGCGCGCTGCAGACCAACGCCGGCAGCAACGCTGCCGCCGCCACCGCGACGCTCACCGTCACGCCCGTCGTCATCGATGACCGCATCTTCTGCGACGGCTTCGAAGGCACCGCGTGCGCCCCGGCCGGCATCGGCTTCGACGTCGTCTCGAACGACTGGACGACGTCGCTGTTCGCCGATGTCGGGGCAGGGGATCGCAGGACGATCAACTGACGAGACGGTGTTGGATGTTTTCGAGGCCCCCTCCGCGCGAGGGGGCCTTTTTTGTTGGGCGTCAGGCGGTGCGAATCTGGCCTACGCGAGGCTGCGATGGTCGCGTCTCTCCGGATTTGCTGCGAGCGACGCGATCGCCGCATGTGCGGTCGCTACACGCTACATGCGTCGGCCGCCAGTGCGCTGCATGCCGCTCGGGGTAATCGCCTAGCTTTTCTGCGGGTCAACGAATTCAAGGGCCGGTGACACACGCTTCCTACGGATGTATCTGCCTCACTAAGCGGAACCTGCTACGCCGGCGCTTTGTCGCGCGTGCTCAACGGCAGTGCCGGCGTGAGCGCCGACATGGATCTGCGTCTATCGAAGTCACTTGGAACGACGCCGGGGCTCTGGTTCAACATGCAGGCCGACTACGACCTGTGGCAAGCACCGTCACTTCAAAGCAAAGGTGCGGCCGATCGTTTCGTGTGCCGCAGCCTGAAAATGGAGCCCGAGTTCTACAAACCGGTGCAGATCGACGTCGCGAAATGCCATCCGTGGCCCAGAACGGACGCGGCTAGATGAGGAGGCAGGCCGGGGGGACGATCGCAAGTCACTGATTCTATTGGTGGCCAGGGACGGAATCGAACCGCCGACACGGGGCTTTTCAGTCCCCTGCTCTCCCAACTGAGCTACCTGGCCAGGAAGGATTTGCTTGGATCGTGCGGCGGGTGAGGCCGCAGCGGGGGCGCGTATTAAAGCCGCCGGGTCCCGCGCGCGTCAAGCGCGCGTGCGCGCGCCTGCGGCGTGGCGCCGGTGTCCCGATCGCCGCGTCGCGCGTTCCGGGTGCGCTGTTCCCGCCGGCGTGACTTCGGGCCTATTGCATGTGCCGCTCATTTCTACTACACATGTAGTACGACACACGTAGAAACGGCGTTTCCCTTCATGAACAAGCAGCAGGACGTCAGCCTCAGCGATCTGCAGATCGCGTTGATGCGCGTGCTCTGGCGGCGCGGAGAGGCGAGCACGGCGGAGGTCGCGGCCGAGCTCGCGGACGAGCGCGGGCTCAAGCACACGACGGTCGCGACGGTTCTGACGCGGCTGGAGAAGCGCGGCGTCGTCGCGCAGCGTCGCGAGGGACGCCAGCTTTTCTATCGCGCGCTGGTGGGCGAGGCGCAGGTGCGGCGTTCGATGGTCGCGGAGCTGATCGGTGCGCTGTTTGACGGCGACGCGCGCGCGCTGGTCGCGCATCTGGTGCAGGAATCGGAGATTGCGCCGGGCGATCTCGCCAAGGTACGGCGGCGCCTTGCGCGGGGAGGACAGAATGGCGACTGAGATTCTGGCGGCATGGCTGCTCACGGTCGCGCTGCATTCGAGCGTGCTGCTCGGCATCGCGTGGCTGCTCGATCGCGGCGCGCTGCGGGCTCGTCCCGCGTGGCGCGAGGTGCTCTGGCGCGCGGCGCTGTTCGGCGGCGTCGTCACGGCGGGCGTGCAGGTGCTGCTCGACGTGCCGATGCCGGCGCGCATCGCGTTGGCCACGACCGCGCCGGCGACGACGTCGTCCGCTGTCATTGCGGATTTGCGCTCCACGGCGGATTCGTCGACTTCGCGCGAGGCTTCGAGAGCGCCTGTCGCTGAGCCGGTTGCCGGCACAGCGCGAAAGGGCACCGCCGCATCGATCGCGAACCCCGTTCAATCGCCGAGCCGCGCGACGCGTGCGGACGTGCCCGCGATCGCGTCGGCGCGAACGCCGTTCGCCTTGCCTTCCTGGCACCTCATCCTGATCGCGGGCTGGCTTTCCGGCGCACTGATCGCGCTTACGCGCTTCGCGGCCGCGTGGATGCATCTTCGCCGTTCGCTCGCGCTGACGGAGCCGCTGGCGAATCCGCAACTCGCGACAGACGCGGCCGCGCTCGCGATCGAGGCCCGCATCGCGCCGCCGCGCCTCGCCGTGCTGGACGATCTCGCGAGCCCGATCGCGGCACGAGGTCGCATCGTGCTGCCGCGCTGGGCCGTCGAGCTGCTCGATCGCGAGCAGTTGCGCGCGATGCTTGCGCACGAAACCGCGCACATCGCGAGGCGCGATCCCGAGTGGAAGCTCGCGACCGCTGCGTGGCAGGCGCTGTTCTGGTTCGTGCCGCTCGCGCCGCTGGCGCGCCGTCGGCTCGACGAGATCGCAGAAGTGTCGTGCGACGCCTGGGCCGCGGTCCATCTCGGCGATGGCCGCACGCTGGCCGAATGCCTCGCCGAATGCGCCGGGCGACACCTCGACGACGACATGGCGCTGGCGCCCGCGATGGCGGGGCGTGAATCGCCGCTGCTGCAACGTATCGATTATCTGATCGCGGGAGCTCCCATGAATATCGAGAAGGCCGGCGCTCGTGCCGGTTTCGCCGCCGCCGTCGCGCTCGTGCTCGCCGCGCTCGTGCTGCCGGGCGTCCGCCTGCGTGCAGAGCCCCCGCCGCCTGCGCCGGCTGCACCTTCGGTTCCCGCGACGCCCGCGACTCCGGCCACGCCCACCACGCCGGCTTCGTCCGGCCGCCACGTGCACGTCTCGTCGGATGTGAGCCTCGGCGGTCAGGAGCTGACGATCGCGCAGGTGAGCGACGACGATCACGACTATCGCGTCAAAATCAAGGGAAAGATCACCTTCAACGACAGCGAGGACGACATCGCGAGCCTCAGCTCCGGCGGCAAGGCGACGTTTTCGGAGACGCGCGACGGCCGCACGCAACGCCTCGAAGTCGTCAGTCGCGGCGGCGCGCTCGAGCGCCGCTACTTCATCGACGACAACGAACAGCCGGCGAGCGACGAGATGCGGCGGTGGATGGCACGGCTGATCCCGACCGTCATCCGCGAAACCGCGATCGACGCGGAAGGCCGGGTCCAGCGCCTGCGCGCGAAAGGCGGCGCGGATGCGGTGCTCGACGAGATCGCGCGCATCGAATCGGGTTACGCGCGCGGCGTGTACCTGCGCCATCTCGCGGCCGGCGGCAAGCTCAGCTCCGCCGAGATGACGCGCGCGCTCGGCCTCGTCGACGGCATCGATTCGGACTACGAGAAGCGCAACGCGCTGGCCGCGCTCGCGGCGGTACAGCCGCTCGACGCCGCGCAGCAGAAACTCGTGCTCGCTCAAGCGGACAAGATCGGCTCCGACTACGAGCGTGCCGAGCTGCTCGTCGGCCTGCTGCCGCAGCTCGCTTCCGCGGAAGACGTGCATGCGGCGTGGCTGCACGCCGCGTCCGGCATCGGCTCCGATTACGAGCAGAGGCGGGCGCTGTCCGCGATGCTGGAGACTGGCAAGCCGGACGAGGCGACGCTCGCGACGGTCGTCGGCGCCGCGCACACGGTCGGCTCGGACTACGAGCGCCGCACGCTTCTCGTCAACGCGATCAAGCGCACGCGCAATGCGGAGGCGCTGGCGCCGAGTTATGCCGAGGCGGCGCGGGAGATCGGCTCCAGCCACGAGCGTCGCGAAGCGTTGATGGCGCTGATCCGCGCGCCGGGCTTCGGCAGGGTCGGCGCGAGCGCCGTGCTCGACGCGTTGGCCGATATCGGCTCGGATTACGACTGCCGCGAAGTGCTGGTGGCACTGGCGCGAACGATGCCCGGCGACGCGGACCTCGTCGCGAGGTATCGCGATGTGGCGCGCCAGCTCTCCGACTACGACCGCCGCCAGGCCGAGAGCGCGCTGGACCGCTTCGCCAGCAGCTGACGCGCGGCTGACTGCGGCGCCGGCACGCGACGCGCCGGCGCATCGAAACGGCGCTATCGTCCGTCCGTGTCCGGTGGATCACGGAGAATCGCCATGAGGACGAAACTGGTTGCAGGATGCCTGTTCGCCGCGCTGTTCGCAGCGGGGGCGCACGCGCAGACGCGCGAGGTTCAGCAGCAGAATCTCGAACGCTTCGAGAAATACGCAGGGGCGCCCGTCGAGGAGTTCGAGTTCTGGTCGCTGCACAAATGGCAGCTCGTCGGCCCCGAGAAAATCGTCGTGTGGCCGACGATCAACGACGCGTACCTCATCACCGTCGACAAGCCGTGTCCCGGCCTCGAATGGGCCAAGGGGATCGGCGTCACGTCGCAGCAGCGGCACATCGTCAGCCGCAAGTTCGATTACGTGACCTACGGCCGCGGACGGTGTGCGATACGCGAGATCCGCCCGATCGATTACAAGGCGATGCTGAAGGACGGGCCGGCGCCGAAAGAGAAAGACGGCTAGCTTGCGGCCGTACCAGAATCATCCGAGGCGCCTCTCCCGTTCGCGGGAGAGGCCGCGCCGAAGGCGCGGGTGAGGGGAGATTCGAAAGAGAAGGTATCGCCGACACACGACGCCGCATTACTCCAGCGGCACATAGCCGCTCGGCTTCGCCGAGCCTTCGCCGAAGAAATACTTTTCCATCTCCTCCGCGAGAAACGCGCGCGCCTTCGGATCGAGCGGATTCAGCCGGTTCTCGTTGATCAGCATCGTCTGGTGCGCGAGCCACGCCTGCCACGCCTCTTTCGAGACGTTCTCGTAGATGCGCCTGCCGAGCTCGCCCGGCCACGGCGCGAACGCGAGGCCTTCGGCTTCGCGGCCGAGTTTCACGCAGTGCACGGTTCTCGCCATCGTTCGTCCTCGAAGACCTGTTCCAGCAGGCGGCGCACCGGCGCGGGCAGGCCGAGCGCGGGCCATTCCTCGCGCGAAAACCAGCCGTGCTCGCCGTCGGCGATCCGCTGTGACGGCGTGCCCGCGACGAGCATCGGCGTCACGCGCAGATGATAATGGCTGAAGCCGTGAACGAACGCGCCGAGCGCGCTCGTTGCCCCCGCTCGCACGGCATAGCGCTCGCGCAGCACGTCTTGCGCCGAAGCCGCATCCGCAGTTTCGGGCAGGCTCCACAGCCGCGCCCAGACGCCGGTCGGCGGTCGCCGCTCCAGCAGCACGCGGCCGTGCTCGTCGCGCACGATCAGCATCGTCGTCTCGCGCGTCGGCCGCGCACGCGCGGGTTTCGGCGCGGGCAGCTCCGCCGTCAGGCCTTCTGCAGACGCGACGCAGCCGCGTCGTACGGGGCACGCCGCGCACAGCGGACGCGAACGCACGCAGACGGTGGCGCCGAGATCCATGATCGCCTGCGTGTAGTCGGCGATGCGCTCGGCGGGCATGTGCTGCTCGGCGTGCTCCCACAGCGTTCGCTGCACGTCTGTGGCGCCTGGCCAGCCGCGCACGCCGTGCCAGCGCGCGAGCACGCGGCGCACGTTGCCATCGAGAATCGCATGACGCTCGCCGAATGCCTGCGCGAGGATCGCGGCGGCGGTCGAGCGGCCGATGCCGGGCAGAGCGGCGAGCGCGTCGCGATCGCGCGGCAGCTCGCCGCCGTGCGTGTCCACGCAGATTTGCGCGGTCCGATGCAGGTTGCGCGCGCGGCTGTAATAGCCGAGGCCTGACCACAGCGCGAGCACGCGATCGAGCGGTGCCGCGGCCAGGGTGGTGATCGACGGCAGCGTGCGGACGAAGCGCTCGAAGTACGCGATGACCGTGCGCACCTGGGTCTGCTGCAGCATGACCTCGCTGAGCCACACGCGATACGGCGTGCGCGGATGCTGCCACGGCAGGTCCTTGCGGCCGTGCACGTCGAACCAGGCGAGAAGATCGCGGGCAAAGCGATCCTCGTCCGGAACCGCCTGCGATGACGCATGGCGCGGTGTCGTCATCGGCGGGGTTTCTCCGGCGGCGGGCTCGCCGCTTCGTCCTCGTGCGTCTCGATGCGCACGCCTTCGAGCTTCGTTCCGCCGATCTCGATGCTGTCCGCCTTCGCGGTGCCGGCAATCGGCGGCAGCAGCGGGCCCGTCGCGTTCTTCTGTTCGTCCAGCCACGCAGCGAGATCGCCCGTGCTCGCGAATTCGAGCTCCACGCCCGACGCGACGGGCTTGCCGCCGGCGACGAGCGTCGCGTCCGTCGCGCGCAATGTGAAGCGCACGTCGGGCGCCTTGCCTGCCGGGCGCGTGGAGAGCCACGCATTCAGCGCATCGAGATCGAGCTCCGGCGAAACCAGATCGATGCGGCGGATTTCGTAGCGGTCGCTCCACAGGATCGACCACGGCACGACGATGTCCGCGGATTCGGCACGAAGAAACGGCGGCTGAGAGGCTTGCCCGAGCGAAGGCTTCGGCAGCACGAGGTGCAGATCCGGCACGAAACCGAAGCGTCCCGGCGCGCCGACCGCAAGCTCGGCGCCGAGCTGGCTGCGCGCCTTCGCGATCAGGATCACGGTCAGCGTTTCCGGCCGCGTGTAGTGGCGTGCAGCGATGAAGCCCGCGATGGCGAGTGCTGCGACGAGCGCGAGCACGATGGGCCAACGCCGCCGGCGCCGCGTTTCAGGCATCGGCGCCGAGCTTGGCCGGCAGAAGGCCATCGACGAAGGCCTGTGCATCGAAGACGCGCAGATCCTCGGCGCTTTCGCCGAGACCGACATAGCGGATCGGCAATCCGAACTCGCGCGCAAGCGCGAACACGATGCCGCCTTTTGCGGTGCCGTCGAGCTTGGTGACGACGAGCCCGCTGACGCCGATCGCGTCGCGGAACTGGCGCGTCTGGCTGATCGCGTTCTGCCCCGTGGTGCCGTCGATCACGAGCAGCACTTCGTGCGGCGCCTCGGCATCGAGCTTGCCGAGCACGCGGCGGATTTTCGCGAGCTCGTCCATCAGGCCCGACTGCGTGTGCAGACGGCCTGCCGTGTCGGCGATCAGCACCTCGGTGCCGCGCGAGCGCGCGGTCTGCAAGGCATCGAAGATCACGCTCGCCGCGTCCGCGCCGGAGCCCTGCGCGATCACCGGCACGCCGTTGCGCTCGCCCCAGGTCTTGAGCTGCTCCACCGCAGCGGCGCGGAACGTGTCGCCGGCCGCGAGCAGCACGGAGCGGCCCTCGGCGGTGTAGCGGCGCGCGAGCTTGCCGATCGTGGTCGTCTTGCCGACGCCGTTGACGCCCACCATCAGCAGCACGAACGGCCGGCGGCCGCCGACATCGAGCGGCTTCTCGACCGGGCGTAGCCTTGCGACCAGCTCGGCGCGCAGCGCGGCGATCAGCGCGCCGGCGTCGGCGAACTCGCGGCGTGCCGTGCGTGCGCGCAGCCCTTCGACGATCTCGGTGGACGCGGCGACGCCGACGTCGGCAGTGATGAGGCAGGTTTCGAGCTCGTCGAGCAGCGCATCGTCGAGCACCGGATTGCGCGTGAACAGCGACGACAGGCCGCGCGCGAACCCGCTGCCCGAAAGGCGTTCGCGCCAGGAGCGCTTCGCTGGCGCCGCCGGCGTCTCTGTAACGGAAGCCTCTTGCGTGGCGGACTCGGCCGGCGTCGCAGCGGTCTCCTCGACGCGCGGCGGCACCTCGCCATCGGCGGCCGGAGTCTCGTCGGCGGGCTTCTTCTTCCAGAACTTCAGCATCGAGGAACGGTATCGGTGAAAATGCGGATCGCCATGCTAGCACCCGCGCGCTCCGCCACCTTTCGCCCGGCGGCACGTCGGGAATGGGGTCCGGGAAACGAGCCGCCCGGCCTTCGGGGATGACGGAGCGAAGACCGCCCATGCGCCGCGGCACCACCGTGCCACCAGGAAGACTGCGCATCGTCGCGGGCCGCCTGCGCGGCTCGCGCCTCGCGGTGCCGGAGCGTGCCGGCCTGCGCCCGACGCCCGATCGCGTGCGCGAGACGTTGTTCAACTGGCTCGCGCCCGTCATCGAAGGCGCGCGCTGCCTCGATCTCTACGCCGGCACCGGTGCGCTTGGCATCGAGGCCGTATCGCGCGGCGCGCGCGCCGTCACCTTCGTCGAAAGCGAGCGCTCGCTGGCGCATTCGCTGGTCGAGAATCTGGCACGCCTTCACGTGGAAGGCGCGCGCGTGATCGAAGCCGACGCGCTCGCGCTGCTGGCGGGCAAGCCCGAGCCGTTCGACATCGTTTTCCTCGATCCGCCGTTCGACGCGAATCTCTGGAGCGAATCCGCACGCCTCCTCGAGAGCCGCGGCTGGCTCGCCGCCGATGCCTGGATTTACGTGGAATCTCCCGCCAGCGCGACGCTCGATCTGCCGACTGCCTGGAGCCTGCACCGCGAGGGCCGTGCGGGTGCCGTGCGCTACGCGCTGTATCGTCGCGGCGCGGCCGATCCGTTAAGCTAGCGCCCGCTTTCGGCAAGCGCGAGGCAGGTCAATGGCGAATGCGCAACGCTCGCGCGTGGCGGTTTATCCCGGCACGTTCGATCCGATCACGAACGGTCACGTCGACCTCGCCATGCGCGCGGCGCCGCTGTTCGACCGGTTGATCGTCGCGATCGCCGACAGCACCACCAAGGGACCGGCGCTCAGCCTCGACCAGCGCATCTCGCTGGCACGTGTCGCGCTGGCGGACATTCCGAACATCGAAGTCCGCGGCTTTTCCTCGCTGCTGGCGACGTTGGTCGAGGAGATCGGCGCCGGCGTGATCCTGCGCGGCCTGCGCGCGGTCTCGGATTTCGAATACGAATTCCAGCTCGCGAGCATGAACCGCCACCTGATTCCGACGGCGGAAACGCTGTTCCTGACGCCCGCCGAGCAATACAGTTTCATCTCGTCCTCGCTGGTGCGCGAGATCGCACGGCTCGGCGGCGACGTGTCCGGGTTCGTCCACCCGGTCGTGCAGCAGGCGCTGCGCAACAACTACAGCTCGACAACTACCACGTGAGGGGCAGCAAGACCATGCGCAAGATTCCCGCCATCATCCTTTCCGCGTGCGCCGCGACGCTCGCTCTGAGCGCGTGCAACCAGCAGGACAAAGAGAGCCAGCCGCAGGTGGAGCAGGCTCCGCAGGTCGCGCCGAAGCCGACCGACCCCAGCGACAAGTCCGCGTGGAAGAAATATCTCGTCAGCGTAGTCACCGCCAACATGCAGGGCGTGAAGACCAATCATCCGTATATGTACTTCGTGCCCTCCGGCGACGACGACGCGACAAAGAGTGATCGCCAGAACCAACTCGACAACGTCAAGAACGTCGTCGCCCGCGGCGTCCTGCCCGGCAACATGATGGCCTTCGGCGGCCCCGACTCGAAGACGACCGCCGACCTCATCGTCCAGGCGTTCGCGGACTCGCAGGCGGGCTCGTTCAAGGACGTCGTCATCCTCTTCATCGGCGATCCCGCCGATCTCGACGCGGTGAAGCAGGCCGTCGCCGCGAGCGGAGCGGAAGTGCGGTTCGTGGAGGCGAAGTAGCACGACGTTTTGTCGGGCCCGCGGAGGCGGGGACCTTTGGTTTGTTGCGTTGTCGCTGGGGACGGCTCACGTCCTTGTGTTTTTCCTCGGCCATCCATGGCCGACGAGTTACCTTCTTTTGCTTGTCCAAAAGAAGGTAAC
>CBINBI010000073.1:0-17176 GCA_966248875.1 uncultured Rhodanobacteraceae bacterium
GCGCGGGCGGAGCCGACGCGGTGAATCAGGCGGAAGAAGATCCAGTACGCAATGCCGGTGCAGACGACGCCGAGCGCGGTGGCGGCGAGCCATGACACGGCGGGAATCGGCGCGGCGGGCCAGGTGATCGCGGCGAGCGGCGCTGCCATCAGCGTCGCGCAGGAGAGCGTGCCGGCGACGGCGACGGCGGGCGGCAGATCGGCGAGGCGGTGCCGCGTGAGATTGATGGCGAAGCCGTAGCAGAGCGAAGCGACGGCGCCGGCGATGGCGGCGCCCGTGACGTTCTCGCCGGCGACGCGTCCGCTGGCGAGGATGACGACGCCGACGAAGCCGACGACGAGCGCGATGCCGCGACGCACGCCGATGTGCTCGCGGTAGACGACGAACGCGACCAGCGCGGCGAACAGCACGGTCATGCTGTTGGCGATGGCGCCGATGCCGGCCGGCGCGCGCTCGGCGCCCCACGCGAACAGCGAGAACGGGATCGCCGAGTTCAGCGAGCCGATCAGCGCGAAATCGAGCCAGTGCCTGCGCGTGATGCGCTCGCGCGCGCGCCAGAGAAACGGCAGCAGGATGACGACGCCGGTGACGAGGCGCACTTCCACGAGCGGCAGCGGCCCGAAATCCTTCGCGGCGACGCGCATGAACAGGAACGAGCCGCCCCAGATCGCGCCGAGCAGCAACAGCTCGAGCGGCGTGCGCCAGTCGCACGTGGATGGCGCGTCCGTGAGGGACGCGGGATCGGCTGAGTGGGCATCGGTCATTGCACGCGGTCCTTCGCTTTCGGTGGTGCATTATCGCGCAGGCACTTCGAAGAAAGGCGCATCGGTTCTGCCTGCCCGCGGTGTTGCGTCAAAGCGGATTCTCCCCGTGCGTGCGCGGGCACGTTTAGTCGCGCGACGAAGCATTCCGGCGCAGCGCGCGCTAGGCTGTTGCCATGCACGATCCGATCAGCCGCTATCAGCTCGCCGAGCTGGGTTCCCTGGTGGCCGAGCCCGCGCGCGCCGCGATCCTGCTTGCGCTGCTCGACAACCGCGCGCGGCCGGCGGGCGAGCTGGCGATCCTCGCCGGCGTCGGCGCGGCGACCGCGAGCGCGCACCTGAAGCGGTTGTCCGATGCCGGCCTGCTCGCCGTGAAGGAACAGGGCCGGCATCGCTATTACCGGCTTGCCGACGAGAACGTCGCGCACTGGCTCGAAACCTTCGCGCTCGCAAGCCCGCGCTTCGCGCAGCGCAAGCTGCCGGGCGTCTCGGACGATGCGCGCTTCCTGCGCGCGCGCACCTGCTATCAGCATCTCGCGGGCAGGCTCGGCGTCGCATTGTTCGACCGGCTGCGCAATGCGTCGGGTCTCGATCTCGACAGCGACGCGGTGCGGCTCAATCCGAAAGGCGAGCGGCTGCTGATCGACGGCGGCGTCCTCGACGGCGCCATCGAGCGGCACCATCTCGCCGGCCGCACCTGCGTCGACTGGACCGAGCGCCGCTTCCACCTCTCCGGCCCGCTCGGCACGCTGCTCGCGCGGCGGCTGATCGAGAACGGCTGGCTGCGCCGACGCGCCGACAGCCGCGCGCTGGTCGTCAGCGCGGCGGGACAGCGCGGATTGTCGCGGCTCGGAATCGACTGCTGACCGCGCATTCGCTCGAAGACCACCCCTCTCCCGCTTGCGGGAGAGGGGAAAAAGCACGCGTCGCCGGAAGGCGAAAAGTAATGCGCGCAAGCGGACATGGAAAGAGATCTACCTGCGGCGGCCGCAGCGGACGTGGAAATCCCGATTGCTGCGCACGGTCAGCGTGAACGGATGCTCGTCGCCGAGCACCTTGCGATGCAGCGCGAGGCCGGCCGCGTAGCTCGCCTCGGCTTCGTCGTAACGCTTCTGCCTGTAGAGCGCCGTGCCAAGATCGACCAGGATCTCGCCGCGGTCGCCGTCCGCCTTAGCGCCGGCCTTTTCGGCAAGCGGCAGCGCTTCGCGCAGCAGCGCCTCTGCACGCGCAGCGTCGCCGAGGCCGGACTCGTCGCGCGCGAGCACCATCAGCGCCTGGATCGTTTCGATACTCTCAGGGCCGCGCTGCTCGCGCATGATCGCGAGGAGGCGCAGGTGCAGCTCGCGCGCCTCGCGCGTGCGACCCTGATCGTTCAGCACCTGCCCGAGACGGCCGAGCGCTTCCGCAGTTTCGGCCGCGTCGTCGCCGAATTCGCGCTCGCGCAGCGCAATGGCGCGCCGGTATGCACGGGATGCATCATCGAATTGGCCGCGCCGGTGCAGGATGTCGCCGAGCGTGACGAGCATCTCCGCCGCGAGCGCCGGCTGCGCGCCGAGATCGGCCTCGACGCGATCGACTGCGCGCGCGAGCAGCGTGCCCGCGTCCTGGCCACGGCTTTCCGGCGCGCCGGGATCGGCGCCCGCGAAGAGGCTCAACAGATAATCCTTGACCGCCGCCGCGCGCGTCGACTGCGTCTCGGCGTGATCGCGCTCCGCGCGCAGGCGCAGGCCGAGCCAGGTCGCGGTGCCCGCATACGCCAGCAGCAGCACGAAGAAACCGGTGGCGGCTGCCATCGCGGCGCGGTGGCGTGCGACGAAGCGGCGCACGCGGTAGGCGACGCGATCGCGCTCGGCGCGGACAGGCCGGCCCTGCCGGTAGCGCTCGATGTCCTCCGCCAGTGCTTCGACGCTCGCGTAGCGGCGCGCCGGCTCCTTCGCCAGGGCCTTCAGAACGATCGTGTCGAGATCGGCACCGATCCCGCGCGCATGTGCCACGCGCAGGCGACGCGCGCGCGACCCCGGCGCTTCCGCCGGCGTGTCGCAGACGAGCCGCTCCATCTCGGCGGCGCCGGCCCCCGCCGTGGGGAACGGCGGCGCACCGGCCAGCAATGAGTAGAGCAGCGCGCCGAGCTGGTAAACATCCGTCGCGGTCGTGACCGGCTCGCCGCGGATCTGCTCCGGGCTCGCGTACGCGGGCGTCAGGAGGCGCGTCCGCGTCGCGTCGCCGGTGTCCTCCGCCTCGTCATCGAGCAGCTTGGCGATGCCGAAATCGAGCAGCTTCACTTCGCCGGCCGCCGTCACCAGCACGTTACCCGGCTTGATGTCGCGATGCACGACGAGGTGCCTGTGCGCATGCGCGACCGCCGCGGCGATCTGGAGGAACAGCGCAAGCCGCGCATCGACGCCGAGCGCGTGCGTGTCGCAATGGCTATCGACGGTTTCGCCTTCGACGAGCTCCATCGCCAGCCACGGGCGCCCGTCGGCCGCGATGCCGCCGTCGTAGAAGCGCGCGATGCGATTGTCGTTGAGCGCGGCGAGAATGCGCCGCTCGCGGCCGAAGCGTGCGCGCAGGTCGCCACTGCCGAGTCCGGCCGCCATCAGCTTCAGCGCGGCGGACTGCCGCGCGCCGGCGACACTGCGCTCGGCGAGAAACACTTCGGACATGCCGCCGATGCCGATGCGCCGCAGGATCCGCCAGTCGCCGACGCGATCGCCCGGCCCGATGCCGGCGAGCGTTTCGGCAGCGCCGGCGAGCAGCGCCGATGCGGCGAGCGCATCGAGCGGACCGGCCGCGGCGGCGCTGCTCATGAGAGCGCGCAGCTCGATGCCGAGCTCGGGGTCCTCGCGGCAGCGTCCCGCGAGCGCAGCCTCGCGCGCCTCCATCGGCAGATCGAGCAGCTCGCCGAGCCAGTCGTCGAGCTGTTTCCAGCGTGCGGGATCAAGGCGCCCCGTCATGGCGGCACCCCGCGTGCAGGCGACGCCGCGCGATGGCATGCGCGGAAACGCGCCGAATCCTCGATCGTGCACGGCATACGCTGCATGCCGTCCTCTCCCGCTGCCGGCATGATGCCGGCGGGTCAAAGGCTGGCGCGTCCCCCACGCGATTGCAATCGGCGCGGTCGCGGAACGTGCAGTCCGTGCAGCAAAGCAGGCCGGCGGAGCGATCATCGCGGCGACCGCTCGCCGCCGCGATAGACTGCCGCATGGCCCACGCATCGCCCGTTCCGCCGCCCGACGCGATGCCCGCGCGCGCGGCCGCGCTGGTCCTCGATGCGTTCCTCGACTACAACGAGCGCTTCTCCGACATCACGCGGCGCGCGAGACGTTGGTTCGAGCGGCGCAACTGGCGGCAGGCGCAGATCGACGTGGTCTGGCGCCTGGATCTCTACGATGAATGCCTCGCCGAGACGCTGGCGCGGCTCGAGCTGCTGCTCGACGATCGCATCCGCGCACGCGCCGTCTGGAAGGCGACCCGCGACGAGTACGCGAAGCTGATCGAGCCGCTGCTCGACCGCGAGCTCTTCAAGACGTTCTTCAACTCGCTGTCGCGTCGCTTTTTCCACACCAGCGGCGTCGATTCGGACATCGAGTTCGTCGCGCTCGACGCCGAGCCGCTCGCGGGCGCCACCGAGCCCGTCGCACGCAACACCTATGTCGCCGACGGCGATCTCGGCGAAGTCTGCACCCGGTTGCTCGGCGATTATCCGTTCGCGAACGGCTACGCCGATCTCCCGGCCAGCGGCAAGGCGATCGCCGATGCGCTGACGGAATGCTTCGGCATTCCAGGCGGCCACGCGGTGCTCCGCATCGAGCTTCTGCGCACGCCGTTCTTCCGCGAGCGCCGCGCGTATCTCGTGGGCCGGCTGCTCGCCGGCCGCGCCGCGGCGGGAGCGGAATGGAGCCCGCTCGTGATCGCGCTGGTCAACGAAACGGGCGGCGTGCGCGCCGACGCCGTGCTGACCGAGATGGCGCACGTCTCCGCCCTCTTCGGCTTCTCACGCAGCTATTTTCTGGCCGATCTGCCCGGCGTCGGCGACACGGTCGCATTCCTGCATGCGCTTATGCCGCACAAGCCGATCGGCGAGCTCTACACCGTGCTCGGCCGCGCCAAGCAGGGCAAGACCGAGCGCTATCGCGCGCTGTTCCGTCACCTCGCCGAGCATCCCGACGAGCGCCTCGTCCACGCGGACGGCGCGCGCGGCATGGTCATGACCGTGTTCACGCCGACGAGCTATCCGGTCGTGTTCAAGGTGATCCGCGACGCGTTCGCGTATCCGAAGGACAGCGCCCGGCGCAACGTCGAGGAAAAGTACCGCATGGTCTTCCGCTACGGCCGCATCGGCCGCCTCGTCGACGCGCAGGAGTTCCGCTACTTCCGGTTTCCGCTGCGCCAGGTCGATCCGGGCCTTCTCGACGAATTGCTCGGCGAGTGCGCCGAGGCGGTCGCCGTCGACGGCGGTGATCTGCTGGTCAAGCACTGCTACGTCGAGCGGCGCCTGCGTCCGCTGAACCTGTATGTGCGCGAAGTGCCGTTCGAGGCCGCGCTCGCCGCCGTGCTCGACTACGGGCAGGCGGTCAAGGATCTTGCACTGAGCAACATCTTTCCGGGCGATCTGCTGCTCAAGAACTTCGGCGTGTCGACGCGCGGCCGGGTCATCTTCTACGACTACGACGAGCTCTGCCTCGTCGAGCAATGCCGCTTCCGGCGCGTGCCGCCCGCCCGCGAGGAAGACGAAACGCGCCCGCTGGACGAATGGCTCTCGGTGCGCCACGACGACGTGTTTCCCGAGTTGTTCCCGCGCTTCCTCGGCGTGTCCGCCGCGCTGCGCGACGCGCTGCTCGCGGCGCACCCGGAAATCTTCGATCCCGCCTGGTGGCAGGCGGCGCAATCACGCCTCGCCGCCGGCGAGCTCGTCGACGTGCCGCCCTATCCCGCATCCGCGCGCGTGCACACCTGAGCGCAAAACGAAAGGCCCGCCGCGGCGGGCCTTTCGGCACGACGGGCCGGATCCGTCAGACCCGCGGTGTGCGACGACCCAGGAACAACGACACGAGAAACAGCACGAGGAAAACGACGAACAGGATCTTCGCGATGCCCGCGGCGGCACCGGCGATGCCGCCGAAACCGAGCACCGCCGCGATCAGCGCAATGACGAGAAACACGATGGCGTAGTGGAGCATGGCCTTTGTCTCCTTGTGGACGGAACTGCGAAGACCTGCGTGCGGATGCGCGCATCTTCGGCTGCACCAGAAGGCGCCTCAGGCAATGAATCGCGAGTGAGCCGTGCGCGGAGCCGGCGGGGATTCGTTCAGCGTGGCAGCGCTTCAGCGAGCGCAGCGCGGTAGCGTTCAGGCATGGGCGCGGGCTGCGCAAGCAGGATCGGAGCGATGCGTTGGAGCTGCGCAAGCGCGGCATCGCGGCGATCCAGCCTGAGCCATGCGCGCGCCTGGATGCGTTCGGCATCGGCGACGCGCCAGTCGTCCGCCGCGAAATGCTTGCGCAGGATCGAAATCGCCTCGCCGATGCGCACGGCGGCCTCGTCTGCACGGCCCTCTGCCACCAGCACTTCCGCATAGCCCATCAGATTTTCGGCCGTGCGCTTGTGATCAGGCGGCAGCTCCGCGCGAAGGGTCGCCAGCGCTTCGGTGAAATTTCGCTCGGCGCTCGCATAGTCGCCGCGCTCCCCCTGCACGTACGCGAGCCGCGTGCGATCGATTGCGACATCCGGATGGTCCGCACCCAGCACGGACGTTTCGGCCGCAAGCACGCGCACGAAGTGCGCTTCGGCGTCGTCGAGCTTGCCGCGCCGCTCTTCCAGCCGCGCGAGGTTGTAGAGCAGCGCGGTAACTTCCGGATTCATGTCGCCGAGCCTCGGCGCGAGCGTCGCGATGGCACTGCGAAAGCCGGTCTCCGCGTCGTCGAACCGGCCCTCGTTGAGATCGACGGCGGCGCGGTTGCCCTCGGCGATCGCGATGCGCACGGGATCGGGATCGGGCCAGGCGCGATACGAGGCAATCGCCGCATCAAGCGCGGCGCGCGCGCCGCCGAGATCCTGCTCGCGCATCAGAAGCCCGACGCCGAGCTCGCCGAGCGCCAGCGCGCGCGCGTGCACCTCCGTGCCCGCGCGCTCGACCGCCTCGCGCGCGAGCGCGATGCCTTCGTCGAGCCGGCTGTCGTCGCGCTCGACGGCGGCAAGCTCGACCAGGCTGCGCGAAAGATCGGCGGACGCGTCCGGCCACGCGCGCCGCAGCGCCACGGCCTGTTCGAGCAGCTCGCGCGCCCGCGCGTGATTGCCAAGCGCGTGGTACACCGCGCCGATCGTGTGCAGCATCTCCGCACGCACGCGCGGCTGCGCGCCGAACCCTTCGGCGATGCGCGCGCCACCCTTGTCGAGCACGGCGCCGACGCTGAGCTTCTCGCCGAGCGTCTTCGACGGATCCGCCGCGTCGAAGAGGTCGATCAGGAAATCGCGCACCGCCTCGGCCTGTGCCGCGGCAGAGCGCGCGCGATCGCGCTGCTCGACGACGATTCGGTTCTGCCGCACGAGCAGCATCGCGCTCGCCACCGCTACCAGCAGCGCGCCGGCGAGCGCCGCCGCGGCCAGCCGATGCCGCTGCAGCCACTTGCGTGCGCGATAGCCGAGCGCGTCGCCGCGCGCCGCAACCGGACGTCCCGCGAGAAAGCGCGCGATGTCTTCGTCGAAGCGCTCGACCGACGAATAGCGCGCAGCCGGATCCTTGCGCAACGCGAGCAGGACGATGCGGTCGATGTCACCGCGAAGCTCGCGCGATGCGATTGGCGGTTTGTGCTCCGGCACCGCGCGCGCGAGCGCATCGCTCGGACGCGGCGGGTCCTCCTCGCGCAGCGCGCGCTCGAGCGCGAACGCGTCGCCCTCGTGCGCCGCGAACGGCCTGCAACCGGCGACGATTTCGTAGAGCAGCAATCCGAGCAGAAAGACGTCCGTCGCGGTGCTCGCGGGCTCGCCGCGCAACTGCTCGGGGCTCGCGTAGTGCGGCGTCAGCCAGCGCAGCGTCGGTTGCGTCGCGCCGCCTTCGCGCCCGCCGAGCGGCTTGGCGATGCCGAAGTCGAGCAGCTTGACCTGGCCCTCGCGGCTGACCAGCACATTCGACGGCTTGATGTCGCGGTGCACGACGAGGTGCCGATGCGCGTGCGCGACGGCACCGCAGACGTCACGGAACAGCGCGAGGCGTTCGGCGAGCCCGAGCCGGTGCTCCGCGCAGTGGCGGTCGATCGGCAGGCCCTCGACGTATTCCATCGCCAGCCACGGCCGCCCGTCGGGCGCGATGCCGCCGTCGAAGTAGCGCGCGATGCGCGCATCGGAAAGTCCGGCGAGGATCTCGCGCTCGCGCGCGAAACGCGCGCGCAGCGCGGGCGATGCGAATCCGCTCGCCAGCAGTTTCAGCGCCGCGCGCTGGCGCACGCCCTCGCTGTCCCGCTCGGCGAGGAAGACTTCGGCCATGCCGCCGGTGCCGACGCGCCGGAGCAATCGCCAGCCGCCGGCGAACGCGTCACGGCGCTCGCCCGTGGCGAGCGCATCCGCGAACGCGGCGGAACGTTCGACGTGCTCGAGCGGGCCCGCCGCCTCGGCGTGCGCGAGCAGCGAATGGAGCGCGGCCGCGAGATCGCGGCGATCGCGGCAGTGCGTCTCGATCCAGGCGCCGCGCGCGGCGGAATCGAGCTCGAGCAGCTCGCACAGCGCGGCGTCCAGCTCGCGCCAGCGCTCCGAGTCCGGCAGCGGGTTCATGCGCCGGTGCCGAGCGCGAGCGCGTGTCCGACCCAGGCGCGGGCGCGCAGCCACTCGCGCTGCACGCTGCGCGGCGTGAGCTCCAGCAGCTCGGCGATGCGCGCGCTGTCGAGCCCGCCGAACACGCGCAGTTCGATCAGGCGCACGAGGCGCGGGTCGCGCTCCGCGAGCGCAGTCAGTGCTTCGTCCAGCGCGACGATCGTCTCCGGGCGGTCCGCGCTGTCGGCATCGATCGTGTCGAGCGACCAGGCCGCGCCGCCGCCGCGCTTGTCCGCCTGCCGCCGCCGCGCGTGATCGACCACGATCTGGCGCATGGCGCGCGCGCAGAGCGCGAACAGATGTTTGCGACCAGACAATCCGAGCTCGGCGTTGCCGGCGAGCTTGACATAGGCCTCGTTGACCAGCGCGGTGGTCGAGAGCGTCGCGTTGCCGCTCGCGCGCTGCAGCGCGCGATGCGCGATGCGGCGCAGCTCCTCGTAGACCAGCGGAAACACGCGGGCCAGCAGCTCGGCATCGTCGCCCGCGGCGGCCTCGATGATCCGGGTGACGCTGTCATCGCTGCGCGCGTGCACGAGCCAGAGTCCCGCTGTCCGAAGGTCCGGCCGCAAAGGCTCGCGCGGCGGGGTCGCGATTGCAACCCCGCCGCGGCGAGCGCACGCGGTGACGATCACAGCGTCTCGTATGGATCGTGGAAGATCACGTCGTCGCTGAGCTCGACGGCGCCGACGTCGCAACGCGCGGTGCCGTCGCCGTCGAAGTCGATGGGCCGGTCGACGAAGTCCTGATCGTCCTCCTCGCAGCCGATTGCGCCGATCACGGGATGGCCCTGGTCGATCGCCGGGCTGATCGTGAGCGGCCAGCTCACGCGGCCGAATCCGCCGCGGCGCACCGGCGGCGTCAGATACGGCTCGACGCCGGGGTAGTTTGAGCTGCCGTCGGCGAGCTCGCAGGTGTCGTCCGAATCCATGTTGTAGCGGTTGAGATTGAGATCGGCCGCGATCGAGATCACGCAGTCGGCGACGGCGTTCTTCGCGATCACGCTGTTGCGCATCTGGAACGTGCCGCCGGCACCGCCGATGCGCACGCCGGTGACCGTGTTGCCGGCGATCGTCGAGTTGCGCACGATGAGCGTCGAATCATCCTGGCTGTTGATGCCGAGGCCGACATTGGACGCAATGGTCGTGTTGATGATCGTCATCACGGGCGATCCCGAGAACGGCGGCGTGTTCTCGATCGCGATCGCGCCGAAGTCGCCGACGCCGGAGTTCTCGTACACGCTGGAGTGATCGAGCGTCAGCGTGCCGCGGTTGAGCAGCGCGGCGCCGCTGGAATCGGTGAAATCGTCCTGGATCTCGTTGTCGTAAAGCTCGGACGCGCTCACCGTGGTGGTCGCGCCGTCGTTGTAGACGCCGCCGCCGTAGTTCGCGCGGTTGCCGTAGATGCGCATCAGCGAGAGCTGCACGATGCCGGCGCCGAAGTTGATCGCGACGCCGCCGCCGGCCGCGTCGCCGGGAAGCGTCGCGTCGCCGCCGGTGATGTCGAAGCCGAGCATTGTGACGTTGCCGCCGTGGATTTCGAAGGCGCGCTCCAGTCCGCCCGCATCGACGACGGGCCGCTCGCCCGAGGCGAAGAAGAAAATCGTCACGTTGTCGGTGATGTCGAGATCGCCGCTCGAGGCGGTGTCGTCCTGGCCGATGCGCGTCAGCGTGTAGCGCTGGCCCGCGGTCAGCGAGATCGTGTCGGCGCCGGGATTCGCGTTGGCTTCCTGTATAGCCGCGCGCAGCGTGCAGACGCCGGGCAGGCCGAGCACGGCATGGCATTCGCCGTCGCCGATGTTGTCGTCGGGCACGTCGGCTTCGCTGTTCACGGTAAAGCTTCCTGCCGAAGCCGGAGCCGCGACGAGCGCGGCGAGCAGCAGGAATGTCGGGCTACGCATGGTGTTTCTCCTTGTCGGTGGCGGCGTGTCCGACTCCCATATACGCAGCAGCGGGCCCGAAACGACATCGGCGACGCGGGATGCCCGCGGGGCCTGTGCTAGGCTTTCCGGTTCGGGGCCACGTCCGTGGCCGCAGCCACTCCGAGGACGCCATGAAGAAACTACCGATCGCGCTCTGTCTCGCCGTGCTCGTCGCCGCCTGCGGCCAGCAGGAGGCCGACCAGACCGCCGCGACCGCGCCGGAGCCGAAACCGGCCGCGCCGGCTGACCAGCCCGCCACGCCGACGCCGCCTGCCAGCCAGGCCGATCTCGCCGGCGCGAAGCTCGACACGATCCTCGCGGGGACCTGGCGCTCGGAAAAGAACAAGGCGCGCGACCAGTACCGCCATCCGAAGGAGACGCTCGAATTCTTTGGCGTGAAACCGGGCGACACGCTGATCGAGATCACGCCGGGCGGCGGCTGGTATGCCGAGATCCTGGCGCCGCTGATGAAGGGCAGCGGCACCTACATCGCGGCAGTCGCCAAGCCGAGGAATCCCGAAGGCGAAGCCGCGCGCGACAATTCGGGCCTGCACAAGAAATTCGCCGACGATCCCGAGCGCTACGGCGAAGCGAAGATCGTCGAGTTCGACAGCAAGGCGCCGAGCTTCGGCGAGCCCGGCTCCGCGGATGTCGTCCTCACGTTCCGCAACGTGCACAACTGGGTCTCCAGCGGCACCGCGCCCGACATGTTCAAGGCGTTCTTCGACGTGCTGAAGCCGGGCGGCACGCTCGGCGTCGTCGATCACCGCGCCGCCGAAGGCGCCGATCTCGAGAAGATCAAGAAGAGCGGCTATCTTCCGACCGACTATGTGATCAAGCTCGCCACTGACGCCGGCTTCAAGCTCGCCTCGCAGAGCGAGATCAACGCCAACCCGAAGGACACCAAGGATTACGAGAAGGGCGTCTGGACGCTGCCGCCGACGCTGACGCTCGGCGACCAGGACCGCGACAAGTACGTCGCCATCGGCGAGTCGGACCGCATGACGCTGAAGTTCGTCAAGCCGGGCGCGGATCAGATCTTCCATCAGGGCAACGACAGCAGCGACAAGCCCTGACGGAACGCCGGACACCTCCGCATTTCCCCCTCTCCCGCTTGCGGGAGAGGCCGGGGTGAGGGCCGCTCCGCCTGAACCCCGCGAGATCGCATCCGGCCGCGCGCCGCGTCCATGCTGATCCTCCTCAACAAGCCCTACGGCGTGCTCTGCCAGTTCACTGATCGCAGCGATTCGCCGCGGCGCACGCTCGCCGAATTCGTGCCGCAACCGGACGTCTATCCGGCCGGGCGCCTCGACTTCGATTCCGAAGGCCTCGTCGTGCTCACCGACGACGGCGTGCTCGCGCACCGGCTCACCGATCCGCGCCACAAGCTCGCCAAGACGTATCTCGTGCAGGTGGAAGGCACGCCGGACGAGCACGCGCTTGAACGCCTGCGCCGCGGCGTCCCGCTCAACGACGGACCGACGCTGCCCGCGGAAGCGAAACTGCTCGCGGCGCCGCCCGCGTGGCTCTGGCCGCGCGATCCGCCGATCCGTTTCCGCAAGAACGTTCCCGACGCGTGGCTGGAGCTCACGATCCGCGAAGGCCGCAACCGCCAGGTGCGGCGCATGACGGCGGCGGTCGGCTTGCCGACGCTGCGCCTGATCCGCGTGCGCGTCGGCGCCTACGAGCTGGGCGATCTCGCGCCAGGCGAAACGCGCGTCGTAACGGCCGCGGCCGCTGGCAGGGCTTCAGCGACAGCGCGCCGCGCGCGAAAATGAGTGTATCGCCGCGCGATCGAGCCGTCGGCGCGATCTCCCGCAAGCGGGAGAGATGACCGCCGAGACGACCAGCATCGAGGCTGCTCCATGCCCTTCAAGGATCATTTCTCCGGCCACGCCACGGCCTACCGCGAAGCGCGTCCGACCTATCCCGCGGCGCTGTTCGACTGGCTCGCGAGCGAAGCGCCGGCGCGCGAGCTGGCATGGGACGCCGGCTGCGGCAACGGCCAGGCGAGCGTCGCGCTCGCATCGCGCTTCGCGCGCGTGTTCGCGACCGACCCCAGCGCGACGCAGATCGGCAACGCGGAGCTGCGGCCCAATGTCGAATACCGCGTCGAGCCCGGCGAGCAGTGCTCGCTGCCGCCGCAGAGCGCCGATCTCGTCACCGTCGCGCAGGCGCTGCACTGGTTCGATTTCGCGCGCTTCTTCGCCGAGGCCGGGCGCGTGCTGAAGCCGCGCGGCCTGCTCGCGGCCTGGGCGTACTCCGATTGCCGCGTAACGCCCGAGGTCGATGCGCTCAAGAACCGCGTCTACGTCGATCTCACCGGACCGTACTGGCCGCCGGAGCGTGACCACGTCGACGCGGGCTATCGCACCATTCCGTTTCCGTTCGAGGATCGCAACGGCACCGCTGCGCCCTTCGAGGAAATCGCGGCACCGGCGTTCGTCATGAGCGCCGAATGGAACGCCGCGCAGTTTCTCGCTTACCTGCGCTCATGGTCGGCCACGCAGCGCTACATCAAGGCGAACGGCACCGACCCGGTCGCGGTCGTCGAGCGCGATCTGCTCGCGGCCTGGGGCGACCCGGAAACACCGCGCGAAGTGCGCTGCGCGGCGCTGCTGCGCGACATGGGCCGCCTCGACGAGGCACGCAGCGAGTTCGAGGCGATCATCGCGGCGGAGCGGCGTATCTTCGACCGACCGCATCAGAAGATCGCGATCGCGCTCGGCCATCTCGCGCGCACCGAAGCGGCGCTCGGGCATGCCGACGTCGCCGCGGCGCGCTGGGGCGAAGCAGCGGACGTGATGCGGGCCGCGGCCGGTCCCGATCATCCGTATCTCGCGCAGATCCGGCTGAATCATGCGCGCGCGCTCGGTGCGATCGGCCAGTGGGCCGCTGCTGAGCCGATCCTGCGCGAGCTCCTCGCAGCCGGCGGCGGCGAATCGCGTCCGGCACCGGATGCCGTGCGTCTGGAGCTGGCTTCGGCGCTGCTCGCCCGTGGCGATACCGAGGGCGCGGACGAGCTGGTGCGCGCTGTGCTGGGCGCGGACCCGAAGCCGCCGCTGCGCGAACGGGCGCTCGTGTTGCAGTCGCAGCTCGCCGCGGCGATCGACGCGCGCTGAACGATCTGCGTCGCAGGGCGGCGCGAACGGTGTCGGCGTGTCTTTCGTTCCTTCGCGGCGTCACGGGCGGCTTTTCGCCCGCGACCTCGCCGTGGCGGACGCCGGCGGCCCCAACGACCGCGGCGCGTTCGAGCTGCGGGACGTCATCTTCGCCGGCGGCTTCGACTGACGGTCGCGCGTATCCCTCTCCCGCTTGCGGGAGAGGGTCGGGGTGAAGGCCAGCTGGTCAGACGCTTCCCCTCCGCTGGCGGAGGGTGGAAAGCGTCAAGTGACAACTCTACAGCGCGGCGATCAGGCGATCGGCGAACTCGGAGGTCTTCACTTCCTTCGCGCCTTCCATGAGCCGCGCGAAGTCGTAGGTGACTTCCTTCGCGGCGATCGCCTTGTCCATGGCGGCGATGATCGCGTCGGCGGCTTCGGTCCAGCCCATGTAGCGCAGCATCATCTCGCCGGAAAGGATCACCGAGCCCGGATTGACCTTGTCCTGGTTTGCGTACTTCGGCGCCGTGCCGTGCGTCGCTTCAAACACCGCGTGGCCGGACACGTAGTTGATGTTGCCGCCCGGCGCAATGCCGATGCCGCCGACCTGCGCGGCCAGCGCGTCGGAAAGATAATCGCCGTTGAGATTGAGCGTCGCGACGACATCGTACTCGGCCGGGCGCAGCAGGATCTGCTGCAGGAACGCATCCGCGATCGCGTCCTTGACGATGATTTCCCTGCCGCTCTTCGGATTCTTGAATGAGCACCACGGCCCACCGTCGATCTCCTTCGCGCCGAACTCCTTCTGCGCGAGCGCGTAGCCCCAGTCGCGGAACGCGCCCTCGGTGAACTTCATGATGTTGCCCTTGTGCACGAGCGTCACCGATTTGCGGTCGTTGTCGATCGCGTACTTCAGCGCCGCGCGCACGAGCCGCTCGGTGCCCTCGCGCGACACCGGCTTGATGCCGAAACCGGAACTGTCGGGAAAGCGCACCTTGCGGAAGCGCTCGGGGAAGTGCTCCTTGAGCAGCGAGGCGAATTTCTTCGCATCATCCGAGCCTTCCTGGAATTCAATGCCGGCGTAGATGTCCTCGGTGTTCTCGCGGAAGATCGTCATGTCCACTTTCGAGGGATCCTTCACCGGCGAAGGCACGCCCTTGAACCAGCGCACCGGGCGCAGGCAGGTGTAGAGATCCAGCATCTGGCGCAGCGCGACATTGAGCGAGCGGATGCCGCCGCCGACCGGCGTCGTCAGCGGCCCCTTGATCGAGACGAGGTATTTCCGGCACGCCTCGACGGTTTCGTCGGGCAGCCAGTTGCCGGTCTCGTTGAACGCCTTCTCCCCGGCCAGCACTTCCATCCAGTGGATCCTGCGCTTGCCGCCGTAGGCTTTCGCCACCGCCGCGTCGAGCACGCGCACCGATGCGCGCCAGATGTCGGGGCCGGTGCCGTCGCCTTCGATGAAAGGCACGATCGGATTGTGCGGCACGTCGAGCTTGCCGTCGGCGATCGTGATCGGTGCGCCGCCGGGCGGCGGCTGGATGCTGGCTTGCGTCATGGATCACTCCGGAGGATCAAAACGGCGCCGCGCGGACACGCGGCGGGTCGAGGACGCTATTGTCGCGGTTTTGGCGTAGGCGTTGAAGCGTCCGGAGGCGGCCGCGATGATCTGCCGCGCGCCTGGACCGCAAAGCCGGGCGCCGGCGGTCTCGGTCCGGTGATCGTTTTTGCAGTGTTTCGAAAGTGCTGGCGGGGTCGCACGCCGAATTCCGTATCAGGAGTAAGGGCTGGCCGGGAACGCCGAACATGCGCATTCATCGTGCGATGAATCTGTTTGCGTTTGCGCTTGCGCTATGCGCACAGCCGGCGTGTGCGTTTCTCGATCCGCCGTACATCACGCCGGCGAATCCGACGGCTGGCGAACTGGTGTCGGTGAATATCTATGGCGGCGACTGCGACCTCGTTGATATGGGCATTGATTGGCCCCCTCCCGTTACGCAACAAGGAAGTGAGATAACAATTCTCTTCACCGGCATCCACGAAGGCGATCCCGAGTTTTGCTATTACGGCATCGGCACATCGACATACCCAGTCGGAGCGTTGCCTCCCGGGAACTACACTCTGGACGTGGAACGTCGATATGGGACGCCCTTCGGCGAATGGGCCCAGGAAACACTGGGCATCATTCCATTTACCGTTTCAGGGGTGCCACAGCAGCGAACCTTCGTAGCGCCGACATTGAGCGGTGCTGGCTTGGCGGGCCTCCTGCTGGCGCTGATCGCTGCAGCGATGCGCAAATTGCGCAGGCATTTGGCCTAGTCGCTCACGATGCAGTTTTTCGAGACACGGCAACGCGTCCTGTCCCGGATTCTGTAATTAGGATGAGCCCGTTTCATTCCGAAAGAATTGAAACCATGCGCATCCATCGCCTCAGGAGTCTGCTGATGCTTGCGCTCGCACTGTGTGCGCAGCGCGCGTGGGCGTTTCTCGATCCCCCGTACATCACGCCGGCGAATCCGACGGCTGGCGAACTGGTGTCAGTGAATATCTATGGCGGGGAATGTGATCTTGTCGACTACGGCATCAATTGGCCGCCTCCCGTGACACAGGATGGTAACGAGACAACGATTCTCTTAACCGGCGCCCACGAAGAAGATCCTGAATTTTGCGATATAAGCGTGGGGACTTATACGTATCCTGTTGGCGTTTACCCACCCGGCACTTACGTTCTTCGCGTGAACTGGCGCTACGGCACGTTCAATGGCTGGATTACGGAAACACTAGGCATTATTCCGTTTACCGTTTCTGGCGTGCCGCCACAACAAACTTTCGTAGCGCCGACATTGGGCGGTGCTGGCTTGGTGGGCCTCCTGCTGGCGCTGATCGTTGCAGCGATGCGCAAATTGCGCAGGCATTTGGCCTAGTCGCTCACGATGCAGTTTTTCGAGACACGGCAACGCGTCCTGTCCCGGATTCTGTAATTAGGATGAGCCCGTTTCATTCCGAAAGAATTGAAACCATGCGCATCCATCGCCTCAGGAGCCTGCTGGTGCTTGCGCTCGCACTGTGTGCGCAGCGCGCGTGGGCGTTTCTCGATCCACCATATATCACACCCGAGATACCGATATCGGGGCAACCAATCTCGATCAACATTTATGGCGGCTTCTGCGATGCAATTGTTGGATTGGAAGGTTATCCTCAGATAACCCAACAAGGAAACAATATTCGTATTATCTTTTTCAGCGTCCACTACGAGGATCCCGAATTCTGCAATCTCGGTGTAGGGACGGCGACAACTTTGATCGGGTCCTATCCGGTCGGTGACTACACGCTACAGGTTGAACGACGCTATATCGGTTTCGGCGGTTCTGGGTCCAGGAAACATTAGGCATCATCCCGTTTACCGTGATGGGCGGACCATCGCAGCAGCCCATCGAAGCGCCGACCTTGAGTCTCGCTGGTCTTGGCGCGCTCGTGCTGGTGCTGATCGCCGAAGTGTTGCTCAACCTGCGCAAACGCTTGGCTTAGTACTCAGAGTTGCATCGCCTGTGCACGGCGGCGGCTCGTGCGCCAAAATTCCGTAATAGGATAG
>CBINBI010000074.1:0-16916 GCA_966248875.1 uncultured Rhodanobacteraceae bacterium
GCCCCCGCTACCACGTTGTATTGGAAAGGCCACTTCGCGTGGCCTTTTCTTTCGGCAAGGCCGTTGCAAGCAGGCCTTGGCCATTGCGGTTCGCGCAGGAAGCGCATCTTGCCGATGTTGGGATGCAAGACAACGGCGGACTACGGAATGGGCCTTGCGCCCATTTTTTTTTCCGCGATTTCTCGCGGATCGGCGTCCGCCCGAAGGTGATTCGAGAGGGACGGCCAGGAAGGCCGCCGTGTTCGTGGCGATCGGAACGGATCGCACGGGTGGACAGATGAAGGAAGAGGAACTGAACGCGTTACTCGCGCCGCCGATCGCGGATCTCGGCCTCGAGCTCGTAGGTATCGAGTTCAGCCCCGGCCGCGGCGGCAGCCTGCTGCGCGTCTACGTGGACGCGCCGGACCGGCCGGTCACGATCGACGATTGCGAGCGCGCGAGCCGGGAGATCTCGGCCTTGCTCGACGTCAACGATCCGGTCGCGGGGCGCTACACGCTGGAGGTGTCCTCGCCGGGACTGGACCGGCCGCTGTTCACGCCGGAGCAGTTCGCGTGCTTCATCGGCCAGGACGTGAAGATCAACGTGAACCTGCCGCTGGGCGGGCGCCGGCGATTCCACGGGACGATCCGCGGCGTGGACGGCGACCGCATCACGATCGAGCAGGACGGCGAGCCGGTGACGATCGCGCACGCGAACATCGCGAAGGCGCGGCTCGCGCCGGATTACGCGGCCCTCGGGCTTGCAGCCGCAAGGCGCGAGTACGAGGAAAGGACGCCGAAGCGGCGCCGGAAGAAATGAAGCATTCAGGACCAACGCTTGATGAACACGCGCACAGCTGAAACGAAGGCAGGAAGGAAATCGTTCGGGCGAGGCATCGCGCCCGAAGGAGCAAAGAACATGAGCAAAGAACTGTTGCTGGTCGTCGACGCGGTCGCCAACGAGAAGGGCGTGCCGAAGGCCGTCATTTTCGACGCGATGGAGGCCGCGCTGGCCTCGGCCGCGAAGAAGCGCTACCTCGACCAGGACGTCGCCGTGCGCGTTGCGATCGACCGCGACTCGGGCGACTACGAGACCTTCCGCCGCTGGGAAGTCGTGCCGGACGACGTCGTCATGGAGTCGCCCGACCGGCAGATCCGCCTGATGGACGCGATCGAGGAGAAGCCCGGCATCGAGGTCGGTGAATTCATCGAGGAGCAGATCGAGAATCCCGAGTTCGGCCGCATCGCGGCGCAGGCGGCGAAGCAGGTCATCGTGCAGCGCGTGCGCGAGGCCGAGCGCGCGCAGGTGGTGGATGCGTACAAGGACCGCGTCGGCGAGCTCATCACCGGCATCGTCAAGCGCGTCGAGCGCGGCAACATCTTTCTGGATCTCGGCGGCAACGCCGAGGCGTTCGTGCCGCGCGACCGCGCGATTCCGCGCGAATCGGTGCGCGCCGGCGACCGCCTGCGCGGCTATCTCTACGAGGTGCGCGCGGAGCTGCGCGGGCCGCAGCTCTTCGTCTCGCGCACCGCGCCCGAGCTCATGATGGAGCTCTTCAAGCTCGAAGTGCCGGAAGTCGGCCAGGGTCTCGTCGAGATCAAGGCCTGCGCGCGCGATCCCGGCGACCGCGCCAAGATCGCCGTCGTCGCACACGACCACCGCACCGACCCGATCGGCGCGTGCATCGGCATGCGCGGCTCGCGCGTGCAGGCGGTGTCGAATGAGCTCAACGGCGAGCGCATCGACATCGTGCTGTGGAACGAGAACCCGGCGCAGTTCGTCATCAACGCTATGGCACCCGCCGAGGTGCAGTCGATCATCGTCGACGAGGAAAAGCACTCGATGGACATCGCCGTCGCGGAGGACAAGCTCTCGCAGGCGATCGGCCGCGGCGGCCAGAACGTGCGTCTCGCCAGCAAGCTCACCGGCTGGCAGCTCAACGTCATGACCGCCGAGCAGGTGCGCCAGAAGAGCGAGGCCGAGCAGGAAGCCGCGCGCGTGCTGTTCATGGAGAAGCTCGAGGTCGACAACGAGATCGCGCAGATCCTGGTGCAGGAAGGCTTCTCGAGCGTCGAGGAAATCGCCTACGTGCCGACGGCCGAGCTGCTCGGCATCGAGGGCTTCGACGAGGACATCGTCGAGGAGCTCCGCGCGCGTGCGCGCGACGCGCTGCTCACGGACGCGCTCGCGGTCGAGGAGGAAATCGAGGACCACAAGCCCGCGGACGATCTCGTCGCGGTCGAGGGCATGGACGAGGCGACCGCGTTCGCGCTGGCCCGGCACGGGATCATCACGCGCGAGAACCTCGCTGATCTCGCCACGGACGAGCTGATGGAACTCGCCATCGAGGGGATCGACGAGACACGTGCCGCGGGGCTGATCATGGCCGCGCGCGAGGCGGTGTCGTCCTGATCGTGACGGAAGCAGGAACGACGAATCGGGTCGCGCAAGGTCAGGGAGTACATTGATGTCGGACGTAACGATCAAGCAGCTGGCCAAGGTGCTCGGCACGCCGATCGACAAGCTGCTCACGCAGCTCGCCGAGGCGGGCATGAAATTCACCAACCCGGATCAGGTCATCAGCAGCACCGAGAAGGTGAAGCTGCTGGGCTTCCTGCGTCGCACGCACGGCAAGCGCGAGGCGCCGGTCGAATCGAGCTCGGCGCCGCGCCAGATCACATTGAAGCGGCGCACGGTCAGCGAGATCACCGTGAATCCCGGCCAGCGCGGCGCGACCGCGAAGACGGTCAACGTCGAGGTGCGCCAGAAGCGCACCTACGTCAAGCGCAGCGTCGTCGAGGAAGAGGCGCAGGCGCAGGTTGATCCCGAGCGCGAGGAAGCGCTGAAGAAACTCGAGGAATCGCAGCTCAAGCGCGAGACCGAGGAAGCCGCACGCGCCGAGGCCGATCGCCGCCGGCAGGAAGAAGACGCCAAGCTGCGCGCGTCCGAGGAAGCGCGCCGCAAGGCCGCCGAGGAAGAAGCGCGCCGGAAGGCCGAGGAAGAATCGCAGGCCAAGCGCGACGCGGAGACCAAGCCGCTCCGCGAGGCGGCCACGCCTGCTCCGGCGAAGGAAAAGGAAGCCGAGCGTCCGCGTCGCGATGATCGCGGCGGCCGCGGCGATGGCGACGCACCGCACCGCCACAAGGCCCGGCACGGCTCGCATCGCATGCCGGTGGCCGAAGCCGACGTCGAGGAAACTCCGGGGCGGAGCTATTTCGGTGCCGAGTTGCACCTGTCGCAGGAAGGCGCCGCACGCCGCACCGGCCGCAAGAAGCCGAAGGCGCGTCCGGCCGAGGCGGCGCGCTCGGGTCCGGCGCACGCGTTCTCGCGCCCGACGGCGCCGGTGTCGCGTGAGGTCGCCGTCGGCGATTCGATCACGGTGGCCGATCTCGCCGCGAAGATGGCGGTCAAGGGCGCCGAGGTGGTCAAGCAGCTCTTCAAGATGGGTGTCATGACGACAATCAACCAGGTCATCGACCACGACACCGCCGCGCTCGTCGCGGAGGAGCTGGGCCACAAGGTCGTGCAGGCAGCCGACACCAGCGCCGAGACGACGCTGCTCGCGCAGGCGGGCGCCGCCGACGAGGGCGAGCTCGAGCCGCGCCCGCCGGTCGTCACGATCATGGGCCACGTCGATCACGGCAAGACGTCGCTGCTCGACTACATCCGCCGCACGAAGGTCGCGGCGGGCGAGGCGGGCGGCATCACGCAGCACATCGGCGCGTATCACGTCGACACGCCGAAGGGCGTCGTCACGTTCCTCGACACGCCAGGCCACGCAGCGTTCTCGTCGATGCGCGCGCGCGGAGCGCAGTCGACCGACATCGTCGTGCTCGTCGTCGCGGCCGACGACGGCGTCATGCCGCAGACGGTCGAGGCAATCCAGCACGCGCGCGCCGCGAAGGTGCCGCTGCTCGTCGCGATGAACAAGATGGACAAGCCCGAAGCGAACCCGGACAACGTGAAGCAGGGTCTCGTGCAGCACGAAGTCGTCCCGGAAGAGTGGGGCGGCGACGTGCAGTTCGTGCCGGTGTCGGCAAAGACCGGCCAGGGCGTCGACGATCTGCTCGATGCGATCCTCGTGCAGGCGGAGGTCATGGAGCTGAAGGCGCGTCCGAAGGGCCGCGCGACGGGCACCGTGATCGAGTCGAGCCTCGACAAGGGCCGCGGCCCGGTCGCGACGGTGCTCGTGCAGCAGGGCCTGCTCAAGAAGGGCGACTTCCTCGTCTGCGGCGTCGAGTACGGCCGCGTGCGCGCGCTGTTCGACGAGACCGGCAAGCAGGTCGGCGAAGCCGGGCCTTCGATCCCGGTGCAGGTGCTCGGACTCTCCGGCGTGCCGAACGCGGGTGACGATTTCGTCGTCGTCGCCGACGAGCGCCTCGCCAAGGACGTCGCGCAGCAGCGCCAGCATCAGCGTCGCGAGTCGCGCCTGGTGAAGCAGGCCGGCAACCGCATGGAAGACATCATGGCGCAGATGGGCGAGGGACAGGGCCAGCAGACCCTGAATCTCGTCGTGAAGGCCGACGTGCAGGGTTCGGTGGAGGCGCTGCGCGATGCGCTGACGAGCATCTCGACCGACGCGATCAAGGTCAATGTCATCGCATCCGGCGTCGGCGGCATCACCGAATCGGACGCGACGCTCGCGGCCGCGTCGAAGGCCGTCATCATCGGCTTCAACGTGCGCGCCGACGCCTCGGCGCGTCGCGTGATCGAGGCGAACGGCCTCGACCTGCGTTACTTCTCGATCATCTACGACGTGATCGACCAGGTGAAACAGGTCGCCTCGGGCCTGCTCGGCACCGAAGTGCGCGAGGAGATCATCGGCGTCGCCGAGGTGCGCGAGGTGTTCCGCTCGTCCAAGTTCGGCGCGATCGCGGGCTGCATGGTCGTCGAAGGCACGGTCAAGCGCCACAAGCCGATCCGCGTCCTGCGCGACAACACGGTCATCTTCCAGGGCGAGCTCGAATCGCTGCGCCGCTTCAAGGAAAACGTGGACGAAGTGCGCAACGGCATGGAGTGCGGCATCGGCGTCAAGCAGTACAACGACGTCAAGCCCGGCGACCAGATCGAGTGCTTCGAGCGGATCGAGGTGGCGAGGACGCTGTAAAAGCCGGGATTCGGGATTGGGGATTGGGGATTCAGCAAAGCGGTCCGATCCCGAATCCCAGCCGATCGGCATAGGCCGGCTTTCCAATCCCGAATCCCGAATCCCCAATCCCGGCTCTCTCAAATGCCCAGCAAATCCTTCGCCCGCACCGATCGTGTTTCCGCGCAGCTTCGCAAGGAGCTGGCGGTGCTCGTGCACGCGGCCGTGCGCGATCACGCGCTGCCGTCGGTGAGCGTGTCGGATGTCGAGGTCACGAAGGACCTCGATGTGGCAACGGTCTACGTGACGACGCTGCTTCCCGATCAAGCCAGGGGGGCGACCGAAGCGCTGAACGACATGGCCAGGGAGTTCCGCCGCGAGCTGTCGCGAACGCTGGCGATCCGGCGCGTGCCGGAGCTCCGGTTCCGGTATGACGATTCGGTCGATCGCGGCGAGCGGATCGAATCGCTGCTGCGCGAAGACGCGAAGAAATGAACTCCCGTCGTCCCGGCAAAAGCCGGGACCCGTTTTGATCCGGTGACACCGCGCAAAATGGATTCCGGCTTTCGCCGGAACGACGAGTAGCCGCCGATGAAACGCAAAGACGCCCGCGACGTGCACGGCATCCTGCTGTTCGACAAGCCGCAGGGCTTGAGCTCGAACCAGGCTCTGCAGATCGTGCGCCGGCTGTTCGGCGCAGCAAAGGCCGGGCACACCGGCAGCCTCGATCCGCTGGCGACCGGGCTCCTGCCGATCTGCTTCGGCGAAGCGACCAAGATCGCTGGCCTCCTGCTCGGATCGCGAAAGGCGTACCTGGCCGAGTGCAGGCTCGGCGTGGTCACGGACACCGATGACGCAGAGGGACGTGCCATCGAGACCCGGCCGGTGCCGGCGCTGGACGACGTGACGATCGAGCGGGCGCTGTCCGCGCTGACCGGGCGCATCGTGCAGGTTCCGCCCGCCTATTCGGCGATCAAGCGGGACGGCCAGCCGCTGTACAAGCGCGCCCGGCGCGGCGAGACCGTCGAGGTGCCATCGCGCGAGGTGGACGTGCATGCGTTCCGGCTGGTCGGGCGGACAGCGGATGGCCTGCGCCTGCACGTCGAGTGCGGCTCGGGCACCTATGTGCGCAGCCTGGTGCGTGATCTCGGCGAGCGGCTCGGCTGCGGGGCTCACGTCGTGGCGTTGCGGCGGCTCTGGGTGGAGCCGTTCACCGCGGCCGACATGGTCGGGCTCGATGCGCTGCGCGAGATCGCCGCGACCGGCGGCACTGCCGCGCTGGACGCCCTGCTGCTCCCGATCGAGACGGGGCTAACCGCGTATCCGGCCGTCCGCGTCAACCGGGCCGATGCCGAGCGGCTGCGGCAGGGGCAGCCGGTCACCGGCGACGTGCAGCCCGGCTCCTATGTCGCCCTGGATGTGGAAGGACGGGCCGTGGCCCTCGTCGAAAGCGGGGCGGATGGCTGCCTGCGTTGCCGGCGCGGCTTCAACCCGGTGCCGGCTGCGACGGGCGGACGTCAGGTCGGGTCTGCGTAAGCGCTTGTTTTACCGGAACCCTGGCAGTTAAAATATATTGTTCACTGCAGCATCCGTCTCACTAACCCGCGGGGCTTGCGAACGGCCGCACGCTGCGCGCAGCGGTGTCCGCCGCGATTCGCCGAGTTGCCGTTCGCAAGTCTCGCTCTCGCTTCCAGGATTCATCGAGATGTCCCTTTCCAACGAACAGACCAGCAAGATCATCGCGGACTTCCGTCGCGCCGCCAACGACACGGGCTCGCCCGAAGTCCAGGTCGCGCTGCTTTCCGCGCGCATCGATCATCTGACCAAGCACTTCGCCGACCACGGGAAGGATCACCATTCGCGCCGCGGCCTGCTCAAGATGGTCAACCAGCGCCGGCGCCTGCTCGGCTACCTCAAGAACAAGGACAACGATCGCTACAAGGCCCTGATCGAGCGTCTCGGGCTGCGCCGGTAATTCGTGCGTTCGTCTCCGAACGCTGCTTCGACCGCAGCGTGGCAATGCCCGAAGTTCTGCTACGCCGAAATCCAGAAGCGGCCATCCATGGCCGCACTCCTCAAATAAAGCACGCGGTGTGCTGGCGTGCGCCGAGGTCCGGTCAAGGGATCTGATCTCGTCAATCAGGAAAAGATAACGTGGCAAAAGTCAGCAAGTCGTTCCGGTACGGAAATCACGACGTCACGCTGGAGACCGGCGAGATCGCGCGGCAGGCGACCGGTTCGGTCGTGGTCAGCATGGGCGGCACCGTCGTGCTGGTCACCGTCGTCGCCGCGCCGACCGCGCGCGAAGGGCAGGATTTCTTTCCGCTCACCGTCGATTATCAGGAAAAGTTCTACTCCGCCGGCCGCATTCCCGGCGGCTTTTTCAAGCGTGAAGGCCGCCCGACGGAGAAGGAGACGCTGACCTCGCGCCTCATCGACCGTCCGGTCCGCCCGCTCTTTCCCGAGGAATTCCGCAACGAGGTGCAGGTCATCGCTACCGTGCTCTCGATGAATCCCGAGATTGACGGCGACATTCCCGCGATGATCGGCGCGTCCGCCGCGCTGACGCTCGCCGGCATTCCCTTCAAGGGACCGATCGGCGCGGCGCGCGTCGGCTACATCGGCGGCCAGTACGTACTGAACCCGACGCAGACCGAGCTCAGGAATTCCGACCTCGACCTCGTCGTCGCCGGCACGGCGAACGCCGTGCTCATGGTCGAATCCGAGGCGAAGCTCCTTTCCGAGGAAGTCATGCTGGGCGCGGTCACGTTCGGCCATCGCGAAATGCAGAAGGCGATCAACGTGATCGCCGAGCTCGCGGTCGAAGCCGGCAAGCCGTCCTGGAACTGGACGCCGCCGCCGCGCAACGAAGAACTGGTCGAGGCGCTGAAGGCCGCCGTCGGCGACAACCTCGCCGCCGCGTTCCGCATCCACGACAAGCTGCAGCGGCGCGACGCGATCGCGGCGCTCAGGAAGGACGTGCTCGAGTCGCTGAAGGCTACGGCCGAGGCGAAGGGCTGGAATCCCGCCGATCTCGCCAAGGAATTCGCCGATCTCGAATACCGCACGATGCGCGAGGGCGTCCTCAAGACCCGGCAGCGCATCGACGGCCGCGGCCTCGAGGATATCCGCCCGATCTCGGTGCGCGTTGGCGTGCTGCCGCGCACGCACGGCTCGGCGCTCTTCACGCGCGGCGAGACGCAGGCGCTGGTCACCGTCACGCTGGGCACCGCGCGCGACGCGCAGATCGTCGACGCGCCGGAAGGCGAGTCGAAGGACACGTTCCTGTTTCACTACAACTTCCCGCCGTTCTCCGTCGGCGAAACCGGCCGCATGGCCGGCCCGAAGCGCCGCGAGATCGGTCACGGCCGCCTCGCCAAGCGCGGCGTCCAGGCTGTCAAGCCGACGATGGAAGAGTTTCCGTACGTGCTGCGCGTGGTCTCCGAGATCACCGAGTCGAATGGCTCCTCGTCGATGGCATCGGTCTGCGGCTCCTCGCTCGCAATGATGGACGCCGGCGTGCCGATCAAGGCGCCGGTCGCCGGCATCGCGATGGGTCTCGTCAAGGAAGGCGACGATTTCGTCGTGCTGTCGGACATCCTCGGCGACGAGGATCACCTCGGCGACATGGACTTCAAGGTCGCCGGCACGGCCGACGGCGTGTCGGCGCTGCAGATGGACATCAAGATCGACGGCATCACCGAGGAGATCATGCGCACGGCGCTGGATCAGGCCAAGCGCGGGCGCCTGCACATCCTCGGCGAGATGGCCAAGGTCATCAGCGCGTCGCGCGCCGAGATGAGCGAGTACGCGCCGCGCCTGCTCACGATGAAAATCCATCCCGACAAGATCCGCGAGGTCATCGGCAAGGGCGGCGCGACGATCCGCTCCATTACCGAGGAGACCGGCACCACGATCGACATCAGCGATGACGGCACCGTGGTCATCGCTTCGGTGAACCGCGGCGCCGCCGACGCGGCCAAGAAGCGCATCGAGCAGATCGTTTCCGACGTCGAGCCCGGCCGCATCTACGAGGGCAAGGTCGCCAAGCTGATGGATTTCGGCGCGTTCGTCACGATCCTGCCCGGCAAGGACGGCCTCGTGCACGTTTCGCAGATTTCCAACGAGCGCGTCGAGAAAGTTTCCGACAAGCTCAAGGAAGGCGACATCGTCAAGGTCAAGGTGCTTGAAGTCGACAAGCAGGGCCGCATCCGCCTGTCGATGAAGGCCGTGGCCGAGGAAGAGAAGGGCGCTGCCTGATCTCGACGGAAGCAGACAAAAAAAGGCGGGCTCGGCCCGCCTTTTTTTTCGTCCGCGCCATGAGGAGTGCTCAGAAGTCAACCCGACGCATTCGTCATCGGCCCGAGCCTCACCACGCGCTGCAGCCGCTCGCCGTTGCGCACGATCGTCAGCGTCACCGGATGCCCGGCTTTTGCGCGCAGGCGATTCTGGAAATCCTGGCGGTCGGTGATGTCCTCGTCGTCGCACTTCAGCACGATGTCGCCGGTCAGTAGATTCGCGCGCGAAGCCGGTGAATTGTTGACGACCGAGCCGATAGCGACGCCGCCGGTGGTGCCGAGCCTGTTTTTCTCGTCGGCGTGGAGATCGCGGAACGTCGCGCCGAACGGCAGCTTGAAGCGCACGTAGTACGCGACCATCAGCTCGCCTTCGCGGGCCGGATAGACGATCACACGATCGGCGCCGACGCGCTGGCCTTGACGCATGGCCTTGGCCCGCGCCTCGGGATCATCGGCACGGAAATGCGACGTCCCGATGTGCATGTAGCTCTGCGCGCGGAGCCGCTTCGCCTCCGCGGCGAAGCTCCTGCCTTCGCTGATCTCGGGTTCTGCTGGCGGCGGCTCGGCGCGCAGGTCCGCAACCAGATCCGGCTCGCGGCCGGTCACGGTTTCGTAGGCGCCGGTTTCTTCCGGAGGCAGAGGTTTCGGAGCCGGCGGCGTGAAGATCGCGTTAGGCCCGGCGGCGCAACCGGCGAGGAGCAGCAGCAGCGCGACGGCGCACGGCCGCCATGCGGGGACTTTGCAAGAAGGGAGGGTGCGGCAGCGCAGATCGATCGAAGCCATGCGCGGAGGATGCCGCACGCCACCTGACTAGAGGCCGACATGCAAGCACTTGGCAGCAGCCGCGTCGGCTTTGTCCCGCAACCGGGCTACGCGGCTGCGAATTCGCGCAACCGTGAATGCATGTTGAGCGTGCGCGCCTTGCAGGCGAGAAAAAGCGCCGCGGATGCTTACCTCGATTGCACCCGCTGCGCCGGGCGCTCGGCCAGGGTCGGATCGCGGTGCAGGCGCGTCACCGACGCCATCGGCGAGGCGGGCATCGTGGCGGGCTCGTCCAGCACGACGCGAGGCAATTCGCGATGCTGCGCACGGGCATGGTGCGCGATCCAGAGCCGATGCACGAACATCAGCGTCAGCACTCCGCCGACCGCGCCGACCATGGCCGGCTGCGGCGCGCACAGGGCGACCAGCACGAACGGCAGCAGGAGGCCGTACAGCGGAAACATCGCGAGCCAGAGCGCCATCTCCTCGCTCATGGACACGCTGCCCTCGATGTCGTGCCGGTGCCGCTTGACGTAGCGGGCGATGGCGAGATTCGCCAGATGCTGGCCGTTGATGGCGCCGTACAGGCCGGCGACGAAACCGAGAAACGTCGCGATGGCATCGCTGCCGGCGTCGATGCTCCTCGAAGCCGCCACGATGCCGACGGTCGCGAGCAGCACGAAGCCGATATAGGCGGGGCGCAGCCCGCGCGTAGCCACCGCGCGCCGCCAGAGCGGATTGAGTGCGACGTGGTGCGTTCTCAGGCGCTGCGCGAGCTTGTCGTCTCGCGCCTTGGCGCCGAGCGCGCTCAGCACGCAGTCGCAAAGCATCAGCAAGGGCACGAGCAGGATTTCTGGATGGTTCACGGCAGCCTCCGCAATCCCGCGTAACTTAACCAAGGAGTCGCGTGCGGCATTAGGCCGGCGGTGCCGCTTGTGCGTTGCTGATCTGTCGGATTGGTTGTGCCGCGCACTCTCTGGATTCTGGCATCCTAGGCTCCGCAGCAGCCGATCCCGCCCGTGACGTCCTACCGCTTCAACGATTTCGAGCTGATTCCCGACACGCGACGCCTGCTCCGTTCCGGTGCCGACGTCGCCGTCGGTATCCGCGTGTTCGAAGTCATCGCCTATCTCGTGCAGAACCGGCAGCGTGCGGTCGGCCGCGACGAGCTGCTGTCTGCGGTGTGGGGCCGCATCGATGGCGGCGACGCGATGCTCGCGCAGGCGGTGCTGAAAGCGCGCCGCGCGCTCGGCGACGACGGCAATGCGCAGAACTGCATCCGCACCGTCGCGCGGTTCGGCTATCAGTGGGTGGCGCCGACGGTAGAAGCCGAACACGCCATTCCGTCTGCTTCGGCGCCCGTTCCCCAAGGCGACCCCGATGACGCCGCGCAGCACGTCGCGCCGGCTGCGTCGTCGTCGTCGCCTGTCGCACAGGAAGAAAGCACAGCGGACAGGCCGCGCCGCCTCTGGCTTGCGGGCGCATTCACCGCCGTCGCCATCGCGGTGATTGCCGCATTCGCATTCATGCCGTCGCGTCAGCCGGCACAGAAATCGACCGTATCGACGCGCGGCGACGCGAGTTCCATCGTTCCGGGACTGATCCTCGTCGCGCCGACGCGCGTGCACAGCATGGCGGCCGACGACGGCTGGATGCGGCTCGGCGTCATGTCGCTCGCGAGCGAGGCGCTGGCCGGAGTGCCGGGCCACGCGGTCGTGCCGGACCAGACGACGCTGGCTGCGGTGGCGCATGCCGGTGCGAACACCGGCGTCGAGCCGCTGCGCGCCGCGACGGGCGCCGCCATCGTCATCACCTCCGAGGCGAGCCGCGTCGGCGAAGACTGGCGCCTGGACGCGACGGTGTTCAACGCCGACGGCAGCGCCGAGATCGTCAGCGCGCGCGCGGCCGATCCGGTCGCCGCGGCGAGCCGGCTCGCGCGCAACCTGCGCGAGCTGCTCGCGCCCGAAGGCGGTGACGATGCCGAAGAAACGGTGGCGCCCGAGGTGCTCGCGCTGGCAGCGCACATGAAGGCGGCGATTCTCGAAGCGCAGAACGGCCGCGCCATGGCGCTGCTCCAAAACGCGCCGAAGCCGGTGGCCGAGGCGCCGCAGATCGTGCTGTTCGAAGCCGAGGCGCTCATACAGCTCGGCAAGCCGGAATCGGCGCTCGCCGTGCTGCGCCCGCTCGTCGATCGTGCTGCCGTGACGTCGCCGCCGCCGCGCTGGCTGCCGGACGCGTGGACCGCGCTCGGCGACTCCGAGCTCGCGCGTGGCCATCCGGCAGAAGCCGAGGCGTATTTCCGGCGCGCGATCCAGCTCGAAGGCGTCGCCAGCCGGCGCAGTCTCGGCCTCGCCTGGCGCGGGCTCGGCATCGCGCAGATCGTGCGCAATGATCTCGAAGGCGCCGAGCAGAGCTATCTGCGTGCGCGCCTCGAGCTCGAGCCGGTCGGCGACCGCCTGCTGCTGGCGCGCATCACCGACGGTCTCGGGTATATCGCGACGGCGCGCGGCCGCATGGCCGACGCGCTGATGCTGTACGAGCAGGCGGCCGAGATGGGTGCCGCGGCGGGGCTCAACGAGACCGAGCTCGGCTCGCGTCTCAATATCGCGCAGGCGCATCACTATCTGCTGCATCACGCGCTCGCGCTGGACAGGCTGCGTGCGCTGCTGCCGCGCATCCGCGCCGTCGACTATCCGGCGCTGCACCGTTTCGGCTCGATCGCATACGCCAACGCGCTGATCGAGACCGGCGCGTACGCGGAAGCGCGCGCCGAGCTGGCGCGGCTCGAGGAAACGGCGCCGAAGGACGCGGCGACCGACGCCGTCGTCGACGTGCGCCTCGACGAGGCGGGGATCCGGCTCGCGCTCGGCGAGGCGCGCGCCGCGATCGAGCTCGCCGACGCCGTGCGCGGCGATCACGACGCGAAGAGCGCGCCCGATCTCCACCTCGAATCGCTGGCCGTGCTGCTGAGTGCCGAGCTTGCGGCCGGCGACCGCAGAGCCGCGGCGGCGCTGGCCGCCGATACGAGCGCATGGGCGGTCGAACGCGCGGGTGCGCCGGCGCGCTCGCACGCGCTCGTCGCGCAGGCGCGATGGGCGGCCACATCCGGCAACGCGGCGGCGGCGCTGGATCATTACCGGCAAGCGCTCGCGATCGCGCGCGAGTTCGGCACGCCGCTGGTGCTGCGCGACGCGGCGGTGCCGTACGCGGAGTTCCAGCTCGACGTGGGCGCCATCGATCAGGCGCGAGCGACGGCGAGCATCGTCGGCCCGTACGCCGAGAACGATTTCTCGTGCTCGCTCCTGCTGGCGCGCGTGGCGGCGGCGACGCACGAAACGGATCTCGCTCGATCGTATTTCGCCCAGGCGCGCCGGCTCGCCGGCGAGCGCTGGACCCAATCGCTGGCAGACGAGGAGGCGCTGGTCGACGCGAGGCCGGCGCCTCGCAACGTCGCCGGCGGTTGATCGCGTTCGGCCGCTGGCGGCAGAATGGCTGCGGATGCCGAATGGGCGGCGCCCGTGCAGGAGAACGCGATGCGTCAGTACGGCTGGCTCGTTTCGATGACGATGGTCGTGGCGTTGTCCGGCATCGCGCGGGCGGCGGATCCGCCGCTCGATCCCGCGGTCGAGGCGCGCATCAAGGCGCTCGAGGAACGCGTCGCCCAGCTCGAGAACCGCCTCACGGCGGTGACGAACGCCCAGAAGGCGGCCGCGACGGCTGCCGCATCCGCGCCGGCCCCGGATCAGAATGCCCCCGCCGGATCTTCGGTGCGGGTGACGCCGGCCGTGCCGAGCTCCGTAGCGCTCGCGCGCTGGAAGGATCCGGCGGCCTGGGCGCTGCTCCACGTCGGCATGAGCTGGAGCCAGGTCACGGCCGTGCTCGGGCAGCCCGGCGACAAGACCACCGGCGTGTTCGGCGACGTCTGGTTCTATCCGGATTCGAGCGGCGGCCGCGTCGTCTTCGATCGCGACAGCCGCGTCTCGGGCTGGAGCGCGCCCGGGCAATAGCCGGTTCCGGCGTCCGGCGCGTCCGTTTCGCCGGTTTTTCCGCCACCGTCATGGAACGGTGATCGAAGTCGAACCGAGAAGAAATGTCTTCCGGCATTCCGGATGGGAGACTCCGGGCGATCGTTACGGTCGTCAGGAGGATCGGGAATGCAGAGTCGGTTCGTGATTGCGATGGCGGCAGCGGCCCTGCCGCTGCTTGTGCAGGTGGCCGGTGCGGAGTCGGCCGCCCCCACCGGGGACGGCATCAGCCTTGCGGTGACGCTCGGCAGGGACCCCACCGAGGGCGCCTGCGGCGCCGATACCACGCTCGAGGTGACGCGCGGCGAGCAGGTCAACTACTGCTATGTCGTGACCAATCACTCGCCGAGCACGCTGACCTTCCACTCGCTTGCCGACGATGTCGTCGGCCCGATCCTGACCGACACGCCGGCGACGATCGCCCCGGGCGAGAGCTGGCAATACAACCGCATTGTCACGGCCACCGGCTCTGAAGCGCCCGTCTCGACCTGGACGTCCTACGACGTGCATCCGGCCTACACCTGGACGGAGAGCACCGGCAATGCCGATGCCATCTTCGCGGACGGCTTCGAGCCCGCCGCCCACTTCGGCTTCGTGGATATCACGGCGACCGGCACGAATCTCGAGCTTTTCGACGACGCCTACATGACGACGGACATGGGCTTTCCGTTCACGTTCTACGGGCACACGGCCGACCTGATCACCGTCAGCAACAACGGCGGCCTCTTGTTCGACCAGGCGGCCGGCGCGCGCGGACGCATCGGCTATCTCAGCCCGGTGAACCGCACGCTGCCGGACCGCATGATCGGGCCCGCCATCCTGCCGTTCTGGGACGACATCCAGCAGGACTACATCGACCAGATCGGCAACGTGTTCGTGCAGACCCTCGGTGAAGCGCCGAACCGCCGCTTCGTCGTCGAGTGGTTCAACCTGCCGGTCAGCTTCGGCGGTGCGGAGACCGTCACGTTCGAGGCGATCCTCTTCGAAGGCAGCAACGACATCCTGTTCCAGTACGCCGACACGACCTGCGGCACGCCGGTCTGCGACAACGGCGCGAGCGCGACGATCGGCCTCAACTCCGACCGCTGGCACGGAGTGCTGTATTCGTTCGATCAGGCGAACGTCGGTCCCGGCCGCGCGATCCTGTTCCATCCGACCGAGCCCGTCTCGTACTCGGCGAGCGCGGAGGTGACGCTCGATGTCGGCGCGCCGGTCGTCGGTGTCGATCCCGGGAGCTTCGACAAGGCCGTGCCCGCGGGCGCGTCGACGACCGACACGCTCACGATCTCGAACACCGGCAACCGCGACCTGACCTGGAACATCGGATCGATCGGCACGCGCTCGCATTTCCCGCCGGTTCCGCGCTTCGCGCTGCCGGTCGGCGATCCCTCGCGCACCGAAACAGGCCCGGCGCCGATCGCGCCTTCGGGCAAGGCCCGCGCGACGCATCCGCTCGCCGCGGACGGAGTGACGGCCTATGCGTCCGACCTCGTCAACGCGCGCTTCGTGAGCTTCGACGCCACGGCCCCGTCGACCTTGACCATGGACGTGCCCGCGGACGGCAACAGCTTCCTCACGGGCGACTTCAAGGGCGAGGATTTCTCGACGCTCTACGCGATCGACTTCCGCAGTTTCAATCTCTACAAGGTCGATACCGCAACCGCTGCGCTCACGCTGGTCTACATCTCGGTGCCGCCTCCCGGCGCGCAGACGGGAGGCTGGAACGGCATGGCCTGGGACACGACGACGGACACGATGTACGCCGTCACGCTGGGCGGAAGGCCGACCGGCGCCTCGCTCGTCAAGATCGATCCCGACACCGCCGACACCAGCTACGTCGGCGAGATCACCGGCGTCGGCGATCCCGCCAATGGCACCGCCATCATCGACATCGCGGTGGACGCCCAGGGGCGCATGTACGGCGTCGAGATCGTGACCGACACGCTGGTCGCGATCGACAAGGAGACCGGCGAAGCCTCGACGATCGGCTCGCTCGGCTTCGACGCGAACTACGCCGAAGGCCTCGACTTCGACGACACGACCGGGACGCTCTACTTCTCGGGCTTCGACAATTCGCTCGGGCTCTCGATGATGTACACGATCGACACCGAGATCGGCCTCGCGACGCCGATCGAGCCGATCGGCCCCGATCCGTCGTCGACGCAGTACGCGGCGCTCGGCATCGCGCGCCTCGCCGGCATCTGCGCCTATCCCGAGAACGTGCCGTGGCTCTCCTACAGCACCACCCGCGGCGCCACCGTACCCGGTGACACGACGCCGATCGACGTGACGTTCGACGCGACGAGCCTCGACCCCGGCACGTACTCGGCCGACATCTGCGTCAATAGCAACGACCTCTCGAACCAGCGCCTGCCGGTCCCTGTGACGCTGACCGTGCAGTAGCGCAGCGAGCCCCCATCCCCGACGCCGCGGCCGCCGTCGGGGATGTTCCTCCCCAGCACGACAGCGGCCGCAGGGCGCGCGCTCTGGCTCGGTGGTTTTTGCGCCGGCGGCGCGCGCTTTTTTCTTCGGGCCCGCGATCGCTTTGCGATGGCAGATGCGGTGCGCAGGGTGCAACTTCGTCATTCCGGCGAAAGCCGGAATCCATTTTCGCCCTCGTTGTTCGCCGCGGAAGCGGGATCCCATCTTTTGATTTAGTTGTCGCTGTCGTGAGCGACTTACATCCCTGTGTTTTTCGTCGGCCATCCACGGCCGACGAGTGACTTCTCTTTGCTTGCCCAAAGAGAAGTCACCAAGAGAAAGGG